>JAGIBJ010000113.1 GCA_017744415.1 Solirubrobacteraceae bacterium
GGCCCACGCTGGCGGAGATCGTCGCGATCGGGGCCGCGTCGCCTTTGACGTACGTGAAGCCGAGCGCGCCGATCGGCAGGGCGAGCACCATGGCGAGCATCCACACGCGGGCGTCGAGCGGGATGCCGGTCCGGCGGCCGCCCTTCTCGAACACGTTCGGGAGCTCGGGATCGCGCGCCACGAATATGGCGCACATCAAGGCGACGAGGAAATGGGGCTCGGCGGCAGGGGCGGTCGCATCGGGGATGCGCATGGCGATGTCCGTCACGACGCTCCCGATCACGCCGATCACGAGCGCCACCGACGGGGCGTTCCAGATCCCGCCGCTGAGGAGGAACACGCCGCCGACGAACATCAGCAGCAGCGTGACGACCGCCCAGACCGCGACCCACGGGTCGCCCTGGAGATCGGTGGTCGGCGCGATCACGAGGAGCCACAGTGCCGGAGCCAGCGCGACGACGAAGATGCCGGCATCCAGCCAGGTCTCGGTGCGGGGCCGGCCGCGGAGGTAGACGGTCCAGAGGATGACGACGCAGAAGATCCCGCTGCCGGCGGCGGCGGCGGCCTCGGCGCCGGGTAGGGCCACGCCGCCCGCGCGGGCATCCGAGAATCCGCGGAGCACGTCGCTCAGCGCCCAGAGCCCCTGGCTCACGCAGAACAGCACCACCGGCACCTTGACGGCCCAGCGCGCGTGGATGAGGAAGGGGAGCCGGGAGATCGCCGCGGCGAGGAGCGTGCCGATCACGATCAGCGACGTGGTGGGACCGCCGAACGCCGCCAGGCACAGCAGCGTCGCGGCGACCGCCGCGACGACCACCATTGCATGCCGGAAATGCGTAGATCGCACGTTCTGGGGAATCGGCGTTACTTGCTGGCGCTGTATCCGCCCACTCGTACGCATGGCCAGTGCGGAAGCGAAATTTCCCCTACGGACCGTTCCCACCACAGGGAATCGCGTCCGGGAAACGCCCGCCGGGCGGGCGGACTGGTCAGACCTGCGTGATTTCGGCCCGCCAGCGACCTGGCGCATGCGCGCCAAATACCGTCGTTCCGCGCGTGCGTCTAAGGCATTCTCCGGCGCCTGCCGACAAATCAGCGAAAGTCTGCGGAGTTTTGCTACTTTGAATTCCCGTGCCTGAAGTCAGTCTCCAGCTTCCTGACCTCGAAGAAGCCACCGCCGCCGAAGTCGTGGCCTGGGCCGTCGAGACGTTCGGTCAGCAGGTCGCGCTCGCGTGCTCCTTCCAGAAGGAGGAGTCGGTGCTGCTCGAGTACCTCTACCGCGCCGATCCGAACGGCCGCGCGTTCGCGCTCGACACCGATCTCCTCTTTCCCGAGACCTACGACCTCCTCGCCACCGTGGAGGCCCGCTACTCCACGACGATCGAGCGCTGGCGCGGCCCGACCCTGCAGGAGCAGGCGGCCGAGCACGGCGACGAACTCTGGAAGCGCGAGCCCTCACTTTGCTGCGCGATCCGCAAGATCGGCCCGCTGAAGCAGGGCCTCTCGGGCCTGGATGCCTGGATCACCGGCATCCGCCGCGAGCAGTCGCCGGCCCGCGCGACCGCGAAGAAGGTCGAGTGGGACGAGCAGTTCGGACTCGTGAAGATCAACCCGCTCGCCGACTGGGACGACAAGGACGTCTGGCGCGAGGTGCACAAGCTCTCGCTGCCCTACCACCCGCTCCACGATCAAGGCTTCGCTTCGATCGGCTGCGTGCCGTGCACCCGCCCGGGTGAGGGTCGCGAGGGCCGCTGGGCCGGTACCGACAAGGTCGAGTGCGGCCTGCACCAAGAGGCCGCCTAGCCCGTGCTCGGCATCGATCCCCAATTCATCGCCTTCGGCCTGATCGTCGGCATCCTGGTCGGCCTCACGGGCATCGGCGGCGGCTCGCTGATGGCGCCGCTATTGCTCCTCGCCGGCGGCGTGCCGCCGTCGATCGCGGTCGGCACCGACCTCGCGTACGGCGCGGTCACGAAGACCGTCGGCGGATGGCGCCACCTGCGCGCCGGCACCGTCGACATGGGCATTTCCAAATGGCTCGCGTTCGGGTCCGTGCCGGGCGCGCTGATCGGCGTCTTCGCGAGCGTGCAGCTCGAGAACGCCTACGGCGACTCCTACAACTCCATCCTGCTCTCGCTCGTCGCTGGCGCTCTGCTGCTCGTGTCGTTCGCGATCCTCTACCGCGTCTGGTTCATGCCGCACCTCTCCGAGGTCGAGCGCGACGAGGTGGAGCTCACCCCGCGCGCGAAGGGCAGCGCCGTGAGCTTCGGACTCGTGATGGGCGCGATCCTCGGCCTCACCTCGGTGGGCTCGGGCGCGCTGATCGGCCTCGCGCTCATCCTCTTCTTCCGGCTCAAGCCGCACCGCGTCGTCGGCACCGACGTGTTCCACGCCGCCGTGCTCATGTGGACCGCCGCGATCGCGCACGCCTTCGCCGACAACATCGACTACGGCCTTGCCGCGACGCTG
Organism: Solirubrobacteraceae bacterium; assembly: GCA_017744415.1. Lineage (GTDB taxonomy): Bacteria > Actinomycetota > Thermoleophilia > Solirubrobacterales > Solirubrobacteraceae > JAGIBJ01. Next base: position 2,470 of record JAGIBJ010000113.1, read on the forward strand.
CTGATCGGCTCGATCCCCGGCGTGCTGATCGGCACGGCGCTGCTGCCGCACGTGCCCTCGAACGGGCTGCGCCCCGCGCTCGCCTGCGTGCTGCTGGCCGCATCGCTCGGCGTCGCCACGAAGGCCGGCGCCAACATCCCGGCCTGGCTGATCGTCGCGCTGCCGCTGGCCGCCGGCGCGGTGGCCTGGGTGTTCCACCGTCGCCACGTCGCCCGCGAGGCGGCCGCGGATGGTGCTCGCAACACCGCCACGTCGACCCCCGCCTACCGATGACCACTCCGACCATCCTGGACGCCCCTGTGCTGACGAAGCTGCAGGCCCTCGAGGCCGAGGCCATCCACATCTTCCGCGAGGTTGCGGCCGAGCTGGAGAAGCCCGTGCTGCTGTTCTCCGGCGGCAAGGACTCGATCGTCCTGCTGCGCCTCGCCGAGAAGGCGTTCCGCCCGGGCAAGTTCCCGTTCCCGCTCCTGCACGTCGACACCGAGCACAACTTCCCCGAGGTGATCGACTACCGCGACCGCCGCGCCGCGGAGCTCGGCGAGCGCCTGATCGTCGCCTCGGTCCAGGACACGATCGACGCCGGCCGCGTGACCGAGCAGACCGGCCCGCGCGCCTCGCGCAACCGCCTGCAGACCACCACCCTGCTCGACGCCATCGAGGAGCACGGCTTCGACGCCTGTTTCGGCGGCGCCCGCCGCGACGAGGAGCGCGCCCGCGCGAAGGAGCGCATCTTCAGTTTCCGCGACGACTTCGGCGGCTGGGATCCGAAGAACCAGCGTCCCGAGCTGTGGAACCTCTACAACGGGCGCGTCCGCCAGGGCGAGAACGTGCGCGTCTTCCCGATCTCCAACTGGACCGAGCTCGACGTGTGGCAGTACATCGCCGCCGAGGGCCTCGAGCTCCCGTCGATCTACTTCGCGCACGAGCGCATGGTGTTCCGCCGCGACGGCATGCTCTACGCCGACGACCCGCTCATCGAGCGCGACGAGCGCGACTCCGAGCCGTTCCTCGCGAGCGTCAGGTATCGCACGGTCGGTGACCTCTCGGTGACGGGCGCCGTCGAGTCGACCGCCTCGACCCTCGAGGACGTCGTCGCCGAGATCGCGCAGACCAACGTCACCGAGCGCGGCGAGACCCGCGCCGACGACCGCGCCAGCGAGGCGTCGATGGAAGACCGCAAGACCGAGGGCTACTTCTAAGCCGCTCCCGGCTTCGAGAGACGTACCGCCATGGACATGAGCGTTCAGACCACCCACGGCCACACGCCGCACCACCCGGAGCTCGAGCGCATCGAGGCCGCGGACCTCGTGCGCGTCGCCACGGCCGGCTCGGTCGACGACGGCAAGAGCACCCTCATCGGCCGCCTGCTCTACGACAGCAAGCAGGTGCTCGCCGACCAGCTCGAGCAGGTGGAGGCCGCGTCGGTGCGCCGCCACGGCGAGGGCGTCCTTGATCTCTCGCTCCTCACCGACGGCCTGCGCGCCGAGCGTGAGCAGGGCATCACGATCGACGTGGCCTACCGCTACTTCACGACGGGCCGCCGCACGTTCGTGCTCGCCGATACGCCCGGCCACGTGCAGTACACGCGCAACATGGTGACGGGCGCCTCGACGGCCGACGTGGCCATCGTGCTCGTCGACGCGCGCCAGGGCGTGGTCGAGCAGACGCGCCGCCACCTGTTCATCGCGGCGCTGCTCGGCATCCGCCATATCGTCGTCGCGCTCAACAAGATGGATCTCGTCGACTGGTCGCAGGCTCGCTACGACGAACTCTCCGCTGAGCTGGGCGAGCTCGCCGCATCGCTCGGCGAGGAGGATCTGCGCGTCATCCCGATCAGCGCGCTCCACGGCGACAACGTCACCACCAAGAGCGAGGCGTCGCCCTGGTACACCGGCCCGGCGCTCCTCGAGACGCTCGAGACCGTCGAGGTGGAGGGCGACCAGAACCGCACCGATCTCCGCTTCCCCGTGCAGTGGGTGATCCGCCCTGGCGATGCCGAGAGCCATGAGCTCCACGACTACCGCGGCTACGGCGGCCAGCTCGCCAGCGGTGTGCTCACCCCGGGCACCGAGGTGACCGTGCTGCCGAGCGGCACGCAGAGCCGCATCGCGAGCATCGAGATCTATGGCGATCAGCTCGAGGTCGCGGTGCCCGGCCAGTCGGTCACCATCACGCTCGAGGACGATGTCGACGTGAGCCGCGGCGACGTGATCGTCGATGCGGCCCAGGCCCCCGAGCCGCTGCGCGAGATCGACGCCGACCTCTGCTGGATGAGCGAGCGGCCGCTCCAGCCCGGTGCCCGCCTGCTGCTCAAGACGACGACTCAGTCAACGCCGGTGAAGGTGGACGCCTTCATCGACCAGCTCGATCTCGAGACCCTCACGCGCGACGAGCAGGTCCCGTCGCACCTCAACCTCAACGGCATCGGCGGCGTGCGCCTGCGCAGCAAGCGCCCGCTCGTCGTCGACCCCTACGCCACCAACCGCGCGACCGGCGCGTTCATCCTCATCGACGAGGGCACGAACGACACGGTCGCGGCGGGCATGGTGCGCGGCTAGCGCGAGTACTCCTCGTCTGTCGGACCGTGGCGCGCGGGCGCGCCACGCATCCGTGACGTTGGTACGAGACGTGGCGGTGCGTCCCCCGGTCTGCCAGAGTGCGCGGCCACCCATCCCGCCGCGAGGTCCCGTGTCCAAGCTCCTCACGCTCGCGCTCGCGAGCATCCTCCTGCTCATCTCCGCCGCCACCGCGAGCGCCGGCACCAGCGTCTCGCTCCAGACCGGGGGCGGGAACGGCGCGGCGCGCTCGGTGCAGGCCAACGTCGGCGTCAGCTCCGGCAACGCGCTCGACGTGACCATCACGGGTGGCGCCAACGGCGTGCTGACGTTCTCGGATCCGGGCGGCGTCACGTTCAGCGCGGTGCCGAGTGCGCCCGCGTGCACGACCAACAGCGCGACGTCGGTGACCTGCGGCGTCCCGAACGATCCGATCACCTACGTCATCGTCTCCGGTGGCAGCGGCGACGACCAGATCGATCTCAGCGGGCTCGCCGCGCAGGCGTCCGGGGCCGGCACCGCGTTCTCCGGTCCGTCGGGCACCGACTTCGACTCGCGCACGGGGTGGATCTCGCTCGCGGCCTCCACCTACGGCGGTGCGGACACCATCGTTGGTGGCGGCATCACGGCGTCGTACGACCTTGGCGATGGCGACGACACCGTGAGCGGCGGCCCCGGCAACGAGATCGTGCGCCCGGGAGCGAACGCCGTGGCCGACGGCGACGACACGTTCGCCGGAGGCGGCGGCTACGACACCATGACCTACTCACGCCGCACCTCAGGCGTCTCGGCGACGATCGGCGACACGCAGACCTCGGGCAACGGCTCGCCGGGTGAGGACGATCGCCTCAGCGGGATCGAGGGCCTCACCGGCGGCACCGGCAACGACACGCTCACCATCACGGGCGCCGTCGGCGGGCTCGGCACGCTCCTCGGTCAGGGCGGTGACGACACGCTCACGGGCGGCCCCAGCACCGATCGTCTCGAGGGCGGCCCCGGCGCCGACGAGCTCGACGGCGGCGGTGGCGACGACTACCTCACCGACGATCGCCGCTTCGGCGAGGCGCAGGGTCACCTCGACGGCGGTCCCGGCGATGACGAGCTCGTGCAGACGCCGCCGTTCGGCCCGACCTACGTCGCGGCGCCCGACGGCGTGCCGACGTGCGGTTCCGGCACCGACGTGCTGCGCGCCGACTACCAGTACGACGATGGCGTCGGCGAGTTCGCGGGCCCAGCCGACTGCGAGCTCCTGGCGAACTCCGGGTCGGCGCCTGCGCTGCTGGGCAAGTACCGGGTCGGCTCGTCCGTCTACCTCGGGCCGTCGTCGATCAAGGGCTCGCCCACGACCGGACGCGGCATGACGGTCACTTGGCTGTTCTGCTCGCCGTCCTCGCAGAGCTGCTCCGAGAAGCAGGTCACCACGCAGGGGTCGATCACCTTCGGGCCCGGCGACGTCGGTAAGACGCTGCTCTCTGCCTGGGTCGACTACGACGAGCCGCTGTCTCAGGCCCCGCGCTGGATCGAAGAGCGCACCGCGCTCAACCGCCCTGGCTCGCGGATCTCCTCGCTCGGCGGAGGCGGGACCATCTACCCCGCTGACTACCCGGATTGCTCCGGCCAGTACCCGACGTACCCGGGCTACCCCGACTACTACCCGGCGTGTCCGGCGCCGACGCCGAGCGCGACCCCGACGGCCACGCCGACACCGGCTCCCGAGGGCACGCCGATCCCCACCGCGACTCCGGCGGCGAGCCCCGCTCCGACCGCGCCGAAGCCGACGGCCGCGCCGAAGCCCGGTGCCGCGAGCGCAGCGGTCCTCACGCAGCTGATCAAGAAGGCGCTCGGCAAGACGCCGAAGATCGCGTTCCTCACGGGCAAGAAGGTGGTGACGGTCTCGGCGCCGACTGGCGCGCGCGTGACGGTGCGGGTGACCACCCAGGGCAAGAAGCCGGTGCTCATCAGCCGGGCAGCGGCGATCGCGGTCGGCGGGAAGGCGAGCCTCAAGCTGCGGCCGACGCGCGCCGGCAAGAAGCTCGCCAAGGGCAAGAAGCCGATCAAGGTGCGGATCGTGACCGTCGCGCAGAACGCGGCCGGCACGGCGACCTCGACGGTGAAAACGACCCTGCGCTGACGCGGGGCCTCATTCGGGCGTCGTGCCGCGCGGGTCAGGCGGCGTCGGCGAGCGGCGCGTCGCTCGGGGCCAGGTCGGCCTCCGCGGCGCGCGGGCCCGCCACGTCGGTGGCCTCGGCGAGGACGACCCGGTTGCCACCGGTGTCTTTCGCCAGCTCGAGGCCGCGGCGGGCGGCGGCCCACGGATCGTCGTGGGAATGCTCGCCGGCGATGCCGATGCTCACGGTGAAGTCCACGCCGCTCTCGCTCGCGCGGCGCTCAAGCGTCTCGCGGATACGCTCGGCGGCCGTGACGGCGTCAATGGCCCTCGTCGCCGGGAGCAAGAGGCCGAACTGGGCGCCGTCGAGGCGGCCGAAGGCATCGGTCTCGCGGATCGCGTCGTAGACCACGCGGGCCAGGTGCTGCAGCGCGGCATCGCCGACCTCGTGCCCGTGAGCGGCGTTGAGCTTTGCCATGTGGTCGACGTCGAGGATCACGAGGCTCGTCTCGACCTGGCGCCGCATGCCGTGGCCGACCCATGCGTGGAGCGCGCGCTCGAAGCGCTCCTGCGTGAGGGCGCCGGTCAGCGGATCGCGGGCCGACAGCTCCTCGAGGCGGATCAGCAGCTCGGCGACGTGCCGGCGCAGGCGACGGTAGGCCAGTGTGACGCCCACGATCACGACGCTGAAGATCACCGCCGAAGCCTTGTGGCTATCGGAGTCCGCGACCGTGCCGACCGTGAAGCCGAACGTGATCAGCGAGAGCACGAGGTTGGTCGCGAGCCGGCCCGGCAAGGCGTACTGGGCGCTGAGGATCAGCGGCCAGAGATACAGCATCGGCAGCAGTTGCATCGGCCGCGCGATGAAGCACGTGCCGGCCACGAGCAGCAGCGCGGCGGTGATGGCGCGGTCGACCGAGAGCTCGCCGACGTACAGCGAGAACCGCAGGTAGACGCCGAAGAGCAGCGCGCAGACGGCGATGCCGAACAGGTAGGCGGAATCGGTGACGGCCTGCGGTGCCACGAGGGCGACGGCGGCTGCGGTGACGGCGGCGACGAGGAACTGGTCCCCGATCTGGCGTGCGGCCTTGCGATCGCCGGACTGCGTCGCGGTCCAGGCACGACGGGTCCGGCTATCGAGGTCGGGGAGCGGCTTCAGCGCACGGCGGGCTGCTTCAGGCAGCGCGGTAGGCATGGTTCGTCTATCGGCGGTGGTCGGAGAGCGGTGAGTATGAGAACGGGAGTCGGCGCGACCCCATCAGCCAATGGTCCGGCTGAGAACCTGTGCAACGTGGTGCACCGCGCTACTCCCGAAGCTGGTGCGGGCTAGGCGACTCGACGAATGCCCGGAGCGAAGAGCTCCTGCGCGATCACGGTGCGGTCGCCGCCCTCCTCGCGGGCCTGCGCCAGCGCCTGACGGGCGATCGAGAACGGATCGTCGACGCGCGGTGAAGCGACGCCGATGCTCACCGTCAGCGGCATGCCGAGGAGCGGGCTGCGCTCGCTGACGGTCGCGCGGATGCGGCGGCACACGGGCGAAGACTGCTGCGACGGGGTGGTCGGCATGAGGATGCCGATCGTGTCGTCGTCGATTCGGCCAACGAGATCGGTCGTGCGAATCGTCGAGACGACGAGCTCCGAGACCATCCTCAGCGCCTTGGCCACATCGGCGCGGCCCGGGCGCACGGGAAGGCCGAAGCCGACCTCCCAGTCGATGCGGGCGAGCACGAGCGACGAGCTCGGAAGGTGGGTGCGATCAACGCCGATCCAGGCGTCGACGGCGCGGCGGAACACCTGCGGCGTGAGGGTGTCGGTGATGACGTCGCGGCGGTCGCCGTGCACGCGGAGGGCGTTGGAGAGAGACTCGTGGTGGCTCATGTCCAACCAGTCGGCTCCTTGTGGCGATCGGTACAGAGGTTGGACCAGGCTCAGACCGGGGCCCTACCTTCCGTGCTGGCCGACACGGACGCGGCTGGACGGTCCTGTCGCCGGTTCGAGGGCTGTCGAGCGCCAGCAAGACGATCGAACCGCTGATTTGCCCGAGCCGGCTCGCGCAAATCAGCGGTTCAGCAATCCTGAGGCGCGCTCAGGCGCGCTGGCGCAGCGCCGGCGGCGCGGCCACGACCACGCGGTCGCCGCCAGAGAGCTGGGCGTCCTCGAGGGCATCGTGCACCGAGGCCCACGGGTCGGCGAGCAGGCCGGTGGCCACGCCGACGCTGGCGGTGATGCGCACGCCGCGGTTGGTCTCGAGCGTCGCGATGCCGTCGCGGATCCGGTAGGCGACGGCCGCGGCCTGCTCCGAGGGCGTCGACGGGAGGAGCACGCCAAGGGTCTCGTCATCGACCCGCCCGACGATGTCGGTGGTGCGCACGAGAGGCACCACCACGTCGGCGGCGGCGCGGAGCATCGTCGCACTCTGGCGGCGGGCCGGACGGCCGGCGGTGGCGCCGCGCGCATCGTGGTCGAGGGCGATGAGCAGGATCGACGAGCTGGGTCGGCGCGCGCCGGCGCCATCGCCGATCCACGCGAACACCGAGCGCTCAAAGGCGCTGGGGCAGAGGGTGCCGGTGACGGGATCGCGCGAGCGGATCGCCTCGCGGAGCACGCCGAACATCGAGCGCTGCTGGCTCATAGGCAGGTGATCGGCCGCGCGCACCGCGGCTGAAGGGCGCGCGCTCGCGTGCGCGCGGGGTGGCGGGCGCCTAGGCGGCGGAGCCCTGTGTCGCGGCGTCACCCTCGCCGGCTTCCGGCGCGGCGGCAGAGCTTGGCGCAGGGCGTTCGGGCGCGACGACGATGCGGTCGCCGCCGGCGAGCCGCGCCTCGCGAAGCGCCTGGAGCGCCGCGAGCTCAGGCTCGTCGGTGTTGGCGCTGGCGACACCGATGGTGACGGCGACGCCGTGCTTCTTGGCGAAGTTCGTGTCGCGGAAGCGGGCGACGATGCGCTCGGCCGCGAGGGTGCCCTGGGCGACGGGCGTGGAGGGCAGCAGGATCCCGATGGTGTCGGCGTCGACGTGCCCGACGATGTCGGTGGCACGCAGAAGGGCCGTGACCGACTTCGCGAGGTGCGCGATCATCTGGCGGTCCGGGCGATCCGCAAGCGGCGCGCCCTTCACACCCACCTGGACCATCAGGATCGACGTGGCGGGGCGGCGTGCGTCACCACCGCCGACCCAGTCGTCGACGGCGCGCTCGAACGCACCGCGCTTGAGCAGGCCGGTTGAGAGGTCGCGAGTGGCAAGGACTTCGCGCGTGGCAGCGACGAGGTGGGACAGCTTTCCCATGGCCCCATCATCGGCACGCGGGCGGCGGACTTCAGCCAGATGGGTTGCATTCCGGTGCACCCCGCGCCACGGGGCGAGGCCCGGCCGTCGCGAAACGGACCGTTTGCTGGGGGGATCGCGATTACCAGCGGGCGCGTTGCTGAGCGTCCGTCGACACACGAAGATCCGCGCTCCGGGCCCCACGGGTTATCATCGCGCGCGTGTTCAGCAAGGTCCTCATTGCCAACCGGGGCGAGATCGCCATCCGCGTCATGCGTGCCTGCGAGGAGCTGGGCATCGCGACGGTCGCGGTCTACAGCGAGCTCGACCGCGACGCGCTCCACGTGAAGCGCGCCGACGAAGCGTATCTGCTGGGCCCCGGCCCGGCGGCCGAGAGTTACCTGAACATCGACAAGCTCGTCGAGGTGATCAAGGAGTCCGGCGCTGAGGCCGTGCACCCGGGCTACGGCTTCCTCTCGGAGAACGCCGCGTTCGTCACGCGCCTGGAGGCCGAGGGCATCACCTTCATCGGCCCGCCGGCGAGCGCCATCGACGCGATGGGTTCGAAGACCAAGGCCCGCGAGCTGATGCAGGCCGCGGGCGTGCCGATCGTGCCCGGCACCACCGAGCCGACCGAGACCTACGAGGACGCCCTTCGCATCGCGAAGGAGGAGATCGGGTTCCCGGTCGCCGTGAAGGCTGCCGCCGGCGGTGGTGGCAAGGGTTTCCGCGTCGCGCTGGAGGAGAAGGACCTCAAGGACGCCTTCGAGGGCGCGAGCCGCGAGGGCGAGAAGTTCTTCTCCGACGGCACCGTCTACCTCGAGCGCTACCTGCCGAGGCCGCGGCACGTCGAGGTGCAGATCATCGCCGACAAGCACGGCAACTGCATCCACCTCGGCGAGCGCGACTGCTCGATCCAGCGTCGCCACCAGAAGCTGATCGAGGAGGCGCCCGCTCCGAGCTGGGTCGTCGACGAGGAGCTCCGCGCGAAGATCGGCGAGATCGGCATCAACGCCGCCAAGGCCGTCGACTACGTCGGCGCGGGCACGATCGAGGGCATGCTCCAGGACGGCGAGTACTTCTTCCTCGAGATGAACACCCGCGTGCAGGTCGAGCACTGCGTCACCGAGATGGTGACGGGCATCGACATCGTCAAGCAGGGCATCAAGGCCGCCTACGGCCTCCCGCTCGACTACACGCAGGACGACGTCCAGCTGCGTGGCCACGCGATCGAGTGCCGCATCAACGCGGAGTCGGCCCCGATGAACTTCGCCCCGACCCCGGGCGCGATCGGTGACTACCTCGAGCCGTCCGGCCCGGGCGTCCGCGTCGATTCCGGCGTCGGCGCCGGTGGCATCGTCTCCCCGATGTACGACCCGATGGTCGCGAAGCTGATCGTCTGGGACGTCGACCGCGAGCAGGCCACCGCCCGCATGCTCCGCGCGCTCAGCGAATACAAGATCGAGGGCCTCACCACCCTCATCCCGTTCCACTCGAAGATCATGGCCACGAGCAACTGGGCCGAGGCGTCGACCTGCTCGGAGCTCCTCGAGGATCCGGAGTGGCTCGCATCGACGGCGCCGGCCGAGCCGGTCGTCCCGACCGACCAGGACGAGGACGACAACGTCGAGCACGACTACCTCGTCGAGGTAAACGGCCGCCGCGTGCCCGTGAAGCTCTTTGCGCCGCCGATCGCCGCCGGCGGCGGTGGCGCCGCCGTTGCGGCGGCTCCGAAGAAGAAGCGTGAGAAGCGCAAGTCGTCCGGCGCCTCCGGCGACGATGTGCTCTCGCCGCTCCAGGGCAACATGTGGAAGGTCGTCGTCGAGGCCGGTCAGACGGTCGAAGAGGGCCAGCTCCTCTGCATCATCGAGGCGATGAAGATGGAGAACGAGGTCAAGGCCCACAAGGCCGGCACGATCAAGGAGCTCGCCGCCAAGGAAGGCGAGCCGATCAACTCCGGCGACCTCATCGCCACGATCGTCTCCGCCGCCGAGTAACACCGGCCGCCACCAGATTTCGCTCGCGGGCGCTCCGGCAACGGGGCGCCCGCGGTGGTTGTGGGGTCGTTTGGCAGCAGCTCGGCGCGTCTCCAGGTTGCGACCACGCTTTCGTGTCGAGCTGCTTTCGCTCCGGGCCGTACAGTGTCGGCGAGCCAGGCCGATATCCCGGGCATGGCCACAGGCGACAACGCTGGCGACCAGCCTCCGCGCTTCGTGCGCCCCGCCGACGTGGGCCGCCCCGAGCGGCCGCCGGTGCCTCGGCCCGCGCGCTCCGAGCGGCCGCCCGGCCAGGGAAAGCGCGTCGCAAAGCTCGTCGCCGTGTGGTGCGTCTCGATGCTCGTGGTCGCGAACCTTCTCGTCACGGCGGGTCGGCAGCTCGGGCACATCCCAGTGCCCGTCGTCATCTTGGTCCTGCACCTGCCCGCGCTCGTCACCATCCTCGTGGCCACCCGGCCGTTTCATCGCGAGGCCCTCGCGGCGTGGCGCCGAATGCGACGGAGCGTGATCGGTGAAGGCGTGATCGTGGGATTCGACGAGGCTGGTCTCGCCGTCGACCCGGTGCGCTACCAGCGCCGTCCCATCGTCCGGTTCACATCGGTTGACGGAACGGAGGTGGTCTCGCACGCGCAGGCCACCACGCTCCGCGGGCAGGTCGGCGACCCGATCGTGGTGCGCTTCGACCCGAACGATCCGAGCTGGGTGATCCCGCGAGTCAGGCTCCCCCTCCCGATTCACGCGCTATGGAGCACCGCCGACGCGATCGCGCGGACGACGATGTACACGTTCGCGGCCGTCGCCTTGATGATCGTGGTCACCCGTGCACTCGGCGACGATCCCACGCTGGTGGTCGCGCTGGCGATCGTGGCGTTCGGGCTGTCGAGAATCTGGAGGCAGTCGCAAGCGACGGTGGGGAAATACGAGGCGTCGTACCGCAGGGCGCAGCCCGCCGAAGCGAGCGTCGCCGAGGTTGCCTGGAGTCGGAAGGGGCGTACGCAGCAAGTGACGTTCGCGTTTCGCACGCACGATGGGCGCGAGGTGATCGCGCGCAGCCAGGCCGCCGCGGGCCGCCGCTCGCCCGGTGGCCTGCTCGTGCAAGGGCAGACGGTGCCTGTGCTCTACGACCCGCAGCAGCCCGATTGGGTCACGGTGCCGGCCCACGCACCCGAACTCGTGCGGAAGTACATGCGGATCAATCTGGCGCTGATGTTCGGGATGCCGCTCGCCGTCCTCGCGCTCCTCACCTTCGGGTTGCCCGCGCTGCTCTGAGCGCCGCTCACCGGCTGGGCTGGCCGTCGGGCTCCGGGCGCTTTACGATGTTCTGGTGCGCTGGCTCCTGTCCCTGATCCCGCGCGTCGCTGCGCGGTTCGCGCTCGTCGGCGCGATCTTCGTGGTCGGTGCCTGGGCTCCGGCCGGCGCGGCCGCGGCGCCGTCGACCCCGACCGTGGGGAACGTGAGCGGCGTGGACGACGTGGGCGCCGACTACATCGTCGTCCGCTGGGCGGCCTCGACTTTCGCGAACGGGTCGATCAACCGGAAGTACGTCGTCAACTACGAGGATCAGTTCTTCAACGTCTCCGCCAGCGCGCTGTCGTTCAAGCTCACCGGTCTCGGGAACGAGTCGGACTACGACGTCTTCATCACGGCGGTCGACAGCACCGGAACCTCGCCAGCCCTGACTCGTCAGTACACGACGAAGCAGGCTGGCTACGTGCCGCCGACGCCGTCGCCCTCACCGATCCCGACGGCCACGCCCACGCCCACTCCGACTGCGACGCCAACTCCGACTGCGACGCCGACGCCGACTCCGACCGCGACGCCAACGCCGACGCCCGTGCCGACCGTGACCGCCACGCCGACCGTGTCGCCGGTGCCGACGGCCACTCCGATCCCGACCGCCACTCCGGTGCCCACCGCGACGCCGAGTCCGACGCCCACGCCGACGGCGACTCCCGTACCCACCCCAACGCCGACGCCCACGCCAACGCCGACTGCGACGCCGAAGCCCACCGCGACGCCAACGCCGACGCCCCTGATCACGCCCTCGGCAACGATGACGCCGAAGCCCACCGCCACGCCCGCGCCGCGACCCGCGCCGACCCCGGTGCCGACCCCGAAGCCGGTCGTGAAGCTCAAGGTCACCTCGCCGCAGTACAGCCCGAGCCTCTCGAAGATCACGTTCGCGGTGAGCGGCGCGCCGGCCGGGTCGATCGTGACGGCAAAGCTCCTGCTCTCGGGCAAGGACGCCGGCTCGATCGAGCGGATCACCGGCGCCGGTGCGCTCTCGGCACGCGTCGCCACCACCGCCGCGGTGCGCAAGGCGCTGCGCAAGAAGAGCCGCGTGCGTCTCGCGCTCACCCTCACCGTCACCAAGGACGGCTCGTCGCTCGCGACGCAGCGCTACGGCATCACGCTGCGCCGCAAGCGTTAGTTCGAGCGCGCTACAACACCGACGCCGCCAGAGGCCCTCGAGGCGCGGCTCGAGCCGTCAATCCTGCCTCCTGGTTGGACCTCACCGACGTTCGTCCGTGGCGCGTAGCAACTCCGCTCCGCTGCGTTCAGGGTTGCGCCCTCGGTGCCGACCAGTGTGGCCATGGAGCGATCTCTGCGTGGCTGGCGACTCGACGGCGTGCTGCGCTGGCCTCGCCCCGTGCGCCGCGCCCTCACGCACCTCGCAACGCTGCTGATCGCGATCGCCGGCGTTGGCGGAGCGGCCGCTGCGCCGGCGCTCGCCTACCCCGCCGCCACCGTGTCCCCGGCGAGCTACTCGTTCGGAGGCCAGCTCGTCGATGCCGGCCCGACGGCGGCCAAGTCGTTCACGCTCACGAACACCGGCGACTCGTCGGGCACGCTCGCGGCGAAGTCGGTCACGAGCACCAACCTGCCGGTCTCCGACTGGATCGTGAACGGTTGCGCGACCGGGCTCGTGCTAGCGCCGGGTGATCAGTGCACGATCACGATCGCGTTCGATCCGAGCGTCATGGGGTCCGGTAGCGGACGAGTGAATATCGGGTGGAACACCCCCGCGCCAGTGGCCCAGATCGCGGTCGACGGATGGGGTTCGATCCCGACCCCGGTGCCGCCGACGCCGACTCCCGCGCCGACTTACCCCTACATGACGATCGCTCCGTCGTCGCACGATTACGGCGCGCAGTTCGTCGATGTCGGGCCGACGGCCCCAGTGCAGTACACGCTCACGAACTCCGGGACCGGCAATGCGACGCTGCAGGCGCCCAACGTGCAGGTGTCGTCGGGAACGGCGGACGCATGGGTGATCTCAGGCTGCGCTGCTGGCACCGTGCTTGCGCCTGGTGCGTCGTGCACCCTCAGCATCGCATTCGACCCGAGCGCCCTTGCCAACTATGCGGCGTCGATCGCGATCTTCGGGGGCGTCGGGCCGACCTTCGGTGTGAGCGTGTCCGGGACGGCGGCGTTCCCGACGCCCGCGCCGACTCCAACGGCGACGCCGCGTCCGAGCCTCACGCCGACGCCGACGCCGACGCCGACGGTCACGCCCGCGCCGACGCCGACTCCCGCACCGACGCCGACTCCCACCATCACGCCGACGCCGACGCCCGCGGTCACGCCCACTTCGACGCCGCAGCCGACGGGCCGCCTCGTGTGGGGGCCGACGACGAACTACTGGTTCGGCGAGGTGCCGCTTGCGTCGGCCCCGTTCGGCCCGGTGACGTTCACGCTCTCGAACACCGGGCAGGCGTCAGTGACGCTCCTCTCCTGGACGCGCACCTACATGCGCGACTGGTTCACCTCGGATCGGTCGGGAGCCGGCGGCTGCGCCGGGGTCTCCGCACTTGCTCCGGGAGAGTCGTGCACGGTGACGGTGAAGTTCGAGCCCAAGGCGGCCGGCGGCGACACCACCACCTTCAACGTCTACGGCGCGGGCGCGATCAATGCTTCGTTCAGCGTGAGTGGTGCCGCGACGGTGCCGGCTACGCCGACTCCGACGCCCTGGATGCCGCCGACCCCGGTGGTCACCCCCACGCCGACCCCGACCCCTTCGCCAGTGGCCACGCCTGAGCCGACGCCGACGCCGACGCCTGAGCCGACGCCGACGCCGATCGGTCCGCCGACGCCGACGCCGACGCCGATCGGTCCGCCTACGCCTACGCCGACGCCGATCGGTCCGCCTACGCCTACGCCTGCGCCAACGGCGACGGCAACCCCGGAGCCGACCCCGACCGCGACGCCTACGCCTGCGCCAACCGCGACGCCTGAGCCGACCCCGACGCCGATCGGTCCGCCTACGCCTACGGCGACGGCAACCCCGGAGCCGACGGCGACGGCCGCGCCGACTCCGACGCCCACCGCCGCCACGACCCCGGAACCGACGCCGACCCCGGACCCGACGCCGACGGCGGCACCCACGCCGACTGCGACGCCGAGCGTGACCCCCACGCCGATCGGCCCGCCGACTCCGACGGCGGCACCCACGCCGACCGCGACCGCGACTCCGACTCCGACGGCTGTCGCCACGCCGACGCCGACCGCGACGCCGACGCCCACCGCCGCGCCGACCCCGGACCCGACGGCGGCCCCCTCGCC
>JAGIBJ010000114.1:0-10442 GCA_017744415.1 Solirubrobacteraceae bacterium
CGACTGGATCCGGGTGACCAGCTCCGGCGGCGGCTCTCGGCCATCGGTGGGGCAGGTGACGCCGGCTGACGGCGTCTCCGGCATCCCGCGCGACCGCGCCGTCACGGCCGAGGTGGTGCTCCCCAACGTCGGCGGCGGCATCGACACGGCCACCCTCACCGCCGACACCGTCTCGCTGACGCGCGTGAGCGACGGCGTGAAGGTCGACGCGCACCTCAACACCAGCGGCGGCGGCGACGTGATCGTGCTGCAGCCGCGCGCGCTGCTCGACCCGACCACGCAGTACCGCTTCTCGGTGACCGACGGCTTGCGCGACGTGACCGGCGCGCGGTTCATCCCGCGCACCACCGTGTTCACGACCGGCGTCAACGCCACGACGAGCAACACGTCGGTGCGGTTCGCGAAGGCCCCGCAGTCGGCCGGTTCGGGCCAGCTCATGGCATCGGTGTCGGTCGGTCCTGATCACCGGCTCTACGCCACGACGCTGGACGGCAAGATCATGCGGTTCCCCATCGGCGCCACCGGCACGCTCGGCACGCCGACGACGATCACCACCGTCGCCGACCACGAGGGCGGTCCGCGGCACATCATCGGCTTGGCGTTCGACCCCGCGGCGACTGCGGCCAATCCGATCCTGTGGGTGTCGCACAGCGATGCCGCCTACACGAACGGCCCGAACTGGGCTGGCAAGATCTCGCGGCTCAGCGGGGCCGATCTCGGCACGATCACCGACTACGTCGTAGGCCTCCCGCGCAGCGTCCGCGACCACGAGACGAACTCGCTCGCATTTGGCCCCGACGGCGCGCTGTACGTCAACCAGGGCAGCCTGTCCGCGATGGGCGCCCCCGACAACGCCTGGGGTGACCGGCCCGAGGAGCTGCTCTCGGCGGCCGTGCTGCGCCTCAACACGTCCGCGGTCACGTCGCCGCCGCTGCAGGCAAAGACGGCCGAGGGCGGCACCTACGACCCGTTCGCCGCCAACGCCCCGCTGACGATCTACGCGAGCGGCGTGCGCAACGCGTACGACCTCGTCTGGCACGACAACGGCCAGCTCTACGTGCCGGTGAACGGTTCCGCGGCCGGTGGCTCGATCCCTGCGACGCCGGCCACCCTCCCGGCGCGCTGCGCCCAGCGCCTCGACTTCGCCGCGAACGGCCCGTGGACGGGCCCCGCCGTGCCCGGTGCGACCGCCGTGCCCGTGCAGCCCGACCTCCTCCTCAGCATCAAGAAGGGCCGCTACTACGGCCACCCGAACCCGTCGCGCTGCGAGTACGCCTCGTTCGGCGCCAACCCGACCGCTGGCGTGGATCCGTTCGAGTCGGTCAAGTATCCCGTGGGCACGCAGCCCGACCGCAACTGGGATCGCCCGGCCTTCGACTTCGGCGCGCACTTCTCGCCGAACGGCGTCGTCGAGTTCCGCGGCACGCAGTGGGGTGGGGCGCTCGACAAGGCCCTGATCGTTGTTCGCTACAGCGCCGGTGACGACCTCGTCGCGCTCCCCGTTGCCCCGTCCGACGGGCACATCACGGGGCAGCTCGAGGCAATCCCCGGCCTCTCCGGATTCACCGACCCGCTCGACATCACCCAGGATCCGCAGACCGGCAACCTCTACGTCACCGAGCTCGGCGCCGCGCGCATCACCCTGCTCCGCCCCGACGAGACGGGCACCCCCGCGTTCACGGTGGCGCCCACGCTCCACGTCGAGGACGCGACGGTCGGGCAGACGGCGATGAGCGAAGCCGTCACCGTGAGCAGCACGGGCTCGAGCGCGCTGTCGGTGATGGGGCTCTCGATCACCGGCCCGGACGCCGGAGACTTCGACGTCACCCCGGATACGTCGCTGCCGCTCACCGTGGCCGTGGGTGAGACGAGCCCGCTACGGGTGTCGTTCAGCCCCACCACCACCGGGATCAAGACGGCGACGCTCTCGATCACGACCAACGCCGGCGTGAAGACCGTCGACCTCCGCGGCCTCGCGACCACCGGCACGGGCGGCACGCTCGAGCCGTCGCTGAAGCGGATCCTCGAGACCTACCGGATCGCCGTCGACGTCGGCGACGCCGACCCGGCCTCCAGCGTGCTGCCGGTGAACTCCCGCATCGGCGACGAGGTGCCGGCGCAGCGGTTCCGCAAAGCCGGCACCGATCCCGTCCGCCTCCAGCCGATCGCGGCGTTTGGGCCGAACGGGCCGAGCGGACGGCTCGGGCGAATCGGCATGGTGCCGGCCGCCGGCCCCGGCTCGCGCACGGATCTCCTGACGATCCCGAACACGTCGTCGCAGGATCTCGCGCCCGACGTGAGCGGCACGCCCGCGTTCGACCCCGGCAGCGGCCAGTTCGGCCTCTTCGCGAGCTTCGAGTACTTCGACACCCGTACGGCCTACACCGAGGACGCGCTCAACACGATGGCGACCGGCGGCGTGGCCTCGCACCAAGCCCGCACGTTCCAGCTGCGCACCGAGTCGGGTACGCCCGTGCCCAACGCATACGTCGTCGCGTTTGAGGACATCCCGATCGGGCCGAGCTCGGACTTCAACGACGTGGTGATGATCGTCCGCGGCGTCGAGCCGGTCGACATCGGCACGGCTCGCCTGAAAGCCCAGAGCCTCGACGCCGCCGCGTTCCCGGACCGGCTGACGTTCTCGCGGATCGGCGCCGTCCCGACGCAGTACCCGAACGTGCACCAGCACGACGAGGCCGTTGTCCGCATCCAGAACCCGAGCGCGGCCTCCGCGCAGGTAACGGGCCTGACGACCACCGGGCCGTTCACGGTCGTCGCGGCGCCCGCGACTCCCGCGACGATCGCGCCAGGCGGCTCGATCGACGTGCGCGTGCGGTTTACCGCCACGAGCGGGCGAACCGCGAGCGGCAAGCTCGAGGTCGCGACGACGGCCACGGCAACGCCCGTGGTGGGCATCGACCTCGCCGGCTACCGGCAGAACATTCCCGAGGGTGGGGTGGAGCCGACGCTCTCGGAGATCGTCCGCACGGTGCTCGGCTACGGGACGACGATCGTCGGCGCGGGCCAGAGCATCAACGGCAAGGGGGCGGAGTCACCCGTCGGCGACGAGGTGCTCGCGCCCTACTGGAAACGCGTCGACCCGACCCAGCCGGCCCGGATGACGCAGCTCGCGGCCTACCACGGGCAGAACAGCTCGGAGTCGATCCGGTTCGCGATGCGCGGTGCCGAGAAGTCGGCAGCCCGCG
Organism: Solirubrobacteraceae bacterium; assembly: GCA_017744415.1. GTDB lineage: Bacteria > Actinomycetota > Thermoleophilia > Solirubrobacterales > Solirubrobacteraceae > JAGIBJ01. The sequence goes on from JAGIBJ010000114.1 coordinate 3,207, forward strand.
CGATCGGCACCCACGACTACCTCGATGCGCAGACGATCCTGCCGCACGCCGCCGGGAGCTCGACGGCCCCGCTCGTGCGGACGTTCGCGCCGCCGGCCGCGTTCGCGCTCAACATCGCCGCCGAGTGGAGCGATCCGGCGATGAACGACCAGTCCGCCGACCTCGCCAACGGCTGCAGCGCGCCGTGCGGGCAGCATGTGCGCGCGTGGCCCGTGAAGGACCGCATCGGCCGCACCATCGCAGGCTCGTACTTCGTCGCGATGGACTACTCGGGCATCAACTACGACTACAACGACAACGTCTACTTGCTCGAGAACGTCGAGCCGGATGACGACCGCCCGGTGCTCCTGCGGTACGACGCCGGCACCAGCACGAGCTACACCGACGGACAAGGCCGCATCTGGGCTTCCGATTCCGGGTTGTTCTCGCCGTCGTTCGCGCCGAACGAAGGCAACCCCAACGATCCGATCGCCGGGACATCCGACGACCGTCTCTACGCCACCTACCGCGGCAACGTCGGTCCCGTGTCGCAGGCCCAGCGCGTGCTCTCGTACACCATCCCAGTCAGCGGAGCCTCACGCGTCGACGTACGGCTCCTGCTCGCCGAGCGGTTCAACAACGGTCCCGGGCAACGCGTGTTCGACGTGTTCGCAGAGAATCTCCTGCGGATCGACGACCTCGACATCTTTGCCCGTGCTGGCGGCAGGAACATTGCCTGGAGCGAGGAGATCCGCGATGTCGACGTGAGCGACGGCGTCCTCACGCTGCGGCTCGCTGCGAGCGCCGATTACCCGTCGCTCGCAGGCATCGAGGTGCGCTGCAGCGCTGGCTGCGACGCCGGCCCCACCTGACCCCGGGCCACGCGGCGGGCGGCCCGGCGGGACGGGCCTAGAGCCCCTCGGTCTTGCCGCGCTGCTCGGCGAGGCGGTGCGCCTTGTCGACCGCGGCGCGCACCTCGTCCGGGTTGGCGATGCCGCCGAAGAGGAAGTCGGCCTGCTCCTCGGAGGCGGTGTCGAAGTCGGCCTTGCCGATCTGCAGCAGGCGCTCCCAGATCGTCTGCGAGATGGTCACGTTCTGCACCCGGCCCAGGCGCGTCTCCTGGATCGTGCGCGAGATGATGCCGCGGCGGATGTGGAGCCGCTCGTCGGTGATCACGTACTCCGTCGCCGAGCGCAGGAGGATCGAGATGCCGATCGTGAGCGCGGCCCCGGCGATCCCGACGGCGATGCCCGCGCCCTCGCTCACGGCGAACCACACGATCGCGGCGACCACGAGCGCGCCGAGGAAGCCCTTCACGAAGAAGAGCAGCGCCGACCGCCAGCTCGGGTGGCCCTCAAACAGGATCGTCTCGCCTTCGTGCAGCTCCATGGCGCGAATCTACCCGCTGCGCCGGAGCCTGCCGAACGGCGGCACAGGGTGACCGCGTCCTTCTCGCCCCGACTCCGCCATCGTGATGGGTCGTGAGCGAACCGACGCCCACTCCTTCGGCATCCTCGAGACGCCGTCTGCGCGTCGCAGCCGTGCTGGTGCTCGTGTTCGCCGCCGCTTTGCTCGTTGCGATGCTCGGCGGGGACGATGCTGCCAACGCGCCCGTCGCGACTGCTCCGGCCGCGCTGACGCCCGCTCCCACGACGACGACCGCGACGACCCCGGTTCCCGAGGAGGCAGCGCCGAGCTCTCCGCAGGCACCATTCGTCACCCAGGCCTGTCAGCCCGCGGCGCTCGCGGCGGGCTCCGAACTCGGCATCGGGATCCCGCGGGCTGCGCGGCTCATCGTCGGCGGTGCTGAGCGCGCGGTGCTCGACGGCGCCGTCGGCTGCCTGCGCGAGGTGACGGGCCGCCCGCCGGTGCTCCGCACTCAGGTGCCGATCGATGCGACGCGCCGCGCGGCGCCCGGCGACGACGAGGTAAGCCAGCTCGCGGCATTCGGTGCGCTCCTGCGGGAGGAGGGCGCGCCGGGGATCCTGTCGATCCGCGCGCACGACTTCACGCGCTGCGGCCGTCGTGGCGCGCCGCCGGCGCGGCAGGTCGGCGAGCTCGCTCCCGGCGCCGCCCTCGCGCCCTGCGGCTACCCGACGCCGGAGCTCTACGCCAGGCTGCTCGGCGAGCTACGCGCGAAGGTTGCGGAGCTCGCGCCAGGCGCCGACCTGCAGTGGACGGCGTGGAACGAGCCCGACCATCCGATGTTCACGCTGCTCGATGGCCTCGGCAGCGTCGGCGCGGCGCGTCGTGCCGGCCAGTATTGGGCGCGCGCCGCAGAGCAGCTCGGCGCCGACCGCGTGCTCGCCGGCGAGTTCTCGGATCGGGACGCGCCGACCCTCGTGCGCCTGCGCCGCGCGTTCGTCGCCGGCGCCGCGCAGGAGCCGCCGGCATGGGCGATCCATCCGTACCGCGATCTCACGGACGCCGGCACTACGCCCGCGAGCTCCGTCGACGAGCAGTTCGCCGCTGCCGTCGCACCCGCGCCCGTCTGGCTCACCGAAGTGACGGCGCGCCTCTCCGGCCGCGGCGGCATCGGCGGCGATCCGGCGGCCCAGCTCGCTCGCGGCGGCTGGCTGCGCGCGGAGCTCGGTCGCCGGCCGGTGCGCGCGATCCTCTACCTCCTCACGCCGCCCGACGCACCGCGCGTCGCCGCCGGCGACACGTGGGATTCGGCGATCGCCGATCGGCAGGGCCGCGCTCGGCCCTTCGTGTGCGGGCTGGCCGGTCTGCCCGCTGAGGGTTGCGCGGGCGATCCCGCCACGTTCGGCGGCTGAGCCGGGCGCGCCTGGCGCTCGCCGGCGGTCGGCCGAGGTTAGGCGGCTTTGGGGTGATCCCGCTCGGCATCCGCCGGAGCGGGGGCGGCCGGCGCGGGCTTGATGGGCGTGTAGACGTAGCGGTCGGTGGCCGTGATGAGGAATGCCCACATCGCCTTGCCCGTCCCCGAGCGGATGCCGACGAGGTTGCCGAGCGAACGCACGGCGCGGTCGCCGGTCGCGGGCCCGAGGGCGCGGCGGATCTCCTCGTCGAGGCGTGCCTGGACGACGCCGTCCTGCTCGGGCGTCCAGAGGAGCGCCTCGCCGCCGCCGTCCGTCAGCGCCGACCATTCCGACCATCCGGTGCCGGTCCAGCGGCGGATCAGGATGGTCGACTCGGTGGCGCTGCCCTCCCAAGGTCGCGGCAGGCCCATGAGCACGCGCCCGACGAGGTTCGCAAGCGACCGGGCGCCCTCACCGGCACTCCGCGTGACACTCGGGACGCACACCTCCCGGTCGTCATCGAGCACCACCGTGAGCCCGAACCACATCGGGACCGTCGGAAGGCGGTCGTACGCCCACCGCCGGATGGCGATGCTCCTGAACCGCTCGGCGGGAATGAATGCGTGCCCTCGGGGCCACAGGCCATCGGCGTTCACCTGCAGCACGCTGCGCGAGCGCAGGTTCCGCCGCCAGTATGCCCCGCCGGCGAGTACTGAGAGGACGAGCATCGCCAGGCGCATCGCGTCGCCCGGCCACGAGTCGGTGGTCACGAGCAACGCCATGAAGAGCACCATCAGCGTCCGGTGCAGATCCGGGAACACGTCGATGCGTCGCACGGGTTCCGTGCGAAGCTCGATCGCGTTGCCGGTGCCTGCGGGCTGCGGTTCTGGCATCACTCCACCGATCGGCGCGCGCCATCCGCGCTTGAGCGCCACGTGGCGGATCGGACGATGTCCGGGGCGCCTCGGGCTACGCTGCGGGCGTGAACGAGGTGCGGCTCGCGACCCAGGACGATGTCGACGCGATCGTCTCCACGGTGGTCGACGCGTTCGCCGACGACCCGGCCTGGGCCTTCATCGTCGGCGACGATCCCGAGCACCGGCTGGCGTTCGCCCGCACGCTCCTGCTTCCTCGGCTGGCGCTCGGCACCGTCTGGATCGTCGGAGACGCCGATGCGGTCGCGATGTGGGACCGCCGCGGCCTCACCGATCCGCCCGATCCGCTCCGCGATGCCGCCTGGCGGGACTACCGCGGGGCGGTGGGGGAGATCGCCTGGGAGCAGCTGGAGGCCTACGAGGATGCCCTCGGCCCGCTCGCTCCGGCCCGCCCGCACTGGTACCTCGGCGTGCTCGCCACCCATCCTCGCGCCCAGGGCCGCGGCCTCGCCACCGCCGTGCTCCAGCCTGGCTTCTCCGCCGCGGCCTCCGACGGCTGGGACTGCTGGCTGGAGACCTCCACCACCGGCAACAAGGCGTTCTACGAGCGCCGCGGCTTCACCGGCAGTCGGCCGATCACCGCCCCGGGCTTTCCGCCGACGTGGTGGCTGCAGCGCCCGCACCAGGCCTGACGCCGCTCGCAGCCCAGAAGCTCAGCCGGCCCTGGACGCCGCACGGCGAGCTGCCTCAAGGTGCGCGTTGAGTCGCGCGGCCACCTCGAGCGGCTGATGGTTCGGCCAAGCCATCGAGCCTTCGGGCGCCGGCAACTGAGTCCGAGCCGAGCCCCGTCTCGCACGGAGGCCGGTGCAGCCATCGCCTACCGGATCGGCGCATCCGCGAGCCGCTTGAGCCGCGAAAATAATCCAAACCAGAGAGCTAATAGGGCATTTGTGCGCTGTTACGCCTTCATCAGGCCCGTGGCCCCTGTAGTCTGCTTGGGCAATGCCATCTGGCGGTGCCCGTTCGCCCGCCCGCCGGTAGTCACCAGCCCGTCCGGCCGAACCCTCCCAAGGAACCCATGAGCAGCTTCGCCGACAACGAGTACCTCTTCACGTCCGAGTCCGTCACCGAAGGCCACCCGGACAAGGTCGCCGACCAGATCTCCGACGGCGTGCTCGACGCCATCCTGGCCGCCGACAGCAACCCGAAGAAGGCTCGCGTCGCCTGCGAGGTGCTCGTCAACACCGGCCTCGCCGTCGTCTCGGGCGAGATCCGCACCGACGCCTACGTCGACATCCAGGAGATCGCTCGCAAGACGATCGAGGGCATCGGCTACAACGACGGCCGCGAGGGCTTCGCCGCCAACGCCGTCGCCGTGCTCAACGCGATCGACCCGCAGTCGGCCGACATCGCCCAGGGCGTCGACGAGGCCCTCGAGGCCAAGGACGGCTCCTCGGACGACATCGACCTCGAGGGTGCTGGCGACCAGGGCATGATGTTCGGCTACGCCACGAACGAGACGCCCGAGTTCATGCCGCTGCCGATCCAGACGGCGCACCGCCTGGCGCAGAAGCTCGCCGAGGTCCGCAAGGCCGGCGTGCTCGACTACCTCCGCCCCGACGCCAAGACGCAGGTGTCCGTCCGCTACCGCGACGGCAAGCCGGTCGGCATCGAGAAGCTGCTCATCTCCACGCAGCACCTCGACTCGATCAACGACGACCAGAACAAGGTCAAGAGCGACCTCTGGGAGGCCGTCGTCAAGCCGGTCCTGCCCGAGGGCCTCTACGACGAGAACAAGCTCTTCGGTGAGTTCCTCGTCAACCCGACCGGCCGCTTCGTGATCGGTGGCCCGGTGGGCGACACCGGTCTCACCGGCCGCAAGATCATCGTCGACACCTACGGTGGCTTCGCCCGCCACGGCGGCGGCGCCTTCTCCGGCAAGGACTCCTCCAAGGTCGACCGCTCCGCTGCCTACGCCACCCGCTGGGTCGCCAAGAACGTCGTTGCCGCCGGCCTCGCCGAGCGCGCCGAGGTCCAGGTCGCCTACGCCATCGGCGTCGCGCAGCCCGTCTCGATCTACGTCGAGACGTTCGGCACCGAGAAGATCGACCGCAGCAAGATCGAGCAGGCCGTCCGCGAGGTGTTCGACCTCCGCCCCGGCGCCTTCCGCCAGGAGCTCGACCTCTTCCGCCCGATCTTCCAGAAGACCGCCGCCTACGGCCACTTCGGCCGCAACGACCCGGACTTCACCTGGGAGGCCACCAACAAGGTCGAGGCACTCCAAGAGGCCGCCGGCTTCGTCGCCGCCGCCGTCTAGGCATCCGCCGCAGCGGCGCCACGCGCCGCGCACGGACTCCGAAGGGCCGTCCCGCCGAGCGCGGGGCGGCCCTTCGCCGTTCTAGGAAAGCGTTCATGCGCCATTCGATTCGGCGTCTACGACACTGCCGCGATGCAGCAACATAAGGCGACTGTCCCGCTAGTGATCGGCGTGCTCGCTCTGTGCGTCGGCTACGTGATCACTGGAATCGCGAGCGGAGGCAGTCAGTTCCTGGGTGTCGAATCCATTCTCGGCACTGAGTTTCAGGACTTCGACCAGGTAAGCGCGCTCCAATTCTTTGCCGGAGGGGCGCAGATCTTGCTCGCCTACCTCGTCGTGCGCCAGATCGTGGCGGCTCGTGAAGCAAACGCGCTAGTGGCGGCCGCCAGGGCTGCGGCCGCGAGGCAAGCTAATGCTGCGCTGCTGGCAGACGCGACGGCTGGCGCTTCGGTAGCCGCAGCTGCGTATCACCAGATCGCTGGTTTCGCGGGGGAGGTCGCGGCGCGCGCGCATGCCCAGATTTCGGATCGAGACCGAGAGAAGCTTGCCAATGCCGAAACGCTCGCTTTTCCCTATCGGCAAGACGCGCACTCCGCGCGGATTCGGCTCAGGGCAGCTCTCGGCGCTCACTCCGACGCTCACCAGCGCGCCCAGGAATTCATCAACCTCGTCGACGCACAGTCGCGAGCGCTCGCTGGTTTGCGGCGGTGGGCCGACTCGGGGTCTGGCCCGTGTCCCAGCGTCGACGCCTTGTCAAAGGACTCGGCTGAGGCGCGCGTGGCGTGTGAGAATGCCATCGAGCAGATCCTCGACGACCAGTCCGGCGTCTAGGCCGGTTCTTGGTCCAGGTCGTGCTGGATCAGCACGCCCGACTCGTGAACGGTCACCATGCGCAGAGAGATGTCGCCGGTGTTGCGAAAGCCGTGGACGGTGTCCGGCGGCACCGTGACGACGGCGCCGGCATCGAGCTCGACCACATCGTCGCCAGCGGTCCAGCGCACCCGGCCCTCGAGCAGCACGAACGTTTCGGTGTACGGGTGCGTGTGGAGTTCCACGAGCGCACCCGGAACCGAGTGCACGATGAACATCGTGATGCCGACGCCCGCGCGCTCAGCCCCCTCGAACAGCGCCACCGTCGGGCTGGTCTGCAGCTCCTCGAGGTCGAAGACCGCGAAGCGAGGGGCGGTGGGGCCGGGAGCAGACATGCCCCCAAGGATCGCCCGGAGCGCGGATGCGCTCCCGGGCGAGCCTGTGCGGGCAGTTAGCCGAGGCGCTTGGTGAAGGCGACGATCGGGCGGTGCAGGAG
>JAGIBJ010000114.1:10452-16131 GCA_017744415.1 Solirubrobacteraceae bacterium
GCGTGGGAGCGATGCGCTCGAAGAGGTCCATCGCGCGGGCGTCGTTGCCGACGATGATGCGCATCTTCCGCTTCTCGACGCCGCCGAGGATGATGTTCGCGGCCTGCTCCGGCGGCATCTTCAACAGCTTCTCGTTGTAGAGCTTCGTGCGCTTGTCGCCATCTGGGTGCTGCTTGCCCTCGGCCTTCGCGGCCTCGTTCTCGGCGTTCGCGATGTTGGTCTTGATGCCGCCCGGGTGCACGACCGAGACACCGACCGGGTGCCCAGCCACCTGCATCTCCATGCGCAGCGACTCGGTAAACCCGCGGACGCCGAACTTCGCCGTCACGTAGTGGCTCATCTCCGGCTGGGCAACGATGCCGTTCAGCGACGAGATGTTGACGACGTAGCCGTCGCCCGAGGCGATCAGGTGCGGCAGGAACGTGACCGTGCCGGCGATGACCCCGCGCAGGTTGATGCCGAGCACGCGGTCGTAATCGGCGATGGTGGAATCCTTCACCGAGCGACCCAGCGCGATGCCAGCGTTGTTGTAGATCTGGTTGACGACGCCGTAGTGGTCGAGCACGCGCTTGGCGTACGCCTCCCACGCGGCGGCATCGGAGGTGTCGAGGCGATCGGTGATCACCTCGGCGCCGAGCTGCTCGGCGAGCTTGCCCGTCTCCGCGAGGGTGGTCTCGTTGACGTCCGAGAGTGCGAGCTTCGCGCCGCGGCGGGCGAGCTCGAGGGCCAGCGCACGGCCGATGCCCGATCCGGCGCCGGTGACGGCACAGACGCGGCCGGTGAAGGTGGTCGACATGAGGGCTCCTGAGACGAGGTCCGGGCGTCGCGGTCCACGCGTGGAGCGCGGCAGCGAGCTCACGGGCGTGACGGTACTGATCAGTCTCCCATAGTCAGCGACGAATTTGCGGCATCCCACGTCACACGTTCCGCGTTTCTCCGCGGTCCGGCAGCCGTCTCAGTCGATACGGTGCGCGGCGAGCCCGTCGACTCGGAGGACGCTCTGCATGACCGCCGCCACCACCACGCTCGTCAGCTGCACGGATGTGATCAGGCGCTTCGGCTCCGGCGCGACCGCCGTCGAAGCACTCCGCGGCGTGAGCACCCAGTTCCACGCGGGTGAGTTCACCGCCATCGTCGGGCCCTCCGGCTCCGGCAAGTCGACGCTGATGCACTGTCTCGCGGGCCTCGACCGGACCACGAGTGGCGAGGTCGAGATCGACGGGCGCCCCCTCAGTGGGCTCTCCGACGCCGAACTCACGAAGCTCCGCCGGCAGAGGATCGGGTTCATCTTCCAGAGCTTCAACCTGCTGCCGGTGCTCACGGCGCGCGAGAACGTCGAGCTGCCGCTGACCCTCGGCGGGGCCGACATCGACGCCGCCTGGATCGACGAGCTCATCGCCGGCGTCGGACTCACCGACCGTCAGACGCACCGCCCCGCCGAGCTCTCGGGCGGCCAACAGCAGCGGGTCGCTGTCGCACGCGCGCTTGCCACCCGGCCGGCGGTCGTCTTCGCCGACGAGCCGACCGGCAACCTCGATTCACGCTCGTCGGTCGAGATCCTCGACCTGCTGCGGCGCGCCGTCGACGAGTACGGCCAGACGCTCGTGATGGTCACCCACGATCCCCGGGCGGCCGCGCGGGCCGACCGCATCGTCGCCCTCGCCGACGGCCGGATCGTCCACGACGCGCCGGTGCCCGAGGGCGGGCCCGACGCCGTGCTCGACCTGATGAAGGAGATCGGGCAGTGATCCGCCTGGCGCTGCGCAACCTGCTCTCGCGCAAGCGCCGCACCCTCCTCACGGCGCTCGCCGTCGTGGTCGGCGTGGCGCAGGTGACCGGGGCGTTCGTGCTGACCGACAGCATGAACAACCAGATCGACGACCTCTTCGCGAGCGGGTCGAAGGGCATCGAGGTGGTCGTCGCGCCGAAGACCGACAGCAACGATCCCGACCCGCCGACCATCCCGGCCGCCACGCTCGAGAAGGTGCGTGGCGTCGACGGAGTGAAGAGCGCGGCTGGCGAGATCTTCGCGCTCACGAGCATCCTCAAACCCGATGGCAAGCCCGTGAGCAGCGGGCCGCCGTCGTTCGTCGCGTCACGCAGCCCTGCGCCGTTCAACTCGTGGAAGCTCACGACCGGCGGCTGGGCGACGGCGAACGACGAGGCGGTGCTCGACGAGTCGACGGCCAAGCGGGTCGGCTGGAAGGTCGGCGACCGCGTGACGGTCGTCGGAGCCGAGGGTGCCGAGCAGCTCAAGCTCACCGGCACCGCGACGTTCGGCGGCTCGTCGCTCGGCGCGTCGGTCGTGATCACGACGATGGAGAACGCCGCGCGGCTTGCCGACCATGCCGGGCAGTTCGACGACATCGTGGTCGACGCCGACACGGGTGTGAGCGCGAAGGAGCTGCGCGATCGGGTCGCCGAGGCTCTCACCGGCACCGGCTACAGCGTGCGCACGGGCGAGGAGCAGGCGCAGAGCCAGGCCGACGACCTCAAGACGGCCCTCGGCTTCCTGCAGCCAGTCCTGCTCGCCTTCGGGATCATTGCGCTGTTCGTTGGATCGTTCGTGATCGTCAACACCTTCTCGGCCACCCTCGCGCAGCGCTCGCAGGAGCTGGCACTGCTGCGCGCGCTCGGCGCCACGCGTCGGCAGGTCCGCAACTCGGTGCTCTTCGAGTCGCTCCTCATCGGCATCGTGGCGGGCGTGCTCGGCCTCTTCGGCGGCCTGCTCCTCGCGCCCGGGATCATCGCGCTGTTCAAGAGCTTCGGCGCCGACCTGCCCGCGCAGGGCTCGGTGGTCGAGACGCGCACCGTGATCGTCGCGCTGCTCGTCGGTCCGATCGTGACGATGCTCGCCGGCCTGCTCCCCGTGCGCCGCGCCGCCGCGGTGCCGCCGATCCAGGCCATGCGCGGCGACACCTCGCGTGAGGAGAAGGCGCGCCCCGGCTGGCTGGCCTGGCTGATCGGTCTGCTCGCCGTCGCTTCGATCGTGGGGGCGCTCGTGGCGAATGGCTCCTTCGCGTGGATCCTCGTCGGCGCCGGGGCGGTCCTCACGCTCGTCGGCACCGCCGCCCTCGCGCCGCTCGTGCTCGCGCCGATCATGAAGGGCGTGGGAGCGCCGGTGGCGGCCAGCGGCTCGATGGGCCGCCTTGCGCGCCTCAACACGATGCGCTCACCGCGGCGCACCACCACGACGGCCGGCGCGCTGATGGTCGGTGTCGCGCTCGTCACGTTCGTGTCGGTGTTCGCCGCGGGCGTGTCGGCGATCGCGAAGGATGCGTTCAGCGACCGCGTCCGCGCCGATCTCGGGCTCGCCGACTCCACCAACATGGGCTTCCCGGCGCAGGTGGAGGGGCTCGTCCGCCAGGATCCGGATGTGAAGACGGCCGTCGGGCTCAGCTACGGCGGCTTCCACAAGGTCAACGGCGGCGACGGCGTCCCGCTCACCGGGATCGATGCGGGCCTGCCGGACGTGTACGAGCTGAAGTGGGTGCAGGGGTCCGACGCCCTGCTCGGCCAGCTCGGCCCGCGCGACGTGATCGCTGACCAGAGCTCGAGCGACGACCGCGTCAAGACCGTGAAAGTCGGCGACGAGCTCAAGGTGGAGGAGCGCGATGGCACGCGCTTCAGCGTGACCGTCCGGGGCATCGTCGACGAAGGCAGCTCGCTGCTCGGCGGCGGCCTCATCGGCAGCCGCGAGCTGCTCGCCAGCGGCAAGCAGCAGGCGCGGGTGCAGCTCGGGCTCGTGAAGCTGAACGACGGCGTCGATCAGGCCACCGCGCAGCGGCGGATCCAGGCGTCGCTGAAGGAGCGCTACCCGATCGTCGACGCCCTCACTCGCAAGGAGCTCGAAGACAAGTTCGTCGGGCAGGTGAACCAGCTCGTGAGCATGATCTACGCGTTCCTCGCGTTCGCCCTGCTCGTTTCGCTGCTGGGGATCTCGACGACGTTCACGCTCACGGTGCAGGAGCGTCGGCGCGAGCTCGGCATGATGCGCGCGATCGGCACTACCCGCCGCCAGATCCGGCGGCTCGTGCGGCTCGAGGCGATCCTCACCGGCCTGCTCGGCGGAGTGCTCGGCGTTGCGGTCGGCCTCGGCTTCGGCGCGCTCTCCGCGCGCCTGCTCGCCGACGACGGCTTCAGCTTCGTCGTCCCCGTCGGCTCGATCATCGGCGTACTGATCGTCGCCGCCGTCGTCGCGGCGCTCGCGGCCACCTTGCCCGCGCGCCGCGCGGGCAAGATCCACATCGTCGAGGCGCTCGGCGTCGAGTAACCGGGCCGAGTTCGTCGGCCGCCCGCGCGGATTCCGAACGCTCGGCCCTTGGAGAGCCCGAGCGTTCACAACGTTGCTAGGCGGTGGCCGGCTCGGCGGCCTTTTCCGTGCCCGCCACCGGGGTAGGGGAGGAGAAGGCGAGCACGCCGTCGTCGACGGAGCGCTTGAACATCTTGCGGTCGATCACGTAGTTCTGCTTCACGGTCCAGGGGAACTCGTTGCCCTGGCGCGGCAGGCTCTCGCGCACGCGCTCCACGTAGCCGGCGCCGAAATCGAGCAGCGGCCGACGCTCGGCCGTCGGATCGCCGACCGGGACGACCTGCTTGTAGCCCTTGTCGGCCATGTGCTTGAGGAGCCGGCCGACGAAGTTGCTCGTCATGTCGGCCTTGAGCGTCCACGAGCTGTTCGTGTAGCCGATGGTGAACGCGTAGTTCGGCACGCCCTCGAGCATCACGCCCTTGTAGGCCATGCGGTCGGCGAAGTTCACGACCTCGCCGTCGACCTTGAGCTCGAGGCCGCCGAGGATGAGCAGGTCGAGGCCCGTCGCGGTGATGATGATGTCGGCGTCGAGGTGGTGGCCGCTCTTGAGCTGGATGCCGGTCTCGTCGAACCGCTCGATGTGGTCGGTGACGATGTCGGCGTTGCCCTTGCGCAGTGCCCGGAAGAGATCGCCGTCGGGCACGGCGCAGAGGCGCTGGTCCCACGGGTTGTACGGCGGGTTGAAGTGCGTGTCGACCGGGTAGTCCTTCGGCAGCTGCTTCATCGTGAGCTTGCGGATCAGGCCGCGCGCCTGCTTCGGGTAGCGCTGCGCGAAGCTGAAGAAGAGCAGCTGCTGCAGGATGTTCTTCCATCGCACCACGGGCAGGGCGGCCTTCTCGGGCAGCACCTTCGAGAGGCCCTTCGCGAGCGGGTCGGTGCCCGGGAGGGTCATGATGTAGGTCGGCGTGCGCTGCAGCATCGTCACCTGCTCGGCCTCGGGTGCCATGGCGGGGACGAGCGTGACGGCGGTGGCGCCCGAGCCGATCACGACGACGCGCTTGCCGGCGTAGTCGAGGTCTTCGGGCCAGTGCTGGGGGTGCACGATCTGGCCCTTGAAGCTGTCGCGGCCCGCGAACTCGGGCGTGTAGCCCTGGTCGTACTTGTAGTAGCCGGTGCAGCTGAACAGGAAGCCGCAGGTGAGCTGGCGGTGCTCGCCGGTCGCCGTGTCCTCCACGTCGACGGTCCACTGCGCATCGGGCGTCGACCAGCTCGCGCCGACGACCTTGGTGCCGTACTGGATCTTCTCGTCGATCCCGTACTCGGCGGCCGTGTCCTTGAGGTACTGCAGGATCGCGGGGCCGTCGGCGATCGCCTTCGGATCGCTCCACGGGCGGAAGCTGAATCCGAGCGTGTGCATGTCGGAGTCC
>JAGIBJ010000115.1 GCA_017744415.1 Solirubrobacteraceae bacterium
GCGCGGGGCGGCGCCGGCGGCGGGCGCGGCACCCTCGGCGGCGGCCGGAGCGGCGGTACCGGCGGCAGCGGCCTGGGCGGCAGCCGCAGCAGCGGCCTCTTCCTCGGCCTTCTTACGAGCTGCGGCCTCGGCCTCACGGCGGGCGCGCTCCTCGGCCTCGCGCTTGGCGCGCTCCTCCGCCTCGCGGCGGAGACGCAGCTCCTCCTGCTCCTTGAAGTGCTGGTTGCCCTCGGCGACGACGTCGGCGATGGACTTGATGATCAGCTCGCAGGACTGGAGCGAATCGTCGTTGCCCGGCACGACGATGTCGATGCCGTCGGGGTCGCAGTTGGTGTCGACGAGACCGATGATCGGGATGCGAAGGCGCTGAGCCTCCTGCACGGCGATCGCCTCGGCCTTGAGGTCGACGATGAAGATGGCGTCCGGCAGGCGGGTGAGCGACTTGGCGCCGCCCAGGTTGCTGCGGAGCTTGGCGAGGTCGGCCTCGGCAGCGAGGCGCTCACGCGTCGGGAGCAGCTTGAGCTGGCCCTCCGACTCGTAGCGCTCGAGGTCGTGGAGGCGCTTGATGCGGCCCTGGATGGTGCCGAAGTTCGTGAGCAGACCGCCGAGCCAGCGGTTCTGCACGTAGGGCTGACCAGCGCGCTCGGCGTGAGCCTGGATCGAGTCCTTGGCCTGCTTCTTCGTGCCGACGAAGAGGATCTTGCCGCCGCGGTGCGCGAGCGCCGAGGCGAACTCCTGCGCGTCGAGGAGGGCCTTCTCGGTCTTGAGAAGGTCGATGATGTAGATCCCGTCGATCTCGCCGTGGATGAAACGGCGCATCTTGGGGTTCCAACGACGGGTCTGGTGTCCGAAGTGGACGCCAGCCTGGAGCAGGCTCTTGAGGTCGACGGCGCTCATGCGGTCTGTGGTCCTTTCGCGCAGCCCCGCGTGGTGTGGGCGTGCGGCGTGATGGTTGATGAGCCGGGGACGACCGTGATGCGCGCACCGGACGTGGGCCGGCAGGACCGCGCAGGGTCGTTGCTTCCCCGGGTAGGGAGCAGGTGCAGCCGCGCAGTCTAGCCCACGTGGGTGGTCGCGCGCGCTGCGGTCAGCGCCGCGTCCAGGTCCGGCGGAGCCGGAGCCTCGAACGTGAGCTCCTCACCCGTCACGGGGTGCGGGAACGTGAGGCGCGTCGCGTGGAGCCACTGACGCTCGAGACCGAGGTACGGGCCGTCGCCATAGGTCGGATCGCCGAGCACCGGATGGCCGATCGCCTGCAGGTGCACGCGGATCTGGTGGGTACGGCCGGTGTCGAGCACGACCGAGAGCAGCGTGGCATCGCCGATGTACTCGAGCACCTCGAAGTGCGTGACGGCGTCGCGCGCTGCCTCGCCGTCGATCGCCATGCGCGTGCGGTCTCGCGTGTCGCGGCCGATCGGAGCGTCGATCGTGCCGGTGCGCGCCGGCGGGATGCCCTGCACGAGAGCAAGGTACTCCCGGCGCACCTCCCGGTCGCGGATCGCCTTCTGCAACGTGCGCAGGGCATGGTCGCCGCGGGCCATCACGAGGAGGCCGCTCGTGTCGCGGTCGAGGCGGTGCACCACGCCGGGACGCTCGCTCGGCCCACCGGCGGTCTTGCCGGCCAGCTGCTCGACGAGCGTCGTGCCGCGCACGCCGGGCGCCGGGTGGACGACGACGCCCGCGGGCTTGTCGACGACGAGCACGGCGTCGTCCTCGAACACGATCGGGATCGTCGTGGAGCGGTCGATCGCGATCGGGTCGCGCTCGGGCGGCAGCGTCATCACGATCACCTGGCCGGCCTGTACCGGCCGCGACTTGCCGTGCTGACGGCCGTCGACGGTCACGTTGCCCCCGTCGATCAGGCGCTGCGCGTGGGCTCGGGTGCCGGCGGCCTCGGCGATCACCTTGTCGAGGCGCTCGCCGGCCTCGTCCTCACTCACCGTGATGGTGTGCTGGGTGCCTTCGGCGCTCATCCGTCGCTCCCGTTCTTGGCCACCTGGCCAGCCCCGGAGGCGGGATGCGCTCGGTCGTCGGGGGTGAGCAGGATTGCGACCGCCATCGTCAGCGCGCCGAACGTGATCGCCACGTCGGCGATGTTGCACGGCGGCAGCAGGGGCAGATCGAGGAAGTCGGTGACCGACCCGAGCGCGATCCGGTCGATCAGATTTCCGAGGGCGCCGCCGGCGATCAGCGCCGCCGCGACCCGTCCGGGCTTCCCCGGAGCCACGCGGGCGAGCAGGGCGACGACGATGACAAGCGCCGCGGTGCTCGTGAGCCCGACGACCCACGCTGGCGCGTCGGCGAGGAACCCGAACGACACGCCCGTGTTCTTCGTGTGCACGAGGTCGATGCCGGGCAGGAGCTCCCGCACGCTGCCCTGGGCGACGTCCGCGCGCACGAGCGCCTTGACCGCCTGGTCGACGGCGACGACGGCCGCCACGCCGATGACGATGCCGTGGCGACTCACGCGACGAGCTGACCGATGAACTGGAGCGCCAGCAACACGATCAGGGGGCTGAAATCGATGCCACCGAGCGGCGGCAGCGCATTGCGGATCGGCCCGAGCACCGGCTCCCAGAGCCGCCCGAGCGCGTTGTGGAACTGCCGGGCCGCTTCGGGCAGGCTCGGGATGAAGTAGCGGGCGAGATCGAGGATCACGTACGCCAGCAGCAGCAGCGTCGCGATCTGGATGATGCTGAAGATCAGCCCGCTGAGGGCTGAGTTCAGGTCGGCGAGCGGAAGGATTCGAGAAGTCGGCAGCATCATCGGACGATCGACGCGTCGACGGCGCTGGCGATCGCCTCGCGCACGCCGCCCGCGTCGAGCGCGCGGATGGCCTTGGCGGTGGTACCGCCCGGCGAGGTGACCTGTCGACGGACGCCCAGGGTATCTCCGCCGCGCGCCGCGATCAGCTTCGCCGAGCCGGGAATGCTGCCGGCGACGACGTCGAGGGCGATCTCCTGCGGCATGCCCTGACGGACAAGCGCATCGACGTAGGCCTCGACGATCAGGGCGACGTAGGCGGGCATCCCGCCCGACGTGCCCTGCGCCAGCGGGAGCATGCTCTCGTCGAGCTCGACCACGCGACCGATCTGGCTGAAGATCCCGGCCACCTCGGTCGCAAGCTCACGCTCGGTCTCAGCGGGCGCGCAGAGGATGGTGAGGCCGTCACCGATCTCCATGGCGATGTTGGGCATGATCCGCGCGACGGTGGCGTGCGGATAGGCCTCGCGGAGCGCATCGAGCGGCGTGGCCCCGAGCGACGACAGGATCCGGCGGCCGGAACTCTCGAACGAGCTGGCGACCGACTCGAGCTGGGCCGGCTTGTGGCACAGCACCGTGATGTCGGCCACCTCGGAGACGGCCTGCGTCGACGAGTAGGCGCGGCCGCCGGTGGCCTCCGCGAGCTCTTGAGCACGCTCGAGCACCGGGTCGTAGACGGCGACCGGCTCACCGAGGCCGAGGGCGAGCGCGCGGGCGAGGTTGCCGGCGCCGAGGAGTCCGATCCGCATGACGCAAGCGTAGACGGGGACACGGCCGCCGGGCGTGGCGCCCGGTGCCGGGAGGCTACGACTGGTTGAAGAAGCCCTTTTCGAGCAGCTGCGCGCGCTGCTCGGCGGAGAGCTCGACGTTGCGCGGCGTGAGCATGAACACCTTGTCGGCGATGCGCTGCATCCCGCCGTCCATGGCGTAGGTGAGGCCCGAGGCGAAATCGATCAGGCGGCGCGAGAGATCGGTCTCGACGCCCTGCAGGTTGAGGATCACCGGCACGCCGTCCTTGTAGCGGTCGGCCATCTGCTGCGCGTCGTTGAACGACTTCGGCAGCACGAGGTGCACGCGCACGTCGCCGAAGCCCGGATCGGGCATGGCGCGGAGCACGCCGGTGTCGCGGGCGACCGCGACGGGCTCCTCGGCGAAGATCTCGTCGTATCCCTCCTCACGGCGAGGGCGCGGCACGCTGGAGCGGCGCGGGCGCTCGACCGCGTAGGGGTCGGCGGCCGGTTCGGCGTAGTCGTCGTAGCGATCGACTCGCTCCTCGGCGAGACCGAAGTAGACCATGATCTGGTTGGCGCGGTCGCGGAAGGCCATCGCCTCCGACATTACCGGGCCGGGCCGCGCGTTCCTGCCACCGTCGGGGTGCTGCACGCGTCCTTGCGGCGGTGCGCCCGTGTTCACCCGTCGGGGAAGAGACGCTCCCAGGCGGCGCGATCGTGCAGCAATCCGCCGACGCGCACGACCGTTGCGCCCTCGGCCGCCGCGACGAGCGCATCCTGGCTCGTGCCCATCGACAGATCGGCGAGGTCGTGGGCCGCCGCCAGCTCGCGGAGGCTGGCGAACCAGCGCCGGCTCTCGTCGGGCGACGTCGCGAGCGGCGGCATCGTCATGAGGCCGCGGACGGGCAACCCGGCGCTGGTCTCGAGGAACGCCGGCAGCTCGTCCGGGGCAAGCCCACCCTTCCCGGCATCGCCGGCCACGTTCACCTGGACCAGCAGCTCGGGCACCGCTGCACCCTCGTCGGCGAGAGCCCGGAGCTTGCGCACCGCGGAGTCGCTGGCGAGCGTGTGGATGCGGGTGACGAGCGGCGCGAAATCGCGCACCTTGCGGCTCTGGAGCTCGCCGATGTAGTCCCACTGCACGGGCACGCCAGCGGGGGCCACGGCCTGCTTGGCGGCGATCACCTCCGCGCGGTTCTCGCCGAGGAGCGTCGCGCCCGCGCGGACGAGATCCGCGATGGCCGGCGGCTCGAAGTACTTCGATGCGACGAGCACCGCGGGCCCGTGCGTGCGGCCGGCTGCACGGGCGGCCTCGTCGAGCGCGGCGCGCAGGCGGGCGAGGCGCTCACCGACGAGCGCCGGGTCGATGACGTCAAGACGCGTCCGCTGCGGCGGGGTCGGAGCCGTCACCCGCGCCACACCACCCCGGCCTGGCGGCCCGTGGTGCCGCCGCTCGCGCGATGGCTGAACCAGCCGGCCTCGTGGATCGTGCACCGTTCGGCGGTGACGATCTCCCCCACGCCCTCGTGCTCGATGGCGGCCGCGGCGAGCGCGGCGAGATCGACCGTGCGAGCGCCCGGGTCGTGGCCCGGCCAGCCGGCGAAGGCGGCGTGGACCTCCTCCCCGACCTCGTAGCAGCAGCCGCCGGCACACGGACCGATGAACGCGCTGATCTTCGCCGGATCGCCCGAGCCGTCGGGCCCGAGCGCGAGCAGCTCGCCGATCGTGCCGCCGACCACGCCGCCCGCGAGCCCGCGCCAGCCGGCATGGGCAATCCCGACGCCCCACGGGGCGAGCAACGCGACGGGCACGCAGTCGGCGGTGAGCACGGCGAGCGCCAGATCGGGACGGTCGGTGACGTGCGCATCGACGCCGTCGACCTCCACGTCCGCGAAGCCGGCGACGTGCGACGCCACGCTCGACTCGTGCACCTGGCGGCCGATGACGAGGCGCCGCGCCTGCTCCGGCGTACTCACGAGCGCTTCGATGCGCCGCTGGTTCTCGGCGATCGCCTCCGCGTCGTCGCCGGTCCACGGGCCGAGATTGAGCGTGTCGTACGGAGCGGCGCTCACGCCGCCGGCGCGGCCGGTGAACAGCGCGTGAGCGCCGTGGGCGCTGACACGCAGCATCCCGTCGATCTCGGTGAAGGCGGCGGTGGGCACGGCCACGGTTCTAGCAGGCGGCGGCCGTCGCGATGCGAAGCTGGGCGCCGGCATCGCTTGGGTCGACGGCGCCGTCGAGAAGCGCATCGCGGGCGGCGGCGAGACCACGACCGAGCGCGGCGCCCTGCGCGATGCCGGCGGCGATGAGGTCGTCCCCGCTGATCGCGAGGCGCCGGTGGCGGAGCTCGGCGAGCCACTGGGCTGCGGCGGATTCATCGGGTGCGGCGGCGACCGCTGCGAGCGGCAGGCCGTCGAAGCGTTGCGCGATCTGCGAGCCGAGCACATCGTCACCGAGCGGCCCCGGACGGTTCGCGATGCCCTCTGCAGCGCGCACGCCGAGGGCGGCGGCGATCAGCTCACGCTCCTCGTGGCGCTCGAGATAGACCGGCAACAGCGGGTCGTCGCTGGCGAGCGCGGCGAGGACGAGCTCGGAGGGTGCCACGAACTCACCGGCCAGTTCCTCGGCCTGGTGGAGGCGAAGCGCGTCGAGTTCCAGGCGCGGCGGAAGCCCGAGCCGCTCCGCCGCCGCCAGGGCGCCGATCGGGTCGGGTTCGCGCAGGGCGAGGCGCAGTTCGGAGGCGAGCCGCTGGTGGCTCACGGTGTCGAGTGCGCCGCCGTCGATTGCCAAGAGCGCCAGGTGCCAGGTGACCGGGTCCCAATCGGCACCAAGGCGAACCTCGTAGCGGGCGAGCCGCCACAGGCGCGTCGGATCATCCTGGAAGGAGCCGGGGTGCAGCACGCGCAGGATCCGCGCCTGGAGATCCTGGAGCGCGGTGCCGGGGGCGGTGAGCGCGCCGGTCTCGAGGTCGATCGCGATGGCGTTCAGCGTCGCATCGCGGCGGTGCAGGTCGATCGCGAGCGGGGCCGGCTCCACGTCGGGGAGGGCGCCCGGCGCCGCGTACTGCTCAGAGCGGGTCTGGGCGACGTCGATCGTCGCCCCGCCCTCGAACTGCACGGTGGCCGTGCCGAATCGCTCGTGCTCGGCCACGTCGGTGCCGCCGAGCGCCGCGATCAATGGCTTCGCCGGACCTTCGACGGCGACGTCGAGCTCACGCGGGCGGGCGCCGGTGAGCAGATCGCGGACGGCGCCGCCGACGAGGTGCGCGCGCTCGTCGACCGTCGCTGCGGCCGCCCGCAGTGCCGCGCCGCCCGGCAGCGCGTCGATCGCGCCGAGCAGCGCGCGCGGGTCGGCTGGGTCGAGCGCGAGCGGTTCCACGCCGCACATCTTCGCGGACGCGCCCGCCGCAGCCCGGCCCGGGCCGGCCCATGGACGACCGACGGCCGTCGCGGGAGCCCTCGCGTACCATCCTCCACGCATGTCGCCCGACGACGAGCAGGCGGCCCGCCACCGCCGACGCCTCCCCCCACGCTGGCCCGCCGCCATCGCCGGCCTCCTCATCGCGCTCCTTGCCGGCGCGTGGCTGGTACTCGGCCGCAGCGACACCGACAGCTCCGCGGGCTTCGCCGAGCGCGACGTCTCCAGCGAGCAGGCCGTGCAGTCGATCCCGAAGGGCCACCCAGCCGACGACGGATTCCGCTGGCCGATCTTCGGCGGCAACCCGCAGCGCACCCACGCGCTCGCGATGCAGAAGCAGATCCGCCCGCCGTTCAAGACGGTGTGGGTGCGTCGCGGCGATCAGCTCCTCGAGTTCACGCCCGTGAGCTGCGGCCGCTCGCTCTACCTGCTCCGCAACGACGGCGTGCTCATCAAGATCTCCCGCCGCACCGGCGTCGGCGTCTGGAAGCGCAAGCTCGGCGCGCTGGCCGCGAGCTCGCCGGCCTGCAGCGACTCGCGCATCTTCGTCTCGATCCTCGAGCGCGGCAGAGGCAAGAAGGCCGGCGCCGTCATCGCCGTCGACGCCGAGTACGGCCGCACGATCTGGCGTCACCTGCTCCGCGATCGGACGGAGAGCAGCCCGCTTCTCTTCCGGGATCGCGTTTTCGTCGGTACCGAGAACGGCACCGTCATCTCGCTGCGCACGAAGGACGGCGCGCTGCGCTGGCGCACCAACACGGAGGGCGCCGTGAAGGGCGGGCTCGCAATGAGCGGCGGCAAGCTCTTCGCCGGCGACTACAGCGGTCGCATCTACGCGTTCCAGCGATCGACCGGCCGGATCGTCTGGGTGCGGCGCCCCTCGGCGGGCGGCCTGCGCCTGCGCGCCGGCAGCTTCTACTCCACGCCGGCCGTCGCATTCGGGCGCCTCTACATCGGCAGCACCGACGGCGGCGTCTACAGCCTCTCGACGAGCACGGGCAAGACGGCGTGGCGCGCAAAGACCGGCGACTACGTCTACGGCTCGCCCGCCGTCGGCTCTCCAGGCGGCCGCCCGAGCGTGTTCGTCGGCTCCTACGACGGCAAGTTCTACGCGTTCGACGCGCGCACCGGGCGCAAGCGATGGTCGCGCGATCTCGGCGGCCGGATCTCGGGCTCGGCGACGCTCCTGGGCGATACCGTGTGGATCGCGAGCCTCGGCAAGCGCACCACGTTCGCGCTGCGAGCAAGCGACGGTTTCGAGCGCTACCGCACGGCCCGCGGTCTCTTCACCGCGGTCGTCTCCGACGGCCGGCGCATCTACCTCAATGGCTCGACCACCCTCTACGCCCTCGACGGCACCGGCGTTCGCTTCGAGCGTGGGGAGTCGCCCGTGCCCGACTCGGCCGATCCTGTGCGCTCGAAGATCCCGGCGTGGAAGCGCCACCAAGAGGCGCGCGACAAGCGTGCGGCTTCGCAGAGCGGCGGCGGCGCGCCCGCCTCAGGTGAGGGCACGACGACGAAGACGTCGTCACCGACACCGACGGCCTCGGCGGGCGTCGACTCACCCGCCGGCAACTCGGGTTCGAGCACCACGGAGCCGGAGGATTCCCGGCTCCCGCCGCTGCGCGACGCTGGGCCGTTCGACGTCACCCGCTGACGCCGCTCGCCTGCTGCGCGCCTCGGGCTAGGTGTGCCGTGCCGGGATGCCGGCGGCGGCGAGGGCGTCCTTGGCCTCGTGCACGGTGTGCTGGCCAAAGTGGAAGATCGACGCGGCGAGCACGGCGTCGGCGCCGGCCTGCAGCCCGGCGACGAGGTGGTCCAGGTTGCCGACGCCGCCCGAGGCGATCACGGGCACCGGAACGGCGGCGCTCACGGCGGCGACGAGTTCGAGGTCGTATCCGTCCTTCGTGCCGTCGCGGTCCATGCTCGTGAGGAGGATCTCTCCGGCGCCGCGGCCGACGCCATCGGCCGCCCACTGCACGGCGTCGAGCCCGGTGGGGGTGCGGCCACCGGCCACGAACACCTCCCAGCTCGGGGCCTCGCCCTCGGTAACCTCGCGGCGGCGGGCATCGATCGCGAGCACCACGCATTGCGCACCGAACACCTCGGCCAGTCGGTCGATCAGAGCGGGATCCTTCACGGCGGCGCTGTTCACGCTCACCTTGTCTGCGCCCGCATCGAGCACGGCCTGTGCGTCGTTGACGGAGCGGATGCCGCCGCCGATCGTGAACGGGATGAAGAGCTCGTCGGCCGCGCGCCTTGCGAGGTCGACGACGGTGTCGCGGGCGTCGGAGGTGGCGGTGATGTCGAGGAAGACGACCTCGTCGGCGCCCTCCGCGTCGTAGCGGGCGGCGAGCTCGACGGGATCGCCGGCGTCGCGCAGGCCGACGAAGTTCACGCCCTTCACGACGCGGCCTTCCTTCACGTCGAGGCAGGGGATGACGCGCTTGAGGTGCACGACTCGCAGGCTAGGTGAATGGCACAGGTCTTGCTGTGCCGTATAGGAATTCCTGTGGCAATCAGGCGGCGCCGACGACGCGCAGCGCGTCGGGCACCGTCACCTGACCCTCGTAGAGGGCCTTGCCGACGATCACGCCATCCAGGCGCGGATGGTCGAGGTCGACGAGCGCCTGGATGTCCGAGAGCGCGCCGATGCCACCACTGGCGATGAGATCCACTGCGTCGAGCGCGAGGAGCTCGCGCATCCCTGAGAGGTCGGTGCCCTCCCCCATGCCGTCGCGGCCGACATCGGTATAGACGATCCGCTCGATGCCGCGTGCAGCCAGCGAGGCGGCGACCTCGGCGACGCGCAGCTCGGTGGTGTGCACCCAGCCGCGCGTGGTCACGAATCCGTCCTTGGCGTCGAGCGAGACCACCACGCCCGAACCGCCGTGGTCGGCGACGATCTCGTCGACCAGCTCGGGCGTCTCGAGGGCGGCGGTTCCGAGGATCACGCGCGTCACGCCGCGATCGAAGGCCGCCTGCACCGCCTCGGCGGTGCGCAGTCCGCCACCCGTCTGCACCGGGACGCCGAGGGCGGCGATGCGCTCGAGGTGCGCGGCGTTCGCCTGGGCGCCGTCCTTCGCGCCGTCGAGGTCGACGACGTGCAGCCACTGCGCGCCGCCGTCGACCCACCGCTTGGCGGCGTCGAGCGGATCGGCGTCGTAGGCCGTCTCGGCGTCGAAGTCGCCCTTGCGCAGGCGCACGGCGCGGCCGCCGCGGATGTCGATGGCTGGGTAGAGGTTCATGGTCACAGGCGCACCGGAGCATGACACCGAAGCGCTGCAGAGGCAGTCAGCCTCAAGGTGGAGTTTCGAGGCAGGGATCGGTGTGTTTCGTTGCGGTGCGCGCGCATCTCGTCACGCTTTCTTGGGCAGGCTCGGCACATGCAGTACCTGCGGGAATGGACCAGTGACGAAGAACGAGCCAAGGTGGCCCGGCAGCTTCGCAATGAAGCGCTGGTGTGGACCAAGGTGATGATCGAGCACTCCCCAGCCGCGGGCCGTGCGGATCCGCTCGCCGTCGTCCGGCAAGCCTTCGCTGACGGCGTCGACGAGCAGTGGACCGGGAGAACCCTGGATCTCGTCACGTTTGGCGGCGGCTCGACGCACACATCGCTGCGACTGAGCTGTTCCATGCTCGTCGGCCCGACCGTCCGCTCGCTGCTCCGCCGGCCGGTGTCGGGAGGCGGCGCGGCATTTAGCACGCCCCTGCGTCAAGCGGCAGGCAACAAGATCGTCGGTCCTGATCTCATCGTCATTGTCGGCAACCCCGGGCTGACCGTTCCCAAGCAGCTCCCCAAAGGCGCGGCGAACACACGCTTCCTCATCGGCTCGCTCGGAGCAGATCCGGGCCCCGGTCTTCGGCAACTCGCGGCCGACTCCGGCGGGACCGCCATGTGCCTGCGCGACGAGACCGATGCACGCTTCTTGAGTTCGCTCGTGGTGAAGGCCCACCTCGCGCTCGCCGAAGCTGGCGGCGGACAGGTGGCGGCGCCGAGTGACGCGGTCCAGCATTTCGATGGTGGCGGCAACCACCGTGGCTATGTCGATGCGTACGGCGGATACCGGGACGATCGCAACTACGCGCTCGGAGAGAACGACAGTCCGCACGGCCTCGCTGACATCGAATACCGCGAGCGGCCGACGCAGAGTCACTGCCGTTGCCCAGGGGGCGGTTACGCCGACGGCCGCTACGGCGCCGGCAGCCGCTACTACGACGAGTTCGACGACTGAGAACGTCGGCGGTCAGCGCGCGGTCGCGCCACCGCAGATGTTCAGGAAGTTCTCGAGCAGGCCGAGCCCGTCGCGCGAGCTCTTCTCGGGGTGGCACTGCGCCCCCATCACGTTGTCGAGCGCGAGGATCGACGGGAACGTGCTTCCGTAGTGGCCCTCGGCGAGCACCACGCCCGGATCAGCGGGCGCGGCCACGAACGAGTGCACGTGGTAGAGCGGAAGCGGGTCCGGGAGCCCGGCGAGCAGCGGGTGTTCGGGCCGGCGCAGGGTGAGTGCGTTCCAGCCGATGTGCGGGAGCTTGAGGCCTTGGGTGTCGAGCTGTTGCACCGTGCCGGGGATCAAGCCCAGGCCGGCGTCGCCGCCGAGTTCCTCGCTGCCGTCGAGCAGCAGCTGCATGCCGAGGCAGAGGCCGATGAGCGGCTTGCCCTCGGCGGCGAGCTCTCGCAGCGGTCCTTCGAGATCGAGGGCGCGGATGCGGCGCATCGCCTCGGGGAACGCCCCGACTCCGGGCAGCACGAGGCCACCCGCCGCCCGCAGGCGGGCGGGATCGGTGGTGCGCTCAACGACCGCACCGACGCGCTCGAGCGCCTTCTCGACCGATCGGCGGTTGCCGAGGCCGAGATCGACGAGCGCGACCCTGACCTCGGAACCCGGATCAGTCAGAGCGTCGCTCCCCACGAGGAGTGCTGCGGAGAGTGGTGGATCGTGCGTGCGGCGGCGCGCCGATGACCGCAGGTGAAGCTCTGCTTCATTGAGGAGCAGCGGTGCGGCGCCGTGCGTGCGAGACGCCGCTCGGACGCCCGCCCCTCGTGGGGAGCGGCGCTCGTCAAAGCGAGCCCTTCGTCGACGGGATGCCGTGCTCGCGAGGATCGATCGCGACGGCCATCCGCAGGGCCCGGGCCAGCGCTTTGAAACCGGCCTCGATGATGTGATGGGCGTTGGTGCCTGCGAGCGACTCGACGTGGATCGTCGCGCGTGCGCCGAACGCGAACGCGCGCACGAACTCCTCGAGGAGCTCGTGCTCGAAGCCGCCGGTGACGCCCGGCACGAGCTGCGGGGTGGTGACGACGGCGAACGGGCGGCCCGAGAGGTCGATCGCGCAGCGCGCGAGGGCCTCGTCCATCGGGATCATCGCGTGGCCGTAGCGGGTGATGCCGGAGCGATCGCCGAGCGCCTCCGCGACGGCCTGGCCGAGCACGATGCCGGTGTCCTCCACCGTGTGGTGGGAGCCCGTCTGGGTGTCGCCCTTCGTGACCACGTCGAGGTCGAGCAGACCGTGCCGCGCGAGCAGATCGAGCATGTGGTCGAAGAAGCCGACGCCGGTGGTGCGCGAGCCGGCACCGCTCCCGTCGAGGTCGACGGAGAGCGTGATGTCGGTCTCGCCGGTGGTCCGGGTGACGCTTGCCTTACGAGCCATGGGTGCCCACATCCTGCCGCATCCGCGCCTCCATCGACCTGGCGTGCCAGGGGAAGCCCTCGGCCCGGGCGATCGGCGCCCCGGCCCACGCCAGCGCCTCCGCCGATTCGGCGGTGATGCGCACCTCGCTCATGCGCCGTCGGAACACCCGCGTGGAGAGGCCGCTGGCGAAACGCGCCGAGCCGGCCGTGGGAAGCGAGTGGTTCGAGCCAGCGACGTAGTCTCCGAACGCGGTGCCGCCGAATGGGCCGACGAGCAGGCAGCCCGCGCTGCGCACTTCGCGCGCGAGGTGCTCGGCGTGCGCGCCAATCAGCTCGAGGTGCTCAGGTGCGTAGGCCTCGACGACGGCGAGCGCGCCGCGCTCGTCATCGGTGAGCGCGAGCCCGACGGCCGCGGGCCGCGGCCACTCGGCGTCGGCGGTGAGTTCGACCATCCGCGCCTGCACGGCATCGAGGAGCTCAGCGCTCGGCGAGGCGAGCAGCACGGTAGAGAGGCCGCCGTGCTCGCCCTGCGCGAGGAGGTCGAGCGCGACCACCTCGGCGGAGGCATCGGCGCCCGCGAGGATCGCGAGGTCGCTGGGGCCGTAGTAGCCGTCGATGCCGACGCGGTCGGCGAGCTGACGCTTGGCCTCCTGAGCCCACACGCTGCCCGGGCCGGCGATCACGTCGACCCGCTCGATGGTCTCGGTGCCGAGCGCGAGCGCGGCAACGCCGTGCGCGCCGCCCATCGCGTACACCTCGTCGACGCCGCAGAGCGCGCAAGTGCCGAGCACGACGTCGCTCACGGGCGGCGGCGTGAGCACGCAGATCCGCTCGACGCCGGCGGCACGCGCGGTGACGACGCCCATCACGATCGTCGAGGGGTAAGCGGCCTGGCCGCCGGGGGCGTAGATCGCGGCGCTGCGCACCGGCACCTCGCGCAGGGCGACCGTATGGCCCTGGGGGAGCTGCGCGAGCTTGTCTTCGCCCACGCCGGCGTCGGCGACGATCGCGACGTTCATGATCGCCGTCTCGAGGCCGGCGCGCACCTCGGGATCGAGGAGGCTCGGGTCGAGGCGATCGGCCGGGATGCGGACGGCGCCGACATCCTTGCCGCCGAGGTCGAACTTGCCCACCAATGCCAGAAGGGCCACATCGCCGCCCGCCTCGACCTGCGCGATGAGGTCGGCGACGGCCGTCTGCACTTCGCGCGGCGTGCTGCCGGCGGTGCGCAGTGCGCGGGCGATCTCTGCAGGCGTCGTTTCGGGGCCGAACCGCACGAACGGCAGCTCGGCGGGCGCGCTCACGCCGCGCTCCCGGCCAGCTCGCGCAGGCGGCGGGTGACGTCGTCGACGACGCTCGCCGACATCGCGCTCGCGACGGGATTGGCGATCAGCCGCGCGGTCGTGGAGAAGATCTCCTCGCGCTCGACGAGCCCGTTGGCCCGGAGCGTCTCACCGGTGGCGGTGAGGTCGACGATCGCGTCGACCATGCCGGTGAGCGGCGCGAGTTCCACGGAGCCCTTCACCTCGACGATCTCGGCCTGGCGGCCCGTCGCCTGGAAGTACTCGGTGGCCACGCGCACGTACTTCGTCGCGACGCGGATGCGGCCGATGCGGCGCTGCTGCTCGAGGGTCGGGTCGACCCCGTCGAGCGTCGCGAGGATCATGCGGGCGCCGGCGTACTTGAGGTCGGCGAGCTCGACCACGCGGCGGCCGGGCTGCTCGAGGAGCACGTCCTTGCCGGTGATGCCGAGGGCGGCGGCGCCGCTCTCGACGTACGTGGGCACGTCGGACGGGCGCATCGTGATCACGCCGATCTCGGGGAAGTAGAGGCGGCGGTCCTGCTCGCGCACGACGGTCGTGTCGATCCCGAGGGCGTCGAGGAGATCCAGCGAATCCTTGAACATCGCGCCGCGGGGCACGGCGAACGACAAACCGGAGAACGGGCTCATGCGGCGCCTCCGAAGGCCTGGGCGCGGTGCACCCAGTCGACGGCGAGGGCAAAGCCGACGGCCGGGCGATCGTCACCGAAGCGGCCGACGAGGTCGTCGTAACGACCTCCACCGCCGAGCGGTTCGCCGAGCGCAGGGTGGACGACTTCGAACACGAGCCCCGAGTAGTAGTCGAGCCCGCGGACGAGGCCGAGATCGACGATCACGAGCGCCTGATCGGCCGGCGCGAGGCCGTCGATGGTGGCGCGCAGCTCGGCACCGGGCTCTCCCAGCTCGTCGGCGTGGGCGGCCAGCAGGCTCACGTCGCCGCGCGTGCGCAGGAGGCCGACGACCCGGTCGACCTCGTCGAGCGCGAGGCCGGCTTCGCCGAGGAGCTGCTCGATCGCCACGAACTCGCCGCGCTGCAGCGCGCCGTGGGCGGCGGCAACGGTGTCGTCGTCGACACCGGCGCCCCGCAGGATCGTCTCGCTCAGGCGGGCGTCGCCGACGAGCAGGCGCGCTTCGGTGAGTCCGATGGCGGCCAGGCTCTGGGCGACGACCCCGAGGATCTCGCGGTCGCCCTCAGCCCCTTCGACGCCGAAGAGCTCGACGCCCGTCTGGCTGATCTCGCGTGAGCGGCCCTGGAGCTGCGGCACCGGACGGTAGACCGTCTGGGAGTACCAGAAGCGCAGCGGACCGTCGTGGCCGTGGAAGCGGGTGGCGGCGACGCGGGCGAGCGGAACCGTGGCGTCGCTACGGAGCTCCAGCCAGGCGCCGTGGTCGTCGACGAGGCGGTAGCTCGGGAGCGCGTCGCCGAGGACGCCACGGGCGAGCACGTCGGTGTACTCGAGCGTCGGCGTGATCACTTCGCCGTAGCCCTGGTCCTCGAACGTGGTGCGGAGTGCGTCCTTGATCGCGCGCAGCTCGCGCGCCTCGTCGGGCAGCACGTCGCGGCTCCCGGGTGGGAGGCGCACCACCTGGCCCGCGCGGGCGGTGGTCGTCGGTTCGAGGGCTCCGGCCATGGTCAGTTTCGGCAGTGGGTCGCTGCAGCGCGATGCGCGCGTTGCATTCGGTGCAGCCCGTTATCTAAACGGGTCGGCGCTCGATCTGCATGCCGAGGGCCCGGAGACGACCGTCGATGCGCTCGTAGCCTCGGTCGATCTGGCGGATGTTGTAGATCTGCGACTCGCCCTCGGCACACGCCGCGGCGATCAGCATCGCCATGCCGGCAC
>JAGIBJ010000116.1 GCA_017744415.1 Solirubrobacteraceae bacterium
CGGTGTCGACGTCGAAGAGCAGGTCGGCGGTGGTGGCGTCCTGGCGAAGCTGGCCGTTCACGTAGGTGCGCAGGCGCAGGTCATTGACGTCAGGCACCTCCTCCTCGGTGGTGATCCACGGGCCCCACGGGCAGAACGTGTCCGGGCCCTTGCCGCGGGTCCACTGGCCCGAGTCGGAGCCGTATTGGAGGTCGCGCGCGGTGACGTCGTCGGCGATGGCGTAGCCCGCGACCTTGCCGCGGGAGCCCATCACCACGGCGAGTTCGCCCTCGTAGTCGACGAACTCGGCGACGCGCGGGATCCGCACCGGTCCGGACGGCCCCGTGCTCGAGCGTGCGAGCTTCGCGAACACCGTCGGCGCGGCGGGCACCTCGTTGCCGAGCTCCCTCGCGTGGTCGGCATAGTTGCGGCCGACACCGAAGATCGCGCCGGGGCGCGGCACCGGCGCGAGCAGCTGGCAGTCCTGCACCGGCCAGGCGGCCTTGCCGGGCGGCGGCCGATCCTCGTAGTCCATCGAGAGCAGCTGCTGCACGGTCCACGGCGCGGGGAACGCGATCGCGAGCCCGTCCTTCACCTGCGCGGCGACGGGGCGCTCGAGGCCAGGAGGGATCACCGTCGCAAGCCGCATCACCGCCAGTGTCCCACGCCCGTCCCGCCAGCCTCGCAACCTCAGCCGGTTCGGCGACGGACGGGGATGGCCGAACCGGCTTACCTTGCGAGCGGAGCGGAGGGGCACGGCCCCCTGACCGGGCCTACTCCGCACGCCGATGAGGGCTGGCTGAATCGGGCGACTATGCTCAGCCGCATCAAGCTCTTCGCGCGCCGCCTGTCCGGCTCCCCCGCGCGCGATCGCCGCCCTCCGTCACCACGCCAACTGCATGTCCGCTGAAGACGCCCGCACGCCGGGGCCGAACCCGAACCCCGACGCCCGCGATGGCCGCCCGGCGGCGACGCTCGAGCTGAAGGACCTGCTCAAGCACTACCCCGGCGCCGACGCCCCGGCCGTCGATCGCCTGAGCCTCACCGTGCCCGCCGGCGAGATCTGCGTGTTCGTCGGGCCGTCGGGCTGCGGCAAGACCACCGCGATGCGGATGGTGAACCGGATGATCGACCGCGACGGCGGCGAGATCCTCCTCGACGGCCGCGACGTCAACGAGCGCGACCCGGCCGAGCTGCGGCGCGAGATCGGGTACGTGATCCAGCAGATCGGCCTGTTCCCGCACCGCACGATCGCGGAGAACATCGGCACGGTGCCGTCGCTGCTCGGCTGGCCGAAGCGCCAGATCGCCGACCGCACCGCCGAGCTGCTCGAGCTCGTCGGTCTCGGGCCCGAGTTCGCGAGCCGCTACCCCGTGCAGCTCTCCGGCGGCCAGCGCCAGCGCGTCGGCGTGGCCCGCGCGCTCGCCGCCGATCCCCCGCTGCTGCTCATGGACGAGCCGTTCGGCGCGATCGACCCGATCACCCGCGACCGCCTCCAGAACGAGTTCCTGCGGCTGCAGACGAGCCTCGGCCGCACCATCGTCTTCGTCACGCACGACATCGACGAGGCGATCAAGATGGGCGACCGGATCGCGGTGCTCCGCACCGGCGGCCACCTCGCCCAGTACGCGACACCCGCCGAGCTGCTGCTCGATCCGGCCGACGACTTCGTCGAGCGGTTCGTCGGCAGCGACCGCGCCCTCAAGCGCCTCGCCCTGGGCCGCGCTCGTGACCTGCAGCTGCTGTCGTTCGTGCGGGTGCACGATAACGACCCGTCCGACTGGGTGCGCTCGCAGCTGGCCGCCGCCGATCATCCCGTCCCCTTCCCGCTCGTGGTCGACGCCGACGACCGCCCGGTCGCCTGGCTCGACGAGCACGACCTCGCACGCGAGCGCGTGCGGGCGTCCGACGGCTCGGAAGTCGCGATCGTCGACGAGGACGCCGTGCTGCGCGACGCCTTCTCGACGATCCTGCAGCACCGAGTCCGCTACGCCGTCGTGGTCGACCCGCGCGGCAAGGCGCTCGGCGTCCTCTCGGCCGACCGGATTGCCGACGTGCTCCTCCCCGGCGACGAGCAGGAGGCCACGGCGCCGGTGCACGAGGAGACGCGGTGAGCGTCTCGGCCTTGGTGCCGCCGCTGGCGCAGGGTGACTTCTTCACCGACCGCTCGGCGGGCGCCGGAAACTCGTGCGTCGCGGGCGACGGCCTCTGTCCGAAGTGGATGGTCGACAACTTCGATCAATACACGGGCCCGCTCGTCCGCCACGCGGAGCTCACGATCGTCGCCGTCGCGATCGGCTTCGTGATCGCGTTCGCGCTCGCACTCATCGCCGAGCGCCGCCGCTGGCTCGTCGGACCGGTCACGCAGTTCAGCGCGATCCTCTACACGATCCCGACGCTCGCGGCCTTCTTCCTGCTGCTCCCGATCACGGGTCGTGGGTTCGTCACCGCGCAGGTCGCGCTCGTCGCCTACACGCTGCTGATCCTCTTCCGCGGGGTGCGCACCGGCCTCGATGGCGTGCCACCGGAGACGGTCGACGCGGCCCGCGGCGTGGGCCTCACCGAGCAGCAGCTGATGTGGCAGGTGAAGCTGCCGCTCGCGCTCCCGCAGATCATCGCCGCGCTGCGCGTCGCCAGCTCCACCACCGTGGGCCTCGCCACGCTCGCGTTCTTCGCCGGGGCCGGCGGCCTCGGCGGCAAGATCTACGACGATCTCACCTTCAAGAGCAACGTCGTGCTCGCGAGCCTGCTCTGCGTGTTGCTCGCCGTCGTGCTCGAGATCGCGCTCGTGCTGGTGCAGCGCGCGCTCACCCCCTGGACCCGCGCGGTGAACGCATGACGCTCGCTACCGAGCTCGTCCCGCACCTCCCGGTCGCCTCGCTGATCGGCGACGCGCTCGAGTTCCTCGTCAAGGAGCAGCGCTCCATCGACGGCACCCCGATCGGCGGGCCGAGCCAGCTCTGGGGCCTCACCCGCACGCACCTCGAACTCTCCGGCGCAGTGCTGCTGCTCGCGAGCTTCCTCGCCATCCCGCTCGGGCTCGCGCTCGGCCACACCCGCAAGGGTGAGCTCGTCGCGATCGCCGCCAGCAACGTCGGGCGCGCAGTGCCGAGCCTCGCGCTCATCGCCCTCTTCGTCGCCTTCCTCGGCACGGGCTTCCTCAACGTGACCCTGGCGCTCGTCCTCCTCGCGATCCCGCCGATCCTCACGAGCACGTACGTCGGCGTCGCGGCCGTCGATCCAGAAGTGGTCGATGCCGCCCGCGGCCAGGGACTCACCGAGACGCAGATCGTCCGGCAGGTGGAACTGCCGCTCGCGCTCTCCTCGATCTTCGGCGGCCTGCGCACCTCGGCCGTCAACGTCGTCGCGACGGCCACGATCGCGCCGCTCGCCGGCGTGCTCACCCTCGGCGACCCGATCATCGCGACGAGCGTCTACGGCGATGCCGGCCGGCTCGGCGCCTCGATCCTCGTCGCACTGCTCGCCGTCCTCACCGAGGTCGGGTTCGCCGCCGCCCAGCGCGCGGCCACCCCGGCCGGCCTCCGCACTTCCCGCCGGTCGTGGCGACGCTCTCCGGCGCCCACGATCCTCACCACCACGAACCCACCCAGGAGCACCAGCTAATGGCTGCCACCACTTTCGATCTGCGCGGCGGCTCGCTGCGCCGCACGCTCGCCGTGCTCGCCCTCGCGGCCACCACCGCGCTCGCCGCCTGTGGCAGTGACAGCGACTCGGACACCGCGAGCTCGGGCGACCAGCCGGCCCAGCAGTCGACCACGACAATCGTCAAGAACGACGCGAACGCCGCGACCACGATCACCCTCGGCTCCAAGAACTTCACCGAGCAGCAGGTGCTCGGTGAGGTGTACGCCCAGGCCCTCGAGGCAGCGGGCTACACCGTCAAGCGCGAGTTCAACCTCGGCGACGAGAAGACCGCCCTCAAGGCGCTCGAGGGGAAGCAGATCGACGCCTACCCGGAGTACACCGGCACGGCGCTCGGCTCGTTCTTCAACGTCGCCGGCGACAAGATCCCGAAGGACCCGACCGAGGCGTTCAACCTCGTGAAGACCAACTTCGCCAAGCAGGGCATCACCGCGTTCCCGCCGACCCCGTTCACCTCGTCGAACGAGGTGGCCGTGACCAAGGAGACGGCCGAGAAGTACGGCTTGAAGAACATCTCCGACCTCTCCAAGGTCGCCGACCAGCTCACGCTGTACGGCTCGCCCGAGTGCCGTTCGCGGATCGACTGCCTCAAGGGCCTCGAGGACGTGTACGGGCTGAAGTTCAAGAAGTTCGTGCCCGTCGACGTGTCGCTCCGCCACGAGGTGCTCGAGAACAAGAAGGCCGACGTGTCGATCGTGTTCACCACCGACCCGCAGATCGTGCGCAACGGCGAGGTGCTGCTGCAGGACGACAAGGGCATGTTCCCGCCCTACAACCCGACGCTGCTCGTGCGTGACGACGTCGTCGAGAAGGCCGGTCCGGACTTCGAGAAGACGATCGTGCTCGTGAACAGCAAGCTCGACGACGCGGTGATCCAGGAGCTGAACGCCAAGAAGGACATCGACAAGCTCACGGCCGAGGCGGCGGCGAAGTCCTACCTCACGGAGTTCGGCTTCGAGAAGTAGCCGGGCTGGTTGACGCGGTGCGGCGGCGGGTGATTCCGTCGTCGCACTGCCACGGCCAACCCTTCTGGGCACTCCCGCGCCCGGACCGGTAAGCTGCGCGGCGTGATCATCGCAGTCGAGCAGACCACCTGGGACCTCATCGGCCAGCTCGGCGTCTGGCTCGTCGGGTTCCCGCTCCTCATCGGCATCCTCGTGACGTACATCGCGGCACAGGTGATCGTGGAGCGTCGCGAGAACCAGCGCCTCGCCGGACGCTGGGGCCTCGCCGCGAAGTCGCGCACCTCGGACGAGTAACGCCCGCCGAGCCGCCCCGGATGGAAGATCTCCGAGGCAAGCTGCTCGTCGCGCATCCGAAGCTCGGCGAGCGTGCCTTCAGCCGCACCGTCGTGCTGCTCGCTGCCCATGACGAGGCCGGTGCGCTCGGCCTGATCCTCAACCGCCCCACCGGGCTCGAGGTCGCTGAAGTTGCCGCCCCCGTCGCTGAACTGCCGTGCGACGGGCTCGTCTACGAGGGCGGCCCCGTGGAGCCCGACGGCCTCGTCGTGCTTGCCGACTTCCTTCCGACGATCGAGGACCAGCTCGAGATCGACGGCACCCTCGGCCTCGTGCGTTCCGACAACGGACCGCCGAGCGAGGTGGCGCCTCATATCGACCAGTGTCGCGTCTACGCCGGCCATGCCGGGTGGGGCCCAGGTCAGCTCGAGGGCGAGATCGCCGAGCAGGCCTGGCTCGTGTGCGACCGCCTCCCAGGCGACCTCTTCGGCGACGACGCGGACGGGCTCTGGCTGCGCGTGCTCGAGCGCCTCGGCGGGAGCTTCGCGCAGCTCGCGCATCCGCCGGAGGATCCGCGCTTGAACTAGCGCGGCGACTTTGGGTTAGTGTGCCAGGCGTCACCTTGCCCCGTCGTCCCCCGATAGGGCTCGTGCGGCCTCCGGCCGCCAACACATCGAGGAGAACCATGTCCCGCTCCCACCGCGCGTCGCTCGGCGCGCGCACTGCCGCTGGCGCCGCGCTCGCGCTCGCCGCCTCGGCCGCCCCGGCGTTCGCCGGCTTCTACGACCCGCCGGCCTCGCTCCCGAGTGCGAACGGTGCGCTCGTGCGCACCGAGTCGCAGGGTCTCAACGCCACGCCGGGCAAAGCCACGCGGATCATGTACAAGTCGACCGACAACAACGGTCGCCCCGTCGGCGTCACCGGCACGTACATCGAGCCGACCGCCAAGTACTCCGGTTCCGGCGCGCGTCCGCTCGTGGTGTACGCGGAGGGCACGCAGGGTCAGGGTGATAGCTGCGCGCCGTCGAAGAGCCTCGAGAGCGGCTACGTCGGCGGCACCGTGCAGGGCTTCAGCGCCGGCTACGAGATCCCCGGCATCAACGCGATCCTCGATGCCGGCGTCGCGGTGGTCGTCACCGACTACATCGGCCTCGGCACGACCGACCGTCTCCACACCTACGTCGACCGCGTCGACCAGGGCAACGCCGTCCTCGATGCCGCCCGCGCCGCGCTGAAGGTGCAGGGCGCGTCGGTGACCACCGCCTCGCCGGTCGGTCTGTACGGCTACTCGCAGGGCGGCGGCGCCACCGCCGCGGCGGCCGAGCTCCAGCCCTCGTACGCTCCGGACGTCAACCTCAAGGGCGTCTACGCGGGTGGCCCGCCGGCTGATCTGGGCGCCACGATGACGAAGGCCGACGGCACGATCCTCACTGCCGTGATCGGTTACGCGATCAACGGCTTCGTCCAGAGCGACCCGAACCTCAAGACGATCCTCGACGCGCAGACCAACGCCGCCGGCAAGGCCGCGCTGAACGAGATCAAGACCCAGTGCGTGGCCAACTCGATCGCCTCGTTCGCGTTCAAGCAGACGAAGGACTGGACCGTGAGCGGCAAGTCGATCACGGAGGTCGTGAACGGCATCCCCGCCGCGAAGGCCGTGATCGACAAGCAGAAGCTCGGCAAGCTCAAGCCCACCGTGCCGATCCGCATCGTCAGCGGCACGCAGGACGACATCGTCCCGCACCCGCAGGCCAAGCAGCTCGCCCAGGACTACTGCAACAAGGGCGCGAACGTGGGCTACGTCGGCGTCGTGCAGTTCCTCAACACCGGCGGCACCGCGGTGAACCACCTCAACCCGATCATCAACGACAACGGCGATTCGCGGAAGTGGCTCCTGGACCGCCTCGCCGGCAAGTCCCACGTGAGCAACTGCGCGATTCTCGGGATTCTCCCGTAACACCGCGGAGCGGCGACGCCCGCGCCGCTCAGCAAGCACTCCGACCGGGGGTGGCGCAGCCGCTGAGGGCGCGCTACCCCCGGTCGTCGTTCTGGGATCGCCCGCGGGCTAGATCTCGCCGGGCGAGAAGGTGTCGCAGTCCGACGGCTTGCCGCTGTCGTAGCCCACCTGGAACCAGTGCTGGCGCTGGGCGCTCGTGCCGTGGGTGAAGGTGTCCGGGCGGACGCTGCCGCTGCGCGACTGCAGGCGGTCGTCGCCGACGGCCTCGGCGGCGGTGATCGCCTCCTGGAGGTCGCCCTTTTCGAGCTGCCCGAAGCCGTACGCGGCGTGCGCCCACACGCCGGCGTAGCAGTCGGCCTGCAGTTCGGTGCGCACCGACGTGCCCTGTGCGCCGCGCGCGACCGAAGGGTCGTCTTGCTCGAGCTTGCGCACCTCGTCGAAGGTGCCGGTGAGGTTCTGCACGTGGTGGCCGAGCTCGTGGGCGATCACGTAGGCCCAGGCGAAGTCGCCGGTGGCGCCGAGCTGCGTGCGCATGTCGCGGTAGAAGCTCATGTCGAGGTACACGCGCTCGTCGCCCGGGCAGTAGAACGGGCCGACGGCGCTCGTGGCGTTGCCGCAGCCGTCGGTGCTGACGGCCTGCGAGTAGCGGACGATCTTCGCCCGGCGATACGACTCACCGGACTGTTTGAAGACGTCGGTCCAAACGTCCTGCACGTCGGCGGCGACGCGGCCGCTGAACTGCGCGAGGGAGTCCTCATCGGCGCTCGAGGGGGCGGGCGCGCTGCCGGCGGTGATGGCGGTCGACGGGTCGAATCCGTCCGGCACCTCGAACTTGCCGCCGCTCAGCAGCTGTAGCGCGAGGACGATCAACACGCCGGTGAGGCCGAGGCCACCGGCACCGACGCCTGCGCGGCGGCCCAAGCCACCACCGCGCGCATCGATCATGTCGCCGGCATCGTCCGTCCGCCTCGTCTTCACGCGGGGGACGCTACCGCGCCCGCCGAGGCCGCGTGTGGCGCATCAGAACGAGCGCGGCCCGCACATGGCGGGCCGCTGCGAGCGTGTGGGTCGATCCCCTGACGACGTCGACCGGATCCACACACCACGTGGATGGGTGCCAGGCCGGCGAGCGGCCCGGAACCCAGGTTGCGGCGTTAGACGGCGGCCGGTGCGAGCTGGCGAGCCAGCGTGCGGCCGTGCTCGGCCGCGGTCCGCTCGGCCTCCTCACGGAACTGCGCGCCGAGCTCCTTGAAGTCGTCGAGGGCCGGGTTGACGCCCACGAGCGTGAACTCCTGCTCGACGACCTTCACGTCGGCGCCCCACACGTCCTCGAGAATGCGGCGCATCCAGGCGGTGGCGTGGTCCCAGCCGGCGCGGGGCGTGCCCTCGCCGTAGGCGCCGCCGCGGACGGTGGCGAGGATCACCGGCTTGCCGGCGAGCGGAGCCTCGACGCCGCTGGCGAGGCGCGGATCGGTGATCGCGAGATCGATGTACGTCTTGAAGTGCTGCGACACGCCGAAGTTGTAGAGCGGCACGGCGAAGACGATCGCATCGGCGTTCACGATCTCGTCGGCGAGCTGCGCGGCCAGGGCGACGGCCTCGTTCTGCTCGGCCGAGCGCTGGTCGTCCGGGGTGAAGCCGGCGGTGACGGCCGCGGCCCAGGCGGTGGCCGGGATCGGGTCGGTGCCGACGTGACGACGCGTGACGGTGACGTCGGGGAGGGCGGCCTTCACCTCGGCCTCGGCGAGATCGGCGAGGGCGCGGCTGCGGGAGCCGTCGGTGAAGATGCTGGCGTCGAGGCGGAAGAGGTTCATGGTGGCTCCTGCGGGTTCGTGCCGGAAGGCGATCGAATAAATCGGACCGTGGTCCGCGTTCTGGAGAAGACTGTACTAGCTTTTTCCAAGCGACTTCGTTTTTCCTAGTTCATAGCCTCGTACAAGCGTCCGCGTGCCCAGTGTTTGCGGGGCTTCGGGCAGAAGCCCCTCCGGCATATGGCTAGACTCCATCCT
Organism: Solirubrobacteraceae bacterium; assembly: GCA_017744415.1. GTDB lineage: Bacteria > Actinomycetota > Thermoleophilia > Solirubrobacterales > Solirubrobacteraceae > JAGIBJ01. The sequence continues at coordinate 8,847 of JAGIBJ010000116.1, forward strand.
GTGGAATCGGTTGACCACACCCAATGCGACGGCGGCATCACCCGCGCCTTCGAGGTGCTCGGCAAGCGCTGGAACGGCGTCATCCTCGGCACGCTCGCGGGCGGCCCGGCCGGCTTCTCTGAGCTGCGCCGCGGGATCGGCGGTATCACCGACTCCGTCCTCTCCGACCGCCTCACCGAGCTGAGTGCCATCGGCCTCGTGGCCCGCACCATCACCGATGCACGCCCGCCCCGCGTGCAGTACGAGCTCACCGAGTCCGGCCACGCCGTCGTGCCCGCGCTGCACGCCCTGGCCACCTGGGCCGGCGCGCACCTCACGCAGGAGCTCTGCGAATCGCAGGCCGCCGACGCCCCCGCGCCGGCCACCGCCGCCTAGGGGCAACCGCGACGTCGAAGCCCCGGGGACCAACGAAGACCCTCAGCCTTCACGTCCCCCGACGGCCCTCCGAGGCCTTCCGTGATGCGGGCACCCAGAACGCGCAAGGGCGCCCGTCGCGGTTGCGACGGACGCCCTAGGCGAGGTTCCGAACGGTGCAGTCCGGCCGCTGGGATCGAGAGCTGCGGCCGGGCTGGTCGGAAGGGTGTGGACCCGGGTTAGCGGATGCGGATACCCGAGATGGCGCGCGAGATGACCAGCTTCTGGATCTCCGAGGTGCCCTCGAAGATCTCGTAGATGCGCGAGTCGCGGTGCATGCGCTCGACGGGGTACTCGCGGGTGTAGCCGTTGCCGCCGAGGATCTGGATGGCCTCGCCGGTCGCCCAGGTCGCGACCTGGCCAGCCTTGAGCTTGGCCATGGAGCCCTCAGCGTTGGCGAACTTCGGCGGGGTGCCGCGGAAGATGCCGGCACCCATCCAGGCTGCACGCCACACGAGGAGGCGAGCCGCGTCGATCTCCATCTTCATCTCGGCGAGCTTGAACGCGATCGCCTGGTTGTCGATGATCGGACGGCCGAACTGCTCACGGTTCTTCGCGTACTCGAGCGCGTAGTCGTACGCAGCACGCGCGATGCCGAGCGCCTGGGCGCCGACGGTCGGGCGGGAAGCCTCGAAGGTGGCCATCGAAGCGTTGCCCTTCGACTTGGTGCCCTCCTTGGCGCGAGCGATGCGCTCGTCGAGCTTCTCCTTGCCGCCGAGCAGGTAGGCGCCCGGGACGCGAGCATCGTCGAGGTTCACGTCGGAGGTGTGCGAGGCACGCAGACCGTGCTTCTTGACCTTCGCGCCCTGGCTGATGCCGGCGATCTCGCTCTTCGGCACGACGAACGCAGCGTGGCCACGAGCCTTGAGCGACGGGTCGACGGTGGCGATGACGACGTGGACGTCGGCGATGCCGCCGTTGGTCGCCCACGACTTGGCGCCGTTCAGGATCCAGTCGCCGGTGGCCTCGTCGTACTTGGCCGTCGTGCGGATGGCCGACACGTCAGAACCGGAGCCCGGCTCGGACGAGCAGAAGGAGGCGACCTTGATGTCGTCCTTGGTGCCGAAGCAGCGCGGGACCCACTCACCGATCTGATCGCCGGTGCCCTGGCCCATGATGGCGGCGACGGCGAGCGTCGTGCCCATGATCGCCATGCCGATGCCGGCGTCGCCCCAGAAGAGCTCCTCCTGCACGACCGGCAGCGTCAGACCCGTCGGATCCGCCCAGATCTGAGCGAGACCCTCGAGCGAGTAGAGGTCGATGTTGGCGGCCTCCTGGATGATCTCCCAGGGGGTCTCCTCGCGCTCGTCCCACTCGTGCGCGGCGGGGCGCACGGTGTTCTCGGCGAAATCGTGGATCCACTCCTTGATGGCGAGCTGATCCTCGTTGAGCTCGAAGCCGATCTCGGTCTTCGTCTCGGTGGCTTCAGTGGTGCTCATGATCCTCTAGGACTAGTTCAGGGATGAAGTGCAGACAGCCGCCGGCGGGACTGATCCGGTCGGCGTGGCCGGAAGTGTAACCGACGGTTACACCGCTCGTCCAGTCGCTGGTCACGTGTGGTTCAATTTGGCGACATGGCCACGGGAACCCGACAGTCGAGCGTACGCCGCGAGCGCCGCCGGGAGATCATCGATGCCACCCGTGCGCTGCTCGACAAGCAGGGCGTCCAGGACGCTCCGATCGATCAGATCGCGCGCGCCGCGGGCATCAACAAGGCCCAGATCTACCGGTACTTCGAGAGCAAGGACGAGCTGCTCGCCCTCACCCTCGACCGCTACCTCGAGGAGCTCGACGAGCTGCTCGGCGCAGCGGCCCAGCGCGAGGACGATCCCGTCCGCCGGCTCGATCAGCTCATCAAGACGCTGATCGACTACACGACCGGTCACCCCGCGTTCCTCGACTGCACCTTCGCGCTGTTGCGCCAGCCTGCCGGCGAGCTCACGGCCGGCATGAGCGAGGGCTCGATGTTCCGCCTGGGCCGGGCGCTCGGGCGCAGCGTCGACCACCTCGCCGAGGTGCTCCGCGACGGCCATGCGAAGGGCGTGTTCGTCGCGAACGACCCGGAGATGCTCGCCAACCTCCTGTGCGCGCAGGCGCTCGGGATCATGCAGCTCATGCGCGTCGGCGCCGGGGTGCGCATGACGGGCGGTGGCTTCCCCGAGATCTTCCCCCTGGATCCCCAGATCCTGCGCGAGGCCTGCCGCAACGGCGTGCTCGCCAGCGTGGGCGCCTCGCGCCCCGTCAAACGCGTCTAGGCGCTCACGGCCGGCCCGCCCCAAGCGGCCCTCGCAACTCCGCTCGGGCCTAGGCCGCGCCCCCGGCGGCGTCCTGCTTGTGGGCCCAGTCGGTAAGGCGGCGCCCGAGCAGGGGCGAGAGCGTGGCCGCGAGCACGTGTGCCTCGGCGTCGGCGGCTTCGTCGTCGAGGCCGAGCACGTCGCCCGCGAGCCTGCGCGCTGCGCGTTCGCGCCCGGAGAGGACGAGCGCGGCACTCGTGCCGTCCTGGGTGAGCGCGAGCGGATCGCGGGTGACGAGGCCGAGTTCCGAGAGCCGGCCGACCATCTCGTGGGCCGACGGCGTGCTCACGCCGATCCGTCGTGCCAGGTTGGCGTACGTGACGCGCGAGCCGTCACGAGCGATCTCGTGGATCGCGAGGAGGTACCGCGCTACGGCGGCCGTCGTGGCGACGCACGGATGCGCCGTCGTCGGCTGGATCTCAGACACTGGATTGAAGGCCAGCGTGCGACTTGGGCACGAGCACGCGGGTGTCGCGATCGTACCCGGTCAACCGCGTGACCGCGAGCCGTTACGGAACGCTTCCGTACCACTCCTGACCCGCGGTCGGTTATGGTCCCGCCATGCCCGCCGACGGCCGCCTGATCAACTACCACCGCGAAGGGTCCGGCTCGCCGCTCGTGCTCGTCCACGGCATCGCTGCGACCTGGCAGTGCTGGCTGCCGGTGATCCCCGGCCTGGCCGAGCGCCACGACGTGATCGCCGTCGACCTGCCGGGCTTCGGCTGCTCCGTCGATCTCCAGATCCCCGAACCGTCGCTCGAGCATTTCGCGCAGTCGATCCTCGACCTCCTCGACCACCTCGGCATCGAGCGGTTTCACGTGAGCGGCAACTCGCTCGGCGGGGCCGTCGCGCTCGAGCTCCTGAAGAGCGGGCGGGTGCTCAGCTACAACGGCATCTCGGCGGCCGGACAGACGTACGGCCCGTTCGTCAACGTCACCAAGCTCGCGCTGCGCGGCAGCTACTACGGGTCGCGGCTGATCGACCCCATCGCGAAGCTCCTGCTGCGACTGAAGCCGCTGCGCGCGGCCTTCCTCTGGCAGATGCTCGGTAAGCCTGGGCGCGTGACGGCCGACTACGCCTACGAGCTCGTGCACGGCTGCGCCGTCGGCAGCGGCTTCGAGTCGACGCTCAAGTACGCCATCCCGAAACGCGGCCTCGACGTACCGGCCTTCGATGGCCCGGCGCAGATGCTCTGGGGCACTCGCGACTACATCCTCCCGCTGAGCGCCGTCGGCCGGTGGGCCGAGCGCTGGGACGGCCTCAAGATCGTCCCGCTCCCGGGCCTCGGCCACGTGCCGATGCAGGACGAGCCCGAGCTGATCGTTCGCGCCATCCTCGCGTGGACGAGCGCGGCGGATGCCGCCAAGTCCGCAGCGGCGGCGTAGGCTGCCCCCAACCCCGACGCGTAGCCCCACAGGAGCACCTCGATGAGCAAGTGGACGGCCGACGACATCCCGGATCAGACGGGACGCCGCATCGTGATCACCGGCGCCAACGCAGGCCTCGGTCTCGAGAGCGCCAAACAGCTCGCGCGCCGGGGCGGCGAGGTGGTGCTCGCCTGCCGCAACCCCGCCAAGGGTGAGGCGGCGCTCGCGGAGGTGCGCGCCGCAGCGACGGGTGCCGCGCCCTCGCTCGTCGCGCTCGATCTCGCCGACCTCGACTCGGTGGAAGCTGCCGCCAGCGAGATCAGCGAGCGGTTCAGCAGCATCGATGTACTGATGAACAACGCCGGCGTGATGGCGATCCCGCACCGGGAGACGACTCCCCAGGGCAACGAGATGCAGTTCGGCGTCAACCACCTCGGGCACTTCGCGCTCGCGCTCCGGCTCCTCCCCACGCTGCTGAAGACGACAGCTCCGCGCGTGGTCGCGCTCGGGAGCATCGTCCACCTCGGCGGCAAGATCCACCTCGACGACCTGAACGCCGAGCGCTCCCGCTACGTCTCCTGGACGGCGTACTCGCAGAGCAAGCTCGCCTGCATGCTCTTCGCGTTCGAGCTCGACCGGCGCGCCAAGGCGGCTGGCCTGCCGCTCCGCGGCATCGCCGCACACCCGGGCTACTCGTCGACCAACCTGCAGTCGTCGGGCCCACTCGCCGGCGGCTTCCACCCGATCAACTGGGTGATGGCAAAGGCCACGCCGCTCGTCGCACAGCCCGCGCGGATCGGTGCGCTCGGCCAGCTGCGCGCCGCCACCGACCTCTCGCTCTCAGGCGGGGAGTATCTCGGCGGCACGGTGCTCTTCGGAGCCCGCGGCTACCCGAAGGACGCGTACACGACGCCCCGGGCCCGGAGCGAGTCGATGGCGGCGAAGCTCTGGGATGCCTCCGAGGAGCTCACCGGGCTACGGTTCGCCGACGCGTTCGCGACGACGAGCTAGGCCACCACGCTCGCGGCGTTCACCGTACGACGAGCTTGCCGCTGCGTACCTGCACGGTCGCACGGAGCGATCGCGTCAGGCTGCCGCGGCTCGCGACAGCGACGACGGTCGACCTCTTCGCCTGCCGTGCCGAGAGGCGGATAGCGATCTTGGCCGCGCGGCCGTCCTTGACCTTCTTCCCGTCGACCTTGACGACGATCCGGCCGGCGCCGACGGCCCGGAAGGTGAGCAGCCGCGACTTGCCGAGCTTGCCGCGCCCAGAGGTGACGCGCGGCGCGATCACGGCCAGCGTGCCGGTTGCCGTGGGCGCCGGAGTGGTGACCGGCCCGACGACTGCCGGCGAGCCGGCCACGGGGGCCACGGCCCCAGTGGCGACGCTCAAGCTCGAAAGATCGACGCGCTGCGCGCCGAGGAGGGTCGCGTTGCCGGCAGCGTCGACCGCGGCGATGTCGTAGTCGGCCGCGAGCAGCCCGGTGGGCGGCCGGTCGATCGCCGTCGTCGTCGCCGTCACGCCCACCAGCTGGCCGTCGCGACGCACCTCGTAGTGGTCGACGGCGACGTTGTCGACGGCCTTGGGGAAGGTGAGCGTGACGGCCGCCAGGCCGACGACGGCGCGCAGCCCGCTGGGCGGGAACACCGGCGGGTGGGTGTCGAGCACCGGCGCGCCGCCGATGCGCACGACCGCCTGGTTGCCGTCGGTGGAGACCACGGCGATGCGCGTGCCCGACACGGGGTCCGTGAACGTCTGCTGATCGCCGAGCGCGGCGTCGGTGAACGAAGGCGTCGACGGCGTCATGTCGAGGAGCTGCGACGGACCCCCGTCGAACGTGCTCGGCACGAGCCGGACCATCACACCCATCGGCTGGTAGGCCGGGCGCTGCCACTGTTCGAAGCCGGGGACCGGGTTGCGGAGCTCGATCGCGAACGCACCGCCGGAGCCACGCGGCACCAGCAACAGTCGCGTCCCCGCGGTGCCGGGCTGGCTGGCATCGGTGAGCGTGACCTCGCCGGACGACGCGGTCCGCTGGGCCGCAGTCGGCAGCAGCAGCGCCTCGGCGCGGTGGTAGGTCGAGAGGAGTACGCCTTGGCCTTGGCCGTCGGTTGGGTCGCCGCCCGCCACCGGCGGATCGCACTGGGCGGAGAGCGGCACCCGGACACCAGCGCCGTCACGGCAGACGAGGGTGTCGGCCGACCCCGCGCCGAGGTTGTGGATCAGCTCACGCGCCAGCGTCGAGCGGTCGAACCCCATTGCGCCGTTGATCCAGATCCAGCGCCCGGGCTGTTCCGCTTGCCCGGTCCACGTGCATTGCGGTACGCGTGGCTGGGCGAGGATCACGTGGTCGTACCCGCTGAGCGCGCCGGCGAGCGTCGTCTCGACCGCGTCCTTCACGGAGGCCATCACGGCACCACAGCTCGGCGCGGGCGCGGCGATCAGCGGGAGCCCGTTGCTCGGGTAGACGTCGACCGCAGGCGCAGCGAGGCCCTGCACCTGCAGCCCGCCATCGGTCTGCGCCGCGAACGCAGCGTTCACCGAGAAGGAGGCCTCTGTGAGCACGGAGCGGACGGTCGACTCTGAGGGCAGGTCGATCTCTCCTACCGAGAACGCGACGCGCACGACCGCAACGCGGTGGACGCCGACGTGCTCCGCGCCCGCCTCGGCCGCGCAGGCGCTGCTCGCCGTCGCCGCAAGCGATGCGGCGACGGCGAGCAACAGCGCGCAGAGGCTCCCTCTCCCCATG
>JAGIBJ010000117.1 GCA_017744415.1 Solirubrobacteraceae bacterium
CCGTTGGAGCCCGTGAGCGTGTGGGAGCCGAAGCTGACGGTCGAGGGCGCGGTGAGGTTGAGGCCGCCCTGGGCGCACGGCATCGGTGCCAGGATGAAGGTCTGGAGACCGAGGTGGCCGTTGTCGTCGAGCGTGAATCCGCGGGTCGCGGTCGTCCCGACGCCGGTCGACTCGTAGGCGGTGCCGATCGACGCGTCGCTGCCGGACTCGTTGTCCTCCACGCAGAGCGTCGTCAGGCCGGAGCCCATTGTCGTCGTCGAACCGTCGTCGATGCCGATCGCGGAATAGCGCATGCTGCCCGCCGCCACGCCCGTGCTGTTCGGAAAGTTGCCGCTCGTCGCGAGCGAGGAGACGATCGTTTGCGCCGGCGTGCCGTCGATCGGCGACGTCGTGTCGACGCCCCGGAAGGACGCGAGGCTGGCCGAGGCCACGTCGGCCCCTGACCCGCCCGTAAAGGTGTAGTTGGCCGCGGGCGCGGCGCTGAGCACCCGGTAGTACGTGATCAGCTCTTGGTTGGCGCCGAACGAGGCCTTGAGGTTCGGCACCTGCGTCCAGCCCGACGGGGCAGACGTCGAGCCGCTCACGCCGGCGTACGCCACGCTCGCAACCATCACGTCACCGCTCGCCGTTCCGGCGGGGGTCGCCAGCGTGATCGAGCCGCTGGCGGCCTGGCCACACGTCTTGCTGCGGTAGGTCACGGCGCCCTGCGCGAGCGAGGTACCGAACGTCGCCACGCTGGCGATCGCCGCGGTGAGCGTAGTGACGAGGGCTGACGCGTGCATGGGGTGGGGGTAGGCGCGCGCGTGGGCGCCCGTATTCCACACGTCGGTCCGTAGCGGCTGGCACCCCGCCATGGACGGCCATTCGTCTGATGAGCCGCCCCTCAACCTGGCGCTGAGGCGCCAACTTCGGCGGAAATCGGTGTGAAGATCGGCCTCGGGAGCGACCGGCGTTCGGCGGAGAGGCTCGCCGGGCCGTGTTCGAGATGGGTCAGGGCTCGGCCGCGATCGTGAGATCACCAGCGATTGGCTCGCAGCGAGCAATGTCGCCGTCGGGCTTCCGAAGGAGGCGCTGAACCCTGGCGCACCACGGCTCGGTGGCACGCTCAACATCGACCGTTCGTCGACTCCGATGCCCCTCTGTGCGGTTCATACCGCGGTACCGCCCCGTTTCGTCCGGATCGGCTCAAAACTCGCGAGGGGGCCGCCGATCCTCCGAACGTGAAGTTGGCTGCCTCGCCCACCTCCGTTGATCTCGTTCCGCTCGGCGAACGGCTTCGGCTCATCTCTTACTTCCGCGCCGCGGCGATCGCCGTGCTGCTGGCGGCATGGATCCTGCTGCCGACCTCGCGTGGGATCGAGTTCGGTGCGCTCGCCGGCGTGTCGCTGGGCTACTTCGCCCTGATGGCCGCCATCGAGTGGTACTGGAGCCACTCCGGCCGCCGCGCACGCTTCATCTTCGGCATCTTCGCCATGAGCGACGCGCTGTTCATCGGCTGGGCCACCTACGGGCAGGCCGGCCTCGACACGCCGGTGCGCTCACTGATTCTCCTGCAGATCATCACGATCTGCCTCCTCGCCTCGTTCCGCACCGGCATCAAGCTCGCCCTCTTCAGCGCGTGGCTGCTCCTCGGCGCGGTGTACGTGCAGGAGGCCGGGATCCTCAACACGCTCGGCGGCGAGGTGGCCGCCTTCGGCGGCGACGACTACCGCGGCCTCGCGGTCGACATCACCGTCTACTTCCTCGTCGCGATCGCGACCACCGCCTTCGCGGCCGTCAACGAGCGAGAGCTGCGCCGCCGCCGCTACGACCTCGAGGCGCTCGCTCAGTTCGCACTCAAGCTCGATCAGGCGGAGACGCCCGGGCAGGTGGCGACGAGCCTCCTCGACGCCGTCGCCGACATCTACGACTGCGAGCCGTCGCTCGTCGTCCGCAAGGACGGTGACCACGGCATCCGCGTGGTCGCGGCGCGCGGCATCCCGAGCACCGGTGCGCCGGTGCCGCTCAGCGCCGTGCCTGTCGTGTCCCGCGCGATGGAGTCCGACCAGACGCGTCTCGTCGCCCGCCGCGGTGAGGAGACCGATGCCCTGCTCGCTCGCTTTGCGCCCACCGCCAACGTCGCGGTGATGCCGCTCCACGGCCATCACGGCGCCGCCGCCGGTGCCCTCCTCCTCGAGCAGCCAGCCCGCCGCGGCTCGCGCATCGAGAAGCGGATCATCGGCATGCTCGAGCAGTTCACGTCGCACGCGTCGCTCGCGCTCGAGAACGCCAACCTTCTCGCCGAGGTGCGCGCACTCGCGATCACCGATCCGCTGACGGGCCTCGCCAACCGCCGCCACCTCGACAACGTGCTCGAGCGCAGCACCTCGCAGGTGCGCCGCGGCAACGGCACCCTCGCGCTGATGATGATCGACATCGATCACTTCAAGAACCTGAACGACACCCACGGCCACCAGATGGGTGATGAGATGCTCCGTCGCGTCGCCCGCGCCCTCGAGGTGGATCTGCGCGCCGGCGATCTCGCCGCCCGCTACGGCGGCGAGGAGTTCAGCATCGTGATGCCCGGAAGCCGCGCTGAAGAGGTGCTGGACGCCGGGGAGCGGCTGCGCCGCTCGATCGCCGCACTTGATGGACCCGTCCCGGTCACCGTGAGCATCGGCGTCGCCTGGGCGCCGGAGCACGGCCTCTCGCGCGACGACCTCGTCAGGAACGCCGACGCCGCGCTCTATCGCGCGAAGGAAGGCGGGCGCAACCGCGTCGAGATGGCTGCCCCACCGATGAAGCTCGCCGATGCGAGCTAGCCTCCGCCAGGGCATGCGCCGCCTCCGGGCGGCGTTCGTCGTCGTCGCGGCCCTTGCCGCCGTGCCCTCGTCGGCGGTGGCCGATGGCGGCGTCGGCTACCGGGTCGACGGCGAGCCGGGCTCGATGCTCGAGGACGGCTTCATCACGCTGCACCTCGGCCCCGGTGGCTCAGCGAGCGGCCACTTCGAGGCGACCAACACGAGCCGCTCGAACGCTCAGCTCAGCGTCTATTCGTCGGACGGCCTCACGGGTGACACGACCGGCATCGTCTACAGCGACGCCGGCTACAAGCTCAAGGATGCCGGCGCCTGGCTCACACCCTCGGTCGGCGGCATGCTGCTCCCCGCCAACTCGTCGCGGCGCATCGACTTCTCCGTCCGCGTGCCCGCGAACGCGCGTACCGGCGACCACGTCGGCGGCATCGTCCTCGAGCAGCGCCGCACCGGCGGCGCGATCTCGCAGGTCGTGCGCAACGTGGTCCCCGTGCTCGTCGATGTGCAGGGCGGCGCCGGCACGTCGATCGATCTGCGCTCCGCGCTCGTGAGCCAGCTGCCGGGCACCGACCAGCCTGCGGTGATCGTGAAGATGGTCAACGACGGCCGGCGCATCTGCCGCCCGACGCTCACGGTCGCGCTCACCGGCCCGAGCGAGCGAGGCGCCCCGGTGAGCCGCCAGCTCGACGCGCTCCTGCCGGGCGACGGCGTGCCATTCCCGCTGCCGTGGCCGCGCACCCTCGACGCCGGCACCTACCAGGCGTCGGTGACCACCACCGGCTGTGGTGCCACCGAGACCCTGCGCACCGACGTGCGCAGCACGCTCCCCTACGAGACCGATCCGCCGCGCGGCAACAACGGCACCAACAGCGAGCCCGTCGTCACCGCTGCCCCGCCCGACACCGGCAGCTTCACCGCCCCCAGGGGTGGCGGCAAGAACGGCACCGACGAGGATCGCTCGCAGGGCAGCAACGTGCCGCCGTTCTCGGCCTCCGGTAGCGCGGGTGGCGGCACGCCGAGTGGCGCCTCCGGCTCGTCGTCGAAGGCGGCCACCGCCAAGGGCGGCAGCTTCACCGGTCCCGGCAAGCTCTTCAGCGATCTCGGCGACGTGGCCATCAAATACCTGCCGCCACTGCTGGAGCGCCTCGTTGCGCCGCTCTCGCTGCTCGGCCTGATGCTGCTCTTCCTCTTCGCCCAGGAGACGTTCGACCGCAAGGATCCGAAGCTGGCGCTCGCGCCGATCCACCGCGATCCAGACCTCGAGTTCCTGCCGCTCAGCCAGCTCGATGCGCCGTTCCAGCCTGACGCCAGTCCGGGGGACCTCGAGGTCGTCCGTTCGCCGAGTGCACCGAGTCCGGCCCCCGGCTAGGTCGATCAACCGGCCAGTGCCTGTCGTCGCGTCAAGGTCCACCACGAGCGCCGCCCTCGCGCATAAGCTGCCCGTTACGAGCATGTTCGCCTTGCCGAAGCCCGCCGCGGGTCATCGCCGTCGCCGCGCCGTCCGTGCCGCGCTCGCCGCCTCGCTTGCCTTCGTTGCCACCGGCGTCGCGAGCCCGGCTGCCCTCGCCGCGTCGGCCGAGCAGGCGGTGAAGTCGGGCAACGCCCCGCTCATCGGCGGGTTCAGCGCCCGCGCGCTCGACGAGAACGGCCAGGTGACGCCGAAGACCTACTTCGAGCTGAAGATGAAGCCCGGGGAGTCGTTCGACGGCACCATCCTCGTCACCAATGCCGCGGAAGACTTCGTGCGCCTGCGCGTGGATTCCGTCGACGGCCTCACGGGCGAGACGAGCGGCACGGTCTACGCGAACCGCACCGATCCGCGCAAGGAGACGTCGCAGTGGATCGAGCCGAAGAAGGCGAAGCTGCGCATGGATGCCGACTCCCAGCGCCAGCTCGGCTTCCACCTGCACGTGCCGGATGACGCGGCGCCCGGCGATCACGTCGGCGCCATCGCCTTCCAGCGCATCATCAAGCCGAAGGAGGGCGCGCAGTTCTCCGTCCGGCAGGTGCTGCGCGTCGCGGTGGCCATCCAGATCCGCGTCGAGGGGCCGGCCGACGCCAAGCTCGAGCTTGGCGCCATTACCCTGAAGGCGCTCGGCGGCACGCAGATCCCGGCGGTGAACCTCGAGCTCAAGAACACCGGCCAGCTGTTGTGTCGCCCGGCGCTCAATGTCACGCTCGCCCAGGGTGGCGAGAGCCTCGGCACCGTGAACCGCCAGCTCGACACGATCCTCGCGGGCGACACCATCAACTACCCGCTGCCGTGGCCCAAGCCGCTCGACCCGGGCACCTACGACGTGACCGCTGCCACCAGCGGCTGCGGCCCCGAGGCGAAGACCACCCAGAGCGTGAAACTCGAGGCCGCGCTGCGCGGCAGCACGGGTGCGCCCGGCCCCGACACCGCCGCCCTCTCCGACAACGGCGGCGGTATCCCGTGGTGGGCGATGCTCCTCGCGGTGCTCGGCGCCCTCGGCGTCGGCTTCTTCTTCGCTCGCCGCACCGGCAAGAAGAACGACGATCCGCCGGCGGCCGCGGCTGCTCCGGTGGAGCCCTCGCCGGCCTCGCCGGCCTCGCCGGCCGCTGAGGCCACGCCGGCCGAGCCTGTGCCGGCCGGCCAGGCCGTCGCCATCGAGCCTGAGAAGGCGCCTCGCGGCGAAGCTTGAGAGCGGTCACGCGCCTGGTCCTTGCGCGTACCCTCCCGATTTCCGGGTGAATCTGGCCAACCGTCGGATTCCATACTTGCGTGTCGCTCGTCACGTGCCGAGTACTGAGTCATAGAACTGGTCCAACCGGACGGTTCGCGAACTTGGGGACGCAGCGTGCTGGGGAGCAAGCGCATTCACGATCTCGTGCCGCTCAACGAGCGCACGCGCATGATGGAAGGGGTCCGGGCGGGCTTGGCCACGCTCGTGATCGTCGCCTGGCTCACGGTGCCGGCGACGCGCGGCACCAGCTTCCTCACCCTCGCGCTGGCCGCCGGCGGCTACGTGGCGGTGATCGCGATCGCGCAGCGCGCGTGGATCCGCCAGGGTCTCTCGCTCGCACTCTTCTTCGGCGTCGCCGTGATGCTCGACGCCGCCGCCCTCGCCTGGGCCTCCTACGGCACCTCGGGCGTCGACAGCCCGCTGCGCCTCATCCTGATCCTGCAGCTCATCACGGTCTCGCTCGTGGGCAGCTTCCGGCTGGGCCTCAAGCTCGCGCTGTTCCAGGTGTGGATGCTGCTCGGCGCCGTCTACCTGCAGGAGCTCGGCGTGCGCACCCTCGGAGGAGAGCGTGTGTCGTTCGGCAGCCCGGAGTTCCGCACCGTCGGCCTCGAGCTCGCACTCACCGTGCTCGTCGCGGCCGTCACGACCGGCTTCGCGGCCGTCAACGAGCGCGAGCTGCGCCGCCGCCGCAGCGACGTGGAGGAGCTGGCCGCCCTCACGATGCGTCTCGACGATGCCGAGGGTCCGCTGGCGATCGCTGGCACGTTGCTCGCGGGCATCGAGGAGCTGCATGGCACCCCGCGCGGAATCGTCGTGCGTCGCTGCGAGGCCGGCGATTACGCCGTGCTCGCCGCCCGCGGCATGGAGCTCACTGCCGATCACGGCCCGTTCACCGCTGAGGCCGCGAGCCTCGTCGAGATGGTGCGCTCCGCTGGGCGCGCCGCCCTGCTCGTCCACCGCCAGGCCCACGGCGACGCGCTCCTCACGCACTTCCCCGATGGTGCCCGCTTGGCGCTCGTGCCGCTCGCGATCGACGACTCGGCCGGCGTGCTCATCGTCGAGCACCCGCCCGAGGCCGGTAGCCGCATGCAGCACCGCATCCTCGCGCTGCTCTCCCGCTACGCCGCCCACGCCGCGATCGTGATTCGCAACGCCGAGCTGCTGGAGCGCGTGCGCGCCCTCGCGACCACCGACGGCCTCACCGGCCTGCCGAACCGCCGCCACCTCGACGAGGCTCTCGATCGCGCGTGCGCGCAGGTGGCTCGCGGCCACGGCTCGCTCGGCGTGCTCATGATCGACGTCGACCACTTCAAGAAGCTGAACGACACCCACGGCCACCAGGTCGGCGATGAGGTGCTCAAGCACGTCGCCAAGGTGCTCGACAGCGAGCTGCGTGCCGGCGACATGGTCGCCCGCTACGGCGGCGAGGAGTTCACCGTCGTGATGCCGGGTGCGCAGGGCGTCGAGGCGAAGGGCGCAGCCGAACGCCTGCGGTGCGCTATCGAGCTCGCCGCCGGGCCGGTCGACGTGACCGTCAGCGTCGGTGTCGCATGGGCGCCGCTGCACGGCACGTCACGCGTGGATCTCGTCGCGTCGGCCGATGCAGCGCTCTATGAGGCCAAGCAGCGCGGCCGCAACTGCACCGCGCTGGCGAAGACCATCGACCCGTCGCCCCATCCCGTCGATGCGCAGGTGAACTGATGCCGCCAAGCCAGCTCCTCACCAGCGCCGTGGTGGCCACGGTCCTCCTTGGTATTGGCACCCCCGCGGCTTCCGCGCAGGACGCCACGCCCGGCACACCCACCACCGCCCGCGCCGGGCTCCTCGGCAGCGTCACCAAGCCGGTGACCACGACGCTCGACGGTGCTCTGCAGTCGGTGTCGTCGGCGACGGGTGGTGCGGTCACGCTGCCCTCGACCACCGATCTCACCTCGGGCGTCGTCGACACCGTCGATGGCACCGTGCAGGTGGTCGCGAGCACCGTCGATCAGGTCACCGCCCCGGTCACCCAGGCGCTCTCGGGCCCGCAGGCCGCGATCTCGCTGCCGGGCCTGGCTCAGCTCGATGGGGCTGCGGTGCTCGATCTCGTCGTCGGCAACGTCGGCACCGACGCGTGCGCTCCGGTCGCCGATCTCGCGATCACGGGCAAGGACGGCGTGAGGGTGGCCGGTGGCGTCACGCAGCTGCTCTCGATCCTGCCTGGCGCGAGCCGCGAATACGCACTGCCGTGGCCGTCGGGTCTGGATGCCGGCACCTACGCCGTCGGCGCCTCGGTGAGCGGCTGCGGCAGCCTCCAGGCGCTGTCGCTCTCCGTCACCGTTGGCGGCGACGAGGCCCAGCAGAGCCGCTCCGGCTCCGGCGGCGGCGGCACGGGCTCGACGGGCGGTACCGGCAGCGGGGGTTCGACTGGCTCGTCGTCGAGCGGTTCGACGTCTCAGTCCTCGGATGCCGGCTCCTCGTCCGGCGGCGGCAACCGGCAGACGGATTCCGGCTCGGCCGTTCGCAATGCGACTTCCGGCGGCGCCGGCGGGCCCGATTCGGGCACGCTCGTCGCCGATCACAGTGTGGGCAACCGCGCGGCGCGCACAGGCGGCCGCGCGCGTGCTCCACGCCCCGCGGCCGGTGGGGCGCTCGCTGCTGGCCCCGCGGCTCCGGCCGCCATGCTCGCCAACCCCGATCGCGATTCCGCCAAGCTCGCCCGCGCGTCCGGAGCCGTCTCCAGCACCGTCGCCGGCCCGCCGCGCAACACCATCGGCGAGACCGCCTCCGCCGTCGCCCGCGCGCTGCCCGCCGTCATCGAGCGCGCCGCCCCGGCCCTCGCCGTCCTCGGCCTCATCGGCGCCCTCTTCCTCCTCCAGGAGGGCCTCGCCAAGCGCGACCCCAAGCTCGCCCTCGCCCCCATCGGCCCGGTCGAAGATCTCGACTTCGACGAGCCCGAAGGCTTGCTGCGCCACTTCGCGAAGCCGCCGGCGCCGCGCGGCGGGTAGCGGCTGCGGGTGCTGAACCGCTGATTTCCCCGACTGGGGCGCGGCAAACCAGCGGCTCAGCGAATCCGAGCGCGCGCCAACTCGGTGAACCGCTGATTTCCCCGACCGGAGTCGGGGAAGTTCGCGGTTCACCGGCTAGCTGCGGCGTGCGAATCTGCCGACAAGCAGGGGCGAACCGCCCGGGCCTAGTGGCGTTCTCGAAGGAGTTGCTCAAGGCGGCCGAGGCGCTCGTCCAGTGCAGCGAGCTGATCGGCGACGGCGGTGTCCTGGCTCGGACCCTTGATGAAGCGCTCGGCCGCGGCTGCGGTGACGAGCGCCACGAAGCCGATGCCGACGGTCATGACCGTCATGGCGATCACCCGACCAGCGGTTGTCTCCGGGCTGATGTCGCCGTAGCCCACCGTGGTGACCGTTGTCATCGCCCACCAGATGCCGTCCCACGTCGAGAGATGCTGAGCGCGCTCGACCGATGCAAATGCTGCGCCGCCGCCGAGCACGACGGAGACCGCGAGCACCGCGGCGTCGCGGATGCCCTCGGCTGAGAGCAGCCGGCGCACGATGACCGCCGTCTTGACGAGCCGGAGGAGCCGCAGCAACCGCAGTACTCGCGCAGCCTGCAGTGCCGCCGGTAGGAACGGAGGCGTGAGCAGCACGATCGCCACATCGAGCGGGTGCTCGCGCAGGTAGCGCCCGCGGCGCTCGCTCACCGCGAGCATCGCGACAAGTTCCGCGGCGAAGACGAGCCAGATGACCCAGTTCAGCGCTGATGCGACGTCGTTCCATGGTTCCGCCGCCGACTGCTCGAGCGCGAGGGCCGGGATCACCAGGATCGCCGCCGCGATGGTCGGCCACTCGAAGGCCGACTTCCACCGGGCTGCGCGATCCTCGTTCACGCAAGGGCTATTCGTCGCGCTCCGATCCGTTCCTCGCGCTCGGCGACGCGGGCGGATCCAGCCCCCATCGGAAAGTTGCCGGCGAGCTACGCTGTGGCGCGTGGCCCGGAGGATCACAGAGCGAGAGCTGCGGAATGACAGCGGCGAGATCATGCGGGCGCTCACCGCCGGCGAATCGTTCGTGGTGACCTCGGACGGTGTGCCGGTCGGCGAGCTCAACCCGGTGCGGCCGACGCGCTCTGCCGACGCTTCCGAACTGGTCGCCACGTTCGCGGGTTCGCCGCGTCTCGACGCTGCGCGGTTCCGCGAGGACATCGACGCAGTCGTCGACCAAGCCATTGCCTTGCGCGCTTGATCCCCGAGGCGAGCACGATGATCGAGCAATGGACCGTCGAATCGATGTACGGCCTCATAATCATCGCTGATCCCGATAACAAAGCTGCGGAGATCCCCGAGACCGGGAGAGAAACCGTGTTTACGAACTCCGCCGTCGCGGTCCCGGTGCAGCCCTACGTCGACGGACCCGTCTCGCTGTGGCTGGGACCAGCCAGCGAGATGACCAGGAAGTTCGTGGTGTTCGATGGCGAACTCGAGTGCCCCACGGGGCGGCTCGGCATCGAGCTGCCCGAGGACGACGACATCGTTGCAATCGACGTACCGCGACCAGTGATGCGCGTAGTGATCTCCATCGATGACCTGGATTTCGCTACATCGGTTTGGGTCGGCGTCGACCTCTGAGCCTCGCTCGTCGGGAGCGACGACACGGCGAGCCCTGGGCGCCGCCTCCTACGTAAACGCGCTGCCCGCGATCCCGCACAGCGCTGGTACGTCGGCCACCGAGTCGATGAGCATCGTGGGCTGGATGCCGGCCTCGTCGAGGGCGTCCGGGCGGAACTTGCCGGTGCGGACTTGGATGCCGGCGATGCCGGCGTCGAGGGCGCCGCCGATGTCGGCCTCGAGGTCGTCGCCGATCATGGCGACGGTGGCGGGGTTGGCTTCGAGGTCGTCGATGGCG
The DNA here is from genome assembly GCA_017744415.1 of Solirubrobacteraceae bacterium. Lineage (GTDB taxonomy): Bacteria > Actinomycetota > Thermoleophilia > Solirubrobacterales > Solirubrobacteraceae > JAGIBJ01. The sequence goes on from JAGIBJ010000117.1 coordinate 10,396, forward strand.
GCGTGGAAGTAGGCGGGGGAGGGCTTGCCGACGACGGTGGCGCCCTGGTCGGTGGCGTACTCGAGGGCGGCGACGAACGGGCCGGCATCGAGGACGAGGCCCTCGGGCCGGCGCCAGTAGCGGTTGCGCTGCAGGGCGATGAGGTCGGCGCCGCGGAGAAGCGAGCGGAAGGCACCGTTGAGGATGTCCCACGTGAAGCCGCGACCGAGATCGCCGAGGATCACGGCATCAACGGCAGAGCCGCGGCTCTCGACGGCCTCGAGCTCCGAGAGATCCTCACGCAGCGCATGCGGGACGACGAGGGCGACGCGGTCGTAGCCACGCTCCTTGCAGAGCCGCACGGCCATCGAGGCGGGCGAGAGGATGTCGTCGGCGTCGAGGTCGAAGCCCATCCGCTGGAGGCGATCGGCGATGGCGCTGCGCGGACGCGACGTGGTGTTGGTCGCCAGCCGGAACGGCACGCCACCACGCTTGATCTGCTCGATCGCGTCGACCGCTCCGGGCACCGCCTCGTCGCCGACGTGCAGCACGCCATCGATATCGAGCAACAGTGCATCCCAGCGGGCCGGCATGACTCCAAACTAGCCCCGCAGGCGCGCCCGCTATTTGGACAACCGGACAAACCACTCCCCTTGGGGGTTGAGGCGTGGATCGTGCGTTCGGTGGGCCGCCGACGAGACGCAGGTGTAGCCCTGCTACATCGAGGAACGAGGTGGCGCAGCGGACGTGCGAGGCGCCCCTCAAAGCCCGAGGGAAGGCCTGTGGCGCGGCCAGGTGGGTGTCCCGTCCCTCCTGGCCGCGCCGATCAGTCCGCGTCGAGCGGGCCGGCGACGAGACCGCGAAGTCCCGCGACGACCCTGTGCCCCGCGATCGGGACGAGCGCGATCTCGCGCTCGATGCCTGGTTCGAACCGGACGGCCGTGCCGGCGGGAACGTCGAGCCGGAGGCCGCGGGCGGCGTCACGGTCGAAGTCGAGGACGGCGTTGGCCTCGGCGAAATGGAAGTGCGAACCGACCTGTACGGGGCGGTCGCCCGAGTTGGTGACGATGAGGGTGGTGACGGCGGCGCCGGCGTTGAGCTCGAGTGCGCCGTCGCCGACGAGCACCTCGCCGGGGATGATGCCGTTGACCGTCATGCGATGGGCTCGTGGATGGTGACGAGCTTGGTGCCGTCGGGGAACGTCGCCTCGACCTGCACCTCGTGGATCATCTCGGGGATGCCGTCCATCACGTCGCCGCGGGTGAGGACGGTGCGGCCGGCGGCCATGAGGTCGGCGACGGTGCGGCCCTCGCGGGCGCCCTCGAGCACGTAGGCGGTGAGCATCGCCACCGCTTCGGGGTGGTTGAGCTTGAGCCCTCGGGCCTGGCGGTCTCGCGCGACCATGGCGGCCACGTGGATCATCAGGCGTTCTTGCTCTCGTCCGGTGAGCTTCATCGGTGCCTCGAAGGTAGGTGATGGTCAGGACGACGGGTTTCGCCCGTTGTCCAACACCGGCTGCCAGCTTGTCGTCACCCGGGCATTGCCCCGGAGCGCTCGCCATCGCCGATGCGCTCGGCGGCGGCCTGCACGCGGTCCCATTCGACGCCGCGCACGTTGTGCATCGGGCAGTACTTGGGGCCGCACATCGAGCAGAACTCGGCCTGCTTGACGTGGTCGTTCGGGAGGGTCTCGTCGTGCATCGCCTGCGCGGTCGCAGGGTCGAGGGAGCGGGCGAACTGCTCACGCCAGTCGAAGGCGAAGCGTGCCTCGCTGATGGCGCGGTCCTGGGCGTGTGCGGCGGCGTTGCCGCGGGCGAGGTCGGCGGCGTGTGCGGCGATCCGGTAGGCGATGAGGCCCTGCTTGACGTCGTCCGCGTCGGGCAGCCCGAGGTGCTCCTTGGGGGTGACGTAACAGAGCATCGAGGTGCCGTGCCAGCCGACGACGGCGGCGCCGATCGCGCTCGTGATGTGGTCGTAGCCGGGGGCGATGTCGGTGACGAGCGGGCCGAGCGTGTAGAACGGCGCCTCCCCGCAGAGCTCCTGCTGCAGCCGGACGTTCTCCTCGAGCTGGTCGAGCGGGATGTGGCCCGGACCTTCGACCATCACCTGCACGCCGGCGTCCCAGCAGCGCCGGGTGAGCTCGCCGAGGGTGTGCAGCTCGGCGAGCTGGGCACGGTCGGTGGCGTCGGCGATGGAGCCGGGGCGTAGGCCGTCGCCGAGCGAGATGGTGACGTCGTGGGCGCGGCAGATCTCCAGAACGTCGTCGAAGGCGGTGTAGAGCGGGTTTTCGCGGGCGTGCTCGATCATCCACTTGGCGAGCACGCCGCCGCCGCGGGAGACGATGCCGGTGACGCGGTCGCGGACGAGCGGCAGGTGGCGGATCCGCACGCCGGCGTGGATGGTCATGTAGTCGACGCCATCGCGGGCCTGCTGCTCGATCACGGCGAGCAGGCCGTCGGCGGTGAGGTCCTCGATCCGGCTCGCTGATTCGAGCGCTTGGTAGATCGGCACGGTGCCCACGGGCACGGTCGATGCGGCGAGCACGGCGCGGCGGGTGTCGGCGATGCGCTTGCCGGTGGAGAGGTCCATGACGGTGTCGGCGCCCCAGCGCAGGGAGCCCTCGAGCTTGTCGAGCTCTTCGCCGGTGCCGGAGGTGGTCGGCGACGAGCCGATGTTCGCGTTGATCTTCACGCGCGCCCGCAGGCCGATCGCCATCGGGTCGAGGGCGGTGTGACGCGGGTTGGCCGGGATCACCATGCGGCCGCGGGCGACCTCGTTACGCACGAGCTCCGGGTCGAGCGCCTCGCGCTCACCCACTCGCACCATCTCGGGCGTCACCTCGCCGGCACGGGCGAGGGTGGCCTGCGTGGCGCCGGTGCCGGCCGGGCTGCGGCCGTGGCAGTTGCTGCGAGCGCCGTGGAGGTCGGGGCCGTCGGCGGGCCGGCGCACGGACGCGTCGGCAGGGTGGAGCGATCGCTCGGACATGGTGCTCCCTTCGCTGGAATGACCCAGATCAGGTTCAGCGGGTCGACGGCGTCCTGCGTCCTCTCAGTCCTCCTGGACTCCCCGGCATTGGTTGAGCGACGATCCTGACACGCCGCACGGCGGGCGGCCCCTCGCTGCTCTGGCGAGGCGTCTCGACGCGCGAAGCGTCAGACGGCGATGAGCTCGCGCACCGTCGCGGTGGCGGCCGCATCCGCCGGGCCCGAGCTCACGACTTCGCCGTGCTCCATGAGCGCGTAGCGGTCGCCGATGGAGAGGGCGAACTCGAGGTGCTGCTCGACGAGGAGGATCGAGAGTCCGGAGGCCTTGTTCATCTCGGCGATCGCGGCTTCGATCTCGTGGATGATCGACGGCTGGATGCCCTCGGTCGGCTCGTCGAGGAGGATCAGCTTCGGCCGGGTGATGAGTGCGCGCGCGATGGCGAGCTGCTGCTTCTGGCCGCCGGAGAGGAAGCCGGCGTCGCGGGAGAGGATCGGCTTGAGGCGCGGGAACAGATCCAGGGCCTCGTCGATCGCGGAGGCCTGCTTGTGGCTGGTGGCCTCGAGGACGACCTTCATGTTGTCCATCACCGAGAGCTGCGGGAAGCCCATGCGGCCCTGGGGCACGTAGGCGATGCCGCGCTTCACGCGTTGGCTCGGCGAGAGGCCGGTGATGTCTTCGCCTTCGAACGTGACCGTGCCGTTGAACGACTTCATCAGGCCCATCGTGGCCTTCATGAGGGTCGATTTGCCGACGCCGTTGCGTCCGAGGAGCGCGACGAGCTCGTTGGCGCCCACGTCGAGCGTGGAGCCGAAGAGCACCTGCGTGCGCCCGTAGGCGACTTCGAGCTTGCTGATCTCGAGCATGGCGTTACGCCCCTACCGTCGTCTCGTCTTCCGCGGCGACGCGGCTGCGGCCGAGGTAGACCTCTTGCACCGTCGGATCGGCCTGGACCGTCGCGACGTCGCCCTCGCAGAGCACCGACCCCTCGTGCATGACCGTCACCACGGAGGCGAACTGGCGCAGGAACTCCATGTCGTGCTCCACCACCATCACGGTGCGGGTCTTGGCGATCTCGTGGAGGAGCTCGCCGGTGCTCTGGCGCTCGGGCTTGCTCATGCCGGCCACCGGCTCGTCGAGGAGCAGCAGCTTCGGGTCTTGCGCGAGCAGCATGCCGATCTCGAGCCACTGGCGCTGGCCGTGGGAGAGCTCGCCGGCGGGGCGCTCGGCGATGTCGGTCATGCTGATGAGCTCGAGGGCCTCGGCCACCTCGGGGCTGATCCCGCGGCGCTTGCGCATCATCTTGCGCAGCCCCATCCGGAAGCTGGCGGCGAGATCGATGTTCTCGACGACGGTGAGGTCGTCGAACACGGACGGGTTCTGGAACGTACGCCCGATGCCCATCTTCACGATGTCGAACTCGCTCTTGCCCGTGATCACTTCACCCTCGAAGCTCACGGTGCCGGCGGTGGGCTTGGTGAGGCTCGTGATGACGTCGACGGCGGTGGTCTTGCCGGCGCCGTTCGGGCCGATCAGGAACCGCACCTCGCCCTTGTTGATGGCGAAGGTGAGGCCGTTCAGGGCCTTGAAGCCGTCGAAGTCGACTTCGATGTCCTGCAGCTGGAGCAGTGCACTCATCGCGTTGCCTTCGGGTCGGTGTGCGGGGTCGTCGGGGTGATCACTCGAACCTCGTCTCGCCGTAGCCGGACGCGGCGGCCGCGCGCTCCTGACGCTCGGTGGCCGCCTCCGCCATGCGCTTGCGCCAAGCGCGGATGCCACCGGCGACGCCGGCCGGGATGAACGCGATCACGAGGATGAACAGCGCACCCTGGAAGTAGGTCCACGCACCGGGGAACTGCTCGGAGAGTCCGCTCTTGGCGTAGTTCACGACGAGGGCGCCGGCGACCGCTCCGACGAGCGTGGCGCGGCCACCGAGTGCCACCCAGATCACCATCTCGATCGACGGGACGATGCCGAGCATGGCGGGCGAGATGATGCCGACGATCGGGACGAACAGCGCACCCGCGAGGCCGGCGAGCCCGGCGGAGAACGTGAACGCGATCGTCTTCACGGTGGCGGGGTCGTAGCCGAGGAACCGCACGCGGTCCTCGCCGTCTCGCACCGCGATCAGCAGGCGCCCATAGCGGGAATGCACGAGCTGGCGGGCGAGGAGGTAGGCGACGCCGAGCGCGATCACGGCCATCGTGTAGAGGGTGGTGGTGGAGCCGGGATCGGTGAGGTCCATCCCGAAGAAGCTCGTGATGTTGGTGAGGCCGTTCGTGCCGCCCGTCAGGCCCTGCTGGCCGATGAGGAGGATCACGAACGCGGCGGCGAGGGCCTGCGTGAGGATCGCGAAGTACGCGCCGCGCACACGGCGGCGGAACACGAGCGAACCCAGCAGGAAGGCCACGACCATCGGCACGAGGACGGTGGCGATGATCGCGACCCACCCATACTGGAACGGCCCCCAGATCGCGGGGAGCTTTTCCACGCCCGACCAGCTCATGAAGTCGGGCACGTCCTGGCCGAGTTCCTTCGCCTCGGCAAGCTTGAGATGCATCGCCATGGCGTAGCCGCCGAGGCCGAAGAACACGCCTTGGCCGAGGACGAGCATGCCCCCGTAACCCCAGGCGATGTCGACGCCGATCGCGATGATCGCGAAGCAGACGAACTTCGCGAGGAGATCGAGCCGGAAGTCCGTGAGGAGCGCCGGCATCAGGAACAGCAGGCACAGCCCCGAGACGAGGAAGCCCACGCGGCCCCGGGCGAGATCGCGGCCGAGCATCAGCGGCGTGCGCTTGCTCTCCACGGCGGTAACCGGACTCATGCGAAGGCCCTCGTCTTCTGGACTGCGAGGCCCTGGGGCCGGAACTGGAGGAAGGTGATGATGAGCGCGAAGAGGATCACCTTCGCGAGGCTCGCGTCGGTCCAGAGCTCGAGGTACGAGTTCAGGAGGCCGAGCACGAAGGCGGCGATCACCGCTCCGCGCAGCTGGCCGAGGCCGCCGCAGACGACCACCAGGAAGGCGTCGATGATGTAGCTCGTGCCGAGCGTCGGGCCGATCGACCCGAGGAGCGTGATGCCGACGCCCGCGATGCCCGCGAGGCCGGAGCCGATGAAGAACGTCGTGCGGTCGACCGGCGCGGAGGCGATGCCGCTCGCCTCAGCAAGGCCGCGGTTCTGGACGACGGCCCGCATGCGCGTGCCGTGCACCGTCTTGCTGGTGAAGATCCACACGGCGAGCAGCGAGAGGATCACGAGCCCGTAGATGAAGAGGCGCGCATACGAGATCGTCACCGAGCCGATGTCGAAGCCGCCCTCGAGCCAGCTCGGCGCCTTCACCTGCACGTTCGGGGCGCCGAAGAGATCGCGGTAGAGCTGCTGCAGCAGGAGGCTCACGCCCCAAGTGACGAGCAGCGTGTCGAGCGATCTGCCGTAGAGCCGATGGATCAGCGTGCGCTCGAGAATCAACCCGAGGAGGCCGGCGACGAGGAACGCCACCGGCAGCGACACCACGAACGCGAGGCCCGTGGCACTGGCCGCGAACACGCTCGTCTGGAGCACGTAGGTGGTGTAGGCGCCCGCGGCGATGAACTCACCGTGGGCCATGTTGATCACGTTCATCTGGCCGAACGTGAAGGTGAGGCCGAGGGCGATGAGCAGCAGAAGAGATCCGATGCTGATGCCCGCGACGAACTGCGAGAAGAACGTGGTCATGGGAGGCGCCGACGCTACGGACGCCTTGGAGGGGCTCCCTTGGACCGGTGTCCAAGAGTTCTCCGACAGGTTTGCTCCGTCCGTCGGAGGGGCAGTACCCGTGCCGATTCATACATTGGCGCCGTCATCTGGCGCCCCGGATCGGCCCGTGTTCGGCCGGGACGCGTCAGCGGCTCGCCCCCGCTCCTTGCCCGCGGGGGGTGCTGAATCCCACCCAGTCCGAAGAAGGAAGTGCCCTTCGTGTCCACCCTAGATCTCAAGCGCGTCTCGCTTGCTGCGCTGCTTGCGCTGAGTTGTTCTGCCGGCCTCGCGGCCTGCGGCGGCAGCGACGAAAAGGACACGTCGACCGCGGCGGCCGACACGTCGGCCGAGCCCGGCGTCGACGGCGAGACCATCAAGGTCGGCGTCCTCCACTCGCTCTCCGGCACCATGGCGATCTCGGAGGTTGCCGTGCGCGACGCCGAGCTCCTCGCGATCGACGAGATCAACAAGGCCGGCGGCGTGCTCGGCAAGCAGATCAAGCCGATCCAGGAAGATGGCGCCTCCGACTGGCCCACCTTCGCGGAGAAGGCCCAGAAGCTCATCTCGTCCGACAAGGTGGCCGTCACCTTCGGCGGTTGGACCAGCGCCTCGCGCAAGGCCATGCTGCCGGTCTTCGAGAAAAACAAGAGCCTGCTGTTCTACCCCGTCCAGTACGAGGGTCTCGAGGCTTCGCCGTACATCTTCTACACCGGTGCGACGACCAACCAGCAGATCATCCCGGGCCTGGAGTACATGAAGGAGAAGGGCCTCACGAAGGTCTTCCTCGTCGGCTCCGACTACGTGTTCCCGCGTACCGCCAACAAGGAGATCAAGGCGTGGGCGAAGGCCAACGGCATGGAGATCCTCGGCGAGGAGTACACGCCCCTCGGCCACACCGAGTACGGCACGGTCGTGAACAAGATCAAGTCGGCCAAGCCTGACGCGATCTTCAACACGCTCAACGGTGACTCGAACGTCGCCTTCTTCAAGCAGTTCAAGTCGGAGGGCATGAGCTGCGACAGCACGCAGGTCATCTCCGTCTCGATCGCCGAGCAGGAGGCCAAGGGCGTCGGCATCGACAACGTCAAGGGCTGCCTGACGGCGTGGAACTACTACCAGACCACCGATACGCCGGAGAACAAGACGTTCGTGAAGGCGTGGCAGGCGAAGTACGGCAAGGACAACCCGACGGACGACCCGATCGAGGCCGCCTACGTCGGTGTCCACCTCTGGGCCAAGATGGTCGAGAAGGCCGGCTCCACCAACCCGGAGAAGGTGAAGGAAGCCGCTGGCGGCATCACCTTCGACGCGCCTGAGGGTCTCGTCACGGTGAACGGTGAGAACCACCACATCACTAAGACCGCCCGCATCGGTGAGATCAACGGCGAGGGCCTGATCGACGAGGTCTGGGCATCTGACGGCCCGATCGAGCCGGATCCGTTCCTCAAGACCTACGACTGGGCGAAGGGCCTCTAAGGCTCACGCGTAGCGCCGGCTCCGCGACGGGCCGGACTCAAACGACACAACACGCCGGCGGGCGGGCCTTCGGGCCCGCCCGCTGTGCGTTGTCAGTCGGCGGTGCGGGCCCGGAACTTGCGCAGGCAGAGCGGCACGGCCACGGCCAGGATGCCGGCGGTCCAAAGCGCGCCCGTGAGGACGGGGTGCTGGAGGGGCCACGGCGCGTCGGCGGGCAGGCTCACCGGGTTGCCGAACAGCGTGCGCGTCGCGGTCACCATCGTCGAGACCGGATTCCACTCGGCGAACGTCTTCAGCACGGCGGGCATGCCGTCGATCGGCACGAACGCGGTGGAGACGAACGTGATCGGGAAGATCACGCCGAACGCGATGCCCTGCACGGCGTCGGCGCTGCGCACGCTCAGGCCGATGAGGGTGCCGAGCCACACCATCGCGAGCCCAAAGGCCGCGAGGAGCGCGTAGCCGGCGAGGGCGTCGAGGATGCCGGCGTGGATCCGCCAGCCGACGACGAGGCCGCTGATCGAGAGGACGATGAGCGCGAGGATCGTGCCGACCCACTCTGCCGCGGCGTGCCCGAGGAGGTAGGCGGCGCGGTTCATCGGCAGGGTGCGGAGGCGGTCGACGACGCCCTCGGCGAGGTCGGTGGCGATCGACACGCCGGGTCCCATCACGCCGAACGCGAGGGTCTGCACGAGGATCCCGCCGACGAGGTACTCGTGGTAGTTGCCGCCGGCGACGCCGATCGCGCCGCCGAACACATAGGCGAACAGCAGCGTGAACATCACGGGCTGCAGCGTCACGTCGAGGAGCTTCTCCGGGATCTGGCGGATGTGCTCGAGGTTGCGCCGCGCGAGCACCATCGTGTCGGCGGCGAGGGTGGTCGAGGCGCTCATGCGGGCACCATCTCCTTGCGGGTCAGCGTGAGGAACACGTCGTCGAGGGTGGCCTCGCGACGGTGAAGGTCGACGGCTTCGATCTGCGCGTGGTCGAGCTCGCGGACGAGCTCGATGAGGCGGGTGCCGGGGCGCAGCGCGATGGTGAGGACCGCGCCGTCGACGCGGGCGTCGTCGCTCTCGGCGTGCGGGGCGAGGGCGACCCGCGCGGCATCGGCGTCGGCCGGGTCGGCGAGGGTGACGTCGAGGCGCTCGCCGCCGACCCGGCTCTTGAGCTCCGCTGGCGTGCCGCTCGCGATCACCCGACCGTGGTCGAGCACGACGATCTGGTCGGCGAGCTGATCGGCCTCCTCGAGGTATTGCGTGGTGAGCAGGAGCGTCATGCCGCGGGCGACGTGCTCGCGGAGGAGGTTCCAGAGGTCCTGGCGGCTGGCGGGATCGAGGCCGGTGGTGGGCTCGTCGAGCATCAGCACGGGCGGGTCGGCGACGAGGCTTGCCGCGAGATCGACGCGTCGGCGCATGCCTCCGCTGAGCCGGTCGACGCGGCGGTCGGCGAACTCGCTCAGGCCGACTCGCTCGAGCAGCTCGTCGGCGCGGACCTTGGCCTGGGCCGGCGAGAGGCGGCTGAGCCGTCCGATCATCACGAGGTTCGCGCGAGCGGTGAGGAGGCCGTCGACGGTGGCGCCCTGGCCGGTGACGCCGATCTTCGTGCGCACGGCCGCGGCGTCGGTGGCGACGTCGTGGCCGGCGACCGTGGCCGTGCCGGTGGTGGGCTCGCTGAGCGTGGTGAGGATGCGCACGGCGGTCGTCTTGCCGGCGCCGTTGTGGCCGAGGAGGCCGAGCACCGAGCCCTTGGGCACGGCGAGATCGAGGTCGCGCAGGGCCCAGAAGTCGCCGAAGCGCTTGCCGAGCCCGCTGGTGGTGATGCCGAGTTCTGTGGTCATGTTCGTATGGCGTACGTAGTTGTCGTACGGCGTACGTACGAAGCTAGCAGTACACTGTACGAAATGTCCAGCGGTTCGATCTGGGCCCGGCCTGAGCCGGGTGCCCGCAAGGCGTCGCTCACCCGCGATCAGATCGCGCGCGCGGCCGTCGAGCTCGTCGACGCGGAGGGCGTCGAGGCGCTCTCGATGCGCCGTATCGCCCAGTCCCTCGGGGTCGGGACGATGACCCTGTACCACTACGTCGCCAACAAGGACGAGCTGCTCGCGCTCATCGACGACGCCGTGATGAGCGAGATGGTGATCCCGGCCGACGAGTTCCCCGCCGGCTGGCGCGAGCGGCTCACGGCGATCGCGGTGAGCACCCGTGCGCTCCACCGGCGCCACCCTTGGCTGCTCGCTGCCGTGGGCGAGCCTCGGATGCAGATCGGCCCAGGCGGGCTGCGCCACGCCGAGCAGACGATGTCGGCGTTCGACGGCCTCGGCCTGCCGAGTGAGGACGTGATGGACATCGCCACGCTCGTCGACGAATACACCTTCGGCTACGTCTTCCACCGCCAGGGCGACGTGGGCGAGGACGTGTTCGACGATGCCACCGCCGACTTCTTCCGCGAGCATCTCGAAGGTGGCGACTACCCCGCGCTCGCCTTGCTCAAGCGCGAGGGCGAATCGTGGGAGCAGGCGTGGGCCCGCCTCTCGATCGCCACCCGCGACGACGCCCGCTTCGAGCGCGGCCTGGGTCGGCTGCTCGACGGGGTCGAGCTCGACCTGCGCCGTCGCGGCTTCCTGGATTAGCGCCGCTCCGCTCGGCAACCGAAGCCCGTTCGGCGTCCCCCGTGCGACGCCGAACCCGCTTAGGTTGATCGGTCAGACGCCTTCGGATTCGGCGATACGGGCTGCGCGGCGGCCGAAGTAGCTGGCGTCGCGGATGACGAGTGCCGCGCAGCCGAGCGCCCAGACGGTGACGACGAGCAGGTATTCGTTGGGCGCGAGCTCGTGGCGGAGCCGCGCAAGGAACACGGTGGCGACGAGGATCGCCGCGCGGAGTGCGCCCGACGGCCCGGAGTTGGCGAACATGAACGACCGCGTGCCGAAGAGGTAAAGCGCGAGACCCGCGCTGACGAGGACGTACGCGCCGCTGAGGTGGGGCGCGGCCGCGGTGCTGCCCTCATGCTCGATCAGCGCGCCAACGCCGCCGGAGATCAGGAGCAGCGCGAACGCCGGGACCATGTGGCCGACCGCGAAGATCGTCCGCGCGATGGCGGGCGAGCCACCGGCAAGGTCGAGCACCTGCCGGTTGATGTCGGCGGCGACGCTGAAGTAGAGCCACCACAGCGAGGCGGCGAGCACCATCGCGGCGCCGAGCGACACCCACTGCTGCGCGAGGATCTCGCGGTGATCGAGCGTGCCCTTCCCGGCCTCGAGCACCACCTCGCCGAGGAGGATGATCAGGAACAGGCCGAAGCGCTCGGCGAAGTGGTGGGCGTCGAGCCCGTCCTTCGGGTCCTTCGGTGCGAATCGGGCGAGCATCTCCGGGCCGGCCTGCTCGCGGTCGCGACCACGGCCGCGCTGGGCCCGCTGCTCGGCCTTGCGGTGGGCGCGGGCCCGCCGACGAGCGTCGCGCGCATGGGCGCGGAGCTGGCGGACCTCCTCGCGCGTGCGCCGCTGGCCGCGCTCGAACTCGGGCAGCTCGTCGCGGCGCAGGTCGTCGTCCAGGATCGCCCCGGACTCGGAGAGGATGATCACGCCCCACAGGATCAGTCGCGCGCGCTCGGGCAGCAGCAGTGACACGGCGAACATGGTGCCCGAGACGGCGTAGATCGCCGACGCGCGCTGACGAGCGAGGTCGACGACGTGGCCCTTGTCGAAATGCGCGATCACGAGCACGAATCGGATCGCGGCGAGGGCGCCGGCCAGCACGGCGGTATCGCCGTCGGCAGCGGGGACGACGGCCACGGCCGCGATCCCGCCGGGCACGGTGGCTGCGAGGAAGGCGAAGCGCTGCCAGCGATCGTCGACGCCGTAGCGGTTGAAGAGCACGACGAACCCGATCCACGTCCACCAGAGCAGGAGGAAGAGACCGAGCGTGACGAGCACCCGGTGACCCGTCGGTTCCTCGACGAGCAGCTGAGAGAGGCGCCCGACGGCGAGCACGAAGATCAGATCGAGGTAGAGCTCGACGAACGAGACGCGCTTGCCGTGCGACTCGGGCACCGCCGTGTCAGCAGTGGCCTCCGGGATCTCCTGATCGCCCCCCGCGACGGTGAGTCCGTCGCCAGGTTCCACGGGCTCGGGGCTGGCTGCGGGGGGATGGGCCGCGGGCATCACCGCATCCTGCCGGATGGGCAAGCGCCTGCGCGAGAGGTTTCAGACAACGGGCCAAACGCGACGTCGGCGCGCCCGGGCACACTGGATCCCCTCGCACCCGACGAACGAGATGGCCGGTTCTGCGGGCCGCGCGGCGTGTGCGCCGCTCGCAACGCAGGCGTCATCAAGGCAGGCCCCATCCCATGCACCTCATCGACGGCGTTCCCCACCACGAGCTCCCGGATCCGCACGAGCCGCACGGCCACGCGTCGCGCCCGCTGCGCATCGGCATCGGCGGCCCGGTCGGCAGCGGAAAGACGGCCCTCGTCGGCTCGCTCTGCCGCGCGCTCTCCGGCGAACTCGGTCTCGCTGTCGTCACCAACGACATCTACACGACCGAGGACGCCGACCATCTGCGCCAGATCGGCGTGCTCGAGCAGCGCCGGATCGTCGCGGTCGAGACGGGCTGTTGCCCGCACACCGCGATTCGCGACGACATCTCGGCCAACCTCGATGCCGTCGAGCGTCTGGAGGAGGAGCTCGGCGACGTGCAGCTCTCCCTCATCGAGAGCGGTGGCGACAACCTCACCGCGATCTTCAGCCGCGGGCTCGTCGATCTCCAGATCTTCGTGCTCGACACCGCCGGCGGCGACGACGTGCCGCGCAAGGGTGGCCCGGGCGTGCGCGACGCTGACCTGCTCGTGATCAACAAGATCGACCTCGCCGAGTACGTCGGCGCCGACACGGCGATGATGGAGCGCGACGCCAAAGCCCGCCGCGGCGACAAGCCCGTCGCCCTCACCTCCATCGCGACCGGCGAGGCGCCGCCCCAGGTGGTGGCGTGGGTGCGTGAGCGCGTCCACGAGTGGGCCCACCAGCACGGGCTCGCCCACTCGCACTGAGACCCAGCGGCCGAACGACGCTGGCGAGGCGCGCCAACGCCAGCAGCCGGTCTGCGACGAAGCTCCAACATGCCCGGGCGCTGTGCGCTGGGGGATGTTGGAGCTTTGCGCGTCGGCGTTGAAAGCTCCAACGTGCCTCGGCTCTGTGGGCTGGGGAATGTTGGAGCTTCGTGCGGCGCTGATTTCGGCTCGCGGCTTGCTTCCGCCCGCGCGGCGGCCCAACAGCCAGCGCCCGCCTGCGCCCGCAGGGCGCGGCGGGGCCGGGCGTACGGTCGGAGGGGTGGGCCGTCCCGCTCGCTGTGAGCCGACGGCGGCCTGGAACATCGCTGCCGACCGAGGGAGATCATGATGCCGCCGCGTGGCGTGAAGAAGGACAGCAAGCGAGGGCGCCAGTACGAGCACGTCAAGGAGAGCCAGCTCGAGCAGGGCAAGGACGAGGACACCGCCGAGGAGATCGCGGCGCGCGTCGTCAACAAGGAGAAGGCGCGCCACGGCGAGAGCCGGACGGCGTCCAAGACCTCGACGGAAGATCCCCTCAGCTCAGGTGAGCGCGGCGGCCGGCGCTCCGGCACGAACCGCGCCAAGGGCCGCACCCGCGACCAGCTCTACGAAGAGGCCAAGCACAAGAACGTCGCGGGCCGCTCGAAGATGAACAAGCGCGAGCTGGAGAAGGCCGTCGACGGCTGATCGCTCAGGCGTGGGTGGCGATCGCGCCGCGGCGCGGCGGCTGCGAGCGCAGGCGGATCGCCGCGAGCTGCTCGCCGCCGATCACTTCGCGCAGGGCGGCGACGCAGCGGCCGTCGAGGCCGCCGGTGGTGGCCTGGAGGTCGAGTTCGAGGAGCGCGTCCTCAGCGGAGCACGCCCGGCGGTAGGGGCGATCGGTGGTGAGGGCGTCGAAGACATCGGCGACGGCGAGGATCCGCACTTCCATCGGCAGGCCGGTGCCGGCGAGGCCATGCGGGTAGCCGGTGCCGTCAACGCGCTCGTGGTGCGACTCGACGAGCTCGAGGATCAGCGGGTGGAAGCCACCGAGCTCGGTGAGGAGGATGCGGCCGTCGGACGGGTGGCGCTGGACGACGTCGAACTCCTCGTCGGTGAGGCGTGCAGGCTTCTGCAGCACCTCGGTGGGGACGGTGAGCTTGCCGATGTCGTGGAGCAGGCCACCGGCGGCCAGCAGGCGCAGGCGACCCGTCGGCAGGTGGAGGTGCTCGCCCATCTGCACGGCGAGGACGGCGACGCGTTCGACGTGGCCGGCGGTCGAGGGGTCCTTGTCGACGAGGCGGTCGACGAGCGCTGACACGCGGGCGCCGAGGAAGTCGGCGGAGCGCTCGACGAGGGCGGTGGCGCGCAGGCCGCCGGTGAGCGAGCGCGAGGAGGTCTGGCGGGAGAGATCGACGGCGATCTGCACGGCCATCATCGCGAAGCCCGCGAACTGCAGCGCGTGGGCGACGGCCCAGCGGGCGTCTCCGGGGAGCGCCGTCGCCATGCCGGCCTCGGCCGGGATGAGCCAGATCAGGCCGACGCAGAGGACGGTGTCGAGCGGGCGTCGCGTCAGCAGCGCGGTACGCGTGGCGCTCCAGGCCGTGATGAGCAGCAGCGCCGCGCTGACGGCGAGGAGGACGAGTGCGAACGGTGCGTCGGCCCGGATCGCGCCGCGGAAGAGGCTCGGGCTGGAGACGGCGAGGCCGCAGACCAGCGCGGTGACGAGCAGCGTGATCACGATCGTGCGCAGGACGACGAGTTCGCGGTCGGGGCGGACGACAGCCCGCAGGCGCGTCGCCAGCAGTACGGCGCCGCCGACGGGGATCACCAGCAGGCCGGGCAGGCGCACGGGGAGCGAATTCACGGGGAAGTCGCGGGCGAGCGCGGTGGCCTCCGTGATCAGCATCAGCGTCGCGAACCCCATGACGAATGCGCCCAGCATCGTGCGGGCATCCTTCCGGCGCCACGCAGTGGTGGCGATCCGGGCACCGAGTGTCGCGAGCAACGCGGCCACGACGTACGTCGTCACGACATGCACCGATCGGGGCACGACGTCGCTCCCGGTCACGCCCATCACCAGGAACCACCCAGGGGCGGATCCGATGGCAATCACAAGTGGGACAAGGAGCTGCGACGCGGAGAAGTGAGTCCGCGTGCCGCGTGTGGGGGGACGCAGCATCGTCCGCACAGTGTTCCACGTCACGCAAGCACCGTGGGAAAAATCACACAGCGATGTCGAAAGCGATCGCAATTCGACCTCGGAAATCCCCGTACGCGGTCTAATCAGCGGTGTATTGCGGTGCTTGTTGAGCCTGCGTTCAAAGCAGGCTCAATCCGAAGCCGATGTGGTGGGGCTGCAACCCGGGCATCCGAGGCGCGCCGGCGCGGCGCACCCCGCTTCGAACGCGCGGCCTAGCGCGGGCGAGGACCGCCGCCGCTGCGGCGCGGGCCGCCGGTGCGCGGACCGCGCGACTGCCAGCCGCCTTCGCTGCGGCCGTGCCGCTCGCCACCGCGGCGCGGGCCACGGTCGTCCTGGCGGGGGCCGCCGTGGCTGCTGCCGCGGTCGTTGCGGGGGCCGCGCTCGCCGTAGCCGCCGCCACCCTGCGGGCGGTCGTCGCGCTGACCACGGCCCGAGGTGTAGCCGCCCGACGGGCGCGACTCGTAGCGGCCGCGGGACTCGCCCTGACTGCCACGCGAATCACGGTCGCCATAGCCGCCGCGGTTGTCGCCACGCCCCTGACCGCCGCCGCGCGGGCCGCGGTCGTCCTGGCGGAACCCACCGCCACGGTTGTTGTCGCGACGCGGGCCACGGTCGCCGTAGCCACCACGGTCGCGATCGCCGTAGCCGCCGCGGTCCTGGCGCGGGCCGCGATCGTCCTGGCGGAAGCCGGCACGATCCTCGCCGCTGGTGCCGCGCGAGCCACGGTCGTCGAAGCTCCGCGGGGCGCGATCCTCGTAGCCCTGACGACGCGGGCGTCCGGCGCCACGCTGGCCGCCGCCCTCGTGGCGACGACCTTCTCCGGCCGGCCGCTGCTGCTGGCCGCCGCCGCGGTTGCCGCCCTTCTTCTTCTTGCCGCCGGCGCGCGCCTGCGGATCCATGCCGCCCTCCTCGAAGCGGTCGGCGAGCCCGAGATCCCGAGCGATCTCGGCCATGTCGCCGACCTGGTCCGGGGCGACGAGCGTGATGCCGATACCGTCGCGGCCCGCACGACCGGTGCGGCCGATGCGGTGCACGTACGTCTCGCGGTCCTCGGGGATGTCGTAGTTGATGACGTGCGTGATGTCGTCGATGTCGATGCCGCGCGCGGCGACATCGGTGGCGACGAGCACGTCGATCTTGCCGCGCTCGAAGGCGGCCAGGGCGCGCTCACGCTGCCCCTGCGTCTTGCCGCCGTGCATCGCGCCGGCGTTCACGCCGGCCTGATCGAGCCGACGCGAGAGGCGATCGGCGCCGTGCTTGGTGCGCACGAACACGATCGCGAGGCCACGCTCCTCGTGCTCGAGGAGGTCGAGGAGCAGGCCGACCTTGTCGCCGCCCTCGGTATCGACGAACCGGTGGTCCATCTCGGTGATCGGGCGGGTCGGCGGAGCGAAGACGTGCGTCGCGGCGTCCTCGGTGTAGGCCGTGGCGATCTTGCCGGCCTCGCCGTCGAGCGTCGCCGAGAAGAACAGCGTCTGGCGGTCGTCCGGAACGAGGCCCACGATGCGGTCGATCGCGGGCTTGAAGCCCATGTCGAGCATGCGGTCCGCCTCGTCGAGCACGAGGATCTCGACCTGCCCCAGATCGAAGGCGCGGCGCTGGAGGAGATCCTCGAGGCGGCCGGGCGTGGCGACGATCACGTGGGCGCGAGCGGCCTCACGGGCCTGCTTCTGGATACCGACACCGCCGTAGACGGCAGCGACGCGCAGCGCGAGCGCGTGGGCCACCTCGCGCGACTCCTCGACGATCTGCGAGGCGAGCTCGCGGGTCGGGGCGAGGATCAGCGCGGCGGGGCGGCCGGCATCGTTCGCGTTGAGGCAGTCGAGCAGCGGAACCATGAAGGCGAGCGTCTTGCCGGAGCCCGTGGGGCTCTTCGCGAGGATGTCGCGGCCTTCGAGGATGTCGGGGAGCACCATCGCCTGCACAGGCAGGGGGCGCTCGTAGCCGCGCTTCTCGAGGGCGCCGGCAGCTGCCGGGCTGACACCGAGTTCGCGGAAGGTGGCCGCCGTATCGGCGGGCGTGGGAATGGAAGTCATGCGAGTCCTATGGAGCGGCACGCGTGCCGCCGGGCGGCCTGCGCGCGGCGCAGGCGTCCGTATTCGGTTGAGGCCGCTGGCGTTGCGGCGGGGCGCTCGCGCCAGAGTGACGCGGTGCGTTTCGGGGAGTGGCGACTGACCCGAGACGCCTCAGAGGGCGGTGCACTGGCGAGCTGCCCGCGCGGAGAGAACCGCGCGCCCCTGCAACTTAGCAGGCCTCGCGAGCCCGTCCGCCGCTGGGTGACCACCTGCACGCCGGTGCCCACGAGGCGCGTGCGGCCCTCCTCGCAGCGCGGAACCCCTGCTCAGCGCGGAGGCGCGCTAGCGCAGCTTGAGCGAGGCGACGTCGGTGCGGGCGTCGCGGCCGCGGAGCACCACGCTGTAGGCAACGTCCCAGAAGTCGCGCTCCGCGAGTGAAGCCTGGGCGACGAGCCGGCCGCTGGCCGCCACGCGCTGCGGGAGGAGCTTGGCCTGGCTGCCGAGGCGGGCGGCCTCGTTCACCGGGTCGCCCATCACCGTGTATTCGAAGCGCTCCTGGGTGCCCATGTTGCCGGCGATCACCTCGCCGCCGGAGAGTCCGATCGTGGCGGGCGTCTCGGAGGCGTCGCGCACCAGCGCGTCGGCGAGTTCGCGTGCGCAGGCCAGCGCATGCGTCGCGTAGTCGTCCTGGGCCACCGGCGCGCCGAAGATGATCAGCGCGCCGTCGCCCGCGAACTTGTTCACCACGCCGCCGTGGCGGGCCGTCACCGTCACGATCACCTCGAAGAAGCGGTTGATGAGCTCGACCACCTCGCCGGCGGGGCGCTGCATCGCGATCGACGTCGAGCCGATCACGTCGACGAACATCGCCGCCACCTCGCGCGTCTGGCCGCCGAGCTCGGCGCCACGCTCGAGGGCCGTCTCGGCGATCTCGTCGCCCACGTGCCGGCCGAAGAGATCACGCAGCGCCTCGCGCTCCTCGATGCCCGTCGCCATCTCGTTGAAGCCGGCCTGCAGGAGGCCGAAGTCGGTGGCGTCGTTGATGTCGACGCGCGCGGCGAGGTCGCCTTCGGTGAGGCGGCGTACGGCGCGGCGCAGCTCGCGGATCGGGTCGCCGACGGCGCGCGCGGTGACGACCTCGGCGAAGAGCCCGGCCGTGAGGGTGATCGACGACAGCACGAACATCGTCCGGCCCAGGCGCCCGGCCGTGGTGCCCTCGATCGCGCCCGTGATCTCGAAGAGGCCGACGAGCCACACGCCGAGCACGGCGCTACCGGTGCCGAGGAGCCACGTGAGGATCTGGCGGGTCGCGACGCTCGGCAGGGCGGGCGTGGCATCCGGGCGGTGGGTGAGCACCACGCGGGCCGCCGGGCGCATCACGCGCTCGACGAGCAGGTAGCCGAAGGCACTCGTGGACAGGCCACCGATCAGGCAGGTGAGGCCGAAGCGCACGGCGGTCTCACCCGAGTCGAAGGCGGTGATCACGATCGCGCCGATCGCGGCGATCATCCACAAGGAGACGAGCGTGCGCATCACGCGCAGCGGTGCTCGGAGCACCGCGAGCTCCTCCTCCAGCGTGGGTGCGCGGGCTTGGCGAAGCCACACCCACGCCTGGTTGCTCTGGCGCAGGATGAGCGCGCCGCCGAGGAAGAACGCGATCGTGATCCACGTCGCCGCGCCGATGAGCAGCACCTGCCCGACCGTGCCGTCGGGCAGCGAGGCGCCGGGTACGACGAACAGGTTCAGGACGACGATGATCGCCGCGCCGATGAGGTTGGCGATCACGAGCGCGATGCCGGCGGTCACCTGGTAGGCGCGGAGGAGCTTCGGCCCGGGAAGGTGCGCGATCGGCCGCACGACGAACCGACCGAGGCGGGTCGACGGCTCCCACGCGGCGGCATCTGCCACCTGAGGCGGCAGATCTGGATCGGAGGCACCCGCGTGGGTGGGGAGCGGAGGCTCCTCGTGTGGCGCGGTGGCGTTCACGACTCCAAACCCTACGCATCGAGCCCACCCGGTCGCGGCCCTCGACGCCCACGGTGCGTCAGCTCACGGTACGGGTTGGTGTGCCGAGAGGGGAGTCGCGATCTCCTCCAGGCTCTTGCGCTCCGCGTTCACGGAGAGTGCGACGGCCACGAGCCCGGCGACCACCATGAGCGCGGCGCCGATGCCGAACGCCAGCACGACGTCATCCGGATTGCCGGTCGCGGTGAGCCGGGAGAACACCTGCGGACCGGTGATCCCGCCCACGGCGGTGCCGAGGGCGTAGAAGAAGGCGATGGCCATCGCGCGCGTCTCCATCGGGAACACCTCGCTCACCGTGAGGTAGGCGGAGCTCGCGCCGGTCGACGCGAAGAACAGGACCACGCACCAGCAGGCCGTCATGCCGGTCGCGCTCAGCACGCCTGCATCGAAGAGCGCGGCGGTGCCGAAGAGCAGCAGGCCCGAGAGGATGTAGGTGCTCGAGATCATCACGCGCCGACCGAGCGAGTCGAAGAGGTGACCCAGCAGCACCGGGCCGAGGAAGTTGCCGATCGCGATCACGGCGTAGTAGTAGCCCGTGTGCGACGAGGGCACGTCGAAGTACTTGATCAGGATGGTGGCGTACCCGAACGTGATCGCGTTGTAGAGGAACGCCTGCCCCACGAAGAGGGCGAATCCGAGCACGGTGCGGCGAGGGTAGGCGCGCACGAGCGTCTGCGCGATCTCGCGGAAGCCGATCGCGTGGCGCGGGTGGATGGTGATCTTCTCGGTCACCGGCTCGAGCGGCGTGCCCGTCGAGCGTTCCACCTGCCGCTCGATGTCGTCGACGATCGCGTTCGCCTCCTCGGCGCGGCCGTGGATGAAGAGCCAGCGCGGGCTCTCCGGCACGTTGCGGCGGACGAGCAGGATCACGACGCCGAGGATCGCTCCGAGCCCGAACGAGAGCCGCCAGCCGACGTCGCCCGCGAAGATCCCCTCGTTCAGCATCACCACGGACAGCAGCGAGCCGCCGACGGCGCCGAGCCAGAAGGAGCCGTTGATGACGATGTCGACCCGTCCGCGTACGCGGCTCGGGATGAGCTCGTCGATCGCTGAGTTGATCGCCGCGTACTCGCCGCCGATGCCGAAGCCCGTGAGGAAGCGGCAGACGAAGAACCACGTGGGTGAGGGGGAGAGCGCCGTGAGCGCGGTGGCGGCGAGGTAGACGCCGAGCGTGATGAGGAACAGCCGCTTGCGGCCCCAGCGATCGGTGAGCCAGCCGAAGAAGAGCGCACCGAGGCAGGCACCAGCCACGTAGAGCGAGGCGGCGAGGCCGCCGATGTCGGCCTCGGCGATGCGGATGCCGGCGCCCGGCTCGGTGAGGCGGGCGCCGACGTTGCCGACGAGCGTCACCTCCAGGCCGTCGAGGATCCAGACGGTGCCGAGCCCGATCACCACCATCCAGTGCCAGCGCGACCACGGCAGGCGGTCCAGGCGCGCAGGAACGTCGGTCTCGATCGCGTTGCCGCCGCCCGCTCCGGCCACCGCCGGCTCGCTGCCCGTGCCGAACTTCACGGGCGTGAGGCTACGTCGGCGCCACCGAGCCGGTGGGGGCGGAGCCGGTCGGAGCGGGCGGTCGTAGGCTCGTGCCATGCCCGAGCCCCTCGCAGGCCCTTCGCACCCGCTCTTCTCCCGCGCGTGGGCGTTCGTGATGCGCCGCCTCGAGCCGCAGCAGTTGCGGGAGGGCCGGGAGCAGCTCGTGGCCGGGCTCGCGGGCACCGTGGTCGAGGTCGGCGCCGGAAGCGGCTCCATGTTCCCGCACTACCCGCGCGAGGTGGCGCGGGTGATCGCAGTCGAGCCGGAGCCCTACTTGCGTGAACAGGCGATCGCGGCCGCCGCCGATGCGGCCGTGGCGATCGAGGTGGTCGACGGGATGGCCGACGCGCTGCCGCTCGGCGACGGTGAGGCCGATGCGGTGGTGGTCTCGCTCGTGCTCTGCTCGGTGCCCGACCAGGCCGCCGCGCTGGCCGAGGCTCGGCGCGTGCTGCGGCCGGGCGGCGAGCTGCGGTACTACGAGCACGTCGCCGAGCCGCGGGGCACGCGCGCCCGCCGCTACCAGGAGCTCGTCGACCGCAGCGGCCTCTGGGCCCGCGCCGGCGGGGGCTGCCGCGTGGCACGGGAGACCGGCGACGCGATCCGCGCCGCCGGCTTCGTGGTCGAACGTGAGGACGAGGTGATGTTCGGTCCGCGGGGCACGCCGGTGCGTCGCCACCTCGCCGGCGCCGCCGTCCGGCCCTGATCGGCCGCCGCGCGAGCCGCATCCGAGCCGGCCAGGCGCATCCGCCCGGCTAGCCTGGCTCTCGTGAGCCTCCTGAACGTTCCCCTCACCGCGCTCGACGGCAGCCCGCTGCCCGACGACGCCACCGACGGCAAGGTGGTGCTCGTCGTCAACGTCGCCTCGCGCTGCGGGCTCACACCCCAGTACACGGGCCTCGAGGCGCTCCAGCAGCGCTACGCCGACCAGGGTTTCACCGTGCTCGGCGCGCCGTGCAACCAGTTCATGGGTCAGGAGCCGGGGTCGGCCGAGGAGATCCAGACGTTCTGCTCCACGACCTACGGCGTGAGCTTCCCGCTCATCGAGAAGCTCGACGTGAACGGCGACGACCGCCACCCGCTCTACCAGCAGCTCACCGAGACCGCCGACGCCGAGGGCGCCGCCGGCGACGTGCAATGGAACTTCGAGAAGTTCCTCGTCGCCCCGGGCGGCGAGGTCCTCGCGCGCTTCCGCCCGACGGTGGTGCCCGAGGACGACGCCATCACCGGCGCCATCGAGGCTGCCCTGGCGTAGCACGTCCCCACTCGCATCACGCCTGGGCCCGCCCGCCCCGGGCGAAGACCCGGGGCACCTCAGGGTGCGTTCCGGGGAGTCCCCCATGGCCCGCGCGGCTGCGTCGCGGCAGGGTTGTTCGCGTGCCGGGGAGTGCAACACCGCCGAACGCCCGATGGGCCGCCGTCGCCGAGCAGGCCGCCAGTGAGGCGGTGCGCGCCTGGCGGGCGTTCGCGCCGCTAGACGCCGAGTTGCTCGCGGATCCAGTCGAGCGCCTGGTCGAGGTGCTCGACGACGAGGTCGACGACCTCGGGCTGCTGCTCGTCGTAGCCGCGGTCGATGAACACGGTCTTCGTGCCGGCACGGCGGCCGGCCTCGATATCGCGCCAGCGGTCACCGACGGTGATGCTCGTGGCCAGATCGAGGTCGTACTTCGCGGCGAGGTCGAGCAGGAGGCCGGGATTGGGCTTGCGGCGAGGATCGGCGTCGTCGTCGGCCCAGGAAACGGCAAGATCGGTGATCCGCAGGGCCTGCACGACGGCGGTGTCGATCTGCTCGACGACGTACTGCGTGGTGAGGCCGCGGGCGACATCGGGCTGATTCGTCACGACGAAGAGCGGGATGCCGAGCTCCTCGAGCTCGCCGCACACCTGGCGGGCGCCCCGTGCGAGCGTCACATCGTCGACGCTGCGCACCGCACGCGGGCGTCCATCGACGATCGGCGCCTCGATGAGCGTGCCATCGCGGTCGAAGAACACCGCAGGACGGGATGAGCCAGCACTCACGCGGCTCACCCTAGCCCGGGAGCCGGAACCTCAGTTGCTCCTGTGACCAACGTCCCGCGCACCGGCGGTCGCTCTTGGGGTCACACCACCTCGATCAGCACGCGCACCGCTCGCGACGGATCGCCTTCATGGAACCACCTCACGCCTTCCTGAACGAGTCCCACGGTGAGCTCGTAGTGGCCAGCGGTCTCAGGGGTCGCGAGCTCGAGGATCACGCGCGCGCCGTCACCCGGCAGCAGGGGGTGGCCGAGCGCGGCGCGCGACTGCACGCGATCCTCGCCGCTTGCGCCGTGCCAGCGGGAGCCGACGTAGACGGGGAGCTCTCCCGAGCTGCTCAGCGTCGCGGTCCCGCCGTTCACGACCGACACCTCGACCGGCGACCACGAGCCGGCGGGCAGGCGGTCGAGCACGTTCACCGACGTGACGCTGGCCGCCGTGGAGGATCCGATCAGCGGAACGTCGCTCCGCAGGGTGTTGGCGATCGGCGGCGGATCGGCGCGCGTGTTCCCGGGAAGGTTCCCGAATCCCGCCTCGACGCCTGCGAGGAGCGCCTCGTCGATCCAGACGAGTGAGAACACCTCGTCGCTGGGCAACTCCCAGCGCGATCGCTCCTCGAAGGTATCGAGGTCGACCTCGACCACCGCTGCCCGGCCACCCTCGCCCTCGTGCCGGCGAGTGCTGACGCCCACGTAGACGACGCCGTCGTCCAAGAGCAGCCCGCGCGTCCATCCACCGAGCTCGACGCGCCGACCGACGACGCCCTGCGCATCGGTCCAGAGGAGCTCGAACCGAGCCGAGTTGCACACCAGCCACCCACCGTCGTACGGCAGCGGGTCGTGCGGCCCGGTAAGCCCGGTCACGTGCCGTTCGCCGCTCTCGACATCGAGCACGAAGCCGGTGGCCTCGCGCGCTTTGAGCGGCGCCCGCCAGCCCTGGATCTCGTCGAACGCCCCGAAAGCGGTCACAACGAGCCTGCCGGACGCGTCGAGCGCCGGGCAGTTCAGGTGCCACGCGTCGATCGCATCGGCGAAGCGATGCTCACGGATCGCGACGCCGTCGGCATCGAGCCAGTGCACCGCGTTGGTGCCCGTGCTCACGAGCGCGATCTCGGCATCGCTCGTCCACACGAGCCCATGCGGATCGGTGAGCCCGTCGAGCCGCCGGTACCAGCGCACGCCGGAGCGGTCGTACAGCAACACGTGCGTCTGCGAGTTGGGATCGGCGTACCCCACGAGGGCGCGCACCAGTGCACGCCCGTCCCGGCTCACTGCGAGACCGACGGTCTCGAGGCGATCGATGCGCTCGAAGCCTCCCGGACCGAGCTTGAACAGCCCGCCCCCGTCCGTACCGAATCCCGAGGCGACGAGCGTGCGCTCCATCAGTCGAAGCGGAACTGCAGCAGCGCGCGGAGCGCTTTGATCCCGTCGCGCCAGGTGATCTTCTTGCCCTCGTCGAATGAGCGCCCGAAGTAGCTGATCGGCACCTCGTAGAGACGCACCTCGGGCTTGCGCAGCACGCGGGCGGTCATCTCGGGCTCGATCCGGAAGTCGTTGCTCGTGAGCGGCAGACTGCGGATCAGCTCGCCACGGAAGGCCTTGTAGCCGACCTCCATGTCGCTGAGCGTGGTGTTGAAGAGCGCGCGCGTGATGAGCGTGAGGAACTTGTTGCCCACGTAGTGCAGGAAGAGGTGGGCGCGCTGCGGCTGGCCGCCCGAGAAGCGTGAGCCGTAGACCACGTCGGCGTGGCCCGTGATGAGCGGCTCGAGGAGCGCAGGGAGGTCGCCCGGGTCGTACTCGAGGTCGGCGTCCTGGATGAGCACGATGTCGCCTTCGCTGGCGTCGATGCCGGCGCGGACGGCGGCGCCCTTGCCAAGGTTCTGCGGCTGTGGCAGCGAGCGGACGATCGTGCGGCCGCTGCTGAACTCGCTCTCGAGCGCCTGGGCGATCTCGATCGAGCGGTCCTTGCTGCCGTCATCGACGATCAGGATCTCTTTGGCCACATCGAGCTGGGCGACGCGGCGGACCACGTGCTCGAGCGTGTCTTCCTCGTTGTAGACGGGGATCAGGACGCTCACGAGGGGATCGTCGAGCGGGGTCGGTCCTGGGACGTGGCTCGCGTGCAAAGGCGGGATGGCGGTCATGAGGGTTCGGCGGAGCCTATCGAGCGCCCGGGCGATGGGGCACGTCCGTCAGCCGGCGTCGGGACGGTAACGTCGCGTCGCGATGGAAGATGCGGCTACACAAGCGGCCGGGGGTCGTCGGGCGCAGATCTTCGAGTTCGTCCGGTTCGCGATGGTCGGCGGCACGAGCAGCGCGGTGTTCCTCGGCGTCTACGCAGGGCTTGTCTCACTCGGCGTTCCGTACGGGATCGCGCAGACCGTCGCCTTCGTGACGTCCGCATTGTCGGGCTACCTCCTGCACCGCCACTTTACGTTCCGGGTGGCGCACGACGAGGGCGGCGCAGCGCGCGGGGCGCAGCTGGCGCGGTGGTTCGGCGTGCAGGGCAGCGCGATGGTGCTGAACCTCGTGGGGCTCTGGCTCCTCATCGAGGGCGCCGGCGCCGACGAGATCGTGGCGCAGCTCGTGTTGTTCCCGCTCATCCCCTTGTACACGTACTTCCTCAGCCGCCGACACGTCTTCGGCGCGGCGAGCTGACGCCCGGCCATGTGCGCGGGGCGTAGCGCGTCAGGTAGCCTGCCGCGCATGCCGTCCGAAGGGAGTGTGCGGTTCGCTGACGCGATCCGGCGCACCGTCATTGTTCAGTCGAAGCGCGCGTACGTCGGTCACATCGGCTCGTCGCTGTCGATCGCCGATCTGGTCGCCGTGGTGTTCCACGAGCGCATCCGGCTCGAAGGTGGAGCTGACCGTGATCGCTTCGTCCTGTCGAAGGGCCACGCGGCGCTCGCGCTCTACGCAGCGCTCGACGAGCTCGGTCGCCTGCCGGACGGCGCGATCGACACGTACTGCGCCGACGGCTCGCAGCTCGGCGTGCACCCCGAGATCGATCTCGAGGGCATCGACTTCGCCAGCGGATCGCTCGGGCAGGGGCTCTCGATCGCCACCGGCGCCGCGCTCGCCGCGCGCGTCCAGGGCAGCGATCGGAAGGTCTACGTCGTCCTCTCCGACGCCGAGCTCAACGAAGGCAACGTGTGGGAGGCGATCATGTTCGCTGGCCATCACCGTCTCGAGAACCTCGTGCTGCTCATCGACCTGAACGGCCAGCAGGCGCTCGACTTCACGCCCGACGTGCTCGATCTCGGAGACGTCGCAGCGAAGCTCGCCTCGTTCGGATGGGATGCGGCCGCCGTGCCGGGGCACGACCACGATGCGCTCGGCACCGCGCTCGACGCGCCGTCCGCCGGCAAGCCGCGGGCGATCGTCGCGCAGACCACCTTCGGGTACGGCGTCTCCTACATGGAGTCCGAGATCAAGTGGCACTACCTGCCGCTGTCCGACGAGCTGTTCGCAGATGCGCAGCGCGACCTTGCGGCATTGGAGGCCCAGCGATGAGGAATGAGTTCGTCGACGAACTCGGTGCCTTGGCGGCAGCAGACGAGCGCGTGGTCCTCCTCACCGGAGACCTTGGTTTCATGGTGCTCGAAGACTTCCAGCGCCAGTTCCCCGATCGATTCTTCAACGTCGGCGTGGCCGAGCAGAACATGGTCGGCATGGCGACGGGTCTCGCCGAAGCCGGCTTCGTGCCGTTCGTGTACTCCATCGCCACCTTCGCGACGCTGCGCCCTTACGAGTTCATTCGGAACGGCCCGATCCTCCACCGGCTGCCGGTGCGCGTCGTCGGCGTCGGCGGCGGCTTCGACTACGGCCACAACGGCATTACGCACCTCGCGCTCGAGGACTACGCCGTGATGCGTACGCAGCCCGGTATGACGACGATCGCTCCGGCCGATGCGCCGCAGGCGCGCGCGGCAATCCAGGCGACCCGCGACCATGAGGGCCCGATCTACTTCCGCGTGAGCAAGCGTGGCGACGCCCTCCCCGGCCTCGACGGCCGGTTCAAGTTGGGCGGCCTCGACGTGGTCCGCACCGGCGACGACGCGGCGATCATCTCGATCGGCTCGATCTCGCACGAGGCCGTGGCGGCGGCCGCGTTCCTCGCCGAGCGCGGGATCGAGGCGACGGTCGCCGTCGTCTCGAGCTTCAACCCGGATCCCGCCGAGGAGCTCGCCGAGCTGCTTGCGAACGTGCCGCTCGCGCTCACCGTGGAGGCCCACTACGTCAACGGCGGCCTCGGCTCGTTCGTCGCCGAGGTGATCGCCGAGGCGGGTCTGGCCTGCCGGCTGCTGCGCGCAGGCGCGACTTCGATGCCCTCCGGCGAAACGGGCACGCAGGCGCACATGGAGCGTCAGAGCGGCCTTGATGCCGGGTCGCTCGCCACGTCCGTGCA
Source organism: Solirubrobacteraceae bacterium (assembly GCA_017744415.1). Lineage (GTDB taxonomy): Bacteria > Actinomycetota > Thermoleophilia > Solirubrobacterales > Solirubrobacteraceae > JAGIBJ01. The sequence goes on from JAGIBJ010000117.1 coordinate 37,788, forward strand.
GCAGGCGCTCAGCCTCCGCCCCTGACGTGAAGCTCAGCGCGATCATCGCGTGCTACCGGGATGCCCCGGCGGTGCCGATCATGCACGAGCGTCTCGTGGCTGCGATCACGGGCGCGGGCTGCGACTACGAGATCATCTTCGTCAACGACGGATCTCCCGACAACGCCTCGGAGGTGCTGGCGGAACTGGCACAGCGCGATCCCAAGGTCGTGGTGGTCAACCACGCCCGCGCGTTCGGATCGCAGAGCGCATTCACCTCGGGCATGCGGATTTGCACGGGCGACGCCGTGGTGTTGCTCGATGGCGACCTGCAGGATCCGCCGGAGGTCATCCCGCAGTTCGTTGAGAAGTGGCGCGAGGGATACGACGTGGTGTACGGCGAACGCGTCCAGCGCGAGGCGCCGCTCCACATGCGGCTCTTCTACAAGGCCTTCTACCGGGTGTTCAGTCGCCTCGCGTACATCAACGTCGCGCGCGACGCAGGTGACTTCGGTCTCATCGACCGGCGCGTCGTCGACGCGATGAACGCGCTTCCAGAGACCCACCGATTCCTGCGGGGCCTGCGGGCGTGGATCGGCTACAAGCAGATCGGCGTGCCGTACGTGCGCCCCGAGCGGATGTTCGGCACCACCACGAACAACTTCCGCAAGAACCTCGGATGGGCGCGCCGCGCCGTCGTCTCGTTCTCCTACGCCCCGCTCGATCTCATCACCGGTATCGCGTTCTTCGTGGTGGCGTTCTCTGCGGTCGGCGGGTTCGTGCAGGTTGCGCTGCGCCTGGCAGCCCCGGATTCGGCGCCGCGCGGCTTCACCACCCTGATCACCATCATCTTGTTCCTCGGCGGGATCCAGCTGCTGTGCCTCAGCATCATCGGGTCGTACCTCGCGCACGTGTACGAGGAGGTCAAACGCCGGCCGCCCTACATCGTGGAATCGATGCTCAACCCGCCGCCGGGCGTGCCGCTTCCGCCGGCGCCGCGGCCGCAGAGTGCCGAGGTCGAGGCCGCCGAACGCACCCAGATCATCCCGGAGCGCGAACGACTATGACCCAGGCTCCCGAGCTGCACGCGACCCGCTGCGCGATCTGCGGCACCACCGGCAACGCCACCGAGCGCTGGCCCGCGACCCTTACGCCCGAGGCGTTCTCCGTCGCGACCTTCTCGGCGCGCCGTCTCCCCGACCGCGTGCACTACCGAATGGTGACGTGCGACGCGTGCGGTCTCGTGCGCTCCGATCCCGTGATGGACTCCGAGCGCCTCGACGGGCTCTACGAGCAGTCGACGTTCGACTATGGCGATGAGCTCCCGAGCCTCGAGCGCACGTACGGTGAGGCGATCGGACTCATCGAGGAGCGGCTCGGCGACCTGCCGAAGTCGGGGATCGCCGACGTCGGCTGCGGCAACGGCTTCGTGCTCGATCAGGCGCTGGCCCGTGGCTGGTCGGAGGTGTGGGGCGTCGAGCCCAGCAGCGACGCAATTGGACACGCGAGCCCCGAGGTCGGCCCGCGGATCAAGCAGGCGATGATGACTCCCGGTCTCTTCGAACCCGGCAGTCTGAGCGGCATCACGCTGTTCCAGGTGCTCGATCACCTTCCGGATCCGCTCGAGCCGCTCGCCGCGTGCCGCGAAGCACTGCGCCCTGGCGGCGTGGTGCTGGCCTGGAACCACAACGTGCGCGCCGTCTCTGCGCGCCTGCTCGGTGATCGAAGCCCGATCGTCGATGTCGAGCACACCTACCTCTACTCGCCCGACACGATGCGCAAGTTGTTCGAGAAGGCTGGCTTTGTCGACGTGAAGGTGCGCCCGGTGCGCAACCGCTACTCGGTGAGTTACCTCACCCACCTCGTCCCGATCCCGCGCACGGCGAAGGAAGCCCTGCTGCCGCCACTGCGGCGCTCACGGATCGGTCGGCGCGAGCTGCGCGTGCCGCTCGGCAACCTGTGCCTGACCGCGATCAACCCCGGTTGAACCGCTCATGACGCTCGATCCGATGCGCGCCCCGGCGCTCCGCGGCCTAGCGCGCCGCGACTTCACCAAGCTCGAGCAGGCTGAGCGCTGGCAGCCACCGGCGTTCGGCTCTCCCACGACGCTCCGCGCGAAAGCGGTGGCCGTCGTGCGCCGTGCGCTCGATCTCCAAGCGGCGTCGATCTGGAACGACCTCGTGCCGCTGCTCGGCGCCGCGCGAGGCACCGTGCTCGATGTCGGCGCGGGCGCGCAGCCGTACCGCGGGCTGCTCAGCCCCGACGTGACCTACCGCGCGATCGACGTGAAGCTCGCGGAGGCGTTCGGGTACGACCAGCCGGACACCACGTATTACGAGGGCGATCGATGGCCGGTGGATGACGCCAAGGTCGACATCGTCTTCGCGACCGAAACGCTCGAGCACGTGCCGGACCCGCCGGCTTTCCTCTCCGAAGCGCGTCGCGTGCTGGTCGATGGAGGCCAGGTGCTGCTGACCGTGCCGTTTTCCGCACGGTGGCACTACATCCCGCACGACTACTGGCGCTTCACGCCGTCAAGCCTGCAGAACTTGCTCGAGGAGGCTGGATTCGGCGAGGTGCAGGTGTATGCGCGCGGCAACGAGGTCACGGTCGCCGTCGCGAAGTCGCTCGGCCTGATCCTGGCGGCGCTGCTCCCGCCCGGCGGCGGCGTCAGCGTGCGGCGCCTGCTCGCTGCGCTCACGCTGCCCCTGGTCGCCGTGCTGGCTGCGGTCGGCCAGGTGTCGTTGCGTGGCCAGGGAGGCGACGACTGCCTCGGTTGGACCGTTCTGGCGACGGCCGCTCCCCGCGTGGCCGACGATGCTGCCCCGGAATGATTGAGTCGAGCGCCGGGACCGGGTCCGACCGTGGGGTGGGGCCGTCCTCCGTCCCCGCTGCGCTGACGGCGGTCGTCTCCGGTGCCGGCGTCGTTCTTGCCCTGCTCGCACTCCAACTGCTCACTGCCGGGCCCTCCGAGGACGTCGAGTCCCGCACCTGGGTGGTCTCGTTCGCGATCGGCACCCCATGGGGGCTCTACGCCACGCGTTCCGGCTCGGGCTCCTGGCGCGGCCTCGCGATCGCGGCCATCGCCGCGGCGATCGCCTGCTTTGTACGCTGGCGAGCGGGCGACGAGACCATCGCCTACGTCGCCGGACTCGTCGCCGGCGTCGTGATCGCTGCGGCTCCGCTCGTCCTCCCAGACCGCGCGACGAACCGACGGACGGATCTCCTCGCGCTGTGCCTCGGTGTCGCCGCCGTCGCGCTGTTCGTCCCTGCATCGTCGCTGCGTCCGACGACCGTGTCCGGAGCCGTTGCGCTCGGCGTGGTCGCCTGGCTCGTGCTTGAGCGCCGCTCGATGGCGACGCCGCGCGCCGTGCGCGTCGGCACCGATCTCGTCACGGCGCTGGTGGTCATCGGAACGGTCGCCACCCTGCCAAATCTGCAATCGCTCGGGTTCTCGGTCGTCCACCATCACGCCTTCTTCCTGGGGCCGGCCAACGACGCGCTCAACGGCCGACCCATGCTCGCCGGCGCGTGGTCGCAATACGGCGTCGGGCTGATCGAGGCGCTCGCGCTGTTCTTCAGCACCAACGCGATCGGGTACGGCCACCTCTTCGTGTTGTGCGTCGCGATCGCCGTGGTGCAGTTCGTCGTCGTCCAGCTCACGCTCCGGTTCGCCGGTCTCGGTCAGCGGCTCACCGCCATGGCCTTGGCCGTCGCGATCCTTGTGAACGTGTTCGCGCTGCAGGGCGTGTACGCGGCTTACCCGAGCACGACGTCGCTCCGCTTCGGCTGGGGCTACTTGGTCGTGCTCGCGGCGGTGCTGGCGGCGCGCCCTGGCGGTGCTCGCGCTTGGCGGTGGGCGGCGTACGCTGCCGTGGCGATCGCTGCGGTGTGGAGCCTGGAGTCATGGGTGTACGCCGCAGCGGCGCTGGCGGGCGTCGAGGCGGTCGCCGCGCTCGCCCACCCCGACGGCCGATGGCTCCGACGGATGGCGCGCAGCGCGGTGCTGGCACTCGCGGTGAGCGCCGTGGTCGTCGCCGTCTACAGCTTGGCGACGCTGCTGCTCGCCGGCGAGGTGCGGTGGGGCCCGTATCTCGACTTCGTGAGCGCGTACTCCGGTTCTGGCGTCGGCGCGCTTCCGGTGATCTTCTTCTCGCCGGGACCGCTGATGGGATTCGCGATCTTCGCGAGCACGGTCGTCGCGTTGTCGGTCGCGCGCACGGGTGCTCCGCAGATCGCTCCGCAGACGCTGGCGGCGATCGGCGGCTTCTCCGGGTTCGCGATCGGCACGTTCACGTACTACGTCGGCCGATCCCACCCCAACAATCTGCTCAACCTCGCAGTGCCGACCATCGCGCTCGGCTTCCTGTGGCTGCACGTCGCGCTCAGCCAGCGACACGTCGTCCCGGCCGGCCCCGGTGCCCGCCGTCCGGTTCCGACGATCCTGGCCGCTGCGCTGGTGGCCGTCGCGGCGTTGCTCGCCGCCTCGAGCTGGTCCTACGTAAAGCCCAAATGGGATGACACTGCCTTGGCGAAGGTGCTTCCGGGGAGCGAGAGCGCATCCCTCGGCGACTCGTTCCGGGCCCTGTGGAACAACCCCCTGATGGATCCGCGGGCGGGAATCGGCTCGAGGATGCTGCGATCGACGATGCCGGGCGCCTCGCAGAGCCTCGTGCTCACGGAGCCCGACCTCGCCACCGAGGTGTTGCTGCAGGCGGATCGCGCGAATCTCCTCCCAATCTCGCACGCCGTGGAGGACAACGTCCTCCCGGCGGCCGCTCCTCGCGCCGCGGCCGCCGCTGAACGAGTGCGGCCTGGCACCTTGATGCTGTACTCCTCCCCGGTCGCGCCAGGCACGATCGGGCCGCTGGGCGGTCCGTCCGAGCTGCTGCCGGTGCAGCGCGCAGCGCTCGACGTCCTGCAGCGCCGATTCGAATTCGCCCCGGTCGTCACCGATCCATCCGGTCTCGAGATCGTGCGGCTCCAGCGCAGAGTGCCGCGCCGCGCGGCGAAGTGACTGGGTAGGGTGTGCGGCACGTGACGTTGATGCTGCGGACGGGCAAGGCCACTCCCTCAGATGTGCGGGGTGATGCATGAGAGCGCTGGTAACCGGTGCCGGCGGGTTCGTCGGTAGCCACCTCGTTGGCACCCTGCTCAAGGCAGGGCATGACGTCGAGGCGTGGATCCGTCCCGGCGGCGACACCTGGCGTCTCGACCGGTTCGGCGACGCCATCCAGGTCCGAGAGGTCGATCTGCGCGACGGCGAGGCGATCGATCGGGCGGTCGACGAGCTCCGGCCGGAGTGGATCTTCCACCTTGCCGCGCACGGCGCCTACTCCTGGCAGCGCGACTCCGAGCGGATCATGCAGACGAACCTCGTCGCGTTCGTCCGGCTGCTCTCGGCGTGTGAGCGCCACGGCTTCGCCGCGTTCGTCAACACAGGTTCGTCGTCGGAGTACGGGTTTCAGGACCATGCGCCCCGGGAGACCGAGCTCGTCGAGCCGAACAGCGACTACGCCGTCATGAAGGCCGCCGCCACGCTGCACGGGCGTTTCGTGTCGACGCGCGACGACATGCACATCGTGACGCTCCGCCTCTACTCGGTCTTCGGCCCCTGGGAGGAGCCGGGCCGGCTCATGCCGACCCTGGTGGCGCGCGGGCTCGAGGGCCGGCTTCCGCCGCTCGTCGCCCCCGACACCCCTCGCGACTTCGTCTCGACGCGCGACGTCGACCGTGCATTTCTCCTCGCCGCTGAGCGCACCGATGTCGCGCGCGGAAGTGTCTTCAACATCGGCAGCGGGCGGCAGACGACCCTGCGCGAGGTGGTCGAGGTCGCCCGGGCTGAGATGGGCATCACGGCCGAGCCCGAGTGGGGCACCGAGCCGCAGCGTCAGTGGGATGCCACCGTCTGGGTGTCGGATCCGTCGCGCGCGGCCCAGGATCTCGGATGGGTCGCTGAGGACGATGTGGCGACGGGCTTCGCGGCCCTCGCCGACTGGCTCCGCGAGCACCCGGAGAACTGGCCGCGCTTCAACATCTCGGCGCCGGCCGGCACCGGTCGCCGTAGCTGACGGCCCCCCGGGAAGCGGTCAGCGTTTCCCGAGGCTGTCCTCGAGCTTCGCGAGCGCGGGGTTTGCGACGCGGAGCTCATCGACGCGCATCCGTAGATCTCGCGTGTCGCCTTCGGCCGGCGGGCCGTTGGTTGCGAACGCGAGCGTGCTGGCACCCGGCGGGAGCATGAGCGAGAGGGACACCTTGCGTGGCTTGTCGCCCGGTCCGTCGAACACCTTGCGCGATCCGTCCGGCAGCGTGATGGTGACCCGGTTGGACTGGTGGCCGACGGTGCTGAGCGCGAAGGTCACCTGGGCGCGCTGCGGTGTGTGCGCCGCATTGGACAGGGCGAGGGTCGCCTTCGGGCCGGCCCAGTTCCATGACGCCTCCCCCGCAGTCTCGGTGGGGTAGAAGCCCTCACCTAGCTGGAACGAGACGGCCTGCCCGAGCAGCGCGGCGCCTGCGTTCCGGATCGTCTCCGGGTCGGCTTCTTGCTGGATCCTCGCGGCCAGCGGACCCAGGTCGTAGTAGAGCAGGCGGTCGTCATCGCTCACCGCGTATGGGCCGACGCCCAGTAGACGCTGGATCTCGCGCTCGACCTTGGCGCCGCCGTCTTCGTAGCCGTAGCGATCGACCGACAGTCCGGTGAACCCGGCCGCGGTCGCGCCGGCCAGCAGGCGGGCCGTGGGAAGATCGGTGGTGCTCGCCTGCCAGTCCTCCGGGAACTGGCCGCGCACGGCGCCACCGGACCACCGCAACGTCTTGCTGTGCAGGTAGCCCCGCTGGTTGTCGTAGTCCAGCATCCGCACCTGGGGTGGCGATTCGGGGAACGCCACGTACGGCAGCTGCAGGATCATGCCGCCCGGGTCATGCGACTCGATCGCCTGCACGTACCGACCGTCCGACCGCCACTGAGCTGCGATGGCCTCGTGGGCGAACACGTCGTTCTTCGAGGTCTGGTCGAGGAGCGCGAGCACGGCGACGAGGGCGGCGGCGGCGCCGACGGCCGCGCGCGGTGCGCCGCGGCGCGCGAGCCACGCCAGCGCACGCTCGAGGAGCACCGCGAAGGCGACCATCGCAAAGAACGCGATCACGATCGACATCCGGTTCCATGCGCGGATCTGCGGACTCACGAGGTACGCGAGCAGCGTGCTCACCCCACCGATGGTCGCGATGGCGATGAGCAGCCACGACACCAGGCCCGCATCGCGCAGCAGCCGCATCCGCCCTTCGAGTTGGCGGCCCGCAGCGAGGAGGCCGGCTGCGAGGGCCGCCACGAGCGACGTGATCAGGCCGACGGTCCCAGCGAGTCCGAGCGCGGGCTTGCCGCCCTCGCCGGTCGACACCGAGCGTGTCCAGTACTTGGCGCCGAGATCGTTCAGCGGCCCCAGGCGGTGACCGGGGATTGGGAGCACCATGTCGGTGAGCTCGAGGCCGAAGGTCTCGCTCTCCGTCGGTTGCCGCACCGCCACCGGGGTGCTGATCGCGTCGGGCTCCGGCGGCGTGTAGAGGATCGACGGAAGCTGGACCGCCACAACGCTCGCGAGGATCACGCCGGACAGCACCGCGGGGGTGAGCGCGGCACGCCAACGACGCTGGGCGATCATCGCGAACGGGGCCACCGCGAGGAGGGCGATCGTGCCGAAGATCGCGTAGTACGCGCCGGAGATGCCAGCGGCGACTGCCGCGAGGACCACGGCCGCGCTGCGCCAGCTGATCCAACCGCGAAGCCCGTCGACGTCGGAGCGCCGGGCGAACAGCCGGACGTGCCCGAGGACGCCGAGGACGAGCACCCCGATCACGGGGACCACGTAGTAGAGGCCCAAGAACGCGTGGCTCTGCGCGCGCGCGAAGTGGTAGTGCATCGTCGCGTAGAGGAAGCCGACGACGACCGCGGTGCTGCGCTTGAACCCAAGCACCCGGAAGGCGAGGTAGCCGACGCTGCCGCAGATGCCGAACCCCAGCACGTACAGGGCGTTCAGGACCAGCGACGGGTCATCGCTGAAGAGCGCGAGTACCCAGGCGATGGAGAGCTGGGAGGCGTCGCCGTACTGGACCGAGAACTCGGGGAGGCTGCTGCCGTACGGCGCCCCGAGGTGCTGATTGAAGCCGTACCAACCCTGCTCGACGAGCGTCTTGATATCGAGAAGCGTGACCGTCTGGTCGCCGCCCGGCGCGAACGGGATCCGCAAATGGCCGCGCCAGAGCTGCTGCACCCAGATGGCGGCGAGCATCGCGAGCACGCCCACCGCGGCGGCGATGAGCAATTCGACGAGGATCCGCGGGCGCCCGGGGCCCGCCTCGACGTCGTGGGAGCGGGCCGACATCCGCGGGAACCCTACCGGTGGCCGCCCCCGCGTGCGTCGGTGAGGCGGGGGCCGATCAGCCCTCGGCGCGGCGCGCGACCAGCGTGTAGCGCGTGCAACGCTGGCGGTCGTCGGGCCAATTGCCGGTGCCGTCGGGCGCGAACACATCGGCGGTGGTGAAGCCGACGCTCAGCGCGAGCGCAATGGCCGTCTCCGGAAAGACCGGTGCCCGGTGGGTCGGATCCACCCAGAACGTGGTGGCGGCGCTCGGCTCAGACGGGTTGACCGTCTCGGTGAGGAGCACGCCGCCGGGCTTCAACACGCGGAACGCCTCTTCGAAGAGGCGCCGCAGCTGATCGACCTCAAGGTGCTCGATCACGTGGATCGCCGCCACGGATCCGAGCTCGCCGGACGGGGTGTCGGTAAGCGCAGCGATCCCATCGCCGACGACGGCGTCGCGGCCGCGTTCCACCGCCTGCGCCACGAGTTCGGCGTCGAGATCGACGCCGCGCGCGTCCACGCCGACGCTCTCGGCGATCTCGAGCAGCTCGCCCCGCCCGCACCCGATGTCGAGCAGCGGGCCGTGGCCGCGAACGAGATCGGCATACGGGTGCAGGAGCTCGAGGACGCGCTCGAACGATCCGCGGAACGTCGCGAGGAAGTCGGCGTAGGCGGTGCCGGACGACACCGTCGCGTCACCACCGAGCACGATGCCGAGACCCGAACGACGGCGCTCCGCGATGCCGCTGTTGGGGGCGGTCCACGGGACCGCGGCGTGACGATCGAGGTGGTCGTTGAGTCGGTCTTCGACCGTCGTGAGCTGCTCGACGAGCTGGCCGGCGATGTCGGCGTCGCGCGTCACGGCCGTGTGAAGGTCGCCGAACTCGCTGCGCAGGCTGTCGAGTTCGGTGCGCTGCGTTCGGACCTCGCGCTCCACCTGTTCGCCGACGCGCGCCTCCGCGCTGCCGATCCGCTCCGAGTTGGAGTCGACGCGACTGGCGGTCTCGTCGAGGCGCTGTTGGAGCGCCTGGAGGCTCGGCGCCGTGCGCGAGTGCACGGCGCGGTCCATGAGCTTCCACCACTTGCGGCGAGCCTCGGCGAGCCCGGGCACGGTACGCATGACCGTCTCGAGGGTGCGCCGCGCTGCCGTCTTCTGCTGATCTCGTGCGTCGGAGCGCAAGCGCGAGCGGGGTGGTGCCCCAGCCGCCCGGGTCTGCTGCACGATGGCGCGGAGCGCGCGCCCCGCCGCCTCCGGCGAATGATGGGTCTCGATGTATGCACGAGCACGCTCGCCGAGGGCTTTGGCCTCGTCGGGGTGCGTGGCGACCCAGCGCAGGCGGTCGACGAGCTGGTCGTGATCCGGTTCCGCCCAGTGGCCGTCGGCGGGATACGGCGCCGCCTGCTCCCCGATCCGGACGAGTTCGTAGTCGAGCAGGATGCCGCGGTCGGGGGCCATGTAGTCGAGGTTTCCGCCGTAGCCCGTCGCGATCACAGGCTTGCCGAGGAGCATCGCCTCGGCGGGCGTGTGGCCGAAGCCCTCGGATCGGTGCGGCGACACGTAGCAGTCGCAGAGCTCGAGGAGGCGGTTCTTCGCATTCGACGGAAGGAACCGGTCGACCAGGATGATGTCCGACCGGTTGGCCATCTCGAGCAGCACGCGCTCGTGCGCCTCAGGAAGGTTCTCGTGGTTGATGCACTTGAGGACCAGCACGGCCTCGCCCTCGACGGGGAATGCCTCCTTGAAGGCCCGCGCGAGGCCTGACGGGTTCTTCCGAACCTCCGACGAGTGGTAGTCCCACATGTAGAAGAACATGGGCACGTCATCCGGGATCCCGAAGTCCGAGCGCGGAAGCGGAGCCGACGGCACGAGCGACACCGGCATCGGGAACTGGCGGATCGGCACGTCGACGTGCGGGGCGATGAGCTCGCGGACGAACGAGGTGCCGACGTAGATCTCATCGACCCACCGCAGGGCGTCGAGCCACTCGTCGGCCGGGAACGGCTCGCATTCCCACCACCAAAGCGCGGCCGTGCGGCGCCCGGCGAAGAAGTTCTCGCCGACGTCGGACGCGAACGACGGGACGATGTCGCCGTTGACGACGAGCAGGTTCACGTCGTGGTTGGCGGCCGCCGGCGCCTTGGGCGCGAACTCGGCCTCCTGGCGGGTCGACGGGCGCACGAGCCCCTGGATCGGGGTGATCGGCTCGCCGGCGGCACTCAACGCGCTCGCGAGCTGCCGAGCGCCCTCACCGAGGCCGAGTTCAGAGGTGAAGTAGCCGGCGAGGTTCACCCCCGGCGTGTCGGCCCCGTGCGGGCCGCCCGGCGGGGGCGGCGGGACATTCGGCGGTAGGAGCCGGAGATCGAGTCCGCTCTGCTCGCCGTAGGCGTGGCCCCAGCCGATCAGGCCGTGCGCATCCGGACCATCGAGCACGGGGTAGGCGACCTGGAGCTCCGGGCGTGCGGCCCAGAATGCGAAGAGGTAGCGGTTGATGCCGAGAGACCCTCCGCGGTGCGCCGGCGCGCGGAAGTAGGCCTCCAGCTCGGCGCGGCCCTGCTCGGAGAACGGGGAGCGGGTGAGCTTCCCGGCGCGCCGGCCCGAACGGATCAGCGCGCGGACCCACGGCTCCAGCACGGGCCCGTCCGGGAGCCGCCCATAGCGACGGAGCTCGAGATGCGGCGAGCGACTCTGGCCATGCTCCACCTCGTGCTCGAGGAGCATCGCCGCGCGGCGGCGGGCGAGCGGTGCCAGGGCAGGCACGTCGGACATGCGCACATCGAGCCGGCCGGGGCGCAACACGGTTGGCTCTCTCGGATCGAAACGATCGAACGACACGGCGAACACGGGCTCGCCGTCGCGCTCGAGCCGATCGCCCTCATCACTGAGGCGGGCGTCGATCGCGGCGATCGTGAGCAGGAGGCCCTTGAGGTGACGGGCGACGGCTCGACCTTGCAGGACGAGCAGCGTGATGGCCTCCTGCACCAGGTGGCCCACCTCGATCTCCTCGAGGGGCGGCGGCGTGCCGAGGTCGTACGGCCAGGCGTCGACGAGGCGGGTGGCCGCGGCGCGATCGTCGACGACGAAGAGCCGCGCCGAGATCAGTCCGGAGCGATCTTCCTCGAGCACGTGCGCGAGGTGCTTCGGCGGCGGATAGCCGCTGGCGGCGTCAGGGTGCTGCGGCGCCGACTGGTGGAGGTGGTCGACGGTCACGAAGGTGCGGAGCTCGCCCTCCGCGCCTTCCCAGATCGGTGAGGGATCGCCGCAGATCTGCACCTCGGGGCGCAGCACGGCAACAGGGCCAGGCGTGTCCGTGAGGTACATGAGGGCCTCGGGGACCCCGATCCAGGCCACCTGCCGGCGGGGGAGGCTCACCCTGGCGAGATCGAGTGCGTCCGCGTCGAGGCCGAACTGCTCCGGCTGGAGCACCTCGTCGGCGGCGAGCAGCGGCGCGGGCGGCGCGCTCCGAGGCGACCAGAGGACGACGAGCCGGTCGGCGGGCGCATACGTTCGCAGGGCCTCGATCGCCGCGCGAGCCGAGGCTGTCTCCTCGGCCATGCCCACGGGGATGAGCCACCGGCGATCGCTCACGGCGTGGCGCTCCCCGCCGCTCGCCGCGCAGCAAGCACCTCACGGACCTCGTCGTGCGACGCGAAACGCTGGGTCCATCGGCCGTCGAACGGGAGATCGACGATCGCGCTCTGCTGCCGGACGCTGCTGACGGTGAGCCAGACGGCTTCGTCGATCTGGTCGACGATCTCCTGCGCATCACCATCGGTGACGCGGGCGAAGAGCCGCAGTCGCCCGGAGCGGAACGGGAGCGCGACGCGCGCCGAGAACTGCCAGACCGTGCCGGGTGCGGGGCGTTCGTCGGCGGGAAGGAGTCCGTTGTGGACCTCGAGCACGTCGTTGCCGCGATCGTCGCGCAGCCAGAGCCGGACGCGCGGCGCGATGAGTGGATCGACGATGACGACGTCGGCGGTGAGCGTGACCTCGCCACCGGTCGCGATGTGCCGAGTCGGGTGGAGATCGTCGTCGAGCGCCTCCACGTTCACGAGGTACGCGCTGTGGCTTCCGATGCGGTCCTCGACATCGGGCTCGGATTCGTCGGAGCCGGAGCTGCTCTCCGGCAGCCGGGCGGGCGCGGTGGTGCGGCCGAAGTTGTACTCGAGGTAGGCGTTGCCGACGGTCTCCGGGTCGCCGATCGCCGTGATCACGCCGTCTTCGACGAGCATCGCGCGGTCGCACTGGTCGACGACGGTACTCATGTCGTGGGTGACGAGCACGATGGTCTTGCCGCGCTCGCGCAGCTGGCGGAACACGTCGAAGCACTTCGCCTGGAACGACGCATCGCCGACGGCGAGCACCTCGTCGATGAGCAGGACATCGGCCTCGATCTGCGTCATCACGCTGAACGCGAGCCGCACCTGCATCCCGGAGGAGTAGTTCTTGAGCTTGACGTCCGCGTGCTCCTCGAGCTCGGCGAACGCGATCACCTCGTCGACACGGGCAGCCGCCTCGCGCGGTGTGAGGCCGAGCATGATGCCGTTGAGGATGATGTTGTCGCGCGCGGCGAGATCCGGGTTGAATCCGACGCCGAGCTCGATGAACGTCGAGAGGCGACCGGCGATGCGCACGCGCCCGTGGTCCACCTTGTAGATGCCGGCCATGCACTTCAGCAGCGTGGACTTCCCGGAGCCGTTGCGGCCGACGATCCCGAAGAACTCGCCCTGGTACACCTCGAAGCTGACGTCACTCAGCGCGTGGAAGATGTGCGCCTCGCGGTCGAAGCGGGGATTGACGACACGCTCCTTGAGCGTGTGACGTCGCTCGCTGGGAAGCCGAAAGTCCTTCGAGACCCCATCGACCGCGATGGCTAGAGGGCGTCCGCTCATCGACTCGGCACCCTAGCGAGAACCGCTGTCGCGGGGAGGCGGTGCGCTCCACACGGCGCCGAGATCTGCCGGCGCTTGGCTCGTCGCCGGCGAGGGCGAGTTGACCAAGCGCTCCCGAAGCGCGCGCGGCTCGAGCCGGCCAGCCTCGAACACGGCGAAGAGGACGAGGACCCACACGATCGTCGCCAGGGCGATGTGCACCCAGACGACCTCGGCGGGCAGCCCGTTGTAGTACTGGTAGAGCCCGACGGCGCCCTGGATCGCGTAGACGCCGATGAGCGCGGCAACTCGGGTCAGCAGCGGCTGCGGCGCGCGACGGCGCCAGAGCACGAACAGCACGATGGCCGTGAGGATCAGCGTCGCCGTGCCGAGGTGCCCGTGACGAAGGATGAGGGTGCGCAGCGTCTCCCCGCCGAACCAATTGATGCGGTTCACGACCTCGCCGGTGGCCGCGGAGCCCGGGTGCGGGCCAGCACCGGAGGCGAGCGCCCCGATCACGACGAGCAGCGACACGAGCGGGAGCAGCGCGCGGACCGACCAGACCGCGACGCGGTCGGTGGCGAGCGGCCGGCTGCCGGCGGGGTGGCTCGAACGCCAGACGAGGAGCGCGCAGGCGACGAGGATGAGGAATGCGAGCAGGAAGTGCGCTATCACGAGGCCGGGCGACAGGTGGGTGGTGACCGTGACGACGCCGAGCGCGCCCTCGGCGGCCATACCGATCGGCGGCAGCGCCGAGATCCGCAGCAGCGTGGAATCCCGCGGCGCGCGGCGAAGCATCACGACGAACACGAACACCGACACCATGCCGATGGCGCCAGAGACGAGCCGGTTGCCGAACTCGATCCACTGCGGCGTGCTGGCGGTGATCACCTGGTCGTTGCACTGCGGCCATTCGGGGCAGGCGAGGCCGGAGCCCGTCAGTCGTACCGCCGCGCCGCTGAACACCGTCAGCACGAGGAGGACGAGCAGGGCCTGGGAGGCGCGGTGCGCCGCGTGCGGGGAGAACCGTGGGAGGCCCATGCCTGAAGCGTACGCACGTCGCCTCGTCACAGGTCTCGCGCCCGCGTCGCGATACGCTCGGCGCCGTGCAGGTGACCGAACTTTCCATCCCCGGCGCCCTCGTGGTCCGGCCCGACGTGTTCGGCGACGAGCGCGGATTCTTCTGCGAGACCTACCGAGAGCCGTCGTGGGCTGAGCACGGCATCCCGACGACGTGGGCGCAGGACAATCACTCCCGCTCGTCCAGGGGTGTGCTGCGCGGGATGCACTTCGCGATCGGCGAGGGGCAGGCGAAGCTCATCCGCTGTGCTCGCGGCCGGATCCTGGACGTGATCGTCGATCTCCGCGCCGGCTCGCCGACCTACGGGCAGTCGGCGTCGACCGAGCTCTCCGACGAGAACATGCACCAGATGTACGTACCGATCGGATGTGCGCACGGATTCGTCGTGCTGAGCGACGTGGCCGACGTCGTCTACAAATGCTCGACGGTCTACGACCCCGCCGTCGAGCGGGGCATCGCCTATGACGATCCCGCGATCGGAATCGAGTGGCCGGACGTGTCCCCGCTCATCGTCTCCGAGCGTGATCGCACGGCTCCCACGCTGGCGAGCGTGGCGGGTCAGCTCCCGTTCCGCTACCCGGAGTAGCCCTCGGACCAGAGCGCGCTTCCCCGCCTCCGGGGTACAGTGGCGCGATGGTCGTGACCGGTCCAGAGGTGGTCGACGCGCCGTCGGCCGACTCGCGTGAGGCGTTGCCCGCCGTCGCGCCGTTGCACGAAATCGAGGGCCCCACCGCCCTCGGTGGGAGTTTGCGGAGGTTCGCCTACCTCACGTTCACGATTGCGACGACGGAGTTCAGGCTCCGCTTCTACGGGTCGGTGCTGGGCTACTTCTGGCAGCTCTTCCGCCCGCTGCTGCTGTTCGCGACGCTCTACGTCGTCTTCACGCACATGGTGAAGGTGGGCGGCGCCGTGCCCCACTACCCGGCGATCCTGCTCATGAACATCGTCCTCTTCACCTTCTTCGGTGAGGGCGCCTCGGCCGTCACCTCGGTCGTCGATCGCGAGCAGCTGGTGCGGAAGATCCAGGTCCCGCGGCTCGCGATCCCGCTCGCGGTCACCGTCACGGCGCTCTTCAACCTCGCGCTGAACCTCCTGGTCGTCCTGCTGTTCGTGCTCGCCAACGGCAACCCGGTGCGCTTGAGCTGGCTCGAGATCCCGGTGCTCGTCGGGGCGCTCACGTTCCTCGCCGCGGGCTTCGCGATGCTCGTCTCGGCGCTGTACGTGCGTTACCGCGACGTGAAGCCGATCTGGGACGTGTTCATGCAGGTGCTGTTCTACGCCACGCCGGTGATCTACGTGCTCGACGGGGTGGATGCGTTCAGCGACCGCTTCAAGGAGTACCTGGCGATGAACCCCGTCGCGACGGTGCTGATCCAGATGCGGCACAGCGTGGTCGACCCGTCCGCGCCCTCGGCGGCCGACGCGGTCGGCGGAGCGATCTGGCTGTTGGTTCCGATCGGCATCGCGCTGTTCGTGATCGTGCTCGGCTACCGCACGTTCAATCGCGAGGCCCCGCGGATCGCCGAAGAGCTGTAGCCGGCTCGGGCACACCGGCACGAGGGGGAGATGGCCGATCCAGCGAGCCAGGAGGCCGAGCTGATCTCGGCCCTGACGGCAGAGGCGAACGCGCGCGATGCGGTCCGCGCGGCTGACGCCGCTGCGGCGGCCACGGCGCACAGCGGCTGGTCGTGGCGGCGTCGGCGCATCCTGCTCCCGCTGTACCTCAAGCAGGAATCGTGGCGGACGGCCGCCCGCGGGCGCACCATCGGGCTCGGCGCACTGCCGACTTCTCCGCGGGCCCAGCGGCCGACCTGGCGGCACGAGCAGGTCGTCGGTGGAGTCGAGCGTCTTGCCATCAGCGTCGATCCGCCGACGAGCCTGCGGTGGTCGTTGGAATTGGCGCGGCCGGTCGCGGTCTGCGGCTGGTTCGCCCTGCGCTCCGAGGCGTGGGAGGCGTTTCGTGATCCGCTTGAGCTCGCGGTTCGCGCGCTCGACGAGCAGGGAGCGACCGTCGCGGAGACGGTGGTGCGCATCCAGCCGGCCACGCGCCCGCTCGACCGTCGCTGGATCCCGTGGCGGGCGGAGCTCCCGGCTGTGGGGGCGTGCACGCTCGAACTCGCGACGTACGCTCCGCTCGGCTCCATGGACTATGCCTGGGCTGTCGTCGGCGACGTGCGCATCGATCTCGGCGGTTCTCCGCTCGCCGCTTCGTCGCGCATGGTCGCTCGCTCGCGCGCGTGGCTCGGGTCGGCTCGTCGTCGATCGCGGCCCCTGACGCCGACGTCGCCGATCGCGATCCTGATGCCCGTCCACGATCCGCCGCTTGCGCTTCTCGAGGCCACGATTGCGTCGGTGCTCGGGCAGACGTCGTCGGCCTGGGAGCTCTGCGTCGCAGACGACGGCTCCCGGAATCCGGTCGTGCGCGCGCGGCTGCAGGAGCTCGCGGCATCCGATCCTCGCGTTCGACTCGTCCGGCACGATGAGGCCGGCGGCATCAGCGCCGCCACCAACGCGGCGTGCGCACTCGCCTCCGCGCCCTACGTGGCGACGCTCGACCACGACGATCTCCTGCACCCGGAGGCCATCGCCAGCGTTGGCGCGGCGCTGGCCGCGGACGACACCATCGACGTCCTGTACACCGACAATGATCTCGTCGCAGGCGAGCGGCTGCGGTTCTCGGCAGCCCTCAAGCCCGACTGGTCGCCCGACCTGCTCCGCGCGGTGATGTACACGTTGCACCTGGGCGTCTACCGGCGCTCGCTCGTCGAGGAGGCCGGGGGGTGGCGGAGCGCCTTCGACGGCGCCCAGGACCACGACCTCGTCCTGCGACTCAGTGAGCGCACCCAGCGGATCGCACACCTCCCCAAGGTGCTCGCGCACTGGCGCGCGCACGGCGGATCGGCGGCGCTCGGAGAGCTCGCGAAGCCGTTGGCCTACGACCGTGGCCGGGCCGCGGTGGCGGAGCACCTCGAGCGCACGGGGTTGGCCGGCAGCGTCGAGCGTCTGGAATGGGCGGGGCGGTACCACGTGCGGCCCGAACGGACCCGGCCGGTGACCGTCCTGCTGCCCGTTGCGGCCGACGCGTCGGTCGTGGAGGCCTGGTCGTCGTCGGTGCGCGACGACGACCAGGTGCGCGTGGTCGGCGCCGGCCCCGGCCTCGCCGCCTGGCGCGACGCCCTCGACGGCGTCCCCGACGATGCCGTCGTCCTGATCGTCGAAGCTCCGTGCGTGCCATCCGGCGATGCGGCCGCCGCCCTCGACGAGCTGGTTGGGCACGTCGAGGCCGGTGCGGCTGCCGCCGGAGGGCTCGTCGTCGACGACGACGCGCGCGTGCTTGCCGGACCGGTTGCCTTTCCGGAGGGCCTGCCGATGGGCGTTCAGGTGGGCGCCGACGCGGACGACCCGTCCCGCCACCCATCGCTCACCGTGGCGTCGAACCGGCTCGCGGTGCGGGGCGTGGTCGCGCTGCGGGCGCAGAGCGTGCGCGACCGTTCGGTGCGGCAGGCCGGCTCCCTGGCTCTCGCGGCGGTCACGCTCGCGCTCGGTGCGGCCGGCGCCCGAGTGCTCTGCAGCCCGCACGCGCGGTTCACGGCCACCGACGCCGGCACCCAGATGCTCGGTCGGACGAGCATCAGCGAGCTGCTCGCGCTCGACCGTGGCCCGGCCTCCGACCCCTACTGGAACCCGCACCTGCGCCCCGACCTCAGCGACGAGTCGTACGACGAGCTCACCTACGAGGGGCGCGCGTGAGCGCGCCGTCGCGGCCGCCCGTGCCCGGCGTGAACGTGATCGGGCAGTTCCGCGCGGAGTCGGGGATCGGCGAGGCCGCGCGCTCGGTGGTCGCGGCGCTCGACGCGGTCGGCATGCCGGTGCTCCCGGCCCTCCCGCCGGAAACGTCGCCCTCACGGCAGGGGGTCGCGTTCGACGTGGTGCCGCTCTCCAAGGCCACGTTCCCGGTGACCCTGTCGCTCCTCACGGCCTATGAGACGGGCCCGCTCGTCGCCGCCGCCCCCGACCACATCACCCGCGGGCAGCTCGTGGGCCTCTGGTGGTGGGAAGTGGAGGACCTGCCCGACTTCATGGCGGAGGCGTTCGCGCACGTCGACGCCGTCTGGGCCGGCACCGAGCACGTGCAGCGGGCGCTCGCCCGCTCGGCGGGGGACACGCCGGTCGACCGGATCCGTTACGCCGTGCGCCGGCCCGAGCCGACCGGTGTCGATCGCGAGGCGCTCGGGCTGCCCACCGACGGGTGCCTGTTCCTCACCCTCTTCGGCTTTTACAGCGCCATGGCCCGCAAGAACCCGCAGGGCACGATCGCGGCGTTCGTGCGGGCGTTTCCCCGGGCCGAGCCCGGCGGGCCGCAGCTCGTGGTCAAGGTGATCGACGAGGACGCGCACCCCGCCGAGCTTGCCGCCCTGGAGGCGCTCATCGCGCCGCATCCGCACGTCCACCTCCTCACGGGTTATCGCGACCGGAGCGGGATCGACGATCTCCTCGCGGCCGCCGACGTGGTCGTGTCGCTGCACCGAGCCGAGGGATTCGGCTACGCGCCGGCGGAGGCGATGGCGCTCGGCCGCACCGCCCTCGCCACGGGCTACTCGGGCAACCTCGACTACATGAACGCCGAGAACTCGGTGCTGGTGCCGGCGGAGGTCGTGCCGATCGGGCCCGAAGGCGCGCCGTATCCGGCCGAGTCGCGGTGGGCCGAGCCCGATCTCGCAGCCGCCGCGGACGCCATGCGCCAGCTCGCCGCCGACCCCGCCCGCCGCGCCGCGCTCGGGGCGCACGCCGCCGCAGACATGGCCGCGGGCTTCACCGATCGTGCTGCCGGCGAGAGCATCCTCGCCGCCCTCGCGCGGCTTCCCGAAACGCCCGCGAGGCCGAGCTGGTGGGCGCGCCGGCGGGCCGATCGCCTGGCCGCCGAGCTGCGGCGGACTCGCTAGGGTGCGTCGGCGATGGCGTCCGACGAGAGCCTGGCCGACGAGAACGCCCGGTTGCGCGCGCGTGTGGCCCAGCTCGAAGACGAGCTGGCGGCCGTCAAGCAGAGCACCGCGGTAACGGTGGCCAGCGCCCAGGAGACGCTCTACTGGTTCGAGCGCTGGGGCGTCGACTTCAACCGCCTCTTCAGTCGCCGCGAGATGGAGGTCGTGCGGAAGGGCGTCCGCGGCGCGCGCCAGGTCTATCGCTCGGGCGTGTCGATCAAGCGGCGCATCGCGAGATGACGACCCCGCCGTCGCTCACGGTGAGCGTCGTCGTGCCCGTGAAGGACGGCGGACCGCTCCTGGCTGAGCTGCTCGTCGCCGTCGCCGAGCAAGGGCCCGAGGAGGTGCTGGTCGTCGACTCCGGCTCCCGCGACGGCTCGGCCGACGTAGCGCGCCGTCACGGCGCGACCGTCGTCGAGATCGATCCACGGGCGTTCAAGCACGGTCCCACCCGCAACCTGGCCGCCGAGCAGACGACGGGCGACGTGATCGCCTTCCTCACGCAGGATGCGACGCCGGCGCCCGGCTGGCTCGACGCGATCCGCGCGGCGTTCGCCGCCGATCCCGACCTGGGCGTGGCCTACGGCCCACACCTGCCGCGCCCCGACACGAGCCCGATGGTCGCGCGCGAGCTCACCGAGTACTTCGCGACGTTCGAGGCCGAGGGCGGCGGGCCACGCGTGTTCGCGCCCGGCGATCCGACCTTCCTCTCGAACGTGAACGCCGCCTACCGCCGCGCCTGCTGGGAGGAGATCCGCTTCGAGGATCTCGCCTACAGCGAGGACCAGGCGTTCGGGCGAGCCGTCGCCGTGCACCCGCGCTGGCACAAGCGCTACGACCCGGCGATCGCCGTGCTGCACGCGCACGACTACCCGCCTGGCGAATTCTTCAAGCGGTACTTCGACGAGTATCGCGGCCTCGCCGAGACCGTCGACCACCACGAGGAGATCCACCCGCTCCACGCCGTACGCGACTCCCTCGCGCGCGCCCGCGCTGACGCCGCCTGGGTCGGCCGGCAGGGCGCGACGACGCCGGAACAGCTCAAGGTGGCCGCGCGCGCGACCACCCACCACCTCGGTCGGCGCGTCGCCGCGGTGCTCGGGTCGCGGGCGGCCACGATCCCGGATCCCATCGAACGGCGTCTCTCCCTGGAGGGCCGCGCCAGCACCCGCGACGCCACCGCCGCGAGAGCCGCCGGCGCCGACCAGCCCGTTGCCACCCATCCGGGCGAGCGCAAGCAGAGCAACTACGAGCACGTGGTCCAGAGCCTGCGCAAGGGCGAGGCGGCGCTCACCGCCGATGGCGCGCAGCGCGCCGAGCGAGAGCAGCTCCACGTCGCGGTCGTGATCCCGTGGTTCCGGATCGGCTCAGGCGGCCACATGACGATCTTCAGGCTCGTCGAGCAGCTCGAGTCCAAGGGCCACACCTGCACGCTCTGGCTCGACGATCCGCTCGGCTACAATCCCGAGGGCGCCGCCGTGCTGCGTCGCACGATCCAGGAGCACTTCCGGCCGCTGAACGCCCCCGTGTTCAAGGGGTTCAGCGGGTGGTTCGGGGCCGATGTGGTCGTCGCCACGGGCTGGCAGACGGCGTACACCGTTCGCACGCTGCCGGGCTGCGGCGCCCGGGCCTACCTCGTCCAGGACCGCGAGCCCGACTTCTACCCGGCGTCGGCCGAGCACCATCTCGCCGAGGACACCTACCGATTCGGGTTTCACGGCATCGCCGCGAGCCCCTGGCTCGCCGACATGGTCCGCGGCTACGGCGGGACGAGCGGCCACTTCGACCTCGCCGCCGACCACGACGTGTACTACCCGCGCGACGGGATCACCCGCGAGTCGGCCACGGTCGCGTTCTACGCGCGCGCCGAGACGCCCCGCCGCGGCGTCACGCTCGGGGCGCTCGCGCTCGAGGAGGTCGTGCGGGCGCGGCCCGCGACGCGCATCGTCACCTTCGGAACCCGCGACGCGGTCGGGATCGACGCGCCTTCCGAGGCCGCAGGCGTCCTCGATGCCGACGCGCTCGCGCGGCTCTACTCGCAGGCGACGGTCGGCGTATGCCTCTCGCTCACGAACTACTCGCTGATCCCCGGCGAGATGCTCGCGTGCGGCCTGCCGTGCGTCGATGTCGACCATCCGAGCGCCGTCGGGGTGTTCGGTGACGACGGCCCGGTGGCGTTCTCGCGGCCCGACATCCTCGCGCTCGCCGAGGTGATCGGCCGCCTCCTCGACGATCCCGCCGAGCGCGACCGCCGCCGCGCGGCCGGCCTGGCCTTCGCCGAGGCCCACACCTGGGAACGCTCCGGCCGTCAGGTGGAAGCCGAGCTGCGCACGGCGCTGCGCCTCGCGGGCGCGCCCGACTAGAGCACGTGCAGCTGGGGCCGCGCGACCGACGCGCCGGCCTCTTCCACCGACACGCGCCGGCTCGGCACGCGCTTGCGGATCTGGCGGGTGTCCCACCAGCCCTGGAACTCGTCGAGCTCCTTCCACGTCGTCGTCTTGGCCGTGGGGCCGGCGAGCACGGCGAGGTGGCCGCCCGGCGCGGTGCGGAGGCGCACCTCGGCCGACTGCGGCAGCAGGGTGCTCACGGCGTGCACGGCCATCTCGGGCGCGAGGATGTCCTCGGTACCCGCGATCGTGAGGAAGGGCTGGCGTAGGGCGCCGAGGTCGAGGAACTCGCCGTGGAGCTCGGCGGGCCGCTCGTCGAGCTCGTTGACGGCGATGAACCGCGCGTAGATCTCGCCGATCGAGCGGCCGGTGTAGGTGCGCAGGTCGCGCTTGATCGCCTCGGTGGCCTGGATCTGCGCGAGCGCCTCACGGTCGTGGAGGTTGAGCAGCAGCGCGGTGGGGTAGGAGAGTTCCTTCGGGAGCGTGAGCGCGCGCATCCCACTGCGCACGATCGGCGCGGCGACGGGATTCGTCATCGCGTGCGTGAGCGCCGCCTGGATGAAGCCCTCCGAGAGCGCGCCGACGGCGGAGAGCGGCGCGATCGTCGCGCGCAGCCGCATGCGGTGCATGTCGAACGGGGCAGCGATCACCGACACCGTCTGCACCGGCAGCGACTGGTCGTTGGCCACGGTGAGGGCGGCGAGCACGCCGCCAAGGCTCCAGCCGACGAGGTGCAGCGGCCGGTCGCCCGCGTCCTTCGAGGCCTCGCGGATCGTGCGCGGGAGCACGAGCTCGACCCAGCGCTCGAGGGCGAGGTCGCGGTCGCTGAACTTCTGCCGGCCGAAATCGACCATGTACGTGCGCGCGCCGCTGCCGAGCAGGTGCTCGACGAGCGAGTTGCCGTGGCGCAGGTCGAAGCATGAAGGTGGCGCGCCGAGCGTCGGGACGAGAAGGACGGGCAGTCGCTCAGGATCTGGGTCGGTGGTCTCGAGGTAGCGGTAGAGCGTGCGGTGGCGCGCCTCCGTGAGGATGCGCCGCGCCTGCGGGCGCGTATCGGCGAGCCCCCCGTGCATCGCCGCATCCCAGAGGTTGGCCGCAGCGGAGCCGAGCTGGCTCGGAGCTAGGGGATTGAAGACCACCGAATGAGCGTAGCCAAGGGTCCGGGGCCTCGCCAGGAGATCAATTGTCCATCTGGTTTCTGGGGTGACGGCATGCCCGGGCGGCGCCCGGTTCCCGGCCCATCGACGGGGAGACGCCGGCTGACCGCGCGGAGCGGAGCACGGCAGCGCGCGGACGCATACGCTGCAGTTCGTGCCTCTCGTCAGCGCCGTCATCGACCGCGTCACCTCGGCCGGCAGCGATGTCGCCGAGCGGTTCCTCCGGCCCTCCGGGCTCGATGGGCAGCGGTTCTTTCTCGACGTGCTCGAGGATCTCCGCGCCGATCCCACGTACGCGCTCGAGACGATCGCGCTGCGGTCGGTGGAGGTGCACGGCGCCGCGGCGAAGGCATGGCTTGCCGAGAGCAAGAGCGTGCCGTACTCCCAGGAGCAGCTCGCCAAGATCGCGGTGAAGCGCTCGACCAACCTCGCGCGGCTCGAGGGCGCAACGCTCGGCTTCGGCGGCTTCCTCACGGTCGCTCCCGACCTTGCCGCGCTGGTGTACATCCTCACGCGCGAGGTGGTGTTCGTCGCTGCGGCGTATGGCCACGACCCCACGCACCCCGATCGCGCCGCCGAGCTGCTCGTCGTCACCCAGGTGTACGGCTCGATCGAAGAAGCGCAGGCCGGCCTCGACCGGCGGGGCGAGCGGATCGCCGTGCGCCTCGCGAAGAACCAGGTGAAGGCGGCACTGCCGGGCAGCGGCGCGAAGCGCCAGCGCACGCTCAGCGAACGCCTGATCCGTTATGCCGGGCGGCGAGCAGCCAAGCGCTACGGCGGCCGGCTCGTGCCCGGGATCGGCGCGGTGCTCGGGGCGATCGACAACGGTGCCGCGGCCCGGGAGACAGGCGAGCGCGCGATCGAGTTCTACCGCCCGCACGGCACCGTTTCGCGCGGTCGCCTGCGCCCGAAGGCCCGCGCCCGCTAGCGCTCGTCGGGTGTTGGCGCACGTCGTCCGCCGCTCTCCCTAGGCTCGACGACGTGCCCATCCGAGACCTCACCGACGGCAGCGGTTGCGACCTCGTACTGCTCGTCCGTTCGGTCGAGCGGAGGCAGCGCGCGAACGGCGACGACTTCCTCAAGGTCACCTTCGCCGATCGCACCGGCACGCTGTCCACGAACGTGTGGGACGACGTCGAGCAGGTCGAGTCCCTCCTCGCGGTCGGCCAGTCCTATCGGGTCTACGGCAAGTACGAGGTGCACGAGCGCTTCGGTCCGCAGCTGCGCCTCGAGGGCTTCGATCCGGCCGCCGAGGGCTCCTACGATCCGTCGGAGCTGCGGGCTGGTCCGCCGGTGCCCGTTGCCGAGCTGGAGCGACGTCTGCGCGAGCTCGTCGCGTCGGTCCAGGATCCGCACATGAGCGCGCTTCTGGAGGCCGTGCTCGGCGAGGACACGCCGACGTGGGCCGAGTACCGCATCGCGCCGGCCGCCAAGCGCGTGCATCAGGCCTACCGTCACGGCCTGCTCGAGCATTGCCTCACGGTCGCCGAGGCCGTCGCCGGTGCGGCGCAGGTCTTTCCGGGCATCGATCGCGATCTCGCGGTGTCGGCCGCGCTTGTTCACGACTTCGGCAAGCTCGAGGCCTACGAGCTCGTCGAGGGCGATTCGGTGGAGCTCACCGACGCCGGCCGCCTGCGTGGCGAGATCGTCCTCGGGTACGAGCGCCTGCATCGCGAGCTTGATCGCATCCCCGGGATCAGCGAGCAGCGCAAGCAGGAGTTCCTTCACATCATCCTCAGCCACCACGGCAAGCTCGAGCACGGCAGCCCCGTGGTGCCGCAGACGCGCGAGGCGTTCCTCGTCCACACGATGGACAACCTGGGTGGCAAGCTCGGGATCATCGATCGACTCGAGCAGGAGCGCCCCGCCGGCTCGGACTGGTCGGGCTTCGACCGCGCGTTCAGCGGCTCCGTGTACTTCCCGCCGGCCGACGGCGAGGAGGGTGCGCCCGCCAGCCGGTCGTCGCTCTCGGACGCGGCCGTTGCGAGCGCCACGGCCGCTGCCGCGCCGACTGCTCCGCCCGCGCTCCCCGAGGTGCCGCGTGGCGCCTTCGAGGATTCCGGCGCCTGGCAGCCGCCGCACCCGGATGAACTCGACGGTCCGCCGCTGCCGACCGAGACGCTCACCGCTCCTCCCGAGCACGAGGCGAGCGCCGTCGCCGCGCCCGAGGCCCAGACCGCGAAGCCGGCGCCGCCCGAGCGCACCGACATCGCGCCGACCGCGGGGCGTCTGCCGACGTCGCCGCAGCACACCGGCGCGGAGACGCCCGGCGCGCAGCGCCGCGTGCCGGCTGCCGAGGCCGATCGTCCCGGCCCGGCCGAGCCCGAGCCGCTGCCCTTCTAGGGCGCGGTAGTTCGCGGGGTCGGGGTGCTCCCTCCGGTGCCTAAACCGCTGGCGCTGTGTATCGCTCGCCTAGCGGCTCCCTAATACACAGCGCGCTCCACGGCCCCTGCGGAAGCACCCCGACCCCGCTTTGGCGGTGGCCGCGTTCTCGGAGGTACCGGATTAGGCGGGCGTCTCGCTGAGCAGCAGGCGCTCGGCCAGCTCGATCACCGGCGCGGTGAGTCGGCCGAGACGCACCGTGAGCGTGTCGGGCGGGCCGGTGACGATCGCCTGAAGTACGAGCTCGTTGATGCCGCCGACGAGCGCGGACGCCATGTTGTCGTCGAACGGGCGGGCGTAGCGGCCGTCGGGCAGCTGGTCGCCCGGCTGGCCGACGGATTCTGCGACGAGGTCGGCCATCATCGACGCGAAGCGCTGGTTCACCTTCACGCGAAGTTCGAGGCCGGCAGGGCCGACGGCGTTGATCTCCGTGAGGAACGCGCGCGCCACCTCGGGCTGGTCGCCGAGGGCCTGGAAGTAGGCGGCGGTGGCGGCGTGCACGCGCTCGAGGCCGGCCGGCACGCTGCGCGCGGCCGTCACCACCTGCGTGATGAGGGTGTCCGACATCATCGAGTAGGCGGCCAGGAAGCAGGCCTCCTTGTCGGCGAAGTGCTCGTAGAGGGTGCGGCGCGAGATGCGGGCGGCCTTGGCGATGTCGGCAACCGTCGTCGCCGCGTAGCCCTTCTCCTCGACGGCCATCACCATGCCGGCCATCACGCGCCCACGGACTTCCTCGGCGGGTGCGGCGGCAGCAGGCATGGCCCGAAATGGTACGCGCTCGTTCCGACGCCGCGTCCACTGCCGCAACCACCCCGCTCGCCGCCCCCGCTTGTTCTGGCATGCGTTTCTCGTCAAAGCGGCGAGAAACGCATGCCAGAACGAGCCCGTGGGGAGAAACGCATGCCAGCACGAGCCCAGCACGGGTGGCTCCGCGCCTGTGTGTCCATCAGCGCTCGCCAAGCGCGATCGGTGTTGGTACGGTTTCGTACCGGAACGCGACACGAGGCTGTCCACGAGCCCGCGCCGCGCCGCACCTTTCGCACCCCGCCCCTCGGAGGGCTTCTCCATGTCCGCGCACGTCAAGACCGCCATCGTCGGCACCGGCTTCTCCGGCCTCGGCATGGCCCACCGCCTGCTCGACGACGGTGACCGCGACTTCGTCGTCTTCGAGCGCGAGAGCGACATCGGCGGCACCTGGCGCGACAACTCGTACCCCGGCTGCGCCTGCGACGTGCCGAGCAACCTCTACTCCTGGTCGTTCGCGCAGAACCCCACGTGGAGCCGTTCGTTCTCGCGCCAGCCGGAGATCCACGCCTACATGAAGCAGGTCGCGGCCCGCACCGGTCTGCTCGATCATGTGCGCTTCGGGCACCGCGTCGACGACGTCGCGTGGGACGACGCCGCGCAGGTGTGGCGGATCACCACCTCCAAGGGCGACTACACGGCAGAGACCGTCGTCAGCGGCATGGGTGGCCTCTACGAGCCGATGATCCCCGAGATCGAGGGCCTCGACCAGTTCGACGGGCCCGTGTTCCACAGCGCCCGCTGGCAGCACGACGTCGACCTCACGGGCAAGCGCGTCGCGGTGATCGGCACTGGCGCCTCGGCGATCCAGTTCGTCCCGCAGGTGCAGAAGCAGGCCGGCCACCTCACGCTCTTCCAGCGCACGGCGCCGTGGCTGCTCCCGCGCACCGACCGTCCGCTCAAGCGATGGAACAACGCCGTCTACCGCTACGTGCCGGGTGCCCAGCGGGCCGTGCGGCTCGGCCTCTACTGGGCCCGCGAGCTCTTCGCGATCCCGGTGCTCTGGCCGAAGTACACCGACCGGATCGAGGGCGTCGCGAAGGCGCACCTGAAGCGCGCCGTGAAGGATCCCGAGCTCCGCGAGAAGCTCACGCCGGACTACAAGATCGGCTGCAAGCGGATGCTGCTCAGCAACGACTACTACCCCGCGCTCACCCGCGAGAACGTGCACGTCGAGACGAACGGCATCACGAAGATCGTCGGCAACACGATCCACACCGCCGACGGCGCCACCCACGAGGCCGACGTGATCGTCCTCGGCACCGGATTCCACGTCACCGACAGCCCGATCGCCAAGATGGTGCGCGGTCGCGACGGCCGCACCCTCGCGGACGTCTGGGACGGCACGATGAAGGCCTACCTCGGCACCTCGGTCGCCGGGTTCCCGAACATGTTCATGCTGCTCGGCCCGAACACCGCGCTCGGCCACACGTCGGTCGTCGTGATGATCGAGGGGCAGATCGAGCATGTGCGGCGCGTGCTGGCCGAGCGCAACAAGCGCGGGGCGCAAACCGTCGAGCCGACGCCCGAGGCCCAGGAGAGGTTCGTCGCCGAGATGGAGCAGAAGAGCCGCAAGACCGTCTGGGTCTCCGGCGGCTGCCGCAGCTACTACCTCGATCGCAATGGCAAGAACTCGACGATCTGGCCGGGCTTCACCTTCTCGTTCCTGCTCCGCGCACGCCGCCTGAAGACGAGCGACTTCCGCTTCGAGCCGCTCCGCGCGCCCGCCGACGTGCCGGCGGCCGAGCCCGCCGGCGTCTGAGCGCGTCGCTGGGCGTGAGCGGGACGTAACCGGGGCTCCTGCCCCGGTGTCGTCCCGCTCAGCCTCGGGCAAACGATCATCTAGGCTGCGTCCGGCATGAGCGCGCCCATCGCCATCGTCACCGGCTCCGGCGGCCTCATCGGGTCGGAGTCCGTCCGCTCGCTCGCTCGTGAGGGCTTCGACGTGATCGGGATCGACAACGATCTGCGCGCGAGCTTCTTCGGTCCGGCGGCGACGACGAGCCACACCACGGCCGAGCTCGTCGACACCGTCGACGCCTTCCGGCCGCTGGATCTCGACATCCGCGACCGCGACGGCATCGAACGGGTCATCCGCGAGGCCGGGCCGGCGCTCGAGCTGGTGGTGCACACCGCCGCGCAGCCGTCGCACGACTGGGCGGCCCGCGATCCCCACACCGACTTCGGGGTGAACGCCACCGGCACGCTCAACCTGCTCGAAGCGCTGCGCCAGCACCGGCCGGGGGCGACGTTCGTGTTCACCTCCACCAACAAGGTCTACGGCGACCGCCCGAACTTCCTCCCGCTCGAGGAGCACGACCTCCGCCTCGACCTGCCCGAGAGCCACGAGTGGTTCAGCGGTGTGACGACCGAGATGTCGCTCGACCACACCACGCACTCGCTGTTCGGCGTGAGCAAGGTGGCGGCCGACCTGATGGTCCAGGAGTACGGGCGCTACTTCGACATGCCCACCGTCTGCTTCCGCGGCGGCTGCCTCACTGGGCCGCAGCACGCGGGCGCCGAACTCCACGGCTTCCTCAGCTACCTCGTGAAGTGCGCCGTCACCGGCACGCCCTACACGGTGTTCGGCCACGACGGCAAGCAGGTGCGCGACAACATCCACTCCTACGACGTGGTCCAGGCGTTCCTCGCGTTCCACCGCGCGCCGAAGGCCGCCGCCGTCTACAACCTCGGCGGTGGCCGCGAATCGAACATCTCGATGCGTGAGGCCGTCCTCAAGTGCGAGGCCATGACCGGCCGCCCCATGAACATCCGGTTCGACGGCCCGCCGCGCATCGGCGACCACCGCTGGTGGATCTCCGACCTCTCCGCGTTCAAGGCCGACTACCCCGAGTGGGGCCTCACCCGCTCCATGGACGAGGTGCTCGCCGAGATCCATCAGGCGGCTGTCGCGGCCACGGCCGCGGCGTAGCCGCCCCGCTCAGCCTGTCGCCAGCAGCGAGCCGGTGCCGCCCCAGCTGGCGAGCATGCGCTCGAGCCACTGGGGCCCGGTGACGGTGGCGTCGCCGGTGGCCATGGCGGTGCCGAGGTCGATCTGGCCGGTGTGCCAGCGCACGAGCGTCTCGGCGCTGGCGCTCACGATGAGGTCGTCGCCGCCGCCCGGAGGTTGCATGCACACCTCGGCGTTGGGGCGCTCGAGGAGCAGCCAGTAGCGCTCGCTGCTGCCGGGCACGTCGAAGCGCACGACGGTGCGCTCGTCGGGGAGCGTGCCCGGGTCGATCTTCTTGGTGAGCCACCACACGACGCGTCGCGCGTCGAAGTGCTCGGGTCCGAGTTCGACCCACTGCTCGCCCCAGCGCCCGAGGGCCATGATCACCGGCTCGAGCTCCATCCCAGAGGGCGTGAGGTGGTAGCTCGTGCGGCCGCCGTGGGCGCGGCGCTCGACGAGGCCATGGAATTCGAGCATCCGCAGCCGCTGCGTGAGGAGCGTCTTGGAGATCTCGGGGATGCCGGCGCGCACGTCGGAGAAGGTGCGGCAGCCCATGAGCAGGTTGCGCACGATCAGCGGCGTCCAGCGGGTGGCGAGCACGTCACAGGCGCGCGCGATCGGGCAGTAGTCGCCGTAGCCGGGAGCCCCGTTCTCACCCTCCATTGGCCCGATGGTGCCATGCGTCTGGCGCGCCTACCACCACCGTGCCACCCCATCGGGTGACGAGGTCCAACTTCTGGACTCGCCTGGTCCACATCGTGGACTGGATCGGGGCGATGGGCTCGGCGACGGTGCGAGCTGCCTCGATCGCCGGCCGGATGGGCCGGGACGGGGCGACTGCACATGCACCAGCCCGGGGAGGGCTCTCCATGACTTCCACCACCAGTCCCACCACCACCGACTCAACGACGATTCCGCAGCCGTCTCCGGATGCGCTGAAGGCGCAGCACCGCGCCACCTGGGCCGACGGCGACTACGACGTGATCGCCCGGACGATCACCGGCCCGCCGATCAGCGAGGCTCTTGCCGCAGCGGGGCCGGTCGGTGGTCAGCGCGTGCTCGACGTCGCCACCGGCACCGGCAACCTCGCCATCGAGCTCGCCCGCCGCGGCGCCGAGGTCGACGGCCTGGATCTCGTGCCGGAGCTGCTCGCGGTCGCGCGTGAGCGCGCCGACGCCGAGGGCTTCGACATCGCCTGGGCCGCCGGCGATGCGGAAGCGCTGCCCTATGCCGATGGCTCGTTCGACCTCGTCACCTCGGTGTTCGGCGTGCAGTTCGCGCCGCGCGCCGAGGTCGTCGGGGCCGAGCTGCGCCGCGTCGTCCGGCCGGGCGGCGCCATCGTGCTCGTCAACTGGACCCCGGAGGGCCTGATCGGCCGGCTCTTCAAGACCCTCGGCGCCTATCTCCCGGCACCGCCGTCCTACGTGACCGCTCCGCCGCGCTGGGGCACCGAGGCCCTCATGGGCGAGCTCTTCGCGGACGACGAGGTGCGCGTGGCCCGCGCCACCAACCGCTTCGAGGCTGCGAGTCCAGAGGCCTTCCTCGAGCTCTTCACCGTCAACTACGGCCCGGTGAAGCGCGCGAAGGAGCGCACGGAGGCCGAGGGCAGCTGGCCGGCGCTCCGCGATGACCTGCTCGCGCTCTACGACCGCATGAACGCCGCGACCGACGGCACGCTGGCGATCGAGTCGGAGTTCGCGGTCGCGACGATCCGCCGCAAGTAGCGAGGCGCCGGCGACCGTGGCGGACCGTCGCCGCGAGGTGCGGCCTGCCGTCCGGCCCCGGAGTTCCGAACGTTCGGGCCCGTGGAGGGCCCCACTGTTCGGAACGCCCGAGCGGGGGGCGGGGAGCGGTGCCTCAGCGTGCGTGCGAGGAGCCTTCGGCGCGAAGCGGCGAGCGCCCATGCTGCGCCGCTAGCGCCGCCGCTCAGTCGACTTCGACTGGAGCGAGCTCGCCGCGGGCGTAGGCGACGGCGACGGCTTGGGCGCGGGTGCGGGCGCCGAGCTTGGCTGCGCCGCGGCGCAGGAGCGTGCGGGCCGTCTCTTCGGAGACGCCGAGGCGTTCGCCGACTTCGCTGGTGGTGGCGCCGTCGGCGACGCAGGAGAGGGCTTCGCGTTCGCGCGGGCTGAGGGGGCGGTGGCCGCCGCCGTCGAACCGGCGGCGCGGCTCGGTGAGGCGAGGGTCGCGGTAGGTGGCGCCGGAGCTGATGTGGTGGAGCGCGCGGACGAGCTCGTCGAGCGGGGCGGCGCGGGCGATGGCGCCGCGGACGCCTTCGTCGAAGGCTGCGGCGATCTCGCGGAGGTCGTCGCCTTGGGCGTAGAGGACGATCGAGGCGTTGGTGGCAGTGGAGAGCTCGCGGCCGATGCGGCGTGCGGTGGCGTCGGTGCGCGCGCAGACGAGCGCGAGATCGAAGCCGACGTGGCGGTGGAGATCCATGGCGGTCTCCACCGAACGGGCCGTGCCCGCGATCTGGAGGTGCGCCGCACGCAACGCGTGGGCGAGTGCCTCCCTGGGTCCCGCTTGGTCGTCGATGAGTACCAGCACTGCCCCCCATCGTGCCAGAGGGCGTCTAGACGCGCCACAGGATTTCCGCCGAGTGGCCAATGTGCTGTTCGGCAAGTGGGGATGTAACGGTGTCATCTTCTCGTCGTTTCTGCATGCACACGCACCGGCGGAAAAGCGCGAGCGTCCATTTCCTGGACCAAACAGGGGTTCGTGCGCCGGATGACCGTGCAGAACCCCGCAAAGAGCGGGGAAGAATGGGTGGTCATGCGGTGCCGAGCTGCTCTTCGGCGTAATGTGCGGGGCGCATGGCCAAGGACACCGAGAAGCTCATCCGGCAGCTCTCGCTGATCTCCTACCTCATGGCGGAACGCCGCCCGGTGACCGCGAGCGAGATTCGCCGCGACGTCGAGGGGTATTCGGGGATGAACGAGGACGCGTTCGCCCGCCGGTTCTACGCCGACCGCGCGGAGCTCGAGGCGCTCGGGATCCATCTGTCGGTCGACAAGCCGGCGGAGGCCAACGCCGATCAGGAGAACTACTCGCTGCGGCCGGAGAACTTCCACCTCCCCGCCATCGAGTTCTCCGATCAGGAGCTCGCCGCGCTCGGCAGTGCGCTCACGCTCCTCGACGGTGAGTTTGCGTACGCGGAGCCGCTGCGCCTGGCGCTCCAGCAGCTCACGTGGGGTCAGCCCAGCCCGCTGAACGCGCCCGATCAGCGCCAGATCGCGCTCGGCGTCACCGCTGGCGCGGAGGGTCCGGAGCTCTCGCAGCGCCTCGCGAAGATCGAGACGGCGATCTTCCGGCAGAAGACGATCCTCTTCGACTACTTCACGATCGATCGCGACGAGACGGAGAAGCGCAAGGTCGACCCGTACGCGCTGCTGTTCCAGGATGGCCGCTTCTACCTCGTCGGTTATGCCCACGAGCGCGAGGCCGTGCGTGTGTTCCGACTCTCGCGGATCCGGGGCCGTGTGTCGTACGCGTCCAAGAGCGAGCACGACTTCCGGCGCCCGGCCGACTTCGATCCGCGCGACTACGCGAGCCGCGCCGCCTGGCAGCTCGGTGAGCCGGTCGGCGAGGCCGAGATCGACGTCAGCAAGCGCATCGCCTGGCAGATCGAGCGCCACTTCGACCGCTACGGCGAGTTCGAGCCGTCGGCCGATGGTGGCCGCCGCTTCACCACGCCCTATTCCAGCCCGCGGGCGCTCATCAGCTGGGTGCTGCGCCACGGCGAGCACCTGCGCGTCGCCGGTCCGCCGGAGCTCGAATCCGAGCTGCAGGACCGCATCGAGCTGCTCCAGCGCCGTCACACGCCCGGCGGTCTCGAGCTCGCGGCCACGCTTCCAGGGGCGCCGTCGCTCGCCGACAGTGAGCCGGAGCCGAAGGACAAGGGCGAGCCGACGATCCGCCCGGAGCGCTTCGCCCGCCTCGTCACGCTCGCATCGATCCTGATCCAGGCCGGCCGCAAGGGCGAGACGCTCCAGGCGCGCGAGCTTCAGCAGCGCCTGCAGATCACCGAGTCCGAGTTGCGTGACGACGTCAACCTGCTGAGCGTCGTGAACTTCGGCGGCGGGAGCTATGTGCTCTACGCCGAGGTCGGTGAGGACGGCACGATCGAGGTCGATCCCGAGCCGTACTCCGACAACTTCGCCCGCCCGGCGCGCCTGCTGCCGGTGGAGGCCAAGGCGCTCGTTGCCGCGATCGACCTCATTGGCGACCACCTCCCGGAGGGCGCGCTCAGCACGGCCCGCCAGAAGATCGTTGATGCCCTCGGTGCGGACCCGGCCCAGCAGGGCCTCCACATCGCCGGTACCGGCGGCGACGACAAGGATCTCGCCCGCCAGGTGAGCACCGCCATCGCCAACGGCAAGGTGCTGAAGATCGTCTACTGGAAGCCCAACGAGGACGAGCTCTCCACCCGCACGATCGAGCCGTACGCGCTCGTGAACGGGCGCGAGGGTTGGTACGTCGCCAGCTTCGACCTCGGCAAGGAGGCCGTGCGGCACTTCCGTCTGGATCGCCTCCACACGGTCGAGGAGACGGGCGCCACGTTCGAGCGGCGTCCCGAGGTGGATCCCGCCGCCGACATCGACGGCTGGCCGCGCACCGGCGAGCTGCCCGCTTCCGACGTCGCCCGGGTGTGGATCGCGCCGAGTCGCGCCCGGTGGGCTCGCGAGGAGCGCCGCGTGAGCGAGGAGCTCGCCGACGGCGCCGTGATCGTCGAGTTGCCGTACGCCGGCAACGACTGGCTCGTTCGCGAGGTGCTGGCCGAGGCCGGCGACGCAGCGATTCTGTCGCCCGTCGAGGCACGCGACGCCGTGCACAGCGCGGCGAGCGCTCTGGCCGCAGCGCTCCGGTAGCCGGTCCGTCCCGCGACGCCCAGGCGCCAGCGGGAGTGAGCGCACACATCGTCAATTCGAGGTCGCGGCGGCCCCCGAGGAACGCATCGCTTCGCTAGGGTCGCCACCGTGACCGACGCCTCGCCGCTGAAGGGACTCATCCTCTCCGGAGGCAAGGGGACGCGCCTTCGGCCGATCACCTACACGTCCGCGAAGCAACTGGTGCCCGTGGCCAACACGCCGGTGCTGTTCTTCGGGATCCGCTCGATGGTCGAGGCCGGGATCACGGAGATCGGCATCATCATCGCCCCGGAGACGGGCGGCGAGATCCGCGATGCGGTGGGAGACGGCAGCCAGTTCGGCGCCAAGGTCACCTTCATCGAGCAGGACTCGCCGGCGGGCCTCGCGCACGCCGTCCTCACCGCCGAGCGTTTCCTCGGCGATAGCCCGTTCGTGATGTACCTCGGCGACAACCTGCTCCAAGGCGGGATCAAGGGCCTCGTCGATCGCTTCCAGCGAGATGATCCGTCGGCACTGATCCTCGTCACGCGCGTCGACGACCCGCAGTCGTTCGGCATCGTCGAGTTCGGGCCCGACGGCTCGGTGAACCGGCTCGTCGAGAAGCCGAAGGAGCCGAAGAGCGATCTGGCGCTCGTCGGCGTCTACCTCTTCAAGGCCGCGATCCACGATGCGGCCCGCGCCATCGAGCCCTCGCCGCGTGGCGAGCTGGAGATCACCGACGCGATCCAGCACCTGGTGAACACCGGCCAGACCGTGCTCAGCGAGCGCGTCGAGGGTTGGTGGAAGGACACCGGCAAGCTCGCCGACATGCTCGAGGCGAACCGGCTCGTGCTCGACACGTTGCACCGCAGCATCAAGGGCGAGCTGGTCGACAGTGAGGTCGAGGGCCGCGTGGTGGTCGGCGAGGGCGCGGTGCTCGAGCGTTGCTCCGTCCGTGGCCCCGCGGTGATCGGCGAGGGCGCGCGCATCAGCGACGCCTACATCGGCCCCTACACGGCCGTCGGCGTTGGCTGCACGGTCGATCACGCCGAGGTCGAGTACTCGATCCTCCTCGACGGCTCGAGCGTCAGCCACATGGACCACCGCGTCGAGGGCAGCCTGATCGGCCGCGACGCCAAGGTGGAGCGCGGTCCGCGCATGCCGAAGGCGATCCGCCTGCTCATCGGTGACAGCTCCCACGTGAGGCTCCCGTGAGCGGCACGCTCGTCGTCACCGGCTCGGCCGGGATGCTCGGCCGGCGGGTCGTCGGCGATGCCACCGCCGCCGGCTGGAACGTGATCGGACTCGACCTGCGCGACGCCGACCTCATCGTCGATCTCACCGATGAGGCCGCGACCACCGAGGCCGTCGTCGACGCGGGCCCCGACGCGATCATCCATTGCGCCGCCTGGGTCGATGTCGACGCTGCGGAATCCCAGGAGGAGGCCGCCCTCCGCGTGAACGGCCTCGCCTCGCGCAACATCGCCAAGGCCGCGAAGGCCGCCGGCGCGCGGCTCGTCGCCGTGTCCACCGACTACGTGTTCGACGGCACCCTCACCGGGCGTCCGTACGTCGAGTCCGATCCGACGGCCCCGATCGGCGCCTACGGCCGCACCAAGCGCGTCGGGGAGGAGGCCATCGCCGAGGAGACCGACGACTACGTGATCGCCCGCACCGCCTGGCTCTTCGGCTGGCCCGGCAAGAGTTTTCCCGACACGATGCTGCGCGTCGGCGCCGAGCGTGGCGAGGTGGCGGTGGTCACCGACCAGGTCGGCTCGCCCACGTGGACCGGCCACCTGAGCCCCGCACTCGTCGAGCTCGCCGCGCCCGGCGGGGTCACCGGCGTCGCGCATACGGCGGGCGGCGGCCAGACCAGCTGGCACGGCCTCACCGTCGAGCTCTACGAGCAGGCGGGGATCGAGGCCACGGTCAACGAGACCGATTCGTCCGCGTTCGTGCGGCCGGCCCCGCGGCCGGCCTGGAGCGTCCTCGCCACCGAGCGTGAGGGCGTGCCCGTCTTGCCCGACTGGCGTGAGGGCGTCAGCGGTTACCTGGCAGAGAGGAGCCAGTCGTGAAGCTTCTGGTGTGTGGTGGTGCCGGGTTCATCGGCAGCAACTTCGTTCGGCAGCGCGTGCTGGAGAACGGTGACGAGGTCGTCGTCTACGACAAGCTCACGTACGCCGGCCGCGAGGAGAACCTCGAGGGCACGGGCGCGAAGCTGATCGTCGCCGGCATCGAGGATCGCGAGACGATGCTCGCCGCCGTGAGCGATGGCATCGATGCCGTGGTGAACTTCGCCGCCGAGACGCACGTGGATCGCTCGATCCAGGAGCCCGACGCGTTCGTGAAGACGCACGCGCTCGGCACCTACAGCGTGGTGGAGGCCTGCCGCCAGACCGGCGTGCCGCTGGTGCAGATCTCCACCGACGAGGTGTACGGCTCGATCGAGGAGGGCTCCTTCACCGAGGAGAGCCCGCTCGAGGGCAACAGCCCCTACTCGGCCACCAAGGCCGGCGGCGACATGCTCGTGCAGAGCTACTTCACGACGTTCGGCACCGACGTGAAGATCTGCCGCGGCAGCAACTCCTACGGGCCCTACCAGTACCCCGAGAAGCTGATCCCGCTGATGATCCTCAACGCCCTGCGCGGCGACAAGCTGCCGGTGTACGGCGATGGCCTGAACGTGCGCAACTGGCTGTTCGTCGAGGACTTCGCGCGCGGCATCAGCGCGGTGCTCGAGGGCGGCAAGGCCGGCGAGGTCTACAACGTCGGCGGGCCCAGCGAGGCGACGAACATCGAGGTCGTCAAGCGGATCGTCGAGCTCGTGCCCGGCGCCGACGAGAGCCTCATCACGTACGTCGAGGATCGCCCCGGCCACGACCGCCGCTACTCGCTGAGTGCCGCCAAGCTCAAGCGCGAGATCGGCTGGGAGGCGCAGGTGCAGTTCGACGAGGGCATCGAGCGCACGGTCGCCTGGTACCTGGATCGCAAGGACTGGTGGGAGCCGCTCATCGACGGCGACTACCGCGCTTACTACGAGCGCCAGTACGGGGCACGCCTGGCGTAACGCTGGGCCGTCGGCCCGAACGCCGATCGGCGTGACGAACGGCGCACGCCGACGTCAGGTGTGTGAGGCTGTGCCAACACCAAGGGCGTCCCCGCTGCCTCGTTCGTCCCGTCCGACCCTCCCGTGGTGATCACCCTGAAGTCCGCCCTCCGCTCGCTCCTCGCCGCGTTCGCGCTGCTCGTCCTTGGTGGCTCGTCGGCCCATGCCGCGACCAACCAGACGGTGTTCTTCGAGGCGCCACGCGACCTCACCGCAGTCGGCAGCCAACCGTCGACGGATGCCACGCGTGCCGCGGCGTTCGCCGACTTCGAGCGGCTCGGGGTGAAGGCGCTGCGGGTGAACCTGCGCTGGTACGACGTCGCGCCGGATCGCGATCTCGCGACGAAGCCGAGCGTCGATCTCACCCAGCCCGGGAGCTACAACTGGTCCCCGTACACGTCGGTGATCGACACCGCCAAGGCCAAGGGCTGGACGCTGCTGATCTCGCTGTCGGCGCCCGTGCCGAAGTGGGCAACGGCTTCGAAGGCCGACAACTACCTCCGGCCGGTGCCGGCCGAGTTCAAGGCGTTCGCGACGGCGGCTGCCCGCCAGTTCGGCGCGCCGAACGTGATCTGGTCGATCTGGAACGAGCCGAACCTCGAGACGTTCCTCAAGCCGCAACTCAGCGGTGGCAAGCCGGTGAGCCCGGCGATCTACCGCGAGCTCTACGTCGCCGGACGTGATGGCATCAAGGTCGATGCCGGCCTCAGTACCACCAAGGTGCTGTTCGGCGAGACGGCGCCGGTCGGTGGCGCAGGCCTGCGCGATCGGATCTACCCGCTGCAGTTCCTGCGCGAGGCGCTCTGCCTGACGACCAAGTACAAGCTCGACAGCAAGTGCGGCGGCAAGCTCGAGATCGACGGCCTTGCGCACCACCCGTACCAGTTCTCGAACGGCAAGCTGAACGCCCAGGATGCGACGTATCGCTCGATGAGCCGGCTCGTCTCGTTCCTCGATAAGGCCGCCAAGGACAGGGCCATCGCTGCAGGCGTACCGATCTACCTCACCGAGTTCGGCATCCAGAGCAAGCCCGATCTGCTGTGGGGCTTCAACTACGTCGCTCAGTACGAGGTGCGCGCCCGCGCCGAGCGGGCCGCCTTCTACAACAAGCGGGTGAAGGGCTTCTCCCAGTACCTGCTCACCGACGACGTCGACACCGGGGGCTTCCAGACGGGTCTTCGCCTCGCCACGGGCAAAGCCAAGCCTGCGTACAACGCGTTCCGCCTGACGCTCGATGCGAAGCCGGCGGGCGGCGGCAAGAAGCCGAACACGTCGCTGTGGGGCCTCGTGCGCACCGCGACGGCCGCGACCACCGTCACCGTGCAGGTGTCGACCGGCGGCGCCTTCAAGAAGCTGAAGGCCGTGAAGACGAACCGGATCGGGGCGTTCACGCTCACTGACAAATACCGTAAGGGTGCGCGTTACCGCTACCAGGTGGCGACCACCGAGGGCACGCTCACGAGCCCGTACGTGGTGCCGTTCAGCGGCTGGCTGCCGCCGAACCCGAAGTAGCGAAGCGGCGCGTGCGGCGCCTGCGCTGCACGCCACGTTGCGGCTGCGGGCGCGTCCGCGCCTGACCGCCACCTCGGCCGCATCCATCGCGGCGCGGCCGTGTTCATTCAGGGCGTGACCCATCGCAAGACGACAACGTTCGTGATGGCCGCCTTCGCCCTCTTGCTCGGCATCCTCGCCGGCGCAAGCACGGCTGCGGCCAGCACCAAGCAGACCATGTTCTTCGAGGCGCCCCGCGACCTCACCGCGCGCACCTCCACCGATGCGACGAGGGCCACAGCCTTCGCGGCGATGGAGAAGGCCGGCGTGAAGGCCCTCCGCGTGAACGTGCAGTGGTACGACGTCGCCCCCAACCCGGACGACGCCGCCACCCCCGCCTTCGATCCCACCGATCCGAATGGCTACTACTGGGGCAACTACGCCGCCGCGATCGACGCCGCCAAGGCCAAGGGCTGGACGGTGCTGATCTCGCTCGCCGCGCCCGTCCCGAAGTGGGCGACTGCCGACAAGAGCGACAACGTCAAGCGCCCGATCCCGGCGGAGTACGCGAAGTTCGCCACCGCCGCCGCCAAGCGCTTCGGTGCGAGCAACGTGCTCTGGTCGATCTGGAACGAGCCGAACCTCCCGCGCTACCTCTCGCCGCAGATCAGCGGCGGCAAGTACGTCGGCGCGCAGCTCTACCGCGAGCTGTTCGAGGCCGGCCGCCAAGGCATCCGAGCCGGCGGGCAGACGACCGCGAAGGTGCTGTTCGGCGAGCTTGCGCCCGTCGGCGGCAGCAACGACGGCCGGGTGTACCCGCTCACCTTCCTCCGCGCGGCGTTCTGCCTGAGTAGCAGGGACAAGTACGACAAGAAGTGCGGGGCCAAGCTCCAGCTCGACGGCGTCGCCCACCACCCGTACCAGTTCACCAACGGCAAGCTGAACAAGAACGACGTCACCTACCGCAACCTCAGCAGCCTCACGAAGTTCCTCGACAAGGCCGGCAAGGCGAAGGCGATCAGCACGAAGGTGCCGGTGTACTTCACCGAGTTCGGGATCCAGAGCTACCCCGACAAGACCTTCGGCGTCTCGCCGCAGCGCCAGTACGAGATCCGGGCCCGCGTCGAGCGCGACGCGTATTACAACTCGCGGGTCGCGGGCTTCTCGCAGTACCTGTTCACGGACGACACCGACAACGGCGGCTTCCAGACCGGCCTCTACTACGCGAACGGCAAGGCCAAGCCGTCGTACGCCGCGTTCATCTCGACCCTCGACGCCAAGCCCGTGAAGGTGGGCAAGCGCTACAAGAAGGTGTCGCTGTGGGGCATCGCCCGCTCGGCGACCAAGGCGACCACGGTCGTCGTCGAGAAGAAGCGCGGCAAGTCGTTCAAGACCTGGAAGAAGGTCAAGACGAAGTCGAACGGCGCGTTCACCGTAACCGACTCGACCTACAAGTCGAGCGCGCAGTACCGCTTCCGCTGGACCTCGCCGAGCGGCAAGGTGACGAGCCCGGCCGTGCGGGTGTACAAGGGCTGATCTCGCGCCGGTTGGGGCCGAGGACTCGGGCGGCGCGAGCGGCTACGCGCCCCGTGCCGCCCGGCGTTTCACGGCCATGATCTGAGAGGTTAGGAGGCGTGTCCCACGCTGCTGACCCTCTCGATCATGCGCCGTCGGCGCCACCGGGCCCGGTGCTGTGGCTGCTGCGTCATGGTCAGGCAGACCATCCCCCCGGCCTCGACGATGCAGCCCGCCCGCTCACGAAGAAGGGCGAGCAGCAGGCGCGCGCCGCAGGAGCCGCGCTCCGCGCGCACGCCCCGGCGCCGGCCGTGGTGATCGCGAGCCCGCGCGTGCGGGCCCGGCGCACCGCCGAGCTCGCGGTTGCCGCCCACGGCGCGGCGCCCGAGCCGGTGGTGTTCGACGAGATCGGCGGCGACTACTCGCTCCCCGAGCTCCTCGCGCTGCTCTCCCCGTGGACCGAGGGTGATGCGCGCGTCGACGTCGTGGTCGTCGGCCACAACCCGACGCTCGCCTGGCTCGTCCACCAGCTCACCCGCGACGACCGCGGCCTCTCCACCGGCACGCTCGTCGGCATCGACCTCGTCGGCCGGCGCCTGCTGCACCACCTCCGCCCGGCCTAGGGCGCGCGGTAGAACTGCGCCACCCGGCCGAGCGGCCTCGTGCCGTCGGAGCCGTAGAGCGTCGCGTTGACGATGGCGCCCGAGCGGCGCAGCCGCTGCCAGTTGGTAACGCCGAAGCGGAGCGTGAGCTTCGCGCTGCGGCCGTCGAACGCGACCTTCTTCGCGGCGATCCGACGCCCGAGGCCCCGCCGACCGAGTCGCACCTCGACGCGGCAGAAACCGGCGGGGGTGGCGTTCGAGCGGCGGCACGAGAGCCGGATGCTGCGGGTGCCGCCGCGGCGGGGCGAGGTGCCGAAGACGATCGCGTCGGCCGCGGGCGCGGGAGTAGCCGTGGACGCGGCCGGTGTCGTCGCGGTGGCGGTCGGGGTCGTCGCGGCCGATGGCGTGGGCGTCGGTGCCGCGGTCGGTGTCGGCGTTGCGGTCGGGGTCGGCGTCGCGGTCGGGGTCGGCGTCGCGTCGTCGCACGCGGCGGGCAGGTACGTGCCGCCGGCATCGGTGGGACGCAGCACGTAGATCCGGGCGTTCTGCGGCGCGGTCTGCGGCAGATCGGTCACGTAGAGGTTGCCGGTGTCCGGATCCTGGGAGATGTCGAGCGGGTTCGCGAAGCCGTCGAGCCCCGGGAGGTAGCGGTAGTCGTGGGTGACGCTGCCGTCGCTGCCGAAGGTGAGGGCGATGATGTCCTTCCCGGCGCTGTAGCGCGTGATCATCAGCGCGCCGTTCAGCGCGCCGCCCCACTGCGGGCCGCAGTAGTCGAGCGCGCCGTCGGCCGAAGCGTGCAGCCCGAGGTCGTACAGCGCCGGCTCGTAGTTGCGGTCGGCCGGGGTGTTCGCCGGGTAGAGCGCGTTCGAGGCCGAGCCGCCGAAGAACGTGAACTCGCAGCGGGACGGGTTGGGGTGGCCGTAGTAGGAGCCGGCGTGCACGTCGAAGAGCCAGTCGGTCTGCGCCGTCACGCCGCTCGTCGCGGGGACGGCGGGGCCCGTCCAGTCGCCGGAGGCTGGCGCGTCGATCCGGTGTTCGCAGGCGCTCGGCAGGCTCCCGGGCGTCGCGGGCGTGTTGCCTCCGGCAGCCGAGCCGTTCGTGGGCGCGTAGAGGTGGCCGTTGCGGTGCCACACGAGGTCGTAGGCGTTGCGCAGACCGGAGGCGTACACCGTCACGGGCCGGTCGGCCGACGTGAACGGGTCGTAGGTGCCGCCGTCAGCGGTCTTCACGTCGGCTGGGAGCGCGCCGTCGTTCGGCGCGCGCCCCGTGAGCGTGGGATCGATGCGGAGCACGGCGCTCGAGAGTGCGTGCTCGGGGCGGTTGCCCCAGGCCTGGTCGGGCGCGCCCATCGCCGTCATCGAGCCGACGGTCACGAACATCGTCCCCTGCGCGTCGAACGCGATCGAGTTCGTGAGGTGGTCCTTGTTGGAACGCGGGAGGCCGGTGACGTAGTCCTGGCTGCTGCCATCCGCCGCGACGCGGGTGATGGTGCCCGTCCAGTCGTCACCGAAGCCGCCCTGGCCGTCGTAGCCGCCCTGGCTGCGGGTGATCCAGAACACCGGGTCGGCGGCGGTAGCGGCGGGATCGAAGGCGAGGCCGATGACGTTGTCGGGCACGCCGCTCCGGGTGAACGGCCCGGCCTCGGTGCGCTGGTCGGAGAGGTCGCCCGCGCTCGTGCCGGTGCCACCCGTGATCGCCCAGCTCAGCACGCTGCCGGTCATCGTGGCGGCGTAGAGGCGCCGGTCCGGGCCGACCGCTACCGACGTGGTGAAGTCACCGTTCGCGGCGGTCGCGAGGCGACGCTCGAAGCGCGCGGCGATCGGCGGGAGCGCGGGCAGGGTGCCCGTGGTGAACTTCACCGATTTCGCGGCGAACGCGTTGCCGCCCTCGTCGGTGAGGCCGCCGGTCACGGCGAACTCGTAGCGGGTGTTCTCCTGGAGCGGATCGTCGGGCTGCAGGACGACGACGTCGGTGCCGCCGCTGGTGTTGCGGTGCGCGGCGACCTCGGGGAGCACGCGAGCGTCGCCCGTCGTGAGCCGGTAGAGGTGCAGGCCGGCATCGAGCGTGCTGGTCTGCACGCCTCCGCCACCGGCTACGAGGTTCACCTCGCCCGTGATGGCGTTGCGCGGGTTCACGCCCGTCGCGCCGGCTACCGGTGAGGTCACCCCGACCGACGGGCCGGGCGCGGCCAGCGCCGACGCGGCCGAGGTGAGGGCGAACGCTGCGGCGACCACGCCGGTACGCAGCAGCCGGCGGGCGGCGGAGAACTGAACCTGGTGCATGGGAGGCCGCATTCTCGGCATCCCCTCGCCACCCGTCGACCAACTTTGTGGGGTTTCGCCGCGGGCGTGCGGCGTTCCCGACGCCGCGCCGTGGCGGCCCACGGGCGAGGTCCGTAGTGGCCCCGCTCCCCGGCGGTCCTGGCCGCCGCGCGCGACGCTTCGCGCGCGCCCGGAGCCGGCTACCCCAGCAGGTCGCGGTAGACCGCGAGCACGGCCGCGGCGTGGTGCGCGGGGTCGTAGTCGCGGGCGGCATCTCGGGCCGCGGCGCCGATGCGGTCGCGCCGGTCGGGATCTCTGAGGAGCACGCCGAGCAGCGAGCCCCATTGGTCGGGCTCGCGGGGCGGGAGGAGGAAACCGGTGCGGTTGTCGCCGATGATCTCGGGCGGGCCGCCGTTGCTCGTGGCGATCACGGGCAGGCCCATCGCCATGCCCTCCACCACGACGCGCCCGAACGCCTCCTCCCACGAGGGGACAAGCAGCACGTCGAGGGCGGCCAGCAGCTGCGGCACGTCGTCGATTTCGCCGGTGAAGTGCACGCGATCGGCGACGCCCAGCTCGGTGGCGAGCGCGGGGAGTCCCTCGGCGAACGCCTGATTGTCGAAGCGGGCCGCGGGGCCGGCGAACTTCGCGGAGCCGGCGACGACGAGGTGCGCCTCGTCGATGCCGCTCGCCGCGAGGGCGCGGATCGCGTCGTCCTGGCCCTTCCACGGCGTGAGCTGCCCGACGACGCCGACGAGCGGCGCGTCGAGCGGGAGGCCGAGCGCCGCGCGAGCGGCGTGGCGGTCGTGACGCGCGGGGTCGAAGCGGGCGAGATCGATCGGGTTGTGGATCACTCGCGGCGCGCGGCGGCCGCGCGGCGGATCGGCGAGGCGGCCGAACTGCTCGGCGACGTGCCGCGAGTTCGCGACGATCACGCCGGCCCGCCGGGCGACGACGCCGAGCACCGCATCGGCGGCGCGGCCGGGCGGCGCCCAGTCGCGGACGTGGACGAGCGGGGCGGGCGCGCCGAACCGCCGCGCGCCGATCGCAATCAGCCCGGCGCGGGTGGTGTTCGCGTGGATCACGTCGGCGCCCGTCGCTTTCGCGGCCCGCGCCACCTGCCACGAAGAGCGGGCGAGGGCGAGGAGCTCGGGCGGGGTGGTGCGCGGGCTCAGCCGGAAGCTCGCATCGGTGCCGCGGATCGCGATGTGCTCGAGGCCGAGCTCGCTCACGCGGTCCGCAAGCTGACCCTCCGGTGAGGCCACGGTCACCGTTGCATCCTCCGGCTTGATCGCGGCAAGCAGGGTGAGCAGCGAGAGCTCAGCGCCGCTCGTCGACGCGGTCTGGTTGACCACGAGCACCCGCAGCGGGTCGCGGCCGAGCGGGCGCCGGGGGGACACCTCCGCAACGGTACAGCGGGCAGGGGGCGTGACCGGGCGGCTCGTCCCCCGGTCGCGGAGATCGTAATCGACGACGAGCGCGCGCCCGAACGGTGCGCTCCGGCGCGGGTTCAGCCTGAGGCGCCGGCGCCGCGACCCCTCGCGGCGTCCAAGCGCCGGATTACGACACCTTCACGCCGCGACCCCTCAACGTCACGACACCTCGGGCTGACGTGTGGACGGATCCGACGTCCGCTGCGGGATCTGTCCACACGTCAGGCCCAGGTGGCCGCTGGCTCGGGCACGCTTCGCCAACCGACTCGGGCC
The DNA here is from genome assembly GCA_017744415.1 of Solirubrobacteraceae bacterium. Taxonomy (GTDB): domain Bacteria; phylum Actinomycetota; class Thermoleophilia; order Solirubrobacterales; family Solirubrobacteraceae; genus JAGIBJ01. Next base: position 82,261 of record JAGIBJ010000117.1, read on the forward strand.
GGCCTCCGCCCGCGCTGCAGAGCGATCGCTAGCCGAGGCCACTCGTCGGCTGGGGCCGTGGCACTGAAGCGAGACTCCGAGCGGCCAGCCGCCAAGCGGGCGAGCCGCCGTGGCGCCTACGCGGCGACGTCGGCGCCGGGCACGCCGAACGGCACGATGGCCGGGGCGCCGGTGAACGCACCGCCGACGAGCGGCGCCGGGGTGGCGGCGTCGGGCGCGCGGACGCCCGCGACCTCCTCGACGGCGGCGCGCACGCGGGCGCGGAACGCGCCGACATCCCACTGTTCGGCGTGGATGCGGATCTTCGAGTGGTCGAGCACGGCGGGGTCGAACGCGCGGATCGCGCCCTCGATCGCGTCGGACGTCTGCTCGTCGAAGAAGAGGCCGGTGAGGCCGTCGACGACCGTGTGGGTGGCGCCGCCCCCACGGTAGGCGATGATCGGCGCCCCGCAGGCCATCGCTTCGACGGGCACGAGGCCGAAGTCGTCCTGGCTCGGGAAGAGCAGCGCGCGGCAGCGCTGCATGAGGTCGACGACCTCCGCATCGCCCTGCTGGCCGAGGAAGGTGACGTTCGGCGGCGCGTTCTTGCGCAGGTCGTCGAAGGCCGGGCCGTCGCCCGCGACCACGAGCGGGAGGCCGAGGCGGCGGAAGGCTTCGACGGCGATCCCCACGCGCTTGTAGGGCTCGATCAGGCGACCGACGATCAGGTAGAAGTCGTCGCGCTCGCCGGTGCCCGGCTTGAAGAGGTTGCAGTCGATGGGCGCGCCGATCACCTCGGGCGTGCGGCCGTAGAAGCGCTGGATCTGATCGGCCGTGTAGGGCGACTGGGTGAGGTAGCGGTCGACGCGCTGGGCGGCCTTGCGATCGCTGCGGCGCATCGCGGCGGCGAGGGCCCGGAAGCCGACATCGCCGACCGAGTTCGACGACCAGATCGACTGGTAGGCCTCCGTCATCGACCACGCGAACCGCAGCGGGCTGTGGCAGTAACAGACCTGCGGCGCATCGTTGTAGGTGCGCAGCTGGTGCGCGAAGGCGTAGCTCGAGCTGAGGATCACGTCGGCCTCGGGCAGGCGACGCGAGCGCATCAGCGCGGGGTAGAGCGGCGTGAGCGTGCGGTAGCGCTTGAGGAGCGTCGACTGCTCGGGCAGGAGGCTGTTCCAGCGATCGGCCACACCCATGCGCTCGGCGATCGACTCGCGGCCGAGGATCGTCCACACCGGGGCATCCGGGAACTCCGCGGCCAGCACCTCGGTCACGCGCTCGGCTCCGCCGTAAATCTCGGCGAAGTCATGCGTGATCACGACGCGGGGCGAGTGCCGCGCCGGCTCGGGGGTGCCGGGGACGTTCACCCCACGTAGGGTAGAGGAATCTTGCGCTGCCATGTAGCGCACGTCACACAAGGCACCAGAACCTCGACGAATGAACGCCCCTCGAACCACCGCTCAAAACACCACGCAGGGCAGCTGTGCGCTGGTAACCGGTGGATCGCGAGGCATCGGAGCGGCGACAGTCGAAGCGCTCGCCGGGCAGGGTTGGACGGTGGCCTTCACCGCGCGCTCGATCGGCGACGACGCGCAGGCGCTGACCGCTCGCGTGCAGGCGGCAGGCGGGATTGCGGAGGGTCACGCGGTCGACAGTGCCGACCGTGCCGCCACTGATGCGCTCATCGCCGACCTCACCGAGCGCCACGGCGGGATCGGCGTGCTCGTGGTCAACGCGGGCGCGGAGCTGATCGACCTCATCCCGACCACCGCCGACGAAGATTGGGACCGCCTGATTGAGCTGGACCTCACTTCGGCATTCCGGCTCGTGCGGGGCGTCGCGATGGGTATGGCCCGCCGACGCTGGGGACGCATCGTGCTCGTCACCTCGGCCGTCACCGAGGTGGTGCCCGCGGGCCAGGCGGCGTACACGTCGGCGAAATGGGGACTCGAGGGGCTCGCGCGCACGGCGGCCGTCGAGTTCGGCAAGCGCGGCGTGACCACGAACTGCGTGGCCCCGGGGATCATCGACACCGCCATGACTCGCCGCTACGAGGGCCAGTTCGACGAGCGCGCCGTGGCGGCCGCGATTCCCGCGAACCGCCTCGGGCAGCCGGCTGACGTGGCCGCCGCGATCGCCTACCTCGTCTCCGATGGCGCCGCCTACGTGAACGGGACGACGCTACGTGTCGACGGCGGACTGTCCGTCGGCGCCCGTGCATTCCCTGCTTGACCTCGGAGTACGATGGCGCGCGATGCCTCGCCCGTCCCAGGCCGAATGACGCCCCCGGATGCCTCCGAGCCCGGCGTGGCGAGCGCCGTGAAGGCCGCCCTGCGGCCGCTGCGCGTGGCGAAGAACTACGCCGGCGCCGACGAACTCAAGCGCCTGCGCATCCGGCGCGACGAGCTGCGCAAGGTGATCCGCCGCAGCACGCCGATCGTCGTGCGCGAGGACCGCGGCATCAACTACGTGGTCGACCTGCGCGACGAGTCCGAAGTCACCCACTGGATCTGGTTCTACGGTCGCTACGAGGAACCGCTGCTCGCACGCGCCGCCGCCGCCCTCACGGCCGACGGCTTCGGTGACCGCCCGCTCGAGGGCAAGGTGTTCCTCGACGTCGGCGCGAACATCGGCACCGCCTCGCTCTGCGCGCTGATCCGCCAGGGCGCCGAGCGCTCGATGCTCTTCGAGCCGCATCCCAGCAACCTGCGCCTGCTGCGGATGAACCTCGCCGCCAACGATCTCGTCGACCGCGGCCTCGTGCGCGCCGCCGCCGTCTCCTCGGAGCCCGGCCAGCTCACGTTCGAGGAGTCCGAAGACAACATCGGCGACCACCGCGTCCGCACCGACGACGCCGTCGCGGAGGGCGCGCTCGGCGAGGAGCACCGCACGACGATCACCGTCGAGGCGACCACCCTCGATGGCGCCCTCGCCGACGCCGGCATCCCGCTGACCGATGTCGGGCTGGTGTGGGTCGACGTGCAGGGCCACGAGACGCAGGTGCTCGACGGCGCCAAGGGCCTGCTGCAGGCGGGCGTGCCGTGGTGCGTGGAGTTCTGGCCCTACGGGCTCGAGCGCCAAGGCACGCTGGAGCGGTTCCTCACGTTCGCCCAGGAGCGCTTCTCGCACGTGTGGGATCTCGGCCTGCCGGATGGCTGGGATCTCGACATCCCGTCGCCGCCCGGCCGCCGGCTCGAGCTGAGCGAGCTGCGCGCCCTCGCGGCCGGCATCCCGGGCGCCGAGCAGTCCACCAACCTCCTGCTCGTCCCAGCGTCGTGAGCGGCGCGCGGGCCGCCGTGGTCGGGGCTCGGGCGGTGGTTGCTTGCCCGTCGCTGCCGCTGCCCCCGGTGTCCGGCGGACGCAAACGCACGCTGCGGCTCGTCGAGGCGCTCGATCGCGCCGGCGCTGTGCCGCACGTGCTGGCTCTCGCCGGCGAGCCCGAGCAGATCGCGGCGATGCGCGAGCGCGGCTGGAAGGCCGAGGTGCACCCGCATCCGCCGGCCGGCTCCGCGCGCAAGCTGATCCAGCGAGCCCGCCAGGACGTGGTCGGCGAGCCCGAGCCGCACCATCGGGTGATGGCGAGCCGCATCGCCGCCCTCGCTCCAGGCGCCGCGATCGTGCAGCTGGAGGAGGCCTGGCTCGAGCAGTACGTACCCGACGCCGCGGCAGCCAGCGGGCCGCTCGTGATCGCGAGCCCGCACAACGCCGATGCCGAGATGCTGCGCGGCTTCGCGGCCTCAGCCACCGACCCGAGGGAGGCGCTGCGTCTGCGGGTGCGGGCCCGCCGACTGGAGCAGACCGAGCGCCGCGCCGTGCGCGGCGCCCACCTCACCGTGACGGTGAGCGACCACGACGACGCCTACTTCCGTGGTCTCGGCGCGCGCGACACCGTGCTGGTGCCCAATGGCGTCGACGATGAACTCTTCGATCTCGATCCGCGCTCGGGCGAACCGGGGCGCGTGCTCTTCTTCGGCGCCTACCACTGGGCCCCCAACCGCGACGGCCTCATCCGGTTCCTGCGTGAGGGCTGGGGTCGGGTGACGGAGCAGCATCCGGCGGCGCAGCTGCGGATCGTCGGCTCGGGCCCGCTCGACGCGGTGCGTGAGGCGGCAGGCCCGCTGCGCAACGTCGAGGTCGCCGGGCTCGTCGACGACATCGTCGCGGAGATCGCCGCGGCCGCCGTCGTGATCGTCCCCGTGTGGACGGGCGGCGGCACCCGCATCAAGGTGCTCGAGGCGATGGCTGCGGCGCGGCCGATCGTCGGTACGGCCGTCGGCGTCGAGCGGATCGGGTTCGTCGACGGCTCGCACGGCGCCGTGCGCGAGGAGCCCGCCGCACTGGCCGACGCCACCGTCGACCTTCTCCGCAAGCCGGAGCGTGGGCTCATGCAAGGCATCGCCGCGCGCGAAGCCGTCCGCGGTCACAGCTGGCGCACGCTTGCCGCCCCGCTCGAGGATCGCTACCGCGAGGCGCTGCGCGCCCGTGGGCGGCGCGAGGCGATCCGATGAGCGAGCGGCCCGACGACCCGTCCGCGGAGCGCCCCGCGGAGCAGCCCGTCGACATCGAACTCGACATCGTCGCGCACCACCAGCCGGATCGGGAGGCGCGCGACGCCGCCGCGGCCGACGATGCCGCGCGCCGGGCCGACTACTCCGACAACGCCCTCGAGACGCTCCGGATGGCCACGGCCGCCGACGACGAGATCACCGAGGAGCAGCGGGCCGTCCGCGACAAGACCGCGCGCAGCATGATGCTCGTCGGCATGCGAACCGTGATCGTGCGCGGTCTCGGGCTCGTCGGCACGATCTTCCTCGCGCGCCTGCTCTCGAAGGAGGACTACGGCGTCGTCGCGCTCGGCCTCACGATCATCGTGCTCGGCCGGTTCCTCGCCGACGGCGGCCTCGGCCCCGGCCTGATCCGCCGTGAGCAGCCACCGGCGCGCTACGAGTATGCGGCGCTGCTCGCGTTCCAGCAGGCGATCACGTGGCCGGTGGCGGCGGTCGGCTCGCTCCTGGCGTTCACCACGCTCTCGGTCGGTGGCAACGAGGGCGCGCTCACGATGAGCCTGATGTTCGTCGGCATGGCGATCGACGTGATGCGCAGCGCGAACTCGATCGCCTGCGAGCGCGACCTCGAGTACCGGCCGGTGGTGCGCGCCGAGATCGTCGAGTTCCTCGTCTACAACGTGCTCGCGATCGGGCTCGTCGCGGGCGGGATGGGGCTCGTCGGCGTCGGCATCGCCAACGTCGCCCGCGCCGTGACCGGCAGCGGCCTGCTGATCCTCACCGGACCCGTCGGCTGGATCTGGCCGAAGTGGAACGGCGGCGTGGTGCGGGGCCTCGCGAAGTTCGGGGCGTACTTCCAGGCGTCGTGGCTCGCGACGATGTTCCGCGATCAGGGTCTCGCGATGATCCTCTTCGCGATCAGCGGCCGCGGCGCGCTCGGCGCGTTCGACCAGGCCCGCCGGTTGCTCGTGATCGTGACGCTGTTCTTCGAGTCGGCGTGGCGGGTCGGCCTGCCGGGGCTCGCCCGGATGATGGAGGCGGGCGCCGAGCCGAAGATGCTCCTCGAGCGCGGGCTCGGGCTCGCCGGCGTGGCGATGGCGCTGCCGGTCGTCGGGCTCGTGTCGACGTGCGAGTGGCTCGTCCCGCTCTTGCTCGGCGACGGCTGGACCGAGACCGCCGACCTCATCCCGTGGGTCGGCGCCGCGATCATGATCACGATCCCGATGGCGACGATCATCTCGACGCTGCTGTGGGCCCAGGACGAGCCGAAGAAGGTGTTCGTGATGGGGCTGCCGGCGCTCGTCGTCACGCTCGGCGTCGGCGCCGTAGCGATGACCCGCTACGAGGCCGTGGGCGCGGGCATCGGGCTCGTCGCCGGCGGGGTCGTGTTCGTTGTGAGCGCCGCGGGCATGGCGCGCGACGTGTTCGGCCCCACCGCCATTCCGCGGTTCGCCGGCCCGGTGCTCGCCGCCGCGGGCGCGTCCTTCGCCGGCTGGTCGGTGGCCTACGAGCTCGACCCTTCGCCGTTCGTCGGCACGTTCGTGTCGGGGCTCGTCGGCATGGGCGCCCTCGTCGTGCTGCTGCTGCTCGTCGCGCGCAACTCGACGCTGGATCTCTGGCGCTTCGTCGGCAAGGCGCGGAGCTGATGACGAGTCGTGCCCAGGCGCGCCGGCACGCCAGCCTCGCGACCTGACAGGCTGTTGGCGTGCGCGATTCCCCCGTCGTGAGCTACGTGATCCGGAGCTTCCCCAAGGTGTCGGAGACGTTCGTGGTGCGCGAGCTGCTCTCGCTCCAGGAGGCCGGCGTGCCGGTGGAGATCTGGAGCCTCGTGCCCGACGGGGAGGCGAGCTTCGACGATGTGCCTGCTGCTGCGCCGCTCGCCACGCTCGTGCGGCGCCCGCCAGCGGGGCGCGCCGGGCTGCGCGCGATGATGGGCGACCTGCTCCAAGCGCTGCTGCGCCGGCCGGTGCGCACGGCGCGGGCGATCAGCTTCGCGGTCGGCTGGGCGGTGCGTGAGCGCGACCCCCGCCAGCTCGCCGCCCTGCCCTACGCCGCGCACCTCGCGCGCCACGCCCGCGGCAAGCACCTCCACGCGCACTTCGCCAACACGCCCGCGACGACGGCAGTGCTGGCCGCCATGCTCAGCCGCCGGGGCCGCACCGCCTCCTACACCGGTCACGCCCGCGATCTCTGGGTCGCCACCTCGCCCGCGTTCCTCGCCGCGAAGACCCGCGCCTGCGCCTTCGCCGTGAGCCACTCGCAGTTCACGCTCGGCGTGATCGAGCGGGCGCTTGCCGGCGAGCTCACCGCCGGCACCGACAACCCCTCCGCGCCGAACGGGGCCGGCAACGGCTCGGGCCCGCACCGCGCCGACCCGCCCCTCTACGTGATCACCAACGGCGTCGAGCGCCCGGCGGTGCTGGCTTCGCCGGAGTCGCGCGAGCCCGATCTCATCGTCGCCACGGCGCGGATGGTGGAGAAGAAGGGCCTCGACACCCTCATCGCGGCGATCGGCGAGCTCGTCACCGCGGGCCGCACGGGCATCCGGCTCGAGCTCATCGGCGACGGCCCCGAGCGCGATGCCCTCGAGCTCCAGGTCGCCCGCCTCCGCCTCGCCGATCACGTCGTGCTCCGCGGCACCCAGCCACCGGCCGAGGTGCAGCACACGCTCCAGCGCGCGGCCATCTTCGCGCTCCCGGCTCGCGCGGCCCGCGACGGCGACACCGATGGCCTTCCGGTCGCCGTGCTCGAGGCGATGGCCCACGGCGTGCCCGTGATCGCCACGCCGATCGCCGGCCTGCCCGAGGCCGTGCTCGACGGCGAGACCGGCCTGCTCGTCCCCCCGGATGACGCTGTCACCCTCGCGGCCGCGATCGCCCGCCTCCTCGACGACGCCGAATTGCGCGAGCTCCTCGGCACTGCCGCCGCCGGCCTCATCGCCGAGCGCTACGACTCCGCACGCTCAGCCCTCACGCTGGCCGAGCACTTCCGGCGGCAGGAGTAAGGGTCGGCTGGAGGTCATCGGCCGCAGCTGGTTGCCGCGCCGATCTTGACCCTCGCCGCGCGAGCGTCGCGCCGTAGCGTCGAGTGCGTGTCGATGCGCGAGCGGTGGGGGAATGTCGGGGTCTACTTCGGGCTCGTCGACGAGCCTGGTGCGCCGCCTGCCGAGCCCGCAACGCTGGTGCGGCGGCTGGTGTACGCGGCCGTCGCGGGCGTCGTCTGGGCCTTGCTCACCTGGGCGTGGCAGGGAGGTTCAACAGCCTCGATCGTCCTGCCCGCCGTCGTTTTCGCCGTACTGATGTTCATCGGCAGCGCTTGGGGGCCTCGCCGGGCGGATGACGCCAACGGCGGCGAGCGCAACCACCGAGAGTCCAACGGCTGATGCCCGGCTCAGGCGTCAGTCGGGGACGATGCGCTCCGCCGCACGCCCGAGCGTGCGGCGGCGCACCGACCACCCGATGGCAGCCCCGGCGGCGATGATCACGACGGTGACGAGCGCTGCGGCGGCACCGCTCAGGCTCAGCGCCGCAACGACGGCGACGGCGAGCCACGCCACGAACATCAGTCCGAACAGCGCCTGAACGAGGCGTCCGGCAGCTGGCTGGTCAGGATCTGCGCTCACGTGCGGTCTCCGCAGCTCGGTCGATCGGCGGTCGGGACGACCGGGTCATGTCCTCGAACGTACCGACGGTGGCGTCGCCCGGCCCGTCGCCGGAGCCGGCGCTCCGGACAAGCCCGGTTGGGACCCCGGCGCTGACCGCCAGCGTCAGAGCCGCGGGGGTGCCGCGGTCAGCACCTCGCGCGCGGCGCCCGGCGTGGCCGGGGTGGTGCCGAGCGGCGGGACGATCGGCCGCGTGAGCGCGGGCTCGGGGTCGGCGGCGCCGGGCGGAGCCGCAACCGCGCGGCGATCGGCGGCCTCGGCGTTCCGGCGGCCGAGCGCCTCGCCGAGCGCGTAGAACAGGATGAAGCCCGTGAGGCCGTAGAGCGTCTCGGAGAACAGCGAGAGCGGGATGAACACGCCGATCGGCGCGAGGAGCGGCAGCAGCGGCCTTCGAGAGGCGACGGTGGTGCCGCGGAGCACGCTCCAGATCAGGCCGAGCATCCCGAGGCCGACGAGCAAGAAGCCGATCGGGCCGAGCATGTAGAGCATGATCAGGTAGCCGTTGTCGACCAGGGCGACAGGCGGACTGGGATTGAGATCACTGGCCGCGCCGACCGATCCGATGCCGGCGCCGAGGGGCTTCGTCAGCGCCTGCGGGCCGAGCGTGATGATCGCCTCTTTGCGATCGGAGCCCGACTTGTCGTTGGTGCCCGCGGTGATGGAGCTCGCGCGCTGCACGACCTGCTGGCCGGCCTGCGAGCTGCCGAGCGCGAAATACATGCCGCCGAGCATCAGGAGCACGGCACCGAGCCGGGGCAGCGCGCGGCCACCGGTGAAGAACGTCATCAGCACGAGGCCGCCGGCGACCGCCACCCAGGCGCCGCGCGACTGCGTGAGGAAGATGCCGGCAATGGCGACGACCACCGTGAGGATCCGAAGCAGGCTCACGCGCCGCGAGACGAACAGCATCGCGAGGTAGATCGCCACGAGCGACGCGTAGGTGTAGGGCGAGTTGAGCACCGAGAACACGCGGAACGTCCCGAGCTCCTTGGTGCCGACCGATCCGAAGTTCGACTTCAACAGCCAAGTCTGGTCCCAGACCGGAAGCCGCGGGAGGATGCCCTGCCAGATGCCGTAGATCGACGCGATCAGCACCATCGGCAGCAGCATCTGCTCGAGCGTGAACCGGCGGTCGCGGCCGTTGGCGTAACCGATGTAGATGCCGAGGATCGCGGAGACGTAGGCGAAGAGCCCGAAGAGCAGCGCGAACGGTGCCGAGAAGCCGAGCGGGATGCCGACCGCGAAGCCCGCGATCACGACGCCGACGAACACGTTGACGGCGCGCGGCGGGCGGTAACGGGAGAGCGCGAGGAGCGCGACGCTGGCGGTCGCCATGAACGGCGTGAGCGAGAGCACGTCGGGGCCCGCCGCAGTCGGATCGACCACATCGAGCACGCGCCGCAGGAACGGCGCGAACGTCCACAGGGTGAACAGCGAGACCGTCCCGATCACGGGCCACTGCGCGAAGAGCATCGCGAAGCCCGGCACCCAGACGAACGTGGCGAGCAGCTGCCACTGCTCGGCGACCGCGAGCACGGCGATGCCGAGGGCCCACGCCATCACCCACCCGGAGAACCAGAGGTCGCTCATCCGCAACGCGCGCAGGCGCTGGGCGAGCTCGGGCCGCTGGATCAGGTCGCGCAGGCGCGGGATCACGTAGAGCCGCGGCATCCGCTCACGCAGCGGAGGCTTGCGGGCGCTCGTCCGGCTGCGGCGCAGCGTCGTCACGCGGCAGAGCCTCCCACGCGCACCACGCCGGCGAGCGAGATGTCGGCCCGGCGCAGCGTGCGGCCGAGCCGGGCGACCTGCGGGCGTGTGACGGAGTCGGCGACCCACACCACGAGCACCTGGTCGGCGGCGCTGGCGAGCTCGAGCGCGGCGGAGCTGCCGACGGGCGACGGGAGATCCAGCACGACGAGGTCGTAGAGCTTGCGCCGAGCGCTGAGCCAGTCGGTCGCCGCCTTGCCGCCACCGATCGGGTAGCGCTCGACGGTGAACCCGTCGCGCTGTTCGCCCTCGCTGAGGTGCGGGTCGTTCGACGCGAGGAGCGTGCTCGATCCCTCGGCCGCGGCGGTCTCGGCGAGGAGCCGGGCGGCGGCGCCGGCCCGCCCGAGCGACACGGCCTCGGTGACCGCCACGACCGTGTGCGGCTGATCGGCCTGCACCACCTTGCGCACCGCCTCGAGCGCCGCCTGCTCCCCGGAGAATGGGCCGCGCGGGCGGGCGCCCGGCAGCAACGCCGCGCGGGGGAGGTCGCTCAGGATCGCGGCGCGCAGATCGGCCCGCACCTGGCCGGCGCGCGGGCGGCGGTCGCGCTGCTCGCGCCAGCCCAGCAGCGCGCAGCCCATCATCGCCCCGAACAGCGCCGAGACGAGCCCGATGTTGAGCGCGGGCGCCCGAGTGCGCGAGGTCGGCACCGGGGCCCAGCGGGCGACGGAGAGCGTCGGCGGGCGGTACTCCTTGAGCAGCCGGAGCCGGATCAGCGCCGCCGTGAGTCGCGTGACCTCGATCCGGAGCTGGCCGCGGCGGAGGTAGTCGGTCGTCTTCTCAGCCTCGCTGCCCACCTCATCGAGCCGCGCCCGCGTGGCCTCGATCGCCTTCTGCATCCGGCGCTCGTCCTGCTTGCGGCGGCGCTGCACGAGCACGAGCGCGTACGCGTTGGCGAGCTCAGCGGCCCGCTCCGGGGAGCGGTCGCGGCCCTGCACCACGGGGAGGTAGTACTTCGTGTCGAGGGCGACGCTCGTGTTGGCGGCGAGCTCGCGCGCGTTGGTCACCGGCTGCAAGCCGAGCTGCTTGGCGAGGGCCACGACCGCGGTCATGGTGTCGAGCTGGCCCGGCTGCTCGGCGAGCGTTTGCTCGGCCGATTTCTGCGACGAGGAGAGGCCGAAGATGTCGCGATCGAGGTACTGATTCTTGAGGCCGAGGATCGCGCCGGCCTGATACTGCCCGGGGCGCTGCCCCACGGTGAAGAACGCCAGCAAACCGGCGGTGACGGCGCACAGGGCCACGACCCACCAGCGGTCGCGCAGCGCGGTGAGGAACGGGCGAGCCTGCGCGGCGGACGGGGGCACCCGCGCATTCTCGCAGCCCGTCCAGCATCCGTGCGGCAGCGCACAGTCGTGCCGATAGCATGGGAGTTCCCCCGTTGCTCTCCTGAGGACCTGTCCCGTGGCCGAACTCACTCGCGAAGCCGTCGAAGCCCGCATCGAGCGTGCGCTCGCCGCCTTCGATGTCGACACCTCTCAGCTCGCGCCCGACGCCGAGATGGAGGCGCTCGACATCGACTCCCTCGACATCGTCGAGCTCAGTCAGATCCTCCACGACGACTTCGAGATCGACATCAAGCCGCAGGACTTCGGCGGCGCGACCACCTACGGCGACGCGCTCGACGTCGTCTTTCGTCGCGCCGGCATCTAGCCGCCAACCGTCCTCCAGCACCTGACGAGCCGCCCCCGATGAGCGTCGTCTTCCTCTGCCCGGGCCAGGGCCAGGTGCCGCGAGATCTCGGCGACCTCGTGCGAGCCTCCGGCGACGATCTCGCCGCCGCGTTCGAGGCGCGCCTCGGGCCTGAGGCGTTCGACGATCCGCTCGCCGACTACGCGCGCCAGCAGGCGGCGCTCGTCGCCATCGGCGTGGGGCGCGCGCGTCGCGCGCTCGAGGTGCTCGCCGAGCCCGAGCATGCGGCCACGTTCGGCGAGGTGGTCGGCGTCGCCGGGCACTCGCTCGGCGAGATCACCGCACTCTTCGTCGCCGGGGCGCTCGATGGCCCGGGCGCCGTGCGGCTCGCCGCCGAGCGTGGCCAGGCCGTGCAGGATGCGCGCGTCCCCGAGTGGGAGGAGGCCGGAATGCTCGCGCTCTCCGGGCCCACCGTGCATGACCACATCGAGGCGCTGCTGGCCGAGCACGGGGTGGAGCTCGCGAACGACAATGCCGGCGACCAGCTCGTCGCCGTCGGCCGCAGCGAGGCGCTCGCCGCGCTCGGTTCGCAGGCCCGCGAGCTCGGGCTGCGCGCCGTGCGCCTCGAGACCACTGGCCCGAGCCACTCCTCCTACATGCTCCCGGTCGTCGCGCCCCTCGCCGATGCCGTGCACGTCGCCGGTCTCACCGAGCCGCGAATCCCGTTCTGGAGCGGCCTCACCGCGCGCCGCGCCGTCGATCCGCCCACCGAGATCGGCCGTCTCATCGCCGAGCGCGTGCGCTGGCGAGAGACGCTCCTCGATCTGGTCGGCGTGCTGCATCCGACACACTTCCTCGACATCGGCCCCGGCGGCGCGATGGCCCGATTGGCCCGCAAGACCGTCCCCGAGGTTGCGGCCCACACCCTCGACGAGCTGGATCCATGACGAGCAACGACGACGACCTCCTCGGCCTCCCGGCCGGGCTGCCGTACCGCGCGACGCTCTCCGGGGTCGGCTACGCGCTGCCGCGCGGCGTGTTCACCAACGCCCAGGTGGAGGCAACGATCGACGCGCCCGAGGGCTGGCTCGAGCCGCGCACCGGCATCAGCGAGCGGCGCTGGGCTGCGCCCGACGAGAACGTGCTCACGCTCGGCGAGGAGGCGGCCGCGAACGCCCTGGAGATGGCCGGCCTCACCGTCGCCGACATCGACCACATCATCTTCGCTACCTACACGTTCGACCGCATGACGCCGAACGCCGCGCCGTTCCTCGCCGAGCGCATGGGCTTCCCGACGTCGACGGCCGCGATCGACGTGAACGCCGCGTGCGCCGGCTGGCTCTCCGGCCTGAAGTTCGGCACCGCGATGGTCGAATCGGGCCGCGCGGAGAACGTGCTCGTCCTCGCCTCCGACGTGATCTCGCGGTTCGGATCGATCGGCGAGAAGGGCGGGGTCGCGGTCATGGCCGACGGTGCCGGCGCCGGCATCCTCACCCGCCGCTCCGCCGACCATCCCGGCGCCATCGGCGAGCTCACGATCCACGCCGACGGCAGCTACGCCGACATGATCGGCGGCCTCCACTCCACCGAGCGCGCCTGGATGCGCGGCCAGGAGACCTACATGGTCGCCGTCGCCGAGCTCGTCAAGGTCACCAAGGAGGTGCTCGAGAAGGGCAGCATGACCCTCGACGACCCCGACCTCTACGTCTTCCACCAAGCCAACGGCCGCATTCTCAAAGCCGTCGGCGCCCGCCTCGATCTCCCGCCGGAGAAGTCGGTCACCTACCTCGCCGACACCGGCAACATCTCCGCCGCCACCATCCCCATGGCCCTCACTCGCGCCCGCGCTGACGGCAAGCTCCGCCAGGGCCACCTGATCTGCACCGCCGCCATCGGCGCCGGCTACGTCTGGGGTGGCGGCCTCCTGCGCTGGGGCATCCCGGATCCGGCCTGAGTACCGGTAGGTACCAATCGGAACGCCTCGGAACGGGCATTCCCACATGAGTTCCAACGCGCCACTTGGCGCGTTCAAAACTCTGTTGGCGTAAGGCTTTTCGCTTCCGAGCGCGGCGCAGCGGGTTGACAACCAACCGTGGCGCAGCGCAGCATGCTCGGCAGTTGACGGTCCCCCGCGTTGGCTGGCCCACCCACCCCGTGTTCGGACCGCCAAATGCTGCTGCCACGCCGCACGCCTCTGCGTGCATTCCTGCTGATCGCCGTCGTCGCGATCGCCACCCTCTTTGCCACCGGTGCGCTGCGCTCCGGCGGCACCACTGCTGAGCTGCAGCCGTCCGGGCTGGGGTCGGTCGGCTCCGTCAATGCGACCACCGCGAAGCCGTCGAAGGCCAAGGCCAAGCCGCTCAACCGCCGGCAGGTTGCCCGGGCCGATCGCGTCGCGCGCCGGGCCGAGCGACGCCAGGCGCGCCGGCTCGCCTCCCCGGCAGCGAGGCGCCAGCGCCTCAAGTCGCGCACCAAGTTCCGCAACCTCACCGCGGATCAAGCGATCGCCGCGGTGAAGGCCGAGCAGCCGGCGCTCGTCGAGCGGGAGACCTCGCTCAAGCCGCACCTGCGGAAGGGCGAGCGGATCATCCGCTGGGCCTCTCGGACGGCCGCGGTCGTCGAGCAGAAGACGGCGAAGGGCACGAAGCTCGCCATCGCGGAATCGACCGGAGCTCCCATGGCGGTGAAGGCCGCGTCCGGCAAGGGCTACGAGCCGATCGACCTGAGCCTTGTCGATGCGACGAAGGATGCGTGGAAGCCGAAGCGCGGCCGCCAGCCGCTCGCGATCCCACGGGCTTCGGGCGGCGACGTGCTTCTCGGCAACGATCTGGCCATCAAGCCCGCCCGCCGCGACGTGCCAGGCTCGCTCCTCACCAACTCCTCCAAGGTGCTCTACCCCGGCACCGACCGCGACACCGACGTCATGGTCGAGCCGCATGCGGCGGGCGCGGAGATCAGCTGGGTCTTGCGTTCCCCGGATGCGCCCTCGAGCCTTCCCCTCGACATCGCAGGCCAAGGCGGCGACGCGGCGCGCTTCGAGATGGCACCTGACGGCGGCGCCAACATCATCCGCGACGGCAACACCGTCGGTCGCGTCGGCGCTCCCTACGCCTGGGACGCCCAGGGCCAGACCGTCGACGCCTCGCTGAAGCTCATCGACGGCCGGCTCGAGGTCTCCGCGCATGCCGAGTGGTCCGCGCCGGACGGACGCCGGCACGCGCTGGTCCGTCAGGAGGGGCGCATCCTCAAGG
>JAGIBJ010000118.1 GCA_017744415.1 Solirubrobacteraceae bacterium
AGACAGCGCAACGGCGATCAGGCCGACCCACGTGCCCTTGTCGTGCCACCACTTCGCCGGCGGCGTCGCGGCGCTGAAGAGCAGCCGGCCGATCGCGAGCGTGAGGAGCATCATCGACGTGAAGCCGAGGATTCCGGGCAGGTTGAAGCTCCAGAGCACGGAGAGCCCGCCCTCCTGCAGCATGCCGGCGAAGAAGTCGAAGCCGAAGTGGTAGCGGATCGGCTCGCCGGCGAAGAACGGGTATTCGGTCGGGTAGTTGGAGCCCACCGAGAACGAGCGCGAGAGGGCGATGTGGAGGCCCATGTCGCCCCAGGTGTTGGCCGACACGACCAGCTCGCCGTTGTCGTTGCGCAGGTGCGCGTGCATCAGCCAGTAGGAGAGGAGCAGGCCGATGGCGGTGAGGGCGATGTCGACCGGTTGGATCCGCCAGCCCTGCGGCCGCACCTTGCGCCCGACGACGATCAGCACGCCGAGCGAGAGCACGAGCGAGGTGATCAGGCCGATCTTCAGCGCGTGCTCGGGTGATGAGCTCGCGAAGATCCGCGCGACGACGTACGTGGTCCACGACGTGAACACCACCGACAGCAGGAAGCCGCCCGGGAGACGCACGATCATCGGCGCCTGCGGTACCAGGCGCGT
Source organism: Solirubrobacteraceae bacterium (assembly GCA_017744415.1). Taxonomy (GTDB): domain Bacteria; phylum Actinomycetota; class Thermoleophilia; order Solirubrobacterales; family Solirubrobacteraceae; genus JAGIBJ01. The sequence continues at coordinate 640 of JAGIBJ010000118.1, forward strand.
GAGCACCGCGAAGCCCGCGAGGCTCGACACGAGCAGGAAGAGGATCGCCAGCAAGGCGCGCTACCGACCGGGACCCGTCTTCACGCGCCTAACCTACCGCGACTGCGTTGCGTGACGCAGCTCCGCACGCGCGCACGCGCGTGTGTTGGCTTCGCTGACCTCGAGCTGGCGGGAAGCCGCCGCGACGGGCGCTCACGTGAGCGCTTGGAAGACGATCGTCGCGTAGACGTTGAACGCGATCAACAGGCCCATTCCGACGGCGACGCCGTTGCTGATCCGCACCCCTCCGACGACGATCGAGCCGTTGCCCGTCCACGGGGCGCTGCGTGCGGGCGGCGCCGGCGCGTGTCCGGGCGCGGTTGCCCCACCCGAGGAGGCTCTCGCGAGCAGGTCGTCCTCGTCGGCGACATCGGACGCCGCCGGAACCAGGCCGCGCACCCCGCCGCGCGCGACTGCGAACACCAGGACCGGGAGCAGGTCGCAGAAGTAGCGCGTGCCGTACTGCCAGCCACCGTTGGTGCGATGCGAGAGCAGCAGGAGCGTGTGGACGACGATCGTGACGAAGAGCAGGACGTCGATCACGTCGGCCTTGCGCCGCACCACCCGCGCGGCGATGGCGAAGAGCCCGAGGAGGAGGAGCGGGTTGGTGAGGTAGACGGCGAAGCCACCAGCGGGCGGGAACTCGAGCTTGCCGCCCTTGAAGCTCGGCGCCTGGAACACCTGCTCGAAGTGGCCGGGCACCTTGCTCGGCAGGAACATCCCCTCGCCCGAACGGGTGAGCTCGGGAAGGTACTTGTGGCCGAACTCCAACGGGCTGCCGAAACGGTAGGCGTTGTAGACGGCGTAGACCCCGAGGATCAGGGCGGGTGCGGCGAGGAGCGGAAGCCAGGCGCGCGAGGGGCGCCCCATGTGGCGGTAGAGCATCCACAGCAGCACGGGCGCGTAAATCAGGTTGAACGGCCGGCAGCCGACGGCCAATGCGAGACACGCGAGACCAATCGCCCACCCGAGCCTGCGATCACCGTCGACCAGCAGGAACGCGACCGCCGTGAGGAAGAACGCGAGCAGCTGCGCCTGGAACCACACGCCGCCGGTGGCGCCGCCGCCGGCATCGGCGAGGGACAGGATGGTGCCTCCGAGGGCCACGAACACCATCCAGAGCGTCGCGGGCCTCGCCGGCTGGTAGCGGCGAAGGAGTGCGTACACCGCCACCAGCCCTGCGAAGAAGTAGACGAGCGTCACGGCCCCGCTCGGCGTGTTCGCGCCGAACGGGAAGGTGAGCACCCACATCACGACCGCCGGCACGGGCGGGAACGTGACCCAGTAGTGGCCCTGGTAGACGCCGAGCTCGAGCCACGGGTAGTTCTTGGGCAGCGGGATCTGGCCGTCGCGCCACGCCAGGGCCTGGAGCGTGTAGCTGTCGTAAGGGCTGTGAGCGAGCAAGCTGCCCGTGCCCTGGCTGCTCACCCAGATCATGGTGAGCAGCACGAGTCCGAAGCCCGCGAGGGGCCAGAGAACATCGGATGCCGCGCGTCTCACCATGACCTGGAGACGCACGGTACGCACGGTCCGTCACGCGGTCATCGGGGATATCCCTAGGAACGATGGGCCGTCTACGAGGGATCCGTCACGGAGCGTGGCGGACGCCCGTAGACGGCGCCCGCCCACGGGACTGGAGGGTTCGACCCGGCCGCGGGCTACTCGGCCTTGGCGCCCTCGTAGAGCGCGAGGAAGCGCGCCTCGTGCTCCTTGTAGACGACGTTGCGCTTCACCTTCAGCGTCGGCGTCATCTCGCCGTGGTCCTGGGTGAGGTCGCGCTCGAGGATGAAGAATTTCTTCACGCCGGCGATCTTCGCGACCTTCGCGTTGGCGGCCTCGATCACGGCGTCGATCTCTGCGATCGCGGCCGGGTTGGTCGAAAGGTCGGCGGCCGAGGAGCCGGGTGCACCGACGGCCTCGCCGAGCGCCGCAACCTCGTCGGGATCGAGCGTGATCATCGCGGTGAGGAACTGCTTGCGATCCCCGTAGATCACGCACTGGCTCACCCAGCGGTGCTGGCGGATCAGGTTCTCGAGGTGCGACGGCGCGATGTTCTTGCCGCTCGACGTGATGATCAGATCCTTCTTGCGGCCCGTGATCTTCAGGAAGCCGTCGTGGTCGATCTCGCCGAGGTCGCCGGAGTGCAGCCAGCCGTCGGAGAGGTCCTTCGCGGTGGCCTCCTCGTTGTTCCAGTAGGCCGTGAACACGTTCGGACCGCGCATCAGCACCTCGCCGTCGTCGGCGATCTTCACCTCGCAGCCGACGATCGGCTTGCCCACGGTGCCGACGCGGTAGTCCTCGGTGGAGTTCACGGAGGCGACGGCGGAGGTCTCCGTCATGCCGTAGCCCTCGAGCACCGGGATGCCGGCGGCGAAGAAGAAGTCGAGGATCTCCGGATCAACTGGCGCGGCGCCCGTGATGCACACCTCGATCTCGCCCCCGAACAGGTCGCGGATCTTGCTGAAGACGAGCTTGTCGGCGAGGCCGTGCTGGAGCTTCAGGAGCGGGCCGATCGGCTTGCCGGCACGATCGAGCTCGAGCTTGCGGCGGCCGGTCGCCACGGCGCGGCTGAAGATCGCGGCCTTCGCCCCGCCGGCCTCCGCGCTCTTGGCGTTCGCGGCGGTGTAGATCTTCTCGAAGAGGCGCGGCACCGACGGAACGGTGGTGGGCTTCGCCTCGGCCACCTCGTCGAGGAGCTTCTTCGGGTCGCGCTGCCAGAAGATCAGCTCCACGCCCGCGGTGAGTGCGAGCAGCGCGACGATGCGGGTGAGCACGTGCGCGAGCGGCAGGAAGATGAAGAACCGCTCGTGGCCGGCCTGCGGCAGGCGATGGAGGGTCATCGCCACGTCGGACTCGAGGTTGCCGTGCGTGAGCATCACCCCCTTCGGCAGGCCGGTGGTACCGGAGGTGTAGACGATCGTCGCCGGATCGCTCGGCGCGACAGCGGAGGCGCGCGCATCGATCTCGGCGCCGTCCACGCCCGCGCCCTTGGCCTTCACCGCGTCGAGCGTGAGCACGTCGCCGGTGGCGTCCTCGAACGCGATCACCGTCGCCAGATCGGCGACGTCACCGTTGAGCGCGTCGAGCTTCTTCAGCTGGCTGCCGTCCTCGACGAACAGCACGGTGAGGCCCGAGTCCTTGATGACGTGCTGGCACTCCTCGGGCGCGTTCGTCTGGTAGATCGGGACGACGATCGCGCCCGTGGCGAGGATCGCGAGATCGGCGATCACCCACTCCGCGCGCGTGGTCGAGAGGATGCCGACCCGGTCGCCGGGAGCCACACCCAGACCCACCAGGCCCTTCGCCACCTCGCGCACCTCACCGGCGAGCTTCGCGTAGTCGATCGACTGCTTGCGGCCGCCTTCGTGGAAGGTGAGCGCCGTGGCCTGGGGCCGGGCGGGCGTGAGGCCGAGCGTCGAGACGGTGCCCGGCGCCGAGCCGGTCGAAGAGGCGGTGCTGGTCACGTGGGAGTCCTGCGCTTGTGGATAGGCGTCGAAGGCTTGCCCAGCACCCTCGCACACCGCGCACGGAGAGTCATTCCACTCGGCGACCGGGCACGAGTGGACCAGCCAGCCGGAATTTCGCGGACCGGTCGTTCCGAGTCGGCCGGCGCTCGGCAGGCCGGCTCGCGCGTCATTCGGGTCGGGCGGGGGCGCGCCGGGTCTCCCGCTCTTCGTCTTGAGCACGCGTCGAAGGGCGCCGTATTGAGTCGCGCACGCGCGCAAAGGCGGCTATAACCGCTGAACGTGTCTCCAATCCGCCTGCGACGGTGGCGCCTCACGGCCCGGTCGTCGCTCGGATCACATCGACGCTGTCCTGCCACTCCTGTCCCCGGGCGGACCCATGAATGCTTTCTCCCGTCGCGTGCTGACCGGTGCCCTGTCGGCGCTGGCCGTGTTGTCGCTGCCGGGCGCTGCCCGTGCTTCGGCGGCGCAGCGCGTGGAGACGATCCCCGCGCCGAGCCTCCGCGGCAATCTCGATCCGGCGGTCGCGCGACTCAACCACGCGGCTCGTCTCGAGGCGAACGTCGTGCTTCCGAGCCACTACGACGAGCAGCCCGGCAGGCGCTGGCCGGTGGTGTACCTCCTCGCCGGTGTGAGCGACGACGCGTCGGCGTGGCTCGATCGGCGGAAGGGCGACGTGCTCCGTCGCGCCAAAGATCTCCCGGCGATCATCGTGCTGCCCGAGGGCGGCCGCGGGTATTTCACCGACCAGTGGCTCGGCGGTACTCGCAAGGGCGGCAACTGGGAGCGCTACTACCTCGACGAACTGATCCCGCTGATCGAGGGCCGCTACCGCATCGCACCCGGACGAGCGAACCACACGATCGGCGGGCTCTCGATGGGCGGTTACGGCGCGGCCTTGCTCGGCGCTCAGCTGCCCAGCTACTTCGGCACCATCCTCGGGTTCTCGAGCCTCTGGGACCTCGAGTATCCGGCCGTCGAGACGCTCGTCCCGGCGCTCGTCGGGTTTTCCTACACGCGCCAGTGGGGCCGGCTTCGGGGACCGTACGCCCGCGCCCACAATCCCACGCGTCTCCTCGACAACTATCGCGGTACTCGCCTCTACGCCTCGGTGGGCAACGGCCAGATCTTGCGCGACGGCCCGTTCGATCCGGTGGCGGCGATCGGCTCCGGCGCGATCGAATACTTCGGCTGGTTCGACACGCAGTGGTTCGGGCAGCGCGCCCGCCGCGCGGGGCTCGACATCACCGTCGCGGCGCACAGCGCCGGCTACCACGACTGGCCGTTCTGGCGGCGCGAGCTGCAGTCCGTGATCGGCGGCTACGGCCTCTTCGGCGAGGCCCCGGGCGCCGATGCCCAGCGCAGCGCCTTCCGCTATTCGACGATGGCCCCGCACGGCAACGCCTGGGGCATTGGCTTCCGATTCGCCGCACCGACGACCGAGGTGGCGACCTTCACCCGCCGCGGCCAGGTGCTGAGCGCCACCGGCGCCGGCACGGTGACGATCACGCCGGGCGCAGCCGACGACGACGCCACCGGCAACGGGACGCGCACGGACTGTGCGTTTACCGCGACGTTGCCGTTCGAGCGGGAGCTGCCCGCGGGCTGCTGAGGGCCCCTGGGCCGCCCGCGCTGGTACTGCGAGGCCGCCGCACAGCCGCCGTGCGGCGGCCATGCCGCTGGCGCCCGCACGCCGACCAGGGGAGAGAGCGCGCGGGCACCAGACGGTGGCTACGGCAGGAGTCCGACCAGACCGCAGTTGTTGATGTCGGCGGTGCTGCCCTTGAGACGGTCCACGAGCCAGGCCTGTGCCTTGTCCATGTCGAGCAGGCCCGGGCCGAGGTGGTTGAGGCCCGTGCCGCCGGAGCCGAGCCACTGGATGGCCGGCTGGTAGTAGACGCTCGCGCCCTTCGCGCACCAGTCGACCGCGAGCTGCTTGGCCTGCGGGTGGGCGACGATGTCGTCCTGGGTGCCCGTGAGCACCATCACCGGCTTGCTCGGCTTGATGGTCCCGATGCGCTGCTTGTCGGCGATCGCCTTGGCGGCCGGGATGGAGTTGACGACGTCGTACGCCGACTTGCCGCTCGTGGTCCACGAGCTCGTCTTCTGGAACGCGAAGCTCAGGATCGAATCGGCGCTGCACTGCTCGGCGACCTTGGCCAGCGCCGCCTTGCCGGCGTCGTTCGTGTTGGCATCCAGGACCGGCTTGAGCGCGGGGTTGTTTGCGAGGAGGCCGTTGATGGCGTAGCCGAGCACGCCGGTGAGGAGCGTGCCGTCGGCCGACTTCAGCACCGCCATGAGGTTGGCAGGCGGCGCGCCGGAGTACGTGGCCTTGAGGTTCACGTCCGGGGCGTAGCTGGCCTGGAGCTCGGCGGCGGATGCGGCTGCGCCGCCGCCCTGCGAGTAGCCATAGATGCCCACCGGCGACGCGCTCGTCACCGACGCCCCCGGCACCTTCAGCGCCACGCGTGCGGCGTCGAGCACCGCGTGGCCCATGTCGAGGCGGTCGACGTAGCTGTGGATGCGGTCGGGGGTGCCGAGGCCGATGTAGTCCGTCACGACGACGGCGATGCCGCGGTCGAGGAACTTGTAGATGCCGGGCACCTCATAGCCAGCGCCGAGCTGGCCGGCGTCGTAGACGAGCGGCGACTGCAGCGTGCGCGACGGCGCGCACGTGTCGCCCTGCCCTTGCGTGCCCTCGGCGAACGACACGAGCGGCCGCGGCCCGCCGCCCGTCCACGATTTGGTCGGCTCGATGTAGACGCCCGTCACGGCCACGGCCAGGCCGTTGGCGTCGGTCGAGCGGTACATGATCTTCGTCGCCTTGCCCGGGAGCCACAGCGGCACGCCGGCGATCACGACGGACGCGCCGAGTGGCTGCGGCTGGTTGCGGATCAGCGTGCCGTTGGCGGACGGCAGCGAGGCCGGCGGCTCGTAGAACGGCGGCACGGCGGCCGATGCGCTGGGCGCGGCGACGAGCAGCGCGGCGACACCGGCGAGGGCGCCGATGCGTGCGGCGCGACCTCGGGGACGGGGCGGAGACAGGGAGAGCATGGAACCTCGGGAACGGGGTGAGGGACAGGCGCGGGCGCCGATCCCTGGCGCCCGCTCCGTTCAGCTTGCTCGCGGGCACCGGGCCCGCGCAACGGCGCCACGCCCACCTCGCGAAGCTTCGGCCGGGCAGGTTGCACAGTGCTCGCAGGGCGGTCACCCCGCACCTCTGTGCACGGTGCACATGGGCCGGTGCGCGGGCCTCTCGCCCGAGCCGCCCGCGCGGGGTACGTTGGACCGCATGCCGCACCGTCCCGCTGGCGAGGAGGATCCTGTCGCCGACCTGATCCGCGCGGCGATGCGCGCGGTGCTCGACGATCGGGCCGCCGTGGTGGCGAGCATCCACGATGCCGTCGCGAACTACGCGCCGGAGGCCGTCCGCGACGATCCCGCGCTCGTCGCCGAGATCGAGCGCTCCAACCTCGCCGTGCTCACGCACTTCCTCAGCTCGATGGAGCGTGATCCGCGGGGCGAGGTGGAGCCGCTGCTCACGCCGGAGACGATCGACTTCACGAGCGCTGTGATGCGGCGCGGCATCCGCGACGTGACGACCGCCTACTTCCACGCGGGCCTCGAGCGGGCATCGCAGAGCGTGATGAACTCGGTGTTCGTGCTGTCGCCCCCGGCCGACGTGATGCGCGAGGCGTTCGAGGTGATGCTGGCGGCAGGCCAGCGCTACAGCGCGCGCAGCGTCGCCGCCATCCGGGCTGCTGCTGATGCCGAACGCGGCCGGCGATCGGCGTCGGCTACCCGCCTCGACACGGTCGTCGCCGTCCTCGCCGGGGAGGGCATCGACGAGCCGGGCACGAGCCTTCGCCTCGGCTTCAGGATCGATCAGCCGCTCGTCGGCTGCATCGCGTGGACCGCTCCCGGCACCGCTGCCGCCGAGGGCATGCTCACCCGGGCCGTGAGCGGGATCGCAGAGGCACTCGGTACCCGCCCGCCGCTCGTGGTGCCAGCGAGTGCGGCGTCGGTGTGGGCGTGGCTCCCCATCGCGGAGCCGGTCGATTCCGGCCGCGTTCTGAGCGCGCTCGGCGACACCACCGCGCGGGTCGCGTTCGGCGGCCCCGGCGAGGGCATCGACGGCTTTCGCATCACGCACCGCCAGGCCGCGGAGGCCCAGCGGGTGATGCACCGCGCCGGAGCCTGGCCCACCGTCGCGACGCACGGGGAGACGCGCGTCGCGGCATTCGCCGGCAACGACGAGCGCGCGGTCGCCGCCTTCCTCGCGGCCGTGCTCGGCGATCTCGCCGGCGCCGCGCCGGAGCTCCGCGCCACGCTGCTCGCCCACATCAACCTCGGCTTCGACACCAAGCGCACGGCTGCCACCCTCGACCTGCACCGCAACACGGTCCTCGCGCGCACCCAGAAGGCACGCAGCCTTCTGCCGGCCGGCGACGACCCGCCGTGGATGCAGATCGCGCTCGCGCTCGACCTCGCTCGCTGGTGGCCCGCGGCGCTCGAGGCGGCCGCCGAGCCACGGCGCGACGCTAGCTGAGGCGCTGGGCGACCGGCGGGGTCGCCCGCGCGGCCACCCACAGACGCACGTAGGCGACGCCGAGCACCAACGCGACCACGAGACCAGCAAGCTCGAGCATCACCGTGCCCGTGCCGACGAGTGCGGAGCGGTCGTCGTCGATCGGCACGACGAGCCGCACGATCGCGGCCGACGCGAGCCAGGCGGCGAGCAGGACGCTCGAGGGCGCGGCACGACCGCGACGATGCTGGAGCAGAGCGAACGCACCCAGACCCACCGCGAGGCCGAGGTAGACCACGACGGAGGCGTGCAGGGCGCGCTCGCCCACGGCGAACGGATCGCCCGCGAGCGCCTCCCAGATCGGGACGTCGACCGCGCGGTGAAGGAGCACCTGCCCGAGCAGGGCGAAGGCGAGCGTGCTCCCAAGCGCGAGCACCGCCCGCGCTGTCGTTCGACTATCCAATCGTCCCTCCCCAGGTGCTTTCGACCGTCTTCGCGCCGGTGTACGCCGTCGCGCCGTTCTTGCCACCCGAGAGTACGCCGAACGCGCGGTGGGCCTTGAAGAACGGCGCCCCGCTGTCGCCGGGTTGGGAGACGACCCGGGCGGCTGCCAGATGCGTGACCTTGTGCGTTCCGTGCGACAACACGCTCACGCCCACGGCGCTCACCTTGCCGCAGCGCGTGCCCGAGACCGCCCCGGAGAAGCAGACGACCGCGTTCTGCATGTTGCGCTGGGAACCGCGGATCACGTAGCTCGTCGACTGACGCGGGTGCGACGCGCTGCTCGCCGGAGCCTTGCGTACCCAGATGCGAGAGCGCATGTCGGCGCTCGGCGACAGACTGATCAACCCCGTATCGCCGTTCGCAGCCGCCCGCTTTGCAGCGTCCGTGACGGGCACCGGGCCGCCGAAGCCCCAGTTGGCATCGCTCGCCGTGCCGAGCAGGCGACGATGCTGGCCGTCCGGATCGAGGAGTCCGATCTGCTCACCCTCGCGGCCGTGCCAGCAGTGGCCGGCCGTGACGCCGAATCCTCCACTCAGGCGGAACGCGAGCGTGCAGACGGGCCCGGCGCCTGCCTGGTACTTGAAGATCGTGACGCCGCCCCGGCCGGCGCCGGTGCAGTGGCCGAAGCCCTCACGCAATCCGCAGCCGTCGGCACTCCACTCGACGGACGTCGCGCTTTGCGTGACGTGCAGCGCGAGCCCGCTGGAGTCGACCGCACGGACCGCCTGCACCTCCGCGCTCGACGCCGACGGATCCACCGTCACGTTGAGGGCCTCCTCCGCCTGGTCGAGTGCGAGGTCGTACGGCGTGTCGCCGAGGATCTGCGCGATCCGGGCGTCCGTCGCGTCATAGGCCTGCATCAGCTGGCCCGACGAGGCGGCGCGCACACGCACGATCGCGTCGGCCGCGAGACCTGCCGCTGCGAGTGCCGCGCGAGCGGTCGTCGCATCGCTCGTCGAGGCCACCGTGAAGACGGCCTTGCGCACGGAGTCGTCGAAGAACGTCGAGCCGATCGGATGGTCGAGCCGCGGCTCGAGGTTGTCGTAGAACGCGTCGTCGGCCGCGGTCATGACCTCGGACTGCGTGCGTACGTATTCGAGGGCGGTCGGCCGACTCCAGTCCGGGTGCTCGTCGATCAGCGCGTCGGCAGCCGCGTCGTCGATCAGCGGGTCGTCGAGGACGGGCTGATCGAGTGTGAAGGCACGTGTGAACGAACGCTGGTTGCCGATGGCGTCGCTGAGGGTGAAGCGAAGCTCGAGCGTCCCCCGCCCGAGACCGGCGAGGTCCACACCATCGTCGTCGATGGAGGCGTCGACGCGGTGTCCATCACGCCACACCTCCACGGCGACGCTCGAAGCACCGGAGCCGGGTGACCCGTCTGCAAGGTCGGGATCGACGGGTTCGTCCCAGCGCACCTGCACGTCGCCTGTGTCGGCGTCGAAGCCGACGATCCGAACGTCGCTCAGCTCAGGTGGGGCGGTGCGGTCGATGGCGACCGTCCACTGCTCCGAGCTCCGACGATGCCCGACGAGGTCGACCACATCAACCGCGAACGTGTGCCGACCCTCGCTGAGTCCTGCAAGCGCGACAGCGACATCCCGCTCTGCCTCGCGCGGGCACTGCCCCGAGGGGCAGCTCGGAGCGTGGTCCGCGATCGCCGCACCGTCAGCCCGGACCTCGATCCGAGCAACACCGGAGTAGGCGTCACTCGCGCCCACCGTCAGGGACACGGGGTCGCGGCCCTGCGTGTACGCGTCCTGGAGCGCCCGGAGCGGCCCGGAGATCGCCACCGGCGTGCTTGGGTCGCTGCGGTCGACGCGCAGCGTCCACACCGGGCCGACCGCCGTGTGGTCGAGCAGATCCGTCGCCCGGAGACGGACGCGGGTGTCGCCCTCGGGCAGCGTGTTCAGGTCGAGCGACAGGATCGCGGCTTCCTCATGCTCGCATTGACCGTCGCTGCACGCGAACGTCTTGCGCTCGATCAGATCCCCGGCTGCCGTCTCCAACTCGAGACGCTTCACTCCGGAGTACTGGTCATGCGCCGTGGCGTGCACCGAGCGGGTGTCGTTGCCGAGCGTCCACACGCCGTCGCTGTCCGGCAGAGAACCGGTGCCTGCGATGTCGGTCGGATCGCTGCGGTCGATGCGCAGGGTCCACGTGCGGCCGACGGCGGTGTTGCCGACGAGGTCGGTCGCTCGCAGGCGGACGACGGTGTCGCCTTCAGGGAGCTTGGTGGTGTCCACGGCGAGCGTCTCGGTGATGTCGCGCGGGCACTGGTCGTCGCTGCAGTCGAAGGTCGCGCTGTCGAGGACCTCCCCGTCCGTCGTCTCGATCTGGAGGCGCTCGACGCCCGAGTAGGTGTCGTGCGCGGAGGCCGTGATGGTTCGGGTGTCGTTGCCGAGGAACCACTTCCCGTCAAGCGCCGGGATCTGGCCGGTTCCGGTGATGTCGGTCGGGTCGGACCGGTCGATCTTGCTCGGCGGCACGGGCGTGCGGTCGTCGCCGCTCGCCGGCGTGCGGTTTTCCACGACGTCCTGGGTCGCGACGCCGTACGGCTGCACGCCTTCGGGCATCTGGTCGGTGTCGTACGGCCACGTGGTCGTCCACTCGCGACGGGCGGTGTTCCACGTCGCCGGGCAGCGATCCGTGCGGTCGCCGCTACAGGGGTGGGTCTGGGTGGCGGTCGCGTTGCCTGCGAGCGCGGCGTGGGTAACGGTGGTCGACTTCACACCGAGCCCGGTGTCGGTCGCGGTGACCGTGACCGTGCCGAGCGCCGAGCGCACCCACCGCGGGTGGGAGTTCGTTCCCGCGGTGAGGCGCGGTGCGTCGTAGTCCGTGAGCGTGAGGCGGGCGCCGGGCAGGACCACGCCGAAGCCGGGCCGACCCTGCTTGATGCGCTCGGCACCGAAGACGGCCTGGTTGCCCGTGGGGCTGCCCGCGAGGCCGCAGCCGGCGGTTGAGCAGAACGTCTGCCGACCGGGAGCGCCCGTGATCGTGACGGCGGTGGCCCCGTCCTTCGTGGTGACCGGGGCGCCGGTGACGGTGGAGTTCGCGCCACACGCGGTCGGGTGGACCGACGCTGCGGCGGCGTCGCCGAGACGCGCGTTGCGGGTGGGCTGCCAGGTGCCGTTCGCCAGACGCATGCCCTCGTTCAGGCAGCCCTCCTTGGTGAAGACGGCGGCACCGTACTCCGCCTTGGTGATGGTCGACGTACCGGGGGCGGGAAAGCGCCACTCACCGGTGCCCGGCAGCTGCTGGGGCAGGAACTGCGCCTCGGCGAACAGCGAACGGCGCCCCGAAAGGTCGGCCTTCGCGAAGTTGAAGGTGCCGTCGGAACTCGTCGACTCCCAGCCGATGAAGTCGGTCGCCGTTCCCTGTTGCCACGCGAGGCCGCCGGATCCGTGCCAGTCCTCGACGATGAAGTTGGCGGCGGAGGCGGAGGGCACGGCAGCTGCGAACATCGCGCAGAGCGCGAGCAGCAGCAACCGCAGACGCGGCAGTCGAGACATGGGACCTCGGGGCGAGGGGCGGGTGGGGAGCGCACCACTTCGCGGGGGACTCGCGGCGCGTGGACGATGATGCACGAGGCGTCGATGCATCGTCAAGTCGATTCGTTGCGCACCGGAACGAATGTCCATGCAACTGCTGGATAGATCACGTTCGGCGGCGTGCCCTCTGCCGCAATCGCTGCGGCGGCCGGCGTGCGCGCCGCCCCCGCATCCGTCGCGCGCTCGGAGGTGGCCTGCGAGCGGATCGCGGGCAAGACGCTCGCGGGCTCGTCGCAGGTGCGGGTGTTCGCACGGTGAGGACCGCAGCGACAGCGGCGTCTCGACCTCGCCGCTGTGAATACCCCCAAGGGGAATCGAACCCCTGCTATCAGCGTGAAAGGCTGACGTGCTAACCGCTACACCATGGGGGCGAGCGACCCTCGATGATACGGGCGGCGGCGCCCGCGTGGCGAGCCGTGCCGGGCGTGGGCTGGTTTGCCCTCGCTATTCGCGGTGAAACCAGCCCAGGCCGAGGTCGTGCGATGGGTCAGGTGACGGGCGTGCCCTGGTGGTAGCGCACTTGCCAGAGGCCCTGGTCGTGGACCCAGATCGAGGAGTGGCGTGAGGCGGTGTGCTCGCCGCCCAGTTCGCGGACGCCATAGGTGGCGAGGATGATGCCGGGGCCGAGAAACTCGACGTGGAGATCGAGCAGGTCATAGCCCTCGCCGGGATCCTCGAGCAGTACGTCGATCATGGCGTCGCGGTGCCAGTGGCAGCCGGTGCGCCCGACCTCCTCGAAGTCCTGGTGGAGCAGCTGCATGAGCTCCTCGCGGTCGGCCCGCACAGCCGGATCGGCGAGGCGGTGCTCGCCGTCGATCACCAGGTCGAGGTCCTGATGGCTGTGATGGAACGGATCCGGGACCGCGCTCATGAAGTCACACTACCCTCGCGCAGGCGCCGCGTGGCAAAGCGGACGTGCTCGCCGAGCGCCGGCACGTCGGCGACGACACCGCGCGCCACCGCCGCGTCCAGGGCCAGCGCCGTGGCGGCGATCACCGAACGGGCCCGATCGCGCGAGAGACCCCACGCGGTCGCTTCCTTCACGAGGGCGTCGCGCCCCACCTCGCTGGCGCGGGTCACCCCGCCGACCGTCATCGCGAGCTGGTCGCGGAGACGCGGCCACAGCACCGTGGGCACGGTGTCGTAGAGCGGAGCAAGCTCGACATGGGTGGGCGTGCGGTGCACGACGGCGAGATTCTTCGCGTGCGCGTCGGCGTTGCCGATCGCAACACCGAACACGACGGCGGCGAGCAACCGCTCCAGCTCTGCAACCCCGTCGACCGCGTACTGGTCGAGCAGCCGCGCAAGGTCCAACAGCCCAGGACCACCGAACGCCTCGTACTTGCCACGACCGCCCGGCCCGCGAGGGGAGCGTCCGAGCGCCTGACAAAGATCCTCCTGGTGCAGCCGTTGAACGGCGCCACCGTCACCAAGCTCGCGGTCGAAGCGGCGCACCACGAGGCACGGGATGCCCCCGGCATCGATCACCTCCGGAGCGATCGCCGTCAGCTCGATCGCCTCGGCAAGTCGAAGCGCTGCCCCCTCGGCGACCGCCATGCCCGGCCAGCGCCGATCCTCGACCTTGAGGATGTGGGTGGAAGGAGCTCCGTGCACCGGACGCCCCCACGACCCGTCAGGCGCGCGCACGAGCAGGAGCTTGTCTTGGAGTCCGGCGATCGACAACTCACTGTCGTCCTGGACGCCGAGCGGCTGATCGGCGAGCTCGCCGACGGCCACGGCCAGCGAGTCGGGCGTGTACGGCTCCACCGATTGGGCCGCGCGGTCGATCGCCGCGTTCGCGAATACGAGGGCGCCCGCGACGTCTCGCCCGTAGCGAGCGAGTAGCTCGAACGTGTCGGTCACCGACACCCCAGCGCGGGCGGCCAGCGCTTCCAGGGCTCGCCCCTCGGGAAGCAAGCCGACGCAGAACTCCGTCGCCTTCTGAGGACGGTCGTCGAGCGGCAACGAGCACGAAACGATCGGCGCATTCCGTGGCCACCGTGACAGCGCCTGATCCGAGTAGCGCAGCCGCAGATCGTTCCAGCGTCGTCGCTCGAGTGTGGCGACCCGAACGTCGTCGAGCCAGACGCCGAGCTCAGCCTTGGGCATCGGCGTCCGTCTCGGCTGTCGACGCCGGCAACGTGATCGTCACGGTGGCACCAAGACGGCGCAACGCACGCAGCACCCGCTCGATCACCATCGGCGAGGCCGCTCCGCTCTCGAGCTCCGCCAGATAGGACCGTCCGAGACCGAGCTCGGCCGCGAGTTCACCCTGCGTGAGACCGCGCGCGCGGCGTGCGCCCGACAGGGCACGCGCGAGGTCGTCGGGCGATCGGACCACCCAGGTCTGAGAACTTGTCGACATAAACAGACTTTAGCATCCCTGGAGACAAAAGTCGGTAAAAGCCGACATTGGTACGAACTCCGTCGGCAGTCGGCTTATACCGACACGTGGTCCGGTGACCGATGAGTCTCCGGGCCGGAGGACCGCGGGCACCGATGAGTCTTCGGGCCGGAAGACCGCGGGCACCGATGAGTTTTGGCTCGC
>JAGIBJ010000119.1 GCA_017744415.1 Solirubrobacteraceae bacterium
GGCTCGGGCGTCGCGGTGGGGGTCGGCGTCGGCGTCGCAGTCGGCATCGCGGTGGGGGTCGGAGTCGGTGTCGGCGTCGGTGTCGGTGTCGGCTCAGGCTCGGCGCCGACGTCGATCGCGTCGGGGTTCACCCAGCCGGTGTCGCCGCTGTCCATCCGGAGCCCGATGAGGTTGTTGCCGGCAGGAAGCTGCACGTTGACGTTCGCCGTCGCGTAGGTCGTCCATGCACCCGTCCGAGGGAGCACGGCCGTGGCGGCACGCGTGCCATTCACATACACGCCGAGGGTACGATCGGTGGCCGGGCCGTTCGGGCCAGCGGCGTAGCGGATCTTCAGCGTCGTGAGCGCCGCGACGGTGCGCGGGATCTCGAGTCCGTCAACGCCGGCGCCGACCTCGGTGAAGAACTCGCCATAACCCGTGCCCGAGTAGCCGGCGTGCTGCGTGCCGGGACGTGCGATGCCGGAGAAGGCGCCGGTCTCAACCTCCACGCGTTTGGCTGGGGCCGGCGGCAACGGGACGGTCGCGCCGGCGGTCTCCGCCTCGATGAAGTCGAGGTTGACCCAGCCCGTGGTGTCGGGGTCCATGTGGAAGCCGACCTCGTTCGCGCCCGCGGCCATCGGCACGTCGACCGTGGTGACCGAGTACGAGTTCCACTGACCGGTGCGCCGCATCACGAGCTTGCCCACGCGCGAGCCGTTGATGTACATCCCGAGCGTGCGATCGCTCGCCGGGCCGTCTGGCCCCGCGGTGTAGCCGACGGTGAGTCGAACCGTGCCCGCCTCGGGGCGGTTGATGACGAGCCCGTCGAGCGCCGCGCCGGTGACCGTGAACCCGTCGACGAACCCGCCGCCGGAGAACCCGGTGTGGTTGGTGTTCACTCCGGCGTTGCCGGAGCGCTTGCCCTTCTCGGCCTCGAGATGCTGGCGCGGCTGGCCGAAGCCACCCGGGCCGCCGGGGACGGTGGAGGTGATCAGGTAAACGATGCGGTTCGTCTTCGTGGTGAGGTAGACCTCGCCGCCCGGCCCGCGGCCGAAGCGCACGTCGGCGCGGTTGCCGCCGGTGAACGTCGGAGCGTCGTTGATCGCGTCCAAGAGGGATGCTTTCTGCCAGGCCCCGCCGCCGCTCGCCGGCTGGAGGTAGACGCGCGCACGCGCCGTCGACGCCTGGGTGAGGTCGTTGGGATCGCCCATCGTGACGGCGTGACGCATCGCCTCGAGGTTCGAATGGAAGAGCTGGCCCTGCGTCGCGAACTCCGCGTACAGGTACTCGCCGTCGAGCGGGGAGCCGTTCTCGATCGCGTAGCCGCCGGTGAGGCCGATGCCGATGAAGCCGGCGCCGGTCGGGCCGTCGTGACCGACCTGCGCGACCGGGTACGTCAGCTTCTGCTGCGCGTCGTCCTCGGGGAGTTCGCCCACACCCGTGCCGATGCCGCCCCACGGGTAGTGGACGAACGTGCCCTCCCGGTTGGGCCAGCCGTAGTTGGCGCCCTTCTTGATGATGTTGACCTCGTCGACGTTGTCGCGGCCGACCTCGGTGTCGATCAGCGTCCCGTCCTTGGTGAACGACAACGTGTGCGGGTTGCGATGCCCGTACGACCAGACCTCGTCGGGCAGGGAGGGATCGTCGACGAACGGGTTGTCCGACGGGATCGAGTAGTTGAGCCCGTTCGAGGGCGTCGGGTCGATGCGCAGGATCTTGCCGAGGCCGTCGTTGGCCATGCCGCCGCCGGCGATCGCCGACTGCACGCTCGCGTCACCGTGGGCGATGTAGAGCATGCCGTCGGGGCCGAAGAGCATCTCCTTGATCGGATGGTCGTAGACCGGCATGCCGATCCGGAACAGCTCGCGGTAGCCGGAGGCCTGGAGGGTGCCGTCAGCGGCCAGCGTCCACGCGGCGACGACGCTGTCGGCACTCACCGGATTCGGCACGTCGCTGAGGTAGTGATGGCCGATCGTGCTCGACGGACGCTGCTCCTGCGCGGAGGTGTAGACCGTCCGGTCCTGAGCGAAGTTCGGGCTGAACACGAAGGAGCGCAGGCCGCCGTGCTGGAAGTTGTCGTAGTTGAGGCTGCGGCCCGTGTAGGCCTTGAGCGCCGATGCGAAGTCCCACTTGAACACGGCGGTGCCGCCCGTGATCTCGTAGACCTGGCCCTGCTCGGTGGTGACGAACATGCGGCTGCCCAGGGTCGTCATCCCGATCACCCGCGGCGTGGACCCGTCGGGCGCGAGCGGCAGCGTGACGAACGGTCGCAGGTAGACGTCGAGGCCGCGATCGGCGATCGGCGCGGAGACGACGTTGTTGGCCGATGCCGAGGCGACGGTCGCAGCGAGGGCGGTGAGAATGGTGGCGAGCGTCAGCAGTAGACGCGCCGGGCGGCGATGGTGCACGGGCTCCCAGGGACGGACGAAGCTCGCACCATAACTCGGTCGGGCGGCCAAGGCACGGGCGTGTCGTCCAACTGATCACCGGCTCAGTTGTCGCGAGTGGCGGGGTTGCTGCGGGCGCGGCACTCGCGCTGCACGCGAGGCGCTATCGGAAGATCCGCGCGACCTCACCGAGGCCGTCGACGAGGGCGTCGATGTCGGCCTTGGTGGTGTGCACCGCGAATGAGGCGCGGGTGGTGGCGGAGACGCCCATCGCGCGGTTGAGCGGTTCGGCGCAGTGCTGGCCGGCGCGCACGCAGATGCCACGGCGCGCGAGCACCTCGGAGATGTCGTGCGGGTGGGCGTAGTCGAGGGAGAACGCGACGAGGGGGCCGCGGTGTTCCGCGCGCTCGGGGCCGTAGAGCCAGATGTCGTCGACCTCGCGCAGGCGCTCGAGGGCGTAGCGCGTGATCTCGAGGCCGTGCTCACGCACCGCGTCCATGCCGATGCCGTCGAGGAACTCGATCGCAGCGGTCAGACCGGCAGCCTCGATGATCGGCGGAGTGCCGGCCTCGAACTTCGTCGGCACGGGCGCCCAGGTGGCGCCCTCCTTCGTGACGACGGAGATCATGTCGCCGCCGACGAGGAACGGTGGCATCTCCTCGAGCACCTCGCGGCGGCCATGCAGGATGCCGATGCCGCTCGGACCGTAGAGCTTGTGAGCCGTCCAGCCGTAGAAGTCGGCGCCGAGCTCGGCGACGTCGACCGGCATGTGCGGCACGGCCTGGGCACCGTCGACGGTGACGAGCGCGCCCGCGGCATGGGCCGCCTCGATGATCTCGGCGACCGGCAGGATCGTGCCGAGCACGTTGCTCACGTGCGCGCAGGCGACCATCTTCACGCGGCCGCCGGCGAGCGCCTCGTGGAGCGGGCTCAGATCGAGCGATCCGTCGCGCTGCACGGTTACCCACACCAATTCGGCACCGGTCTTCTGCGCGACCACCTGCCACGGCACGAGGTTGGCGTGGTGCTCGAGCTCGGTGAGGACGATCTGGTCGCCCGGCCCCAGATTCTCCTCGCCCCAGCTGCGGGCGACGAGATTGAGCGCCTCAGTGACGTTCTTCGTGAAGATCGTGCCGCGCGGATCCGCGTTGACGAAGCGGGCGGCGGCGCGGCGCCCACCCTCGTAGGCGGCATCGGCATCCTGCGCGAGGCCGTAGACCCCGCGGTGGATGTTGGCGTAGTGGTGCGCGGCGAACGTCGCCATGCGGTCGATCACGGCCGCCGGCTTCTGCGCGCTCGCGCCGGAGTCGAGGTAGACGACCTCGCTGCCGTGCTCGTCGGTGAGCACGGGAAACTGCGCGCGGATCGCCGCCTCGTCGAACCCCGTGGGGCTCGTGGACCGGGTGGTGTCCGCGCTGCTCATGCCCGTCAGGCTAGCCCGCAGCGACCTCGGCGCGGATCTGCTCGTACCCGCTCGTCTCGATCTGCTCGACGAGCTCAGGACCACCCTCACGGACGATGCGGCCGTCCATCAGGATCGACGTACGATCCGGCTTCACCTCGTGGAGGATCCGCTGGTAGTGCGTGATGATCAGGACGCCGGTGCCGTTGGCCTTGGCGACCTCGTTGATGCCCTTGGCGACGATGTTGAGCGCGTCGACGTCGAGGCCCGAGTCGGTCTCGTCGAGGATCGCGATCTTCGGCTTCTGCAGCGCGAGCTGGAGCACCTCCATGCGCTTCTTCTCGCCGCCGGAGAACCCGTCGTTGAGGTAGCGGGTGGTGAACTCGCGCGGCACGTTCACCAGTTCCATCGCCTCCTCGACCGTCTTGCGGAACTCCTTCAGGGAGATCTCCGGCTCGCCGGCCGCGGCGCGGTGCGCGTTCATCACGGCGCGGAGGTACTTGGTGACGGTGACGCCCGGGATCGCGACCGGGTACTGGAACGCCATGAAGAGGCCGTGGTGGGCGCGCTCGTCAGGATCGGCCTCGGTGAGATCCTCGCCGTCGAGGGTGATCGTGCCCTCGCTGACCTCGAGCTGCGGGTGACCCATGATCACGTTCGCGAGCGTCGACTTACCGGCGCCGTTGGGGCCCATGAGCGCGTGCACTTCGCCGCTGTGGACCGTGAGATCCAGACCCTTGAGGATCTGCTTCTCGTCGGCTTGAGCGTGGACGTTCTTGATCTCGAGCGTGGCCATGTGGTGCGTGAGCTGCTTCTGGTGGTGAGGGAGGAGCGACGGGCCACCGGCCGCGCGGAGCGCCGGGGCAGGTCGGGCTGTTGGGTGGCCGGCTAGGCCGTGACGACCGGCAGCTCGTCACCCGTGGGGCGACGCGCTGCCAGCGCGCCAACGCCGCCCTGCTCGAAGGCGATGAGGTCGGCGAGGGTCGTCTGCTGGAGGGCGCGGACCACGCCGCCGTGGACGCGCGTCCACAAGAGCTTGGTGCCGCAAGGGTTGCCGTTCTCGTCGAGCGCCGGGTGCGAGCACACGACCTTGTTGAGTTCGGCTGGAGTGCTGTCGTCGATGAAGCACGACATCGGAGCGATCGGACCGTCGAGCGCCTGGATCACGGTGTCCATCCGGATCTCGGACGGATCACGCGAGAGCAGGTAGCCACCGCGCGCACCCCGCGTGCTCTCCACGATCCCGGCCTTGCGCAGGAGCGCCACGATGCGCTCCAGGTACGCGAGCGGGAGGCCCTCGTGCTCGGCGATCGCCTTGAGCGCAACCGGGTCACCCGACTCCGCCTTGCCCAGATCGACGAGCAGCCGGACCCCGTACTCGGCTTTGGTCGTGAAGATCACGGCTCTAAGACTACCGGGGCGGACGGGTTTCCTGCGGATGTTCGGCACTCGCGGGCGCCGAACCGCCGCAGCGGCACCCGCTGACGCCCTGTGAACCTCGCTTGACGGCGCCGCGCCGCGAGGCGAAGCTGACTATTCCTCCAGCCTTCGGAGCGTCGCTCTCATGCGCCACCAGGACCGGGCCCGCCACGCCCAACCGTATTCCGTCGATCGCCGCGGGTTCGTCCGTAGCGCGCTCACCGGGGCCGCCGGGCTCTGGGTGCTGAGCGATCCGCTGCTCGGGCGGGCGCTCGCCGCGATCCCCGGCGCCTCCGATGTCGCCTTCGCGCAGGGCGTGGCAAGCGGACAGGTCGATACCGCGGCCGCCACCCTGTGGACCGCTGTCGACGGCCTCACCGCGCCGAGCCGGCTGAAGGTGGAGGTGGCGACCGACGCGGGCTTCGCCAACCTGGTGGCGCGCACCGAGGCGCTCGCCGATCCCGCAGCGGCCGGCACCGCGCGCGTGCGCATCACCAGCGGCCTCCAGCCGGGGCAGCGCTACTGGTACCGGTTCGAGACGGCGACGGGCGAGAGCTCGCCGGTCGGCACGCTGAAGACGCCACCCCCGCCGGGCAGCAGCGAGCCGGTGAAGATCGCGTTCTTCGCCTGCCAGGACTTCCTGGTGGGCAACTACGCCGCGCACCGCGACCTCGCCCAACAGGATGTCGACCTCGTCGTCTGCCTCGGCGACTACATCTACGAGCAGGCCTACTTCGACGGCGCGGTGCGTGCCGTACCGGAGACGCCCGACGGCGCCACCCGCACCTTGGCCGAGTACCGCACGCAGTACGCCACCTACCACTCGGATCCGCACCTGCAGGCGGTGCGCGCCGCCGCTCCGCTCATGGCGATCTGGGACGACCACGAGGTGGAGGACAACTACGCCGCCACCCTGCCGGGCGGCGCAAGCAAGAAGGGCCGCGCCATCCCGTTCCTCGAGCGGCGCGCCAACGGCTACAACGCCTGGTGGGAGGCGATGCCATTCGTGCGCGATCCCGCCGACCCGAACCGCACCTACGGCGCTCGCCGCATCGGTCAGGTCGACCTGATCAGCCTCGACACCCGCCAGTTCCGCACCAACCAGCCGTGCAACCCGAGCGACGCGTTCGTGTCGCTCTGTGTCGACCCGACCGCCACGCTCAGCAAGAAGGCGACGCTCATGGGCACCGCACAGCGCGACTTCGTGATCGATCGCCTCCAGTCGTCAACGGCGAACTGGAAGCTGATCGCCAACCAGGTGATGGCGATGAGCCTCGACATCGCCCCCGGCATCACGATCAACACCGACGCCTGGGACGGCTACGCGTACGAGCGGGCGCTGCTCTGCGATGCGATCGCCGCCACGGGCGTGAAGGACGTCGCCTTCTTCACCGGCGACATCCACACGTTCTTCGCCGGCTCGGTCACGCGCACCGGGCGCCACAAGTCGGTGCCGGTGCTGGGCCTGAAGAACGGCGCGCCCGTCGCCAGTGAGCTCGTCGTCGGCTCGATCACGTCGCAGGGCATCGCCGACCGCCTCGGCAAGGACGAGCGCTCGCGCAACGCGGCCGCCAAGGTGCTCGACCCGATCCTCCGCGGCGCCAACCCCCACCTGCGCTTCAGCAACTCCGCCTACAAGGGCTACGGGATCGCCGTGGCGAGCTCCGATGCACTGCGCGTGGAGTTCCGGGCGGTGCGAGAGCCGCGCGAGGAGCAGTCGGCCGTGTTCACGCTCGCGAAGTTCGAGGTGCCGCGCGGCGTGCCGATCCCGAATCAGGTCGCAAGCGGCCCGGTGGCGCCGGCCGCCCGCACCGGCGCCCCCTCCAAGACGCAGGCCGTCGAAGCGCTGAAGGACTTCGTGGCCTCGCACTGAGCGCGGGCCCGCCGCCATCCCACTGGCGACGAGCCCGGTCCGCTCAGACCCGAGCCGTGGCCCGCTGAATCATCAGCGGGCGAAGCGGCTGGGGCATGGGCACGCCCTCGGGCACCGTCGTGCGCGGCAGGAGCGCCTGCACGATGGGCCCGATCGCGAGGGCGTAGACCACGGTGGCGATGTTGGCCGTGCCGCCGAGGCAGAGGCCGATCGTGAAGACCGAGAGCTCGAGGATCGTCCGTACGAGGCGCACGCTCGCCCCGGTGCGCGCGACGAGCCCCACCCACAGGCCGTCGCGCGGACCGGTGCCGAGTCCGGCGCCCACGTAGAGCGCACCGGCGAGCCCGTTGCCGAGGATCCCGGCGAGCGCCATTGCGCACTTGAGCTCGATCGCATCGCTGGCGGGGTCTGGGAGGATCGCGAGCGTCGCATCGACGGAGATCGCGATCACGATGATGTTCAGCACGGTGCCGATCCCCGGCCGTTGCCGGAGCGGGATCCAGGCGAGCAGTGCGACGGCGCCGACGATGGCGACGATCGTGCCGAAGCTCAGGCCCGTGACCTTCGTGAGGCCCTCGTGGAACACGTCCCACGGGTCGAGACCAAGGCCGGCCTTGACCATCAGTGCCATGGTCGCGCCATAGAGCCAGAGGCCCGCGAGGAGCTGGAGGAGTCTGCGATGCCGTCCAATCTGCGCCATGGGGACCACCTTGCCGCCAATTGGCATTTGTTTCCATAGCCAATCCGCGTACACTGGCCCCATGAGCACCCTCGCACCGGCCCGGCTGGCCTCGTTGCTCGGCGACTGGCGCGCCCAGGGCCCGGCCTATCGCGATCTCGCGGATGCCGTTCGCGTGCTGATCATCGACGGGCGGATCCCCGACGGCACGCGCCTCCCGAGCGAGCGCAGCCTGGCCGAGGAGCTCGATGTGAGCCGCACCACGACCACGCGGGCCTACGAGGAGCTGCGCGAGCGCGACCTCGCGACCGCCGTTCAGGGATCGGGCACGCGCGTGACGGTGCCGTTCCGCGAGTCGGCGGCGAGCGCGATGATCGCGTTCGACGAGCCTGACGGCACGATCTCGCTCGCCCATGCGGCCGGGGCGGCCCCGGCGGGCCTGCGCAGCGCCTTCGAGCGGGCGCTCGAGCGGATGCCCGGCACCTTCGCCACCACCGGCTACCTGCCCGATGGCCACGGCTCGCTGCGGGAGCGCATCGCCGAGCATCATTCGCGCCAGGGGCTCCCCACCGATCCGGAGCAGATCATCGTGACGAGCGGCGCGCAGGGCGCGCTCTCGATCGTGGCCGCGACGGTGGTGCGGCGTGGCCGGCCGGCGATCGTCGAAGCGTGCGCGTTCCCGCACGGCTTGGAGGCGTTCGAGGCCGAAGGCGCGAGGCCGCTGCCGCTGCCGACGGGCCCGACGCCGTGGCAGGTGGAGGATCTGCGCAGCGCGGCCGCGTCGGCCGAGGTCGCGCTGCTCAACCCGGATTTCCACAACCCGACGGGCGCGTTGATGCCGGCCGACGATCGCGAGCAGATCGCAGCGGCGATGCGGCGCGAGGGCACGCTGATGATCGTCGACGAGACCATGCGCGAGCTGAACCTGGACGGCATCGAGATGCCGCCTCCGCTCGCGAGCTTCGCCCCCGACGCCATCACCGTCGGCTCACTCTCGAAGGTGGCCTGGGGTGGGCTGCGGGTCGGCTGGATCCGCGCGCCGCACCACCTCGTCAACGCGCTCGTGCAGACGCGCGTGCGAATGGACCTCGGGTCGAGCGCGTTCGAGCAGCTCGTCGCCGCGGAGGTGATGGAGGGAGCCATCCCGGCCGAGCGGCGTGCCGATCTTCGCGTGCAGCGCGATGTGTTCGTGCGCGCGCTGCGCCGCGAGCTGCCGGACTTCGCCTTCGGCGTTCCCGCTGGCGGCCTCAATCTCTGGGTCGAGCTGCCCGGGCCGCTCTCCAGCCGCCTCACCACCGCCGCGCTGGAGCGCCGGCTGCGCCTCCTCCCCGGCCCGCGGTTCTTCACGGGCCGCAGCCCGGCCGGCGAGCGCTTCATCCGGCTGCCGTTCGCGCAGCCGGTCGACGTGCTCGAGCGCGCCGTCGAGCGCCTGGCCGCGGCGTGGCGTGCCGTCGACGGTGGCGTCGCGACGGGCGCCATCGCCGCCGGTCAGCCCACGGGGCTCGACCTCATCGCCTAGGGCGGCACGTTCGCGGGTCAGCGGCTCGCAAACGGGACGACCTGAGGCGCCGCGCTGCGCGACACCATCCCCAGCCGCAGGCCGGAACGCACGAGGCAAGTCTCAACGCAAGGTAGAGGATGAGTCTTGCGGTTGGTGGGCGCCGCGACCGCCGAGCTTGGCCGCGAGCCAGCCGATCGCTGCACCGGCAATGAAGGCGACGGCGATCGCGAGGATCAGCGGCGTCTCGATCGGGTGGCCGAAGATCCAGCGCACCTGCACGTTCTGGCTGTTCACCACGGCGAACAGTGCGGCGAGGGCGCCGATGGCGATCAGCATCACGCGCTTGATCGTGTTCGTCGTGCGCCGCACCACGCCGGGCCCCTGCGGCGGCGCGGGCGCAGGCTTCGCGGGCACCGCCGGCGCGGGCTTGGCGGGCTCGCCGGTGGGCGTCGCCGCCGCCGCGCCTTCGGGCGGCGTGCTCGGCTCGGTGGTCATCGGGAGAACCTCACGGTAGGCACGGACTGCACGCTAGACGACACCTCCGGCGACACCGAGAACACTTCGGGAAACGTCCGGTCGGCCCCAAACAGCCACGAAACGAGAAGCGGCGAGGACGGCACACCAGGCATAGGTGCCGCCCCCGCCGCAGCTGGGGTGATGGGTGTGGGTCCGGCCGCTAGTCGCGGCTCTGGGCGAACGCCATCACGAAGTAGAGGAGCTGGCCGAGGGCCGCGAGGAACCCGGCGACGTAGGTGAGCGCCGCAGCGTTCAGCACCTTCTTCGCCCCGACGACCTCGTCGGGTGCGAGAAGGCCGCTCTGCTCGAGGACGATCAGCGCCCGGCGCGAGGCGTCGAACTCGACCGGCAGGGTGACCAGCTGGAAGAGGACGGCGACGCTGAAGAGCGCGATGCCGAAGTAGAAGAGGCTCGGGCCGAAGGCGGTCGAGCCGGCGAGGATCAGGCCGCCCATGGCGGCGTAGACGCCGACCGAGGAGCCCAGCTGGGCGAGCGGCACGATGCTCTGGCGCACCCGCATGGGCAGGTAGCCGTGGGCATCCTGGATCGCGTGGCCCGCCTCGTGGGCGGCGACGCCGAGCGCGGCGATCGACGAGCTCGCGCCGACGTCGGCGGAGAGCCGCAGCGTCTTGGTGCGCGGGTCGTAGTGGTCCGTGAGGTGACCGTCGATCGGCTCGATGCTGAGCTTCGGGAGGCCCGAGGCCTGCAGCACGGCGGCTGCGGCGTCAGCGCCGGAGATCCCGCGTGACGGGCGCACCTGCGAGTACTTCGCGAACGTGCTCTTCACCTTGGCCTGGGCGTACAGGCCGAGGAGCAGCGGGGGAATGGTGAAAATGAGCCAGTAGTACATCGTCGTGCTCTGCAATATACGGGGCCGGAACGAAACGGCACCCCGATTCCCAGGCCGTCCTCAGGTGCGAACGCGCCCGCTTCTCAGATGCCGGATTCCGGCGGCGGGGCAAGTGCGAATCGCACGCGTCGTTTGGTGACGTCGGCGACGGTGAGCTCGGCCGTGGCGCGGGTGCCGGCGATGAGTCCGGGGCCGTCGCAGCGCGCGCGCACGGGCGGCTCCTCGACCTGGATCGCGGCGTCCTTCTCCCCCACCTCGACGACGGCGACGTCGAAGAGCTCACCGACGCGTCCGCTGAGGACGACGGCCTCGGCGAGGTCGACGATGCCGCGGTTCGCGGCGCCGCCCTTGCGCGCGGCAGCGGTGAGCAGGGCCGGGAGCTGGGGGAGCTGGCGCGCCGCCCAGTCCGGGACCGGCACGCCGTGGGCGGCGGCGAGCGCCGACTCGGTGGCATAGCGATCGCCGAGGCGCCGGAGCGGCGCGGTGACGTGCGCGTAGGGCGCAGCGACGGCGGCATGGAAAGCGGCGTCGGCGGTGGGCGGCGTCGCGGGGTCCAGGAGGAGGTACCCCGCGCCGCGCAGCAGGATGCGGCATTGCTCGAGGAACGCGAGCTCGGTGGCCGTGGTGCCGGTGAGACCGTCGAGCAGCTCCGCGAGCGACTGCGACTCGGGCCAGGCGAGGCCGAGGGCGCGGGCGGCATCGCGCATGCCTGCGGTGGCCTCCGGCGGTGCCGGCGGAAGCGTGCGCAGGAGTCCTCGCCCGGCGCGCAGCATGAGCGCGGCGGCGGCGCGCCCCGTGGCGAGCGAGAGCTGGGCGTTCCAGCCGTCGAGCTGGGTGCGAGGTAGCCAGGCGAGGGTCCATCCGGCGTCGGTGTCGCCGATCAGGTCTTGCTCGGGTTCCGGGAGCTCGATCGCGCCCCGACGGGTGGCCTCGGCGACCAGGCGCGGGCCGAGCTCGGCGAGCGCGGCGATCTGCGGGTGCGGCCGGCCCGCGTCGAGGTCGGCCTGGGCGCTCGCGTAGTCGAGCTGGGCGGTGGAGCGCACGCGGGCCCGGCGCACGTGCGTGGCGTCGGCGACGAGCGCCCCCGATCCATCGATCGTGAGCGTCCACAGCACTGCCAGCCGCTCCTGCTCGGGCAAGAGGCTCGCGAGCCCCTCGGACAGCTGCGGCGGGTGGAGCGGAATCCGGTGGCCGGGGAGGTAGACCGTCTCGCCGCGCACGAGCGACTCGGCTTCGACGGCGCCGCTGGCGATCACGTGCGCGCCGACGTCGGCGATGGCGTAGTGCAGCAGCGTCGAGCCGTCGGCGCCGGGCTCGATGGCGAAGGCCTGGTCGAGGTCCTTGCTACCGAACGGGTCGAGCGTCACCAGTGGGAGCGCGGTGGCGTCCTCACGCTCGTCGGCGCCGACGAGCTGCCCACGCATCGCCTCGGCACCGGCCGGCGTCGCGCCCTCGATCTCCGCTTCGACGGCTGGCGGGAAGCCCTCCGGCAGCTCGAGCTCAGCGGCCAGTGCTGCGAGCCCGTCCGCCAGCGCGTCGGCCGCGACCGTGCCGTGAGGATGGATCCGGCGAGCGGGCATCAGACGGCGAGCTTAGCCCGCGCGACGCGGCACATTCGGCGGGACTCGGCACGTTCGGCGGGGCGCGGCACGTTCGGCGGGACGCGGCACATTCGGCGGGGCGCGGCACGTTCGACGGGGCGCGGCACGTTCGACGGGACGCGGCGAATCGGCAGGTGGCCGCCCATCGCTGGCTGGTGCTTCACGCCGGCGGCCGGCGGGGCGAAGCTCCAACATCCCCCGGTTCCCAGACCGTGGGGATGTTGGAGCTTTCCTCGGCCGTGTTGAAAGCTCCAACATGCCTCGGCTCTCAGAGCCGGGGGATGTTGGAGCTTCGGCCCGCGCGAGCCAGGCGGCCACGATGCGAGCCGGGCTGGCGCCGACTTAGAGGCCGTTGATGCCGGCCGTCGTGATCGGCTCGGCGACCGCCACGCGATCGCGGCCGGCCGACTTGGCCGTGTAGAGCGCGCGGTCGGCGTCGCTCAGGAGGGAGTGCACGTCGCCGTCGCCGCCGTCGAAGACGGCGACACCGGCGCTGACGGTGAGGCGCGAGCCGGTGGTGGCCTGGTCGCGCAGCAGCTCGCCGACGCGCCCTGCGAAGGCCTGGGCGCCGTCGACGGCCAGGCCGGGCATCACCGCGACGAACTCCTCGCCGCCGATGCGGGCGACGAGATCGGTCGGGCGCGAGGCCGTTGAGAGGAGGGTCGCGAAGCCCGTGAGCGCGGCATCGCCGGCGGCGTGGCCCTCACGGTCGTTCAGGGCCTTGAAGTGGTCGATGTCGAACATCACCAGCGCGAGCGTGCCGCCGTCGATCCGGGTGCGCTCGATGAGTCGCCCGGCGACCTCCTCGAACGTGCCGCGGTTCGCGAGGCCCGTGAGGCCGTCGGTCGAGGCCACGCGCTCGAGGTCGTGGATCAGCAGGTCGCGGCCGTGGCGTAGCGCGCGGGTGAGCGTGGTGAGGGCGATGAGCACCAGCGCCGTCTGCGCCCAGATGAGCGCGTCCCAGCCGCCGGGCCGTAGCGCGAGCGCGCCGCCGAGCGCCACGAGGGCAACGACGCCCAGGGCCACCGACTGGCGCGTCGGCAGGAGGTAGGCGCCCGCCAGCGCTGGCAGGACGATGAAGAACGGTAGGCCGCCGGTGCGTTCGAAGGTTGCGATGAGCCCGCTGATGATCGCGATGGCGCCGAGGGCGAGCGCGATGACCTCGATCGTCGTCGGGTGCGTGTGGGTGCGCCACGCCGCGAGCGTGAGAAGCGCGCATGCGACGACGCCGTTGAGCGCGGCGCGGTGGTCGTTCGCGCTGAGCCCTGGCACCACAGCCAGGAACAGCAGCCCGGCACCGCAGGCGATCGCAGCCCACATCGAGATCCGGCGCCAACGCGCGGCGTCACGAAGCCGGATGGCCTCGGGGGTCTGCGCCATGCTCGCAGCAGGGCGCGGGGCGGTGGTGGCAGAACGCAGGAGCACGGGCAGGACGGGCGGCGACGAACGACGCAGCCACTCCCCCATTGTGTCGGTCGCGAGCGGTCCTGTCTTGACCGGCCGTTACCAGGCGCGCCCGGGACTCAGGCGGAGGTGCTCGTGCGCGGACCGCTCTCGGCCCGCACGTAGAGCCGCTCCCCGACCTCCGGCGCGAGCGCGCCCGCCTCATCGCGCGTGAGCTGGGCGCCGATCAGACGGCCCTCCGGGTCGTGTGCCTCGACGCGCACCTCGAAGCCGAGGTGCACCACGCGATCGACGATCACCTCGATCGATCCCGGCACCTGTTCCTTGGTGAGCTGGAGGTCGTGCGGGCGCACGAGCTCGCCCCCGACGACCGCGGTGTCGCCGAGGAAGCTCATCACGAACTCGCTCACCGGCTGCTCGTACACCTCGATCGGGCCACCGAATTGCTCGATGCGACCCTCGTTCATCACCGCGATGTGGTCGGCGACGTCGAGCGCCTCTTCCTGGTCGTGCGTGACGAGCACGGTCGTGACGCCGGTCGTCGCCTGGAGCTCGCGCAGCCAGCGGCGCAGGTCGGCGCGCACCTTTGCGTCGAGCGCGCCGAAGGGTTCGTCGAGGAGCAGCACGCGCGGCTGCACCGCGAGCGCGCGGGCGAGGGCCATGCGCTGGCGCTGACCGCCGGAGAGCTGGGCCGGGTAGCGCTCCTGGTAGCCGGCAAGGCCGACGATCTCGAGGAGTTCGTCGACGCGCCGGTTGATCTCGTCCTTCGGGTAGTTGCGGATCGACGGCCCGAAGCCCACGTTGTCGCGCACCGTCATGTGCTTGAAG
The DNA here is from genome assembly GCA_017744415.1 of Solirubrobacteraceae bacterium. Lineage (GTDB taxonomy): Bacteria > Actinomycetota > Thermoleophilia > Solirubrobacterales > Solirubrobacteraceae > JAGIBJ01. The sequence continues at coordinate 14,440 of JAGIBJ010000119.1, forward strand.
GCCGCGTAGTGCTGGAAGACGAAGCCGATGCCGCGGCGCTGCGGTGGCACGTACGTCACGTCCTCCCCGCCGATCCGCACGACGCCACCGTCGGGCGTCTCGAGCCCGGCGATCGTTCGAAGCAGCGTCGACTTGCCTGAGCCCGACGGGCCGAGCAGGGCGGTGAGCGAGCCGTCCGGGATCACGAGATCGATCGAGCGCAGGGCATGGTAGTCGCCGTAGTGCTTGTCGAGCTGCTCGACCACGATCGTCTGCGGCTCGCCGCCGGCGGCGGTCGTCACCGTGCGGGCGAGATCGGGATCGATGTCGGCCGGGGTCGGCGCGTCGGCGGGAGTCGGTGCGGCACTCATGCCTGAGCCCTTCTGCGATCGAGGACGGTCATGACCAGCAGCGCGGCGACGGCCAGGAACATCAGGAGCGTTGCGGCGGCGTAAGCGCCGAAGGTGTTGTGGTCGTCGATGTAGCGCGAGTGGACGAGCAGCGTGAGCGTCTGCGACTCACCCGCGATGCCCGACGACACCATGATCACCGCGCCGAACTCCCCGAGCGAGCGGGCGACGGTGAGGATCACGCCGTAGGTGAGGCCCCAGCGGATCGCCGGGAGCGTGATCCGCCAGAACGTCTGCCAGCGGGTCGCGCCGAGGGTCAGAAGCTCTGGGCCGAGGCCGGCTTCCGCCCGGTGGACACGAC
>JAGIBJ010000120.1 GCA_017744415.1 Solirubrobacteraceae bacterium
CCCTCGGCGCCGCCGCCACGCTCCGGGTCGACCCGATCAGCCACTCGCGGCTCGGGCAGATCGCCGACCGCTGGCAGCACCTCGCGTCGAAGGCCCTCGCCGACGCGCCAGGCGGCGTGCCCGGCAGCGGCCTCACGCTCATCGGCGGCATGGCGTTCCAGCCGCACGGTGGCAGCGGTGCCGCATGGCGTGGCTACGGCGACGGCGAGCTCACGATCCCGGCCGTCAGCATCGCCGCCGTCGGCGGGGAGGCGACGATCACCGCGACCGTCCTCGTACGCCCAGGTGACGACGCCGCCGCACTGCACGCCCGCGCGCAGCTCTCCACGGCCCTGCTCGTGCCGCGGTCACCCGATCCGGCGGACCCGTTCCTCGAGGCTCCCCAAGTGCGTTCCGTGCTCGCCGCCAGCCACTTCACCGAGGCCGTCTCCCGCGCCGTGCACCGGATCGAGGACGGCGAGTTCGAGAAGATCGTCCTCGCGCGTGAGATCGACGTGCACAGCTCCCAGCCGTGGGACGTGCCACACGTGCTCGAGCGGCTCGGCGAGCGATTCCCGGGCTGCTTCGTGTTCGGCATCGGCCGCGGCGACGGCGCGATGATCGGTGCCAGCCCCGAGCTGCTGCTGCGGCGAGACGGCCAGCGCGTCGAGACCGTCGCCCTCGCCGGGTCCACGCGCCGCAGCGACGATCCGAGCGTCGACGAGCATCTCGCGGCGCAGCTCATGGATTCCGGCAAGGATCGCCGCGAGCACGATCTCGTCGTGCAGCGCATCCGGCGCACGCTCCAGCCGCACGCCCTCTGGGTCACCGCTGCCGACAAGCCCCAGGTAGCAACGGTAAAGAACGTGCACCACCTCGCCACGCCGATCCGCGCGCAGCTCGACGGTCGCGCCCGCCTGCTCGATCTCGTCGACGCGCTCCACCCGACGCCCGCCGTGGGCGGCGAGCCGGCGCTCCCGGCGCTCCACGCGATCCCGGAGCTCGAGGGCATGGACCGCGGCTGGTACGCGGCGCCGATCGGCTGGATCGACCGCGCCGGCGACGGTGAGTTCTTCGTCGGCCTGCGCAGCGGCATGGTGCGTGGCGCGCATGCGCGGCTCTACGCCGGCGTCGGGATCGTCGCCGACTCCGACCCGGCCAGTGAGCTCGCCGAGACCGAGCTCAAGCTCAGCGCCGTGCTCGGCGCGCTGCGCCCCGGCGACTGATCCTCAGCCGAGCGGCGGCACGCGCACCTCGATGAGGCGCGGGTGATCCGGCGTGAGCGCGAGTGCGGCGCGGAGTTCACCGACGGTCGTGGGCCGCAGCAGCTCGAGGTCGTAGAACGCCGCGAGGTGCGCGAGATCGCGGCGCTGCGGCGTGAGGATGCGCTCCTCGAGCACATCAGTCGGGGCATCGCGGGCGACGGCGAGGCGCTCGAAGATGCGGCCGCCGTCGTTGTTCACGACGACGAGCTGGAGCGGCAGACCGGAGGCGGCGTGGGCGAGGCCGCCCTGGTCGTAGAGGAGCGTGAGATCGCCGAGGTAGGCGACCACCCGCGCCGTGCTGTCGGGCTCGGCAGCCTGCCGGGCGGCGAGCACGCCGAACGCGGTGGAGGTGACGCCGTCGATGCCGTTGGCCCCGCGGTTGCTGAGGACGACCGGCGGCGCTTCAACGGCCGGTGCCCAACGCTCGAGCATGCGGATCGGCAGCGACGCGCCGACCACCAGCGTGGCGTCGGCGCCGAGGGTGGTGGCGAGGGTGTGGGCGACGAGCGGCTCGGTGAGCGCGTCTGCGACCCCCGGCGTCGAGGCGATCACCGCGGCGGCGCGCTCCGAGCCGAGCGTGGCCGCATCGAGCGCCTGCCAGGCCGCCAGCCACGGCGAACCGCCGTCGTCGGCAGCACGGTGCTCGATCGCTCCGGCTACGGCCCCGTGGAGCCCGCGGACGATCTCGAGCGGATCGCCTCGCAGCCACTCGCCGGCGGCCGAATGCTCATCGGCCCACACAGCCTCGGGCGTGACCATCACCTGATGCGCGCTCGCCGCGGCTCCGGCCAGCCACGCACGCAGCGGCTTGCTCACCGGCAGATCGCCGACCCGCAGGATGAACGCCGGCACGGGGCTCGGATCCAGCGACCGCTGTCCGCCGTGGAACTGCGCGGCGGCGAAGGGATCACCGGCGGCGGCCGACGCGCTCGCATCGACGTTGCCGTCGGTGGTGAGGCAGAGGTCGTAGCCGGCGATGGCGTTGGGCCCGCGGCGGGCGCCGCTCATCGGATCGGCGAGCAGCGGCCAGCCGAGTGCCATCGCGAGCCGCGGGAGGAGACGGCTGAGCTCCGGGCTGCGCTCCGCGCGGCCGGCGACGATCGCCCCGCGCGGCTCAAGCAGCATCCGGTGGGCCAGCTGCGTGATCGCCGACGGGAGCGCGCCGGCAGCAGGCGTGAGCCTGAGCCACGGCGCGCCGCCGACGCGGCCTTCGGTGAGCGGGGCGTGCGGGCCCGGTGCCGTGAGCGGCTCGCGGAGCGGAAGATTGATCTGCACCGGGCCTGGCCGCCCCGGGCCGGTCGTCGCGGCGACGGCCCGGCAGGCCGTAGCCCGCACCCAGCGCTCGCGCGCCTCCGTCGCCTCCGAGAGGTCGGCCTCGATCACCCAGCGCGTCACGGCGTCGAGCGCGCGCAGCTGGTCGATCGTCTGGCCCGCGCCCACATCGCGCAGTTCCGGCGGCCGGTCGGCGGTGAGAAGCAGCAGCGGCGTTCCGGCCTCGTGGGCCTCGGTCGCGGCGGGGAGCAGGTTGCTGATCGCCGTGCCGCTCGTGACGGTCACGATGGCCGGGCGCCGCGTCGTCTTGGCGATGCCGAGCGCGAGGAAGCCGGCGGAGCGCTCGTCGACCGCGCTCCAACAGATGATCCGCGGATCGGCCTCGAGCGCGAGCAGGATGGGCGCGTTGCGCGAGCCGGGGCAGAGGACGGCGTGCTGCACCCCGCTGCGCGCGAACTCGTCGACGAGTGCGGCCAGGAGCGGGAGGTGAGCTGGGGCGTTGGTCACGGCAGGCAGGCGGCCCCTCTTGGTGCGGCCGCGGGAACGAATCTCGCGACAGCCGGGCTCACCGAGACTACTCTGGCCGCGTGACGCAGCAGCTGCCGCCATCCACCCTCGAACGCTGGCTGCGTTGGGTCGCCGTGGTGGGGTTCGTGGTGCCCAACGCAGTGGTAGTCACCTACTTCGTACGCCACGGCCTTGCGATCGGCGACTACTTCGAGGCATGGGTCGGCACGCTGCCTTCCACGCAGCTGATCGTCGACCTCGTCATTTGCTCGCTCGGTTTCCTCACCTGGGCCGCGGTGGATGCGCGCCGCCACGGCGTCGACAACTGGTGGTGGGCGCTCCCCGCGACGTTCCTCGTCGGCCTCTGTTTCGCGATCCCGCTCTACCTGGCCATACGCGAGGCGGCGCGCCGCACGAGGCCGATCTCGGTCGATGCGGCCGGCACCGGCGCCTCGCTGAGTTAGCCTTCGCGCGTGCCCGCCCCGCTTGTCCTCCTCCACGGCTTCACCCAGACGGGCCAGTCGTGGAGCCCGGTCTGTGAGCACCTCGAACTCGATCCGCCGCGCGACCTCATCGCCCCCGATCAGCGCGGCCATGGCGCGGCCGGCGACGTGCGCCCGATCCTCCTACCGGCGATGGCCGCCGACGCGATGGCGCAGCGGCCGGCGGGTGGCGAGCTCGCGCTGGCCGGCTACTCGATGGGCGGACGTGCGGCGCTCCTCGCGGCGGTCGCGTCGCCCGGCCGAGTCACGCACCTCGCGCTGATCTCGACGACGGCCGGCATCGAGGACGTTGACGAACGCGCCCGACGCGCCGCCTCCGACGAGTCCTTCGCGACCCGCATCGAGGAGCTCACGATCGAGGAGGTGGTCGACGGCTGGTCGTCGCAACCGCTCTTCGCCGACCAGGATCCCGCGGTCGCCGCGTTCGCCCGGGAGGATCGCCTCCGCAACGAACCTGCGAACCTCGCCGCCTCACTGCGAGGCGCCGGCACGGGCCGCATGGGCGACCTCTGGGGCAGCCTCGGCGGGCTCACCATGCCGACGCTGGTGATGGCCGGCGAGCGAGACACGAAGTACGTCGCGATCGCCGAGCGGCTCGCGGCCGCCCTCCCGGACGCCGAGCTCGCGATCGTCCCTGGCGCCGGCCATCAGCTGCCGCTCGAGGCGCCCGAGGCCGTGGCCCGCGCGCTCGAGCGCCTGCTCGCCCGCTGAGCCTGGCGGCCCCCCAGCTAGGCTGCCTCGCGCCGATGCTCTTCGACGTCACCGACCACGCCGCCGACCGCTATCGCCAGCGGATCCGCGGCACGATGCAGGCGAAGAGCGAGATCGCGACACGCGCCTCGAAGGCCTATGACGCCGGCCGCGTCGAGACGGGCCCGCGTGGCGAGACGCTCGTGCGCGACCGTCAGATCCCGGGCCTGATCTACGTCTGCAAGCCCGTCGACGGCAACCTGCTCGTGATCACGCTCTGGGAGGACGACGACGGCGCCGCCCGCGTGCCCAAGCGCTTCACCGACGAGCTGCGCCGCACCGACCACACGGTGCAGGAGACCTGGAAGCCCCGCGACTGAATGACGTGTCGGACGGGCCGTGGACGGCCGTTAGAGCAGGCCCGGCCCGGCCGGTACCGGGATGGCGCCGTCGTGCGGCGTGAGGCGCTCGGCAAGCTCGGCGAGATCCGGGTGCTCGGTGAGGTCGAGGGCGTCGAGGGTCGCGAGGCCCAGCGGGCGCTCGATGCGCAGCGCGGCGGCGGCGTGGACGGCGGCGGCGATGCCGATCGGGCCGTCGAAGGTGGAGGCGATCGCGACCTGCGTGCCGGAGAGCTGGGCGAGGGAGGCGCGCACGAGCATCGTGCCGATCCCGCCGGTGCGGGCGAGCTTCACTTCGACCACGTCCGGGCCGCGGTTCACGGCGCCGGGCTCGCGATCGGCGGTCTCGTCCATCGAGAGTTCAACGTCGATCCCTGCCGCGGTGAGGGCCGCGCGCAGCTGCGCCCAGGCCTCGCCGCCGCTCACCGGCTCCTCGACGGCGGCGACTCGTAGCGGCGCCGCCGTGAGTCGCGCGATGGCCTCGGTCGCCTCCTCGACCGACCAGGCCCCATTCGCATCCACCTTGATGCGGGCGCCGGCCCCGGCGGCACGGCGCACGGCGGCGACGCGCGAGAGATCGCCCGCGAGATCCGCGGGAGCCGGGCCACCGCTCGCGATCCCGTCGCGCAGCCCCACCTTCACCTTGAACGCCGTGAAGCCGTCGGTGGCCGCTTCGCGCGCCTCGGCCTCGGCCTGCTCCGGGCTCACCCCGCCGATCGTGCGGTGCACCGCCACGGCCTCGAGCGGATCGCTCGCGAGCATCCCGGCAACGGGTCGCCCGAGCCGGCGGCCGCCGCGATCCCAGAGGGCCATGTCGACGGCCGCGAGCGCGGGGCCGCAGTCGGTGGTGCGCGCGAGCGTGTCCATCACGACGTGCCCGGGCGCATCGTCGTCGAGCTCCGCCAGCGCCTCGCCGAGCAGGCCGAGGGCTGCGCGGCACAGGTCGTCGCTCACGCCGTCGTACGCCTGCAGCGGCGCCGCCTCACCTCGTCCGGTCACGCCATCGCTGCCGGTGAGCGTGACGAGGAAGAGCGTGCGGGCCTCGAGCGTGCCCCACGCCGTCGGCAGCGGCGTGCGCAGACGCACCAGCCGCTCGTCGACCTCCAGCCGCAGCGCCACGCGGCCTAGATGAGGATGCCGGCGGAGAGCAGCACGCAGAAGATCAGTTCGAGCTGGGCGGTGCCGGCGAGGGCGCCGTTGAGCGTCGGACCGTCGTGGTGGTTGCGCACGGTCGCGTTCCAGCGCAGCGCGAGCGGCACGGAGGCGAGGGCGATCAGCGGCCAGGCGGTGCCGTGGGCGACGGCAATGGCAATCAGCGCGAGGTAGGCGACGACGAGCATCGCCGAGTAGAGGTCGCGGCCGCGCTCGGGGCCGAGCCGTACGGCCAGCGTGCGCTTGCCCACGCGCGCATCGGTCTCGCGGTCGCGGACGTTGTTGACCACTAGCACCGCCGACGCCAGCGCTCCGACGGGGATCGACGCGAGGATCGCCACGAGCGGCCACTCCTCGAGCTGCGCGAACGCCGAGCCGGCCACCGCGACGACGCCGAAGAACAGGAACACGAACACCTCGCCGAGGCCCGCGTATCCGTAGGGGCGCGGTCCCCCGGTGTAGAGCACGCCGGCGATGATCGAGGCGACGCCGATCACGAGCAGCTCCCAGCCCGCGACCGCGATCAGGTAGCTGCCGAAGAGCACGGCGATGCCGAAGCTCACCCAGATGCCGTAGAGCACGTGCCGCGGCGGGATGAGGCCGCCGGCCGTCACGCGCACCGGGCCGAGGCGATCTTCGGTGTCGGCACCGCGGCGCGCGTCGGAGTAGTCGTTGGCGAGGTTCGTCCCGATCTGGATGAACAGCGCGCCGAACAGTGCGCAGAGGAACCGCCAGACGTCGAACACGTCATCGGCGATCGCGACCGACGTGCCGACCAGCACCGGTGCGGCGGCGGCAGGCAGCGTGCGCAGGCGCGCGGCGAGGATCCAAGTGCGAAGGGCTGGCGGCATCGGAGGGCGGGCTCGGAAGTTCGGAGGGCTAAGCGCGGTGCGGGAAGCGGGAGAAATCGGGGCGGCGCTTGTTCTTGTAGGCCTCGCGGCCCTCGCGCGCCTCCTCGCTCCCGTAGAAGAGGAGGTTCGTGTCGTGCGCGAGCTGCTGGATGCCGGCGAGGCCGTCCTCCTCGGCGTGGAAGCTCGCCTTCAGCAAGCGCAGCGCGAACGGGCTGAGCTCGAGCATCCGGCGGCACCAGGCGACGGTCTCGTCCTCGAGCTGCTCGACGGGCACCACCTGGTTCACGAGCCCCCAGTCGAGGGCGGTCTTCGCGTCGTACTGGCGGCACAGGAACCACACCTCCTTCGCGCGCTTCTGCCCGATCTGGCGGGCAAGGAGCGAGGCGCCGAAGCCGCCGTCGAAGCTGCCGACCTCCGGGCCGGTCTGGCCGAAACGGGCGTTGTCGGCGGCGATCGTGAGGTCGCAGAGGATATGCAGCACGTGGCCGCCGCCGATCGCGAAGCCCGCGACCGACGCGACGACGGGCTTCGGCAAACGGCGGATCTGCACGTGGAGGTCGGTCACGTGGAAGCGGCCGACGGACGCGCCGCCCGGGGTGCGCTCCGGGTTGTCGGGGTCCTGCAGGTAGCCCGCGTCGCCGCGCACGTTCTGGTCGCCGCCCGAGCAGAAGGCGAGTGGGCCCTCGCCGGTGAGGATGATCACGCCGACGCTCGTGTCTTCGCGGGCCAGCTCGAACGCCCGGCTGAGCTCGATGATCGTCTGCGGGCGAAACGCGTTGCGCACCTCGGGACGGTCGATCGTGATCTTCGCGATGCCGTCGCCGCTCAGCTCGTACCGGATGTCGTCGAACTCGGCGGCGGGGGTCCACGTGACGGCCATGGGCGCAGGCTATCCAGCGGGCGCGCCGGGCGCCTGCCGGGTCGGTCCGGAAGGGTGACGCGCCATCTAGGCTGTGCGCGGTGACCGGCACGGAGTCGTGGATCGAGCGCGCGGCGCGGCTGCATCCGGAGCGGATGGCCGTCGACTCGCTCGGCGGCGCCGTCACCAACGCCGAGCTCGATCGCGCCTCGTGGAGCGTCGCCGATCTGCTCGCCGCCGAGCACGCACCCGGAGCCCGCATCGCGTTGCCCCTCACGGCCGGGGTCGCGTTCGCCGCCGCACTCCACGGTTGCCTGCGGGCCGGCGCGGTCGCCGTGCCGATCGACGGCCGACTCCCTGACGAGCAGCGCGAGGCTCGGATCGCCGCCTGCGACGGAATCCTCGATCGAGGCGCGCTCGACGACGTGATCGAGCGTTCGACGCACGATCCACCCGCGGCTCGGGTCCGCCTGCTCGCTGGCACCGGCGCCGACCGCGACACGCCCGCCGTCCTGCTCTACACCTCCGGCAGCACCGGTCCGGGCACGCCGATCCTGCTCTCGCGCGGCGCACTGCTCTGGAACGCGATCGGCTCGGCCGCGGCCCTCGGTCAACCGCCGCACGAGCGCTGGCTCTCGGCGATGCCCGTCGCGCACGTCGGCGGACTCACCGTGTTCGCCCGCTCGGCGATCGGGGCGACCACCGCCGTCGTGCGGCCGCGGTTCGACGTCGACGAGCAGGTCGCGCTCCTGATGGCTGGCGAGGGGACGATCACCTCCGTGGTGCCGACGATGCTCGGCCGCATGCTCGACGCGGGCCTCGACCACCCGCCCAACCTGCGCCTCGTCCTCCTCGGCGGCGCCCCGATCACGCCCGAGCTGCTGGCGCGCGCCGACGCCGCCGGCGTGCCCGTTGCCGGCACGTACGGCATGACGGAGGCCTGCTCGCAGGTGTTCACCGCCGGCGCGCCGCTGTTCTGCACTGAGGTGGCGCGCCGCGGCGAACTCACGCGCGCCGACGAGCCAGGCACCGAAGACCCCGCGCGCGCCGAGGAGATCCTCGTCCGCGGCCCGACCCTGGCGCTGGGTGTCGCCGACGCGCACGGCTGGCTCGCCACCGGCGACCGCGGCGCCCGCGCCCCCGACGGCACGCTCCGGGTGATCGGTCGCCTGGCGGAGACGATCATCACCGGCGGCGAGAACGTCGCGCCGACGGAAGTCGAAGCGCACCTGCTCGCCCAGCCCGGCATTACCGATGCCGCCGTGCTCGGGGTCCCGGACCCCGATTGGGGGGAACGCATCGAGGCGCGGGTCGTCCTCAGCCCCGGCGCCGAGCTCGACGAGCCCGCCCTCCGCGACGCCCTGCGCGCCGTGCTTCCACCGTTCGCGGTGCCGAAAGCGATCAGCGTCGTCGACGGGCTCCCGCGCACCCCGACCGGGAAGCTGCGCCGCATCGATCTCCGCTGATCGCCGAACCGCGAGGCCGACGGCGACCCACCACCGGCCCGGCCCGGCCCGGTACCCTGCCCTGCAATGCGGATCGACGACATCCTGCGCAGCGGCACCACGCTGTCCTTCGAGTACTTCCCGCCGAAGACGCCCGAGGCGATGGAAGCCTTCTCGGCGGCGTACGACGATCTCGCCCAGCTGAACCCCGATTTCACGTCGGTGACCTACGGCGCGCTCGGCAGCACCCGCGGCACCACCGAGGCGATCGTCAACCGCCTCAACGCCGAGCGGCCGTTCCCGACGATGCCGCACCTCACGTGCATCGGCCACACCCGCGACGAGCTCACGGCGCTCATCACGAGCTACCGAGATGCGGGCGTCGAGAACATCCTCGCCCTCGCCGGTGATCCGCCGTCCGACGGCTCTGATGCCGGCGACTTCATCTACGCCGCCGAGCTGATCGAGCTGATCCGCAGCATCGGTGACTTCGCCGTCGGCGTCGCAGCCTTCCCGGAGACCCACCCGCGCTCCACGTCGCGCGAGGAGGAACGTCGCCTGCTCGCCGCCAAGCTCGAGCTCGCCGACTTCGGGATGACGCAGTTCTTCTGGGAGGCCGAGCACTACGTGCGCATGCGCGACGAGCTCGATGCGCTCGGTTCCGACACCCCACTGATCCCCGGCGTGATGCCGTTCGTCAGCGTTCCAGGCACGCGCCGCATGTCGGCGATGAACGGCACCCACATCCCCGCCGACCTCGAGGCACGCCTCGCGCAGGTCGACGGTGATCCTGAGGCCACCCGCGCTCTCGGCATCGACGTCGCCGTCCAGCTCTCCGCAGAGCTCCTCGAGGAAGGCGTCCCGGGCCTGCACCTCTACTCCATGAACCGCGCCGCTTCCGTCCGGGAGGTCACCGACCGCCTGGGCCTGCGCGCCGCGGCCTAGCCGCCATGCCTCCGCAGGACGAGCGGGCCCGCCTGATCAAGGGCTGGAACCGCGCAGCGGAAGGCTGGGCCCGCCAGCAGCTCGCCTTCGACAGCGCCGCGGCTCCGGTCGCCGCGCGGCTCGTCGACCTCGCCGAGCTGCAGCCCGGCGAGCGCGTGCTCGAACTCGCGAGCGGTCTCGGCGACACCGGCCTCGTCGCCGCCGCGAAGGTGGGGGAGACCGGCTCGGTCGTCCTCAGCGACGCCGCTCCGAAGATGCTCGACCGCCTGCGCGAGCGCACTCGCGGCCGCGACAACGTCGAGGTGAAGGAGCTCTTCATGGAGGGGCTCAAGTTCGACACCGCCTGCATCGACGCGGTGCTCTGCCGCTGGGGCTACTTCCTGCTGCTCGATCCGCTCGCCGCGCTCCAGGAAACGCGCCGCGTGCTCGCACCGGGCGGCCGCGTGGCGCTCGCCGCTTGGACGGCGCACACCGACAACCCGTGGACCGGCGCGACCCTCCCGGCGCTGCGCGACCGCGGCCTCGTCGGCGATCCCGAGCGTGAGGGGCCGCAGATGTTCGCCTGGCGCGACCCGGCCGTGATCGTCGACAACCTCGGCGACGCCGGCTTCTTTGACGTCGTCGTCGAACAGGTCGATCTCACCTTCGAGTACGCGAGCTTCGACGACTGGTGGGATGCCCGCCTCGATCTCTCCGCCGATCTCACGGCCGCCATCGCCGACCTCTCCCCGGAGGAGCGCGACGAGCTCACCGAGGAGCTCGAGGCCGAGATCAAGCCGTTCACGGCCGACGACGGCACCGTCACCCTGCCGGGTCGCACGCACGTGGCCCGCGCCGACGTCTAGCGTTGCCGAGGTTCTGGAGCGCCTAGCTGCTCGCAGATCTTTCGGGCAGTGCCGGTGGGGATCTCGCGGTGCCGCGGCACCGTCGACCTGCCCGACGGACCTTGCCAGACGTCGTGCTTGGAACCGTGACGAATGCGCTCGCATCCCGACCGTTCGAGGTGGCGCTCGAGGTCACGCAGCTTCATCGCGCACCCTCGGCCGATCGCTGACCTTCCAATCATCGGCGAGGCGATAGCGCCGCACGACCGCGATACCCGCTGGTGAAAGCGGAGCCTTCACGGTCTCTTCAGTGTGGGTGAGGACGTCCTTCTGTTCAAGCTGGCGAAGGCCAGCGGCAAGGAACGAGGCCGATACTCCGTACCGCGGTGCTTGTTCCTCGACGCGAAAGGGAAACGGCCTCGGGAGCGATAGTGCAATGAGCAGCGCCGCAGTCGCGGCAAGAGGAAGCTCGCGATCCCATCCTTCGAGCCAGAACCGATGCGGGAGCTGGAAGTTGTTCGAAGTGGGGCGCTCGTACGGTGCGCCCGAGCCGTCGTCCTTAAGGAGCTGCACGGTTGCGAGCCGGCTCGTCTTCGGACGCGCGATCAAGTGTTGAGACTCGAGCCACGCCCATCCCTTCGACACGCTTGTCCGGTTGCTCGGGATGCGCTCGTCGAGATGAAGCGCTCGCGCCCAGACCCGAGAGTCGCGCGCGCTGGACCACTCTGGCCCGTACTCGCCGGGCGAACTGATCACAGCATGCGCGAGCAAGTATTGACGCAGCGCGCGCTCCCGGCGGTGGGAGACGAAGCGTGACAGCGGTGCTGGCCGCCCGGGGTCGGTCGCGCGCACGAAAGCGTTCTCGATGGGCACGGCGTCCCGAGTGGCGCCGCTAAGAAGCGCCGCAATTGTTTCCAGCGGCGTGGCACGATCGACATCGTTCACGCAGAGCAAGTTAGCAGCGCCGATCGCTTTTGATTCACGGTGAGGTCGCCCGTTGGTTGCCGTTTGAGAATCTGCTATTCGAAGGACAGTCGAATGCCATTCAGTTGAAGCTCAACACCGAAGTCCAGGGAGCAAGGGCATTGGTCAATTGTCGGGCTGGACCGCTGTCGCATTCGTCTGGCGCGGGGTAAAGTGACGTCACAGGAGCGTCGATTGTCTTCATGGCCATGTCCGAATCCCCGACCTTGCTTTCTTTGACTGCGGTGTTTGAACCGGTCGATGACGGCTGGGTCCAGGCGCATATTCTCGAGCTCCCGGGTGTGATCACGGTGGCGCCGTCGCGCGAGGAAGCGAAAGAGCTGCTCGTCGATGCGTTGCGCGAGTTTGTGCTCGCGGAAGCGGACGTGCGGCGCGCAGGGCTGAACACGACTCAGTCGGAGATCGCGGTGACCGCGACGACCGAGCCGCTCACGCTCAGCGTCGCCTAGGCACACCGCGTCAAGTGGCGGGCCGAACGTCTGACGGCAGCGCCTTCTGCGCAGACAGGTTGCGATCGTGAGCGTTGCCGACGACGACTGGCGCCGCGCGGGTCAGGAAACCGTGTTCCCGCCGGGCACTTCGTGGCAGCTCAAGCTGTACCGCGCGTGGCGCCCAAATTGGGAACACGACCACTGCGTGATGTGTTGGGCGAAGCTCGCCGAGCCGGGATTCTCCGAAGCGCACCGCGAGCTGACGGAGAGCGACGGTGCGGTGCTGGCCCGCGGGTACACCACGACCGCCGAGCACCCGGCTGGCGCTGGGTATCACTGGCTCTGTGAAGCCTGCTTCGCCGACTTCAAAGAAGAGTTCGGCTGGGTTGCCATGCCGGCGAGCTGACGCGCGCCGGTCCGGCTATGGCTGGAGCTCGAGCGGCTCGCCCCACTTGCCCGCGAAGCTGAAGTCGCTCGCCGGGCGGCGCGTGCGCGGCCGCAGCTCCTTCTCGCGCGTGCTCTCGTCGAGCACCGACGGATCGGCGAGCCGGCCGATCGCGATGCCGGTCGTCACCGCCCAGTGGTCGGGCACCTCGAAGAGCTCCTTCGCGGCGTCGTGGTCGAAGCCCGCGAACTGGTGGGCATGCAGGCCCAGCGCCTGCGCCTGGATCGAGAGGTGCGCGGCCGCCTGGCCGAGGTCGTACGCCGTGTAGCCGTTGAACGGGATCTCGTGGTCCGGGCCGCTCTCCAGCTGGCGGAGCGTGACGAGCAGCGCGCTCGCCCGGTGCGTCCACGCTGTGTTGCCGCGCGAATGCGTGGTGCGGAACGCCTCGAACGTCGCATCACCGCGCAGACCCACGATGAACCCCCACGGCTGCGAGTTGCCCGCCGACGGGCTCCACCGCGCCGCCTCGAGGAGCGTCGCCAGCGTCACCGCATCCAGCACGTGCGACTCGTCGAACGCCCGCGGGCTCCAGCGATCCTGCAACAGCGGATGGATCTCGGGGATGAGCACGTCGGGGTCGCGCAGCAAGGCCATACCCCCGAGCCTAGGACGACCCGGCCCCGATCCTTCGGAACACGGCCCGTCCGTGCACCCCGCGAACGTCGCCGCAACGCCCCGCCTGCTCGAGCGCCATCGCGCCGCCCCAGGCGTGAAGCCGCCAGGACGCCGCGCCCCGTAGACTCGCCCGAATGTTCTACGACGACGACGCGGATCTCTCGCTTCTCGACGGCAAGACCGTCGCCATCATCGGGTACGGCTCCCAGGGCCACGCGCATGCGCGCAACCTGAAGGACAGCGGCGTCAACGTCATCGTCGGCCTCCGCGAGGGCAGCAAGTCCGTCGCCCAGGCCGAGTCCCACGGCCTCGAGGTCGTCTCCCCGTCCGAGGCCGCCAGCCGCGGCGACATCGTGATGCTGCTCGTCCCCGACGAGCGCCACAAGGACATCTACGAGGCCGACGTCGTCGACGGCCTCGCCGAGGGCAACCTCCTCCTCTTCGGCCACGGCTTCTCCGTCCTCTACAACGAGGTCCAGCCGCCCAGCTTCGTCGACGTCGGCCTCGCCGCCCCCAAGGGCCCCGGCCACCTCGTCCGCCGCCAGTACGAAGAGGGCTCCGGCGTCCCCGGCCTCATCGCGATCCACCAGGACGCCACCGGCAACGCCAAGGCCCTCGCCCTCGCCTACGCCAAGGGCATCGGCTGCACCCGCGGCGGCGTGATCGAGACCACGATCTTCCGGCCGCCGAGCTGACAGCCAATAATGTCGCCAGCCGCACAGACAAAAAAATAGGGAGAGCCGTCAGGC
>JAGIBJ010000121.1 GCA_017744415.1 Solirubrobacteraceae bacterium
CTGGCGCTGGCCGCCACTCACGTTCGTGCCGCCCTGCGCGATCGGCGCGTCGAGCCCGCCCTCGAGCTCGCGCACGAAGCTCGCCGCCTGCGCGACCTCGAGCGCGTGCCAGAGCTCCTCGTCGGTCGCCTCGGGCCGGCCGTACCGCAGGTTGCTGGCGACCGTGCCCGAGAACAGATAAGGCCGCTGCGGCACGAGGCTCACGGCGCGCGCAAGCGTCGCCGGCTCGATCTCGCGCACGTCGATGCCATCCACGAGCACCGCGCCCTCGGTCGCGTCGAACAGCCGCGGCACGAGATGCACGAGGGTCGACTTGCCGCTGCCGGTCGAGCCGATGATCGCGGTCGTCTCCCCCGCCCGCGCGGTGATGTCGATGCCGCTCAGCACCGGAAGGTCGGCGCCCGGGTAGCGGAAGGCTGCACCGCGCAGCTCGAGGTCGCCGACGCCGGGCAGCTCGGTGATGCCGTCGGGCGGCGGCGGCACGCTGCTCTCGGTGCCGAGCACCTCCTGGATCCGCTCCGCGCACACCTCGGCGCGCGGATACATGACGAACATGAACGTCGCCATCATCACGGCCATCAGGATCTGCATGAGGTACGCGAGGAAGGCCGTGAGCGCGCCGATCTGCATGTCGTCGCCGTCGATCCGGTGCCCGCCGATCCAGATCACGAGCACGCTCGCGATGTTCACGACGAGCATCACGCTCGGGAACATCAGCGCCATCAGTTTGCCGACGTCGATCGACGTGTCGCGCACGTCGGAGTTCGCGCCGGCGAACCGGCCGAGCTCGTGATCGTCGCGTACGAAGGCGCGGATCACGCGGATGCCGGCGATCTGCTCGCGCAGTGTGCGGTTCACGGCATCCAGGCGCTCCTGCATCTGACGGAACAGCGGCCGCATCCGGCGCACGAGCTGCGTGATGAAGAGGACGAGCACCGGCGCGACGCACACGAGCAGCAGCGAGAGCACGTGGTCCTGATGGAACGCGAGCGCGATGCTGCCGACGAGCGTGATCGGCGCGGCGACCACGAGCGTGAACGTCATGAGCGTGAGCTGCTGCACCTGCTGGACGTCGTTCGTGGTGCGCGTGATCAGCGAGGGCGCGCCGATCGCCATCACCTCGCGCGTGGAGAGCGACTGCACCTTCGAGAAGATCGCGCTGCGCACGTCGCGGCCGAGCACCATCGCGGTGCGTGCGCCGAAGTAGACGGCCCCGCCGGCGCAGACGATCTGCACGAGGGTGATGGCGAGCATCAAGAGGCCAGTGCGCAGGATGTAGTCGGTGTCGCCGGCGATCACGCCGTGGTCGATGATGTCGGCGTTGAGCGTCGGCAGGTAGAGCGTCGCGCCCGTCTGGATCAGCTGCAGCAGGACGAGCAGCCAGATCGCCCGACGGTACGGCGCGAGGTACGTCTTGACGAGTGCGACGAGCATGGGCGCCCGATCGGGCTACGCCACCGGTGCCGCGTCGCGCGCAGCCTGCTCGATCGCCTGGAAGGCGGCGCCCGGATCCGCCGCGCCGAACACGGCCGAGCCCGCGACGAGCCAGTGGGCGCCCTGGGCGGCCACGAGCGGGGCGGTGTGCACGTCGACGCCGCCGTCGACCTGCACGATCGTGCCGGCCTTCACCGCGGCGGCGATGCGGCCCGTCTTGGCGATGGTGTGCGGGATCAGCTTCTGGCCGCCCCACCCCGGGTTGACCGTCATGCAGAGCGCGAGGCCGAGATCGTCCACGCACTCCTCGATCGCGCCGATCGGCGTGCCGGGGCAGACGGCGAGGCCGCCGCGCACGCCGGCCTCCTTGAGCTGCTGCAGGATGCGGTGGGCGTGCGGCGTGGCCTCGGCGTGGAACGTGAACCCGCTGGCTCCCGCCTTGACGAAGTCGCTCACCTGCCGCTCGGGGGCGTCGATCATGAGATGCACGTCGAGGTCGACCGTGTCGCCGAAGCGGTCGCGGAGGTTGGCCACCATCTGCGCACCGAACGTGATCGGCGGGACGAACTGGCCGTCCATCACGTCGCAGTGGATCACGCGCGCACCGGCGGCGACGACCTCCTCGATGGCGCTCCCGAGCCTCGTGAAGTCGGCGGAAAGGATCGAGGGCAGGATCTCGATCGGGGTTGCGCTCGTGCTGGTCATCCGGTGGCGCAGCCTAGCGCTCCGAGACGTCGGATCGCGGGCCAGCCCGACGGACGCGACACGCGACCCGGAACGTTCCGGGTGGACGTTTCCGCGGGGCGGCTACATCGTTCGCAGCAGCGAGGTGCCGCAGTGCCCGCAAACGGGCGCGCGGCCGGCGATCGACGTCGCGATCGTGGCGTGCTCGCCACAGCTCGGGCATACCGAGACGAGCTCGAACCGGCGCAAACACCGGTCGCAGCGGTAGCGACCCGGGAGGTTGGTCGGACCCAGGTGCCCCTCACGGCAGGTCGGACACACGCTTCCCGTCGACATCTGGGATCAGTCTGACGAACCAGACCGTCGGACCGCGCACCGGCCCTTGCCACACGCCTTCGACCGCGCGGCGTGAAGGCACCGCGGCGCTGTGCTCCTGCGCGACTCAGACGAGGCCGAGCAACGCCGGCACCTGGTGGAGGTCGTGGACGACCTCCGCACCGACGGCCTCGAAACGCGCGGGATCCGCGTCGGCGGCGAAGCCGAGCACGCGCATCCCGGCGGCGAGCGCGCCCGTGACCCCGGGCACCGAGTCCTCGACGACGACGCAGGTCGCGGGCTCCACCCCGAGCCGCTCCGCGGCCAGGAGGTAGAGATCGGGGTGCGGCTTTCCGCGCACCACGTCGTCGCCGGAGAACACCGGCACATCGCCGAGGATCGCGTCCATGCCGCTCGCCGGGAGCGTGACCGCCATCTTCGAGCGTGCCCCCTGCGAGACGACCGCGATCGGGATGCCGGCGGAGCGTACCGCCGCGACGGCCTCGGCCGCACCGGGGATCTGCGGCACGCCCTGGCGGTAGATCACGAGCCGCCGGGCGATGAACTCGGCCATCCAGGCATCGGGGTCGGCCACCGAACCACCGAGCGTCCGCATCGACTCCTCGCGGATCCAGTCGAGCGACGCGCCCTTCATGCGCGAGCGCAGCTCGTCGCCGTCGGTCGGGACGCCGCCCTCGGTGAGCATCGCCGCCAGCACGTGGCTGCTGGTGACCTCGGAGTCGATGAGCACGCCGTCGCAGTCGAAGAGCACGGCGGCCGGGCGCACGCTCATCGCCGCACCAGCGCGTACTCGAAGCCGTCGGTGAGGTCGCGGTGCGGAAACACGGTGCGGCGCCACTCGGGGACGACGCCGGCCGCCGCGAGCACATCGTCGGATTCGGCCGCGCCGAGCGAGCAGACGCTGTAGAGCAGGCGGCCACCGGGAGCGAGGAGCTCGGCCGCAGCCTCGAGCAGCTCACGCTGCTGACGCGCGACGTCGGCGATGCTCTCGGGCGTCGCGCGCCAGCGCACGTCGGGCTGGCGCTGGAGCGTGCCGAGGGCCGCGCACGGCGGGTCGAGCAGGATCGCGTCGACCTTGCCGCGCAGTGCCACCGGCGGCTCGAGCGCGTCGCCGGTGACCACCCGCACGGCGTCGGCGCCAAGGCGGTCGAGCGTCTTGCGCAGCGCGGCCGCTCGGCCACGGTGGGCCTCGACCGCGGTCAGCCCCGCACCGGCATCGCCCATGACCGCGGCAAGGTGGCTCGTCTTGCCACCAGGCGCCGCGCAGAGATCGAGCACCCGCTCGCCGCCCTGAGGCGCGAGGAGGTGAGCGGCGAGCTGTGCGCCGCGGGCCTGGGCGACGATCGCGCCGCTGGCCCACAGGTCGGTCTGCTCGAGGTCGACGGCGTCGGCGAGCACGAGCGCATCGGCGAGCTCGTCGTCGCGATGGCTCTGCACGCCGATCTGCTGCTCGACGTCGTCGATCGTCGTCTTCAGCGTGTTGACGCGGATCGCGCGCTCGGCCGGCTCGTTGATGCGTCGCAGCAGGGCGCGCGCTTCGTCGGGGCCGTACTCGGCGTACCACTGCTCGGCGAGCCAGCGTGGCACGGAATGGGTGATCGCAGCATCGGCGGGCGTGTCGTCGCCGGGGAGCGCCGGGAGGCCGTCGTCGGCGGCGCGCCGGAGCACGGCGTTCACCATGCGGTCGCCGCCGCGGTTCGAGAGACGCTTCGCGAGGTCGACCGATTCGCTCACCGCAGCATGCGGCGGCACCCGGTCCATGAACGCGAGCTGCACGAGGCCGATCTCGAGCGGGATCAGCACCTCGTCGTCGAGGTCGAACACCGACCGGCCGGTGAGCGCCTCGATCCAGAACGCCAGCGTGTCGCGACGCTGCACGGCGGCGTACGTGAGCGCGCGGGCGAGGCCGTGGTCGCGGGAGCTCAGGCCGGCGGCGGCGGAGCGCAGCGCGCGATCGACATAGGCGTCGTCGCGGCGCGCACGCATGAGGGTGCGCGCGGCCACGTCGCGCGCGCCGGCGGGGCTGGTGCGGCTCATCGGCTCGCGCCCTGTCGACCGCGGAGCCAGTCGGCGGCCGCCATCGGCTTGCCGCCCGGCGGCTGCACCCGCAGCAGCTCAAGGGCGCCCAGGCGCGCCACGCCATCGGCGACGTGAAGCTGGTCGTCGTCGGCGACGCCCTCGATGACGCGCGCTTCGTGCACGCCGAGCATCGAGCCGTCGTCCAGCGCGATGCGGGTGCCGATGTGCGGGCTGAGCGCGCGCACCATCAGCGCCGACGCCGCGGCCGGCGCGGAGGGATCGAGCGTGCGGTCGTCGGCGGTGATCTTCTCGGCGTAGGTGATGCCGTCCTCCGGCTGGGCGATGAACGGGGGTTGCTCGTCGAGGGCGCGGATGAGGAGCTCGGCACCGAGGTCGGCGAGCCGCGGCGCGAGCGTGCCGTAGGTGTCGTCGGGGTGGATCGGCTCGGCCTGCTGGATCGCGACCGGGCCCGAGTCGAGCCCCTCCTCCAGCGCCATGATGCTCACACCGGTCTCGGTGTCGCCCGCGGCGATGGCGCGCTCGATCGGCGCGGCGCCCCGCCAGCGCGGCAGCAGCGACGGGTGGACGTTGTAGATCGTGCGTGCCGAGAGCAGCGGCTCGCGGACGATCGCGCCGTAGGCGCAGACGATCAGCGCGTCGGGCTCCTCGGCGAGGACGTGCTGCGTGGGCTCGTCGTCGGCGAGGCGGTCGGGCTGGGCGACGGGGATGCCGAGCGCGCGGGCGGCATCGGCCACTGGCGGCGACTGGAGCTTGCGGCCGCGGCCGGCGGGCCGGTCCGGACGCGTGACGACGAGCGTCGGGCGGTGTGGGCTGTCGGCGAGGCGGTCCAGGATCGTGACCGCGAAGTCGGAGGTCCCGAGGTAGACGGTCCTCACGCGCTGGGCTCGCCGGCAGGCTCGGCCGCGGCGCGCTGGGCGTGGAGCTCCTTCAGCGCCGCGCGGCGCGCCTCGGGCGTGGTGCGCTCGAGGATCAGCACGCCGTCGAGGTGGTCGTTCTCGTGCTGGATCACGCGGGCCGTGAACCCGTGGACCTCTTCGTCGATGTCGGTGCCGTCGAGGTTCTTGCCGCGCAGGCGCACCGCGACGGGGCGCTCGACGGGCACGTGCACGCCGACGATCGACAGGCAACCCTCCTCGAGCACATCGAGCTCGTCGGTGATCGGCTCGACGACCGGGTTGGCCACGGCGCGTGCGGGACCGTCGCCGTCCTCACGGAACACGAACAGGCGGATCGGGCGACCGATCTGCGGTGCAGCGAGGCCGACGCCGATCGCATCGTCCATGAGGGCGACCATGTGGGCGCCGAGCGCGACGAGGTCGCCACCGAACTCGTTGATCGGCACGGCCGTCGTGCGCAGCACCGGATCACCGAGCTGGGTGATCTGCTCCAGGGCACGCTCGCGGCGGGCGCGCTCCTCAGGGGTCAGCTCGTGGCGAGGTTCTTCCTCAGTCGCCTCGGCGCTCTGCTGCTCATCGGACACCCCGCCATCGTAGCCGCGGGGCGCATGTTCAGGAGCTTCGGGCTTTGCGGCCCTCGGCCGGCGCCGTCGGCCCGTGCAGGAACGAGTAAGGGGTCCCTCGCGCGCCGGTTCCACGTCGGCATCTGCGCTTGGGACCCCTACCCATGATGTGAAGGTTGGCCCGTCGTCCCCCGACGAGACCCCCTCGGTGTGGCCGCGGTAGCCCGGCGTCCCGGCTGGGCTGGCGACCACGCTGCTCTCCTGAGCGCAGGCGACGCTATCGGCTCGCATTTGGTAAGGCGAGTTTCCCGCGGATTACCTCAGTTACCCCTGCGGTTCCGAAGCGGCCGCTGATCGGTGTCGTCACTGCGGCGCCACATCGACAGTGAGCTGCGCGCGCTTCTGGGCGGCCTGGCGCTCCACCCTGCCGACGGCCTCGCGCACGGCGGCCACGGCCTGCCCGCGGTATTGCGCCTTCACCAGCACCTGCTCCCGCTCGCGGCCGCGCAGCTTGAAGAGCGGTGCGGGACCGAGCACCTCGCCGATCTCCTCGCTCGCCACGACCTGGGCCATGGTGCGGGCCAGCTCCCGGGCGACCCGCTGATCGTGGTGGGCGACGACGAGCCGCACCATCGTCGAATAGGGCGGGTAGGCGTGCTCGCGGCGGCGCTGCAGCTCGGCGGCGAGGAAACCGTCGGCATCGTGACGGGCCGCAGCAAGGATCACCGGGTGCTGGGGCTGGTTGGTCTGCACGAGCACCTTGCCGTGGCCCGTGCCCCCGCGCCCCGCCCGGCCGGCGAGCTGCGTGATCAGCGCGAACGTGCGCTCCTCGCTGCGTAGGTCCGGGAAGCGCAGGGTGGCGTCGGCGTCGAGCACGACGGCCAGGTCGACGTCGGGGAAGTCGTGCCCCTTGGCGACGAGTTGGGTGCCGACCAGCACGGCACGGTCGAGCTCGCCGAACCGGGCGAGCACGGCGCCGGGATCGCGGACGTCGGCGTCGACGCGCAGCACCTCGAGGCCGAGCCCGGCGAGGTCTTGCTCGAGGCGCTCGGTACCAAGGCCGTGCCGGGCAATCGACACCGAGCCGCAGGCCGGGCACTCGCGCGGGATGTGCTCGGTGTGGCCGCAGTGGTGGCAGTCGAGGGTGCCCCGGCGGCGGTGGAGCACGAGTGTCACATCGCAGTTGGGGCAGCCGAACGCATGACCGCAGTCGCGGCATTCGAGGAAGTTGCTCCACCCGCGCCGGTTGAGCAGCACGATCGCCTTGTGGCAGTCGACGAGCGCCTCGCGCGTGCGGGCGTGCAGCGCGCCGGGCGACCCCTTCATGTCGACGATCTCGACGGGCGGCATCCCGCGACCGTCGACCCGCTGCGTCATCCGTACGAGCTCGAGCGCGGCGAAGCTCTCGGGCCGCGGGGTCGCCGAACCACACACCAGCACGGCGCCGGCGCGCTTGGCACGCCACGCCGCGACGCGACGCGCGTCGTACCGCGGGTCGCCCTCGTGCTTGTAGGAGCTGTCGTGCTCCTCGTCGACGATCACGAGGCCGAGGCCTTCCAGCGGCGCGAACACCGCCGAGCGGGCGCCGACCACGATCCGTGCCTCGCCGCTGCGCACCCGCCACCACTCGTCGCGCCGTTCACCCTTGGCGAGCCCGCTGTGCATCACCGCGACGACATCGCCGAAGCGCTGCTGGAAGCGGTGCACGATCTGCGGCGTGAGGCCGATCTCCGGCACCAGCACGAGCACGGTGCGGCCGGCCTCGAGCGCCGTGCGCGTCGCCCGCAGGTACACCTCGGTCTTGCCCGAGCCGGTGACGCCGTGGAGCAGCAGCGCCCCTCCCCCGCTCTCGCGCGCCTCGTCGATCCGCCGGATCGCCGCCAGCTGCTCGTCGGTCGCCGGCGGCTCCTTCGCCGCGCTCGCGCCCACCGCGTGCGCCGACGGACGACGCCGCTCATCGGTCTGCTCGATCACCACGAGCCCACGCTTCTCCAGCGTGCGCAACCGCGCGAGGTCGTCACCGGCCGGCCGCGGGCCATCGCGCAGCAGCCCCTCGAGCAGTTCCCGCTGAGCCGGCGTGAGCTTCGTGCCCTCCGGTAGTAGCGCATCCAGGCTTTCGGGCATGGGATCCCCAACGGAGACCCCCCTGGTTGGTGGTTCTGCGTTGGACATCCCACGCCCCGAGCCGTCATTTCCGTCCGACTCGCCGGCCGACTTGGGCACGACGAGCGCCACGCGCGCCCAGAGGCGCTGCTTGGGCTTGCCCGCCGGTGGCTCGACGAGCTGCAGCGCGCGGGCCGTGGTGCTGGCGACATCGTCGGCGAGCCAACGGGCGAGGTCGACGAGCTCGCTCGTCGTGGAGCGCTCCTCGACGGCCTCGACGGCCTTCAGCTTCTCGGCCGGCACGTCCGTCTCGTTCGCCCGCGCGACGACGATGCCGTCGACGGCACGCCCGCCGAGCGGGATCCGTACCACGGTCCCCACGCCGGCCGCGCCCGACTCCTCCAGGTAGTCGAGCTCGCCCGGAAGCCCGCGCGCCGTGACGAGCGGCAGGACTCTGGCGACGGGCGGCATCGCCGACCAGTGTGCCCGATCCTGGGAGGCGTTTCAGAATCGTCACCGCGGTGACCGAGTCTCCACCGCGGTGGCCTGTAATGTCTCGAACGTGATTGGCTCACCAAACGGGGTTAGCAGGCATCGCCCGTTCGACCGTTGGTTTCGCTATCCGGCGGGCTTCAGCGAAACCACTCTTCGCGCCGCGATCGACGCCGCTCGGGTGAAGGATGGACTAGTCGTCGACTGCTTTGCCGGCAGCGGCAGTGTCGGGACCGCAACTCCGTTCACGCAGGCGGACCGAAGCACTCAGTACGTCGGCATCGAGGCACACCCGATGATCGCGGAGCTCGCAGCCATCAAGCTGAAACAACCGGCCGAACCGCCAGACTTGCTCCTCTTCATCGACGAGCTTGAAGGGGCTGTCGAGCCCGCACCGGTGCCGCGGTCGGCAGTCCCTGATCTCATCGCGAGAAGCTTTGAGTCGTCGACCCTCGCCGACCTTCTCGCTTGGCGCGAGGCGATCAAGCGTCGGAGCGAGAGCGAGTGGGCTCCCTACGCGAAGTGGGCGCTCCTCGCAACCTTGCGCGACGTCGCGTCCGTCAGCGTCGGCTGGCCCTACCAACGCCCCGGACGCGCTCGGCAAGCCCCATATGCAGACGTGGGGGCGCGGGTTCGCGCGCGAGCATCAATGATGGTCGAAGATCTCATTCAGCGGGCGTTCGGCGCGCGAGGAACTGTGGTGTCCGGGGACTGCACCAAGGCTGACACGTGGAAAGTTGCGCTGCCCGATAACGCCGCCGCCGGCTGCGTCACGTCTCCTCCGTACCTCAACAACTTTGACTACGCAGATGCCACGCGCCTTGAGGCGTATTTTTGGGGTGAAGCCGCAACATGGGCGGAACTCTGTCAGCACATCCGGGTCGACATGCTCGTCGCGACTACGCAACAGACTGGCCGCGATGCCGCGTTTACGGCTCTCGAACAACTTGAAGCGGTGCCGCGGTTCCAAGGTTCCGTCGAAAAGCTCTCGCTCGCGCTTCGATCCGAGCGCGAGAAGCGCAAGCGAGGCAAGGAGTACGACCGCCTGATTTCGCAGTACTTCGCGGGGATCGCAGAGGCTCTCACCTGCCTCGAGGCTCGGCTCGACGGCGACGGGCGAGCCGCGTGGGTCGTCGGCGATAGTGCACCGTACGGGGTATATGTCGACACGCCCGGAATGATCCTAGAACTCGCTTCCGAGATTGGCTTTGAGCCTATAGAGGATCGCCTCATGCGCAGCCGCGGGCAGCGTTGGCGAACAAATGGGAGCCGACATCAACTCTTGCTTTCCGAGAGACTCATCGTTTTCCGGAACCCTCGATAGTCGGGCCACGCGACCTAACCAGCGTGTACGGTGACGGCCAATGGACGACGGCGCTCACCAGACGGTCCTCGAGCTACTTGAGCGGCTTCTTGTCCTTGAGCAAGGTGATGCGCGCAAGGAGCTCACTGGTTCGGTCGAGCTCCTGCGCTTGCTGCTGTCCGACGACGTCGGCGCTGCCGCGAGCGCAACGCTCGAAGTCTTGGTGAGAAGTGAAGATCACGATTGAGTCCCGCGCGAGCCGGGGTGTCTCGCTTCTTCCGGAGATCCCTGACTATCGAGTCGCGCTTATCGAGGGCCGCAACGGGATCGGAAAGACTCTCTCGGTTCGCCTGCTGCAGTTGATCGGCGGCACCCAGCCGTTCGATGCCCGCGCCCAATGGGATTCGCTCAAAGCCCGTCTTGGCAACACCGAAATCTCGATTTCGCAGATGGCTGGCGGTGAGGTACTGCATTTCACGTTCACCCCAGAAAGCTGGCCCGGCCTAGCGGCGGACGACGATCCGCCCTCCGAGCTTGGCGACTGGCTAGGGCACGCGCGCATCAACGGTGAGTCGGTCTCTGTCGCGGATGCGGCAAGTCGGCTCGACGTCGTCCGGTTCAACGGCAACGAGGATCTGGAGCAGACGCTTCGGGGTCGACTCGACCTCTATCGACGCCAGGCCGCAGCCGCCCGGTCCGTCGTGCGTTCGCGCATCCTCGAGATCCAGGATGTCGTCGATCCCCTAATCGAGCTCGTAGGTCGCGTCGATGCTACGAAGATCAGCGCCGATCGGAAAGCGCTCGTCAACGCTGAGGAGACGGAACGGGGCTTCAGGGCACGACTAGACGCAATCGAACTGAAACGTGCCCTTGTGCTCGATGCACTCGACTCCCGCGATCGACTTGCTCAAGCCGGTTCCCAGGCCCAGATGTGGGCGGCCAGAAGCACGGAGATCGCTAGTCGCCTTCGGGAGATTGCAGCCGAGCAACCGAAGCTCGAAGCGGCCATTGACGCGGCTGCCGCACAACAGCGGCGTCACGGTGACGTAGACCGGACGCTAGCCGAGGCACGCAAACTCGAACGTTCGCGTTTGACACGACGGAGGAACCGAGAGCGCGAGGTCGCGGAGCTGCGCCGGCTTCTCGGCGTGACGGACTCTTGGGACGAGATTTCCGAGCTCGAACGGGCAACGCGTGCTCGAGTGAAAGAGCTCGAGGCTGAACGGAAGGCTCTGGATGCAAACGGTTCGACGCTCCGCCTGATTGACCAACTCGACGCCGTGCTCAGCGGAGATGCCGGAACGGGGCTCGATGACCAGAGCCTGTTGGTTCGGCCGGACGAGGATCTGACGGTCTCGGAGGTTCGAGTCGGGCTCGAAGCGCGTGCTGGTCAGCTCCGCGAAATGCCGTCGACAGACGCGCCTGCCACTTTGCTGCGACAGGTTCAGATCGAACGGCGCAAACTCTTCCGCGCGACCGAGCTTAAGCAGAAGATCGGTGACCTCGACCGCGCGCAACAACTGCTGAACGAGGCGACGCAAGAGGCAGCAACAGCCGCCGCGAAAGCCGAGGCCGCAGGAGGCGAGGACGAACGCATCAAGGAGCTCACTGCCGACCTTGTAGCTCTCGAGGATGAAGCCAATCGCCTTGCTCTCGAGCAGGCGGAACTGAACGCGGGCGTCAGCCTGGAAGGGGGCCGATCCGCCGAGGACGCTCAAGCGGACCTCGCACGGGCGCTGGATGATCTCGGACTGGGCGAGTTGGATCTCCCCGACGCCGAACTCGCCAGCCGCTCAGAAGTCGCCGACGCCACGCGCCAACTGAACTCCGCGAGCGCGAAGGTGGACCTACTTCGCCGAAACATCGCGGCTCAGTCGGGCGAACTCGAGGCGGTTGTCGCAACCCTCACTTCCGAGCCAAGGTTCGACATCGCTAGAACGGTGCCCGCGATTGCGGATCTCGTGGCCAGCGCGGGCTCCGAGCCCGCGCGAATCGACGATCTCGCTCGCGTGCTGAAGCACGCCGACGAAAAGCTTAGGAAAGCCGAAAGCCTGATTGATCAGCTCGTTGAGGTCACGTCTACAGCGATGGACAGCCGATCCGGACGCTCACCGGTCCTGACTGAGGCGATTCGACGCGCGCTCAACCAAGAACTGCAGGACGCACTAAATCAGCCCTCGATTCAAGAACTCGTCTTCGATGATGCAAGAGTCAGTTCGGTTGATCTGCTGCGTCGGCAGTTGGAGTTGCTGCACGAAGACGGAACATCGGACACGCGTGGGTTTGCAACGTTCTCCACGGGAGAGCAGGCGTTCGCCTTCACGCAGGCACGAATCTTGGAGCTACCCCGAATGGGTGCACCTAACCGCGTTCTCGTTCTTGATGAGTTCGGCGCGTTCGTAGCCGCGGATCGCCTCCCCGCCCTCGAGGCTTTCCTCGCGAGCGCCCCCGTGCACGACATTGTCGATCAGGTCTTTGTCGTGCTGCCGCTTCAAGCCGACTACGAGACCGAGCTTGAACAAACCACCGGAGAGCTCCGTGAGCGCTACGCCGCACGCGTCGAGCAACTCAAGGAAAAGCGCTACTTCGTGATACCGCTGGCGACGTGACGACCGCATCAGATTCAACGTTGTTCGGTCTCCCACGCGGATTTGATCGCGAGGAACTTCGGCGCATCGAAGACTTCCTTCGAGAGGCATGGGTAACTCAACACGGCCACCCACCGGCCACCCTTGCGGGCGACCTCGAGCGGCTCAAACCGCTTTTCAAGACAAACGCGTCCGCGAAACGGCTCCGTGACGTCGCGACCGACTTGAAGGCGATACGCGCCCGCGCACCCGAATCCCTGGGAGCCGCTTTCGTGCGCATCGACGAGCACCGAGGGCTGGTAACCCCTGAAGGACGAATTCTTCTGGATGAACTCGAGAGGCTTCGACTCGCCGACGAGTTGGTCCTGTCCCGTGCAGCCGTAGCGAGAGCTTCGGCGCGCGCGGCAGAGGTGTACGGCACTTGGCAGCGAGACTGGCTCACCGGCCAACTCCGCGGCGGCGATCTACGCCCGGGGACCTACGGATTTGTGCTCTTTCTCCTGGTGAACGGCTGCGTATCACGCGAGTCTGGCCTGCCAATGCCGGCGGAGGACACCCAAGAGCTGCAACTCGCGGAGATCGTGGCACCGGTGATCGACGCATTCGCGACAGGGTTGGGCGGAGCTGCGATGAAGCCTCGGGAAGCGCAACGGTTGCGGAGCAACTGGCGAGTCACCGAGGCCAGTCGTCAGCTGTTCACCCACGTCCATCGCGCGAACGACGATCTCGTGGCCTACTTCTGGGCGGCGGACGAGGATGGACTGGTGACCGTTCTCGCTAGTCGGCTCGCCGCCCGACAAGACCTCACCCTCGACCGGCTTGAGGCTGCTCTCACATCGACCGAACGGGCCTACTCCGATGTGCGGTCGCGACTTAATGCGCTCGGACTCGCTCACGATCGCCGAAGTAGAACGGAAAGGATCTTCAACCGTCTCATTGAAGAATTTGAAGCACGTCGCGAAGTGGTTTGATGAGTCGCCGCACCATCGAACTGTTCACCGCTGTGCTGGACGCGATCGAGCGTACGCCAGCTTCCGACGTCCTCATTATGCCAGTCGTCCACGACGCGCTCGGACCGGAGGAGGACCTCTTGGCCGCCCTCTGCCGGTCGTCCGAGGGTGAGCTATTGCTGACTGCCGATCGCGGCCCCGGTGCCCGGGGTCCGATCAATCGTCCTCTTGCCCAAGTTGTGCAAGCGACGTTCAACCGAATCAACTATCCGATCACGATCGTTGACAGCGGGCAGCAGATTCTCGCCTCGTTCGACGATCACGCGAACCCCGAGGGTGGGCTTGCTACGGCGCTGCGAACAGTCGAGGTCCTCGTCAGTTCCGAGATCGACCAAGCC
>JAGIBJ010000122.1 GCA_017744415.1 Solirubrobacteraceae bacterium
ACTAGTCGAAGCAGGCCCCACCCGGCCCCGCGGAACCCGAGCAACCACAGCGCCGTAGAACGAGAACGGGCGCCCCGGAGGACGCCCGCTCAACGGTGGATCTGCGAGTGCCGGTTAGGCGACGTCGCGGAGCTTCTGCGCCTCAGCCAGCGACTGGAGCTTCTTGAGGCTCTGGTTCTCGATCTGGCGGATGCGCTCACGCGTGACGTTGAAGGTCTTGCCGACCTCGTCGAGCGTGCGCGGCTGCTCGCCGCCAAGGCCGTAGCGCAGCTCGAGCACGCGGCGCTCGCGGTAGGAGAGGTTCTCGAGGGCGTCGCGGAGGGCTTCCTTGGTGAGGATCTCGGCGGCACGGTCGTAGGGGCTCTCGGCGCGCTCGTCGGCGATGAACTGGCCGAACTCCGACTCCTCCTCGTCGCCGACGGGCTTCTCGAGGGAAACGGGGGTCTGCGCGGAGCGCTTGATCGACTCGACCTCTTCGGGGTCGATGCCGGTGACCTCGGCGATCTCGTCCGGAGTGGGCTCACGACCGAGCTCGGTGACGAGCTTGCGCTCGGCGCGGCCGATCTTGTTGAGCTTCTCCACGACGTGGACCGGGATGCGGATCGTCCGGGCCTTGTCGGCGAGGGCGCGGGCGATGGCCTGACGGATCCACCAGGTGGCGTACGTCGAGAACTTGAAGCCCTTGCGGTAGTCGAACTTCTCGGCAGCGCGGACGAGGCCGAGGGTGCCTTCCTGGATCAGATCGAGGAAGGGCAGGCCCTGGTTGCGGTAGTTCTTCGCGATCGAGACGACGAGGCGGAGGTTGGACTCCACCATCTTCTGCTTGGCGTCGAGATCGCCGCGCTCGATGCGCTTGGCGAGCTCGACCTCCTCCTGGGCGGTGAGGAGGCGAACCTTGCCGATGTCCTTCAGGAACAGCTGGAGGCTGTCCGTCGTCATGTCGGGGCGGAAGTCGATCTGCGCCTTCTTCGCGCGACCCTTGCCCTTGACGGGCTCGACCGGCTCCGGCGGCGTAGCGCGCGGGTCGGCCTCGTCGAGCAGCTCGATCTCGTTGCTCTCGAGGAACGAGTGGAGGTCCTCGACGTCGGACTCCTCCAGGTCGAGCTCGGAGACGGCCGTGGCCACCTCGGAGAAGGTCAGCGTGCCGGTCGCCTGACCGCGCGTGACAAGGGTCTTGATCTCTTCGAGCTCTTGGAGGTCGGCGACGGACATGCTTGGCGTGACTGCTCTGCGGGAGGAGGGGAAAGTGGACGTGCGCTTCGGTCGCTCCCCACGGTCGGTGGGTGAGCGCCGGTCGGCTGGGCGGTCTCCCGCCGCCGCAAAGTCTAGCCGATCCTGGCGGACTGACTGCGGGGACGGGTACCGAGGCGTGTGGCGCGCTCTGCGGTCGATATCGGACGAAAGTGCATGCTCCTTGACATCTCGCGGACGATCTGTGACGCGCGTCCGTTGGGTTGGCGTGTTGAGCACGTGCAAGAATCGCGCCCATGGCGGACTCCGAGAGCAGCGACGTCCTGGCGAACCTTCCGGCGGGCCGTCCGACGCGACGGAGTTCCCGGCGCGCGCCGGCGGTCTCCGCCGACGCGCCCGCGAGCGCATCCGCGCCGGCGAAGCCCGCTGCGGCGAAGAAGGCTGCGGCGACCGCCAAGGCGAAGCCGGCCGCCAAGAAGGGCCCAGTGGCAGCGAAGCCGGCCGCCAAGAAGGCCCCCGCGAAGCCCGTCGCCGCGAAGAAGGCCGCCGCCGTGGCGAAGGCCGCGCCGGCATCGAAGTCTGCCCCGGCATCGAAGACTGCGGCGAAGTCGGCGGCCAAGGCCGTTGCAAAGACACCCGCCAAAGCAGCCGCCAAGAAGGCAGCCGCGAAGACCCCCGCCAAGGCGCTCGCGAACGCGCCGACCAGGGCGGTCGCCAAGAAGGCTGCGTCCAAGGCACCCGCCAAGGCCAAGGCGGTCGCGAAGAAGCCCGCGCCGAAGCCGGTGCCCGTTGCCGCGACCACGGCCGGCGAGACAGCCGCCCGCTCAACGACGCAGCGCCGTCCGCGCATCGCCACTCCGCCCGAGGGCCGCCGCGCCGACTACACGGGCGGCGCGACGCACCGCGCGCGCAAGGTGACCACCAACCGCCCGTGGCTGCCGTCGTCGGGGTTCGTCCTCCCCGAGGACAAGATCCCGAACCAGCTCACGCAGGCCCTCGGCGGCCTCGGCTCCGCGCTCGCGGATGTCGCACGCGTCGGCCTGGGCGTGGCCTCATCGATCGCCGTGCGCCGGCGCGAGATCGAGGCGCCCGAGGTCGACATGACGAAGGACGACTAGCCCGCGGCTCACCCGAGCGGGCCCGCTCAGCCGACCAGGCGCTCCAGCGCCGCCATCAGCTTGGCTCGTCGACCTCGTCGAGGTAGGCCACCATCCGGCTCGTCAGCGACGTGAGCGCAGACGCCGGCGGCTCGGTGGCGAGCGGGCGCCCGGAGATGAGCTCGTCGAGCCTGGTGCCGATCGCAGGATCGCGGCGGCCCGCAAGGGCGACCGCCACCATCACCGCCCGGCGGACGGCGCGGGGATCGAGCGACAGCACCGCTTCGAACATGCGCTGCCCGCCCGCGGCTCGGTTGGGCCGCTCCCAGGCGAGCAGGCAGGCGGCGTAGCCCGGCGCATCGACGACGACGGCCCATTCGTTGCCGAGCGCATCCGTCGGGGCGATCGGCACGCGGATCGGCTCACCCGGCACGTCGGTCACTTCGGGCCAGTCGGCGAAGACGATGGTCGCGTCACTGCGGGGCGCGATCTGGCGGTAACGGTGGCCGACCCGCTCGAAGAAGCGCGAGCGCTGGAAGGCACCGACCACCACGCCGTGCGCACCGCGCGCGAGGAACTCGTCCTCGATCGCGTGGCTCATCGCGGCGAGCGTGGTGCGGCGCAGCACGCGCGGGTAGGCGCTCGGATCGACGGCCGTCACCGCCGCGTAGATCGAAGGGTGCGTCTCCGCCGACACCTTCGGCTCCTCCCGCCCGCGCTCGATCGCAGTAGGGATCGAAAGCCCGCGGCGCCGGAGTGCGATCACCGTACGGATCGCTTCGACGTCGCGATCGGTGTACAGCCGGTAGCCCGACGCCGTGCGCTGCGGGGCCGGGAATCCGTAGCGCTGCTCCCACATGCGGATCGTCGCGGCGGCGACGCCGGTGCGTTCGGCGACGTCCTTGATCTTGAGCATGGCGGAGGGGGCCTGGGTCATGGCTGGCACCGGTGCGGGCACATGGCGCTGTTCTCGATACGCGCCACGGCTCCTG
Organism: Solirubrobacteraceae bacterium; assembly: GCA_017744415.1. Taxonomy (GTDB): domain Bacteria; phylum Actinomycetota; class Thermoleophilia; order Solirubrobacterales; family Solirubrobacteraceae; genus JAGIBJ01. The sequence goes on from JAGIBJ010000122.1 coordinate 3,281, forward strand.
CGGGATCGCCGCGACGTCGCGCGCCCGCCCACCGTTGCGAAAACGTCGGTCGGTGCGAGGGCGCGCGGCGGTGTACCGTCCGGGGCGCCCGTGGAGACGATCGTCGCGCTCATCCCCGCCATCGTGCTCGTGCTCGCGGGCGCCGGCTTCGGATGGCTCGTGCTCCGGGCGGGCGTACAGCGCCGCAAGGCCGAGGCCGACCCCCGCATCAAGGTGGAGTCGCTGACGAACGACACGACCACCGCCTCCGATGGCGCCGTCCTCTCCGTGCAAGCCGGCGACGTGTGGCTCCCCGAGGAAGACCTCGCCGCCATCTGGACGGCCGAGAACCTCGAGCGCCTCGCGCGCACCTACTGGTGGCACCTGAGCCGGGCATCGGGCTACACGCTTCGGGTGATGTACGGCAAGAACGGCCGGGCGATGGCGCTCTTCGGGCTGATCCCGCTGATCACGTTCCACCTCCCCGACTACGAGATGGGCGACGATCGCGCATCGGTGCGCTGGCGGATCCGCCGCGGCCTCCTCGTCTCCCAGCGCGGCGCCGACCGCGACGGTTACCTCGGCATCGAGGTCTCCCGACGCCAGAGCGACCGCCCCGGCCTCGGGCGCCTGCACGTCGAGGTGTCGGTCGCGAACTTCTACCCGTCGATCGCGCACTCCGTCTCTCAGCGCCTCTACACAGCAACGCAGTCGCGCATCCACATTCTCGTGGTCTACGGCTTCCTGCGGTCGCTCGCCAACGGCCGCCTCGTGACCTCGAAGGTGGGCCGGTTCGCGCAGTGGCCGAAAGAGGTGACCGAGCGCCGCGAGGCGCGCCAGGCCACCAAGCGCTGACGACGCGGCGCGATCAGCTGAGCCGCGTGGCGCGGTAGCCGATCGCGAGGTACGGCATGACGAGCCGCCCGCTCGGATCGGCCGCAGCGGCAGCCGTCGCGATGCGGCGAACCTCGCCGAGCGCCCGCTCGCGCTCGTCGGTGGCGGCGAGCACCATGTCGCTGCGCGTACCGATCAGAGCGACGACGGCATCGACGTCGGTCGGGCGATCCCACCGCTCCTCGCGCCGCTCGCACGGACCGAAGGCATCACCGAACGCGGGATCGGGACCATGCAGGCCGCGTGCCTGGCCGGCCGACGGGCCGCGCAGCGCGGTGAGCTCGGCCACCCAGTCGGCCGCACTGGCGTCGGGCACGTTCCAGATCGCGCCGGCGGTGCCTCCGGGACGCACGACGCGCCCGGCCTCGTGGCCCGCGGCGCCCTCGTCGACCCAGTGCCACGACTGGGCGTAGACCACAGCGTCGACGCTGCCATCCACGAGGGGCAGCTCCTCGGCCGGCGCCACATGCCCCGCGACCTCCGGGTAGGCGGCCCGCAGCTCGTCGAGCATCTGCGGATCGGGCTCGATCGCGATCACCTCGCGGCCGGCGGCGAGCAGCACGCTCGTGAGCTTGCCGGTGCCGGCACCCACGTCGGCCACCACCTGACCGGGCGCCAGCCACGCAACGAGCGCCGCGGGATAGCTCGGCCGCGCAGCGGCATAGCCGCCGGCGATCGCCCCAAAACTCAGCGCCCGGGGATCGGCAGCCATGATTTGAGACTACGCACACCCGGCGTGCCGTGGATGTGCGTGCCGCGTGGATGAGCTGGATTCCCCGGTGAGCCCCCGCCCCCGCCCGTCAACGGACGCCCGTGAGGATCGCCGGGGGGATTCAGATCGCCGCGCGGCGCGTGCAGCCGCGGTGCACCGCTAGTAGCGGTCGCCCGCGAGGTCGCGGATCTTGGAGCGGTCGTGCGTGGCCTTGATGCGGCGCACGGTGCCGGAGCGGCTGCGCATGACGAGGCTCTCGGTGGTGGCCTTGCCGGCGTCGAGGTAGCGGACGCCCTGGAGCAGGTCGCCGCCGGTGACGCCGGTGGCGGAGAAGAAGCAGTTGTCGCTCTTGATCAGGTCGGCGCTCGTGAGCTGCTTCTCGAGGTCATAGCCGCCGTCGATCGCGGCCTGGCGCTCGGTCTCGTTGCGGGGCCAGAGACGGCCGACGAGCTCACCGCCGATCGACTTCACGGCCGCGGCCGAGAGCACGCCCTCGGGGGTGCCGCCGACGCCCCAGAGGAGGTCGACGATGGTGCGGTCGGAGATGGCGAGGAGGCAGCCGGCGACGTCGCCGTCGGCGATGAGGCGCACGCGCGCGCCGACGGAGCGGATCTTGTTGATCGTGTCGACGTGGCGCGGGCGGTCGAGGACGACGACGGTGATGTCGTTGATGCTCACGCCGCGGCGCTCGGCGACGAGCTTGCACGTCTCCTCGATCGGACGGTCGAGGTCGAGGAGATCGGCGATGTCGGAGCCGCCGGCGAGCTTCTCCATGTAGACGCACGGGCCGGGATCGAACATCGAGCCCTTCTCGGCGAGCGCGATCACGGCGAGGGCGTTCGGCATGCCCTTGGCGGTGAGCGTGGTGCCTTCGAGCGGGTCGACGGCGATGTCGACCTGCGGCGGGGTGCCGTCGCCGATCTGTTCGCCGTTGTAGAGCATCGGGGCCTCGTCCTTCTCGCCCTCACCGATGACGACCATGCCGTCCATGGAGATGGTTCCGAGCACGTGGCGCATGGCGTCGACGGCAGCCTGGTCGGCAGCTTCCTTGTCGCCGCGTCCGATCCAGCGGGCGGCCGCGAGCGCGGCAGCCTCGGTGACGCGCACGAGTTCGAGCGCGAGGTTGCGATCCGGGGTCTGGGAACTCGACATCAATGCTCCGTGGGGTGCGGCTCGGTGGCTACCCGGCGGCGGCGCCGAGGCGCGCGTGCGGGTGACAGGCCCGCGCAGCCTATCGACGCAGCGCACCGGCTCGTAGGCTGCTGGGTGATGGACCTGCGCGTGCTGCACCCCGCCGGCGTCTCGCTCGACGAGCTCGTCGGCGCGATCCGCCCAGTCCACGTACCGGCGGATCGGCCCTACGTGATCGCGAACATGGTCACCACGCTGGACGGCACGATCGCAGTTGACGGTGAGTCGGGCACGATCGGCAGGCACGCCCCGGGCGATCGCACGCTGTTCCGCGTGCTCCGCGATGCGAGCGATGCCGTGCTCGCGGGCACGGGCACGATCGCGGCCGAGGGGTACCGCCGGCTGATCGCCACGCCGGAGCGCCGTGCGGCGCGTGCTGCTGCCGGACTCGAGGAGGATGCCGTTGCGGTGGTCCTCTCGCGCTCGGGCCGTATCCCCGAGGGCGTGCCGATGCTCGATGACCCGGCCCAGCCGGTGCGCACGTTCGTGGGAGAGGAAGCCGATCCGGTGCGGGCGTTCGCCGAGCTGCGCGCCGAGGGCATCAGGGTGCTGCTGTGCGAAGGCGGTCCGAGTCTCCTCGGTGATCTTGTGCGGCGCGACCTGATCGACGACCTCTACCTCACGATCGCTCCCGTGCTGGGCGGTGGCGCTCCGGAGCGCACGCTCCTCGGGGGGACGCCCGACCACCCCCGCACGGTGGAATTGCGGTGGTTGCTGGAACAGGGTGGCGGTCTGCATGCGCGCTATGCGATGCTCGCCGCCGGGCCGCAGTCGTAGGCTCGAGAACCACGCCGGGAGCGCTGCCACCACGATGAAGATCGCCATCGCCGTCGACCACGCGGGTATGCCGCTGCTCGAGACCGTCGTGACGGCGGTCGAGGCGAACGGCCATGAGGCCCAGGTCGTTGGCTGGAGCGGCGACTACCCCGACATCGCACTCGCCGTGTCGCGCGAGATTCTCGATGGCGATGCCGACCGCGGCATCCTGATCTGCGGTTCGGGTGCCGGCGTGGCGATCGCCGCCTCCAAGGTCACGGGCATCCGCGCCGCCTGCGCGCACGATCACTACACGGCCGCCCAGTGCGTCACCCACGACGACGTGAACGTGCTGTGCCTTGGCGCGCGCGTCGTCGGCAGCAACGTCGCCACCGATCTCGTCGATGCGTTCGTCTCGGTCGACTTCTCCAACGAGGATCGTCACGTGCGCCGGCTCGGCAAGGTTGCGCTCATCGAGCGCGAGGGCACCCACGCGAACCTCGACGACGCGGCGCCGATCGCCAGCTTCCCGGGCGCTTAGCACCGCCCACCGCACCATCTCAACATCTCCGGAGGTCTCCATCATGAGCTCCAGCCCCAATCCGAATCTCCAAGCCCTCACCGATGCGGGGGTGGCCGTGTGGCTGGACTCGCTGAAGCGCAGCTACCTCACGGGCGGGGATCTCGCCGAGTGGCGGGACGAGTTCGTCCTGCACGGGGTGACGACCAACCCGGCGATCTTCAAGGAGGCCTTCGACGACGGCGACGGCTACGACGAGCAGATCGCCAGCCTCGCCCACGACGGCCTCGACGCCCGGGGCATCTACCAGGAGATCGCGACGCAGGACGTGCGCGACGCATGTGACGTGCTGCGTCCGGTGTACGACGCGACGGACGGCGCCGACGGTTTCGTGTCGCTCGAGGTCGATCCCGATCTCGCCCGCGATTCCGATCGCACGCTCGAGCAGGCGATCGAGTACCACGCCCGCGTCGATCGCCCGAACCTCATGATCAAGATCCCCGGCACGTCCGAGTGCCTGCCGGCGATCGAGGAGACGCTCTACCGCGGCATCAACGTGAACGTGACGCTGCTCTTCGGGGTCGAGGAGTACGCGGCGGTGATGGAGGCCTGGCTCAAGGCGCTGGAGCGTCGCCACGCGGAGGGCCTCCATCTCAAGGTCGAGTCGGTGGCGTCGTTCTTCGTCTCGCGCGTCGACAGCGAGGTCGACAGCCGCCTCAAGGGCAATCCCCACGAGGATGAGCTGCGCGGCGTCGCGGCGATCGCGAACGCCCGCGCGGCCTATCAGCGCTACCTGTCAGTCCGCAACGGCGAGCGCTTCAAGGCCCTCGAGGCCGCCGGCGCCCGCCCGCAGCGTCCGCTCTGGGCGTCGACCGGCGTGAAGGATCCGGCGTACTCGCCCACCAAGTACGTCGACAGCCTGATCGCCCCCGAGACGGTCAACACGATGCCGATGGCGACGGTCCAGGCGAGTGCCGCCGGGGCCACCGTCGTCGAGGGCACGGCGGCGATCGATCCCAGCGACGATCTGGCGCGCATCGCGGAGGCCGGGATCGACATGGTCGACGTGACCGACCTGCTGCTCCGTCAGGGCATCGAGAAGTTCGAGGTGCCCATGAAGGAGCTCCTCGAGACCGTCGACGGCAAGCGCGCCGCGGCTGTCGGAGCGAAGGCATGACGGTGAACGTCCGGTTCGAGGCCGGCTCGCTCGCTGCTGCAGTGGAGGCGGCCGCCGCGACGGCCACCTCCGAGCGGATTGCCGAGCGAATCTGGGCCGGTGACGACACCGTCTTCGGCCCGGCGGGGCAGCCCGAGGTCGCCAACCGGCTCGGCTGGCTGCATGCCCCCGAGATCACCAGCAAGCTCCTGCCCGAGCTCCAGGCGCTCGCCGCCAGCTCGGCCGAGCGTGGCGACCGCGTCGTGCTCGTGCTGGGCATGGGCGGCTCGAGCCTCGCGCCGGAGGTGCTCGCCCGCGCGTTCAGCGCGGCGTCGGCCGGCAAGGGCCCGGAGCTGCGGGTGCTCGATTCGACGGTACCCAGCGCCGTGCTCGAGACGCTCCACGGGCTGGTCCCCGAGACGACGCTCGTGATCGCCGCCTCCAAGTCGGGCGGCACGGTCGAGACGCGCAGCCAGCTCGAGCTGTTCTGGGAGCAGTTCGGCCACGTGCCTGAGGCGTTCGCCGTGATCACCGATCCAGGCTCGGCGCTCGAGGCGCTGGCGAAGGAGCGCGGGTTCCGTGCCGTGATCCTCGCCGATCCGAACGTCGGCGGCCGCTACTCGGCACTCACCGCGTTCGGCATGACGCCCGCCACGGTCGCAGGCTTCCCGACGGACGCACTCCTCACGGCAGGCGCCGCGGCGGGTGCGACGACCAAGAGCAATTCCGCCGTCGACAATCCGGCGCTGCATCTCGGTCTGCTGATGGGCGAGGCCTCGAAGGCGGGCCGCGACAAGCTCACGGTGATCGCCGACCCGTCGCTCGGCGGCGTCGAGCTTTGGCTCGAGCAGCTCGTCGCCGAATCGACCGGCAAGCAGGGCAAGGGCGTGCTCCCCGTCGCGGGCGAGCATGGTGGCCCGGGCGCCCGTTTCGGTGACGACCGGATCGTGCTGCGCCTGCGCGATGCCTCGTCGCCCGCCGCCGCGCTCGACGAACTGGCCCATTCGCTCATCGCTGCCGGGGCACCGGGGGCGACGATCGAGGTCGACGGGCCCACCGGCCTCGGCGCGATGTTCTTCCTCACCGAGTTCGCGACCGCCGTCGCGGGCTGGAACCTGGCGATCAACCCGTTCGACCAGCCCAACGTGCAGGAGGCCAAGGACGCGACCAACGCCGTGCTCGGCGAGGGTGCTTCCACGATCGAGCTGCCGGGCGTGACCGTGCGCGAGGCCGCCGAAGAGGTGCTCTCGGGCCTCGAGACCCCGGGCTTCGCGGCGGTGTTCGCCTACGTCGCGCCGTCGCCGTCGATCGACCAGGCCGCGGCGCGCCTGCAGGCCGCGATCCGCGACGCCACGGGCGCCGCGGTCACGTTCGGCTACGGCCCGCGCTACCTCCACTCCACGGGTCAGCTCCACAAGGGCGGCCCGGCGCACGGCCGGTTCCTGCTCGTCGTCGACGACTCCGCTCCGGATGTCGCGATCCCGGGCTCCGACTACGGCTTCCGCACGCTCGCGCACGCGCAGGCGCTGGGCGACTTGCGCACGCTCCGCGCGCATGGCCTGAAGGCCGCGCTCGTCACCACCGGCGGTTCGCCCGCCGAGACGCTCCACGAGCTCGCCGATCACGCGAGCCGCGTCGCGTCCTAGGCAGCCTCGCCGCGCCGCGCCGAAGCTCCAACATCCCCCGGCTCTCAGAGCCGAGGAACGTTGGAGCTTCCCGCGCCGCACCGAAAGCTCCAACGTCCCCCGGCTCCCAGGGCGGAGGGATGTTGGAGCTTCGGGCTCAGGTGTCGAGGGTGCGCTCGCGGGCGGCGCGTCGGCGGCGCGACCAGACCGCGTAGCCCGCGCCGCCGATGAGCGCGAATGGGGCGATCACCGCTGCGGCGACCAGAAGCCCGCCGAGGATCGCCCGGAGTGCGCTCCAGGCGTCGTCGGCTGCGTCGCCGAGGCTCCAGCTGCCGTCATCGGCCGTCGGGTCGCCCTTGGCCGGCGCGTCCATCGAGAGCGTGATCGTCGTGAGATCGGCGCGGCGCTCGACCCGTCGCACACCTGCGTCGAAGCGGGCGAGCTCGCGACGGTTCGCCGCGATCCGCGCCCGCAGCGAGGCGATCTCACCCTCCGTCGTCGCCTTCGACAGAGCCTTGAGCAGGGCCTCGCGCGCCTTGCGGGCGTCGGCGAGCTGCTGCTTGGCGGAGTCGAGGGTGCCGGTGATGTCTTGGCTGAGCGCGCTCTGGCCGGTCACGGTGCCGAGGCCGGAGAGCCGGTCGATGGTCTCGTCGAGCTTGGGGGAATCGACGCGCAGCACGAACGTCGCCGTCCCGGCGCCCGCCGCGCCGAGGTTCATCTCGGAGCTGGCGACGTAGCCGTTCGACCGTCGAGTGATCGACGCAACCTTCCGCCCCGCGTCTGGCAGCCCGCCATTCTTCACGCGCACGGTGAGGTCGACGGAGCGCTCGACGGCGCGGCCGGCGGTGCGGTCAGCGTCCACCGGTCCTCTTGGCGTCGTCACGGTGGCACCCTGGAGCCGGTTGCTGAACTGGTCGATCTCCGCGCTGGGCGTCAGGCGTTGCGACGACGGCGCGGCGCTGTCGCGCTCAACGGCGGCCGATGAGTCCGAGCTCGAAGCGCCCCCCGCGTCCAGCACGGTCTCCGCGCGCTCTTCGGGCATCGCCGAACCCGCGCTTGGGGCGCTCGCGGCCTGGTCGGCGCTGTCATCGCCCGTGTTGAGGCTCTGAAGCACGCCTCCGCCGCTCTCGCTCCCGCCGGTCGTCAGCACGAACGCACCGCCGCCGAGCGCGACGACGACGAGCATCGTCGCGGCGACCGCGCCAGGCCCGTGCAGGAGCCCGCCAGGGCGCAGACGTGAGCGCAACGCCTTGCGGCCTGCGGCCGGGTCGAGCGTCACGCCAAGGCGGTCGTTCAGCGTCTGCGTGCCCTCGGTGCCCAGCTCAGGGGCTGCGGCGCGTACGTCGCGGACGAGCGTGGCGAGGGCGTCGTCCGCGATCTCGTCGCCGAGCAGGGCGGCGTCGAGGGCGTCGAGCTCGGCGAGCTGCTCGGGCGTGAGCTCGGGCAGGTCGTCGTGGCGATCATCGGTGCGGTGGAGCAGGCTCATGCGCAGGCCTCCCGGAGCGCGGTGAGGGCGCGGTGCATGCGCACCCGCGCGTTGCCCTCGGTGATCCCGAGGGTGCCGGCGATCTCCTCGTTGGAGAGTCCGGCGAAGAACTTCAGGGCGATCAGTTCGCGATCGCGAGGGTGCAGGCCGCCGATGGCAGCTCGAATCGCGTCGGCGCGTTCGTCGCCCGCAGCGTCATGGGCATGCGCACCATCGGCGACGTGCATCCCGGCGTCAGCCACCGGCGTCGCGCGGCGCGACCGCTTGCGCAGCTCATCGAGCGCGGCGTTGCGGGCGATCCCGAACAGCCACTGCCGCGGGGTGCCGCGCGACGGGTTGAACGCGCGGCGCTTGGAGTACGCACGCTCGAAGCTGATCGCGACGACGTCCTCCGCGGTCGCGCGGTCGCCGACCACCGAGACGACGTAGGCGAAGAGGTCTGCGCGCGACTCCCGGTAGAGCGCGTCGAACTGGAGGGTGGGGCGCCTGGGCCGGGCCATCGTGGCGCTGAGCGTCTCACTCATGCCCCCTCTACGCGACGCCGCGCAGCCGCGTTACACGGATTCAGCGGCGCGGAAGCTGGGCTCCCGCGGCATGCAGGCAGCGGACGGGTCAGGCGGCTACCCGCGCTTGGCGAGCAGATCGCGGATCTCGATCAGCAACTCCTGATCCTTGGTGATCGTGGCCTTGGGCTCCTCGGCCGCCTTGTTGAAGCGTTCCTGAAGCTTGTTCATGGGCATCACGACGACGAAGTAGACGATGGCGGCGACGATCACGAAGTTGATGGTCGCCGTGATCACCTTGCCGTAGAAGATCGGCGTGTCGCCGAGCTTGAACGACTCCTTCGTCATGTCCGGGACGCCGCCGATGGCCGCGATCAGCTGGCTGATGACGCCTTCGTTGAGCGCGGTCACGATCGCAGTGAACGCCGCGCCGATGATTACGGCAACGGCGAGATCGACGACGTTGCCGCGCATGAGGAAGTCGCGGAAGCCTTTCACCATTGAGGACTCTCCCGGGGGTGAGTGAAGGGGATGGTTGGACGCGTTGAAACGTACCCCTGACAGGACGTGTCACCAACCTCGAACGCGACATCCGCAGCGAGAGCCCCGTGGCGGAGGTTTTGCAGGAAAGCGGATGAACGGACGGCCAGGTTTGTTCACCCGATCGTGAGGGTTTTCGCGCCCCGACCGGACTAGCGTCACCGCCAACGTGTCCTCCGCTCAACACCCTGTCACCCGACGCTCGACCGACCACGTCGAGCGCCTCATCCACGCGCGGCAGCGCACCTTCGCAGCGCTCGCCGACGTGAGCGAAGCCGATCTCAGCCGGGTGCATTCGCCGCTGCTGAGCCCGATCGTCTGGGACCTCGCCCACATCGCCGCCTTTGCCGACCTCTGGGCCGCGGACGTGCTCGGCGGCGAGATGCTCCGGCCCGAACTCGCCGAGACCTACGACGCCGGCGTCACCCCGCGCGCCCAGCGGGGCGCGCTCGAGCTGCTCGACCTCGCCGGAGCCAAGGATTACCTCGCCCGAGTCGACGACCGCCTGCACCACGCGATCGGCCGGCTCGATCTCTCCCCTGCCTCGGCCGATCCGCTCCTGCGCGACGGCTTCCTCGTCGACCTTCTCGTCGAACACGAGGAGCAGCACCGAGAGACGATCCTCCAAGCGCTCCACCTCGCTGCCCCGGGGGTACTCGCCGTCGGGCCGCGTGCCGCGTGGCGTGGCGAAACGCCCCCGGGACCGCTCATGGTCGACGTCCCCGCGGCGACCCTCGAGCTCGGTGCCGCGGAGGGGTTCGGATACGACAACGAGCGCCCGACGTTCTCCGCCGACGTCGCCGCGTTCCGGATCGACCGCACCCCGGTCACCAACGCAGCCTTCGCCGAGTTCGTCGCCGACGGCGGCTACGTCGATCCTCGCCTGTGGGATCCCGAGGGCTGGGCGTGGCGCGAGGC
>JAGIBJ010000123.1:0-4472 GCA_017744415.1 Solirubrobacteraceae bacterium
GTGTCCCGTGGTCCGTCCCGCGACGCGGGAGGACGCTGACCGTCAGCGTCCCGCAGGCGTGCGGTTCTCCGCACTCACCATCCACGCGAACTGCTCGAGGCGTTCGATGACGGCGTGCAGCAGCCCGCGCTTGCTCCCGAAGTAGTGGTAGAGCAGCCCGCGCGAGACGTCGGCGCGCTCGGCGACGTGATCGATCCAGACGTCGTCGTACGGGCGGCTGGCGAAGAGCTCACTGCCGATCGTCAGGAGCTGGGCGCGCCGAGCGTCGACGTCAAGGCGTTGGCGGGACTTATTGGACACCGATTCAATACGATACCGTCACGCGGTGGTGCCAACCGGCCCGGGCGCGACGAAAAGGACGTTGGATGAACGCAGCGGTGACCCTTGGGCAACGCGCACTGGTGACGGCGTGCGCAGCGACCGGCACGACCGAGCGGGCGACGCGCCGGCTCGGCGCCGGACGCTTCCTGCCGGCGCTGTTCACGCAGCGGTACGCGAACATGGGCGGCCTCGACGCGGAGCGGTTCCGCGAGCAGCTCGACGCCTGCCGCTCCTTCGAAGACGCAGCATGGTGCGCGTACTGGGACGACATCGCCGACGCCGAACTGGGTCAGGCCCGCGAGATCCTGGGGCGACTCGATGAAGCTGCCGCGCCCGCGCCCGTGCCGGCGCCCGCGCCCCTCTCGCTCGAGGGCGACGGCGCCGTCGAAGTCCTCACCGCGACGATCGCTCCCTACGCCCGCCTCCTGGCCGACCACGCCCTCCTCCCTCCCCCAGCCGCCGTCGCCCGGTTCTCCGAAGCGCACGCGGATCGGTCAGTCGGCGAGCGCGCTGCGAATGTCGTCGAGCTCGTCTCCGCGCTGCTGCGCGCGATCACCTATCTCCAGGTCAGCGCGTTCCCCGGCACCACGGCGGGCCGCATGCGCGCCTACGAGCGCTCGCGGGCGCTGTTCGACACACTCGCGTCCGCCTTCGCCGCGGGCCTCGACACCATCGTCGAGCAGGTCGTGATCCCGACCGGTGGCGAGACCGTGCGCGGCTACCGGTGCCTTCCCGCCGGGGCCGCCAGCTGCCCAGTGGTGATCGTGACGAACGGCCTCGAGGGCACCGTGCAGGAGCTGCTGATCCCGCTGCTGCGCTACCACGCCAGCGGCCTCGGCGTCGTCGTGATGGAGATGCCCGGCTCCTACGCCTACGCCGGGCGGATGTCGCCGGCATCGGAGTCGGTCTATCGCGGCGTGATCGACGCCGTCGTCGCCGACCCGCGGGTGGATGCGCGCCGCGTGGGGATGGTCGGCGTGAGCTTCGGCGGCTACTGGGCGGCGCGGATGGCAGCAGCTGACGACCGGCTGGCCTGCGTGGTGGCGTGCGGCGCGCCGACGCACCGCAGCTTCCGCCCCACGCTCGGGCTCCCGGAGATCATCATCGATGCGCTCGCGCACGTCACCGGCGCCACCACACCGCCGGGGCTGCTGCGTCGCCTGCGCGCGCTCTCGCTCCGCGGCCGGTACGGCGAGATCACGCAGCCGCTGCTCGTGATCAACGGCGACCACGACACCCTGCTCAGCACGCGCGACTCGGTCGATCTCGCGGCCGGCGCCGCCAACGCGGAACTGCTCCTCTACCCCGGCGACGACCACTGCGCGATGGGCCACTACCGCGAGTGGCTCGACACGTCGCAGCGCTGGCTCGCCGAGCATCTGCTGGACGGCTCGCCGGCAGACACATCTGGCTCGCCATTCACCCGTGAGCCAACCAAGAAGGAGCGGCGATGAAGCTCGGACGTGCAAATGGCGAGGTTGCGCGCTGGGACGAAGACGGTCAGCGCTGGACCACCGACCTCGGCTCGGCCCCGCACGACGTCGTCGAGCTGCTGCAGCGGCCGCAGCCTGCCACCTCCCCCGCCCCGGCGCGCGGCGCCCAACCCGCCGAGCCAGCAGGACTGCCGTTCCAGCCGACGTCGCTGCGCGGGGTGATGATCAGCGAGGAGCACTTCGTTCGCGGCGCGCGGACGATGGTCAAGCACTTCATGCCGGCACCGGCGCGAGCGGTGATCGGAACGTACGAGCGCGTCACGCGTCGCACGTTCCCAGCGCTCAAGCCGGCGCCGCGGTTCTACGAGGTTCCGGCCTTCTACTTCGGCAGCCACACGAGCATCGTTCCCGACGGTGCTTCCGTGCGATTCCCGGACAGCACGCGATTTCGAGACTTCGAGCTCGAACTCGGCGCGGTCGTCACCCGCGCCTGGGATCCGGACGAGCAGGGCCCGCCGACGGCCGCCGACGTGATCGGCGCATTCACGGTGGTCAACGACTTCAGCGCGCGCGATCTGCAATGGCAGGACGAACGCCGCAGCCCGTTCAGTGGCGTCGTGAAGGCCAAGTCGTTCGCCACCGGCATGGCCGCCACCGTCGTCACCGCCGACGAGATCCTGCCGCGTTGGGATCGCGTCACCGGCCGGGTGCGAGTCAACGGCGAGCTCTGGTGCGAGGGCTCGACGGCGGGTGGTCGCTTCTCGCTCGACGAGGTGATCGCCCACATCGCCGCCGACGAGCGCCTCTCCCCGGGCGAAGTGATCTCGCTCGGAACGCTCCCGGGCTGCTGCGGGCTCGAGCTCGACCGGTTCGTGCAACCTGGCGACGAGATGGTGCTCGAGCTCGACGGCGTCGGCACGCTGACGAACACGGTGGCCACCTGACCGCTTCGCGCCGCTGAGGCTTGCGGTCGCTCGGGCGTTGGCAGTCGTGTGCGTCAACTGCTGCGCAAATCCGTTGCAGTCCGCGCGTGTTTCGTGCGTTTTGTCTCGCGAGAGTGCAGCCATGAGCCTCGACGACGAACGCACCCGCCTCGACCGCCTCGGCGCCGGGCACGAAGGCTGCGTGACGGCCAGCCAGCTGGCCGGCGACGGGTTCTCGCCGGCCGATATCGACGACCTCGTGGAACGCGGCGTGCTGTCGCGGGTCTTTCCCGGCGTGTTCGTCATCGACGCCGAGTCGCTGTCGGATCGCCAGTTCAAGTGGGCAGCGCTCTTGCTGGGCGGCAACGGATCCGCGCTGTCCCACTACACCGCGCTCGCGCTCCACGGACTCATCGATCCCGATCCCTCCACGGTGTGGCTGCGCTCGCCCCTTGCACGCGGCGAGCGCACGCTCACCACCAAGATCCCGGTTGCCGCAACGAAGGAGCCCGGCACCGTCCGACTTTTCGGGCCTTGGTAAGCGCGTGCTCGGTCTACGGCCCGAACATCCCGAATCGCGGGCCACTTGCGTTTCGGCGCCTGTGGCGCCAAAGTGGCGCCATGCCGAGTATCCAGATCAAGGACGTGCCGCCGGAGACGCACGAGGTGCTGCGGCGGCGGGCAGCGCTCGCGCATCAGTCTCTCCAGGAGTATCTGCGTGCACGGTTGATCGAAGACGCGTCGCGGCCGACGCTCGACGAGGTGCTCGCGCGAGCCGACGGTCGGGCCGGTGGGACCCTGTCGTTCGCTCAGGCCGTCTCGAGCATCGAGGACGAGCGTGCTCGTCGTTGATGCGAGTGTGCTGGCTCCCGCGTTGGCCGACGACGGCCCAGATGGAGACGTTGCCCGTCGTCGCCTCACCGGCGAAGTGTTGACCGCCCCGGAACTCATCGACCTCGAGACCGCCTCCGTCATCCGCCGGGCGACGCTCACTGCCGGGATGCCGCTGCGGCGTGCCGAGCTGGCGCTCACAGACCTGGCGGCCATTCCGATTGCGCGCGTGCCGCATCGCGAGCTCCTGCCCCGCTGCTGGGAGCTTCGCGACAACCTCACGATCTATGACGCCAGCTACGTCGCGCTCGCCGAGCTGCTCGAGGTCGTGCTCGTCACGGCTGATCAGCGGCTTGCCGGGGCGCCGAACGTCCGCGCCCGCGTCGAGGTGCTTGGCGCGTGAAGGCCTACCCCGCCTCCGCGCCCCGCGTGGCCTCAACCCGTACCTTGGGTGGATGAGCAGCGACGAGCACGAGCCCGATCCGGCGTCCCAAGCACCTGAGACGCTCACGTTCGATCAGCTCGGACTCGACGACCTCGTCCTGAAGGCCGTGCGGGAGATCGGGTACGAGAGCCCGTCGCCGATCCAAGCCAAGACGATCCCCCCGCTGCTCGCCGGCAACGACGTCGTGGGACTCGCACAGACCGGTACCGGCAAGACCGCAGCTTTCGCCCTGCCCATCCTCTCGCAGCTCGATCTGCACCAGCGCACGCCGCAGGCACTGGTCCTCGCACCGACCCGCGAGCTCGCGCTCCAGGTTTGCGAAGCCTTCGAGAAGTACGCCGCGCCGCTGCGTGACGTGCGGGTGCTGCCGGTGTACGGCGGCCAGGGGTACGGCGTTCAGCTCTCGGCACTGCGGCGCGGCGTGCACATCGTCGTCGGAACGCCCGGGCGGATCATGGACCACCTGAAGAAGGGCACCCTCGATCTCTCCGAGCTGCGCTTCCTGGTGCTCGACGAGGC
>JAGIBJ010000123.1:4482-12781 GCA_017744415.1 Solirubrobacteraceae bacterium
GAACAAGACGGCGACGGCCCCGAACATCACCCAGCGCTATCTCGTCGTCGGCTACCCCCAGAAGATCGACGCCCTCACGCGCATCTTCGAGGTCGAGAACTTCGAGGCGATGATCGTGTTCGCGCGCACCAAGCACGAGACCGAGACGCTCGCCGAGAAGCTCAGGGCGCGCGGCTTCTCCGCCACCGCGATCAACGGCGACGTGGCCCAGGCCCAGCGCGAGCGCACCGTCAGCCAGCTGAAGTCCGGCGCCCTCGACATCCTCGTCGCGACCGACGTCGCCGCCCGCGGCCTCGACGTGGAACGCATCAGCCACGTCGTGAACTTCGACATCCCGACCGACCCCGAGTCGTACGTGCACCGCATCGGTCGTACGGGTCGCGCCGGCCGCAGCGGGCACGCGATCTCGTTCGTCACGCCGCGCGAGCGTTACCTCCTGCGCCACATCGAGAAGGCGACGCGCCAGCCGCTCACCGAGATGCACCTACCGAGCGTCGAGGACGTCAACCAGACGCGACTGGCGCGCTTCGACGACGCGATCACGGCCGCGCTGTCGGATACCGGCAAGCTCGAGTTCTTCCGAGAGGTGGTCGCCCACTACGTGCGCGAGCACGACGTGCCGGAGGTCGACGTGGCGGCGGCGCTCGCGGTCGTGCTGCAGGGCGACGAGCCGCTGCTCCTCGAGCCTGAGCCGGAGCGCCCGCCGCGCCGTGAACGCGGAGACCGTCCAGACCGCGGCGACCGCCAGCCGCGCGACCGTGGCGATCGCGGAGCGCGGCCTCAGCGCAGCTGGGACAACGGCGTGCCGCTCGCGCCCTACCGGATCAACGTCGGCAAGCGTCACCGCGTGGAGCCGCGCCAGATCGTCGGCGCGATCGCCAACGAGGGCGGCCTCGTGCACGCCGACTTCGGCAAGATCCAGATCCGTCCGGACTTCTCGATCGTCGAACTGCCCGCCGACCTCCCGCGCGAGGTGTGGGATGCCCTCGCGAGCACCCGCATCTCCGGCAAGCTCATCGAGCTGCAGCGCGACGAGGGGCCGGGCGGCTACCGCAAGGCGTCGCATCACCACGGGCGCAACCAGAAGCGATCCAAGCGAGACCGCGACTACTAGCTCGCGGTGAACGAGCCTCTTCCGCGTCCACGATCATCGCGACCCCATGCAGAACCGGAACACCGACATGAGTGCTGACCACGTAGCCGGCGAGCCGTTCGACGCCGTGCTCTTCCTCTCATTCGGCGGCCCGGACGGCCCGGACGACGTGCGGCCGTTCCTCGAGAACGTCACACGCGGCCGCGGCGTGCCGCCCGAGCGGCTCGATGAGGTCGTCGAGCACTATCTGCACTTCGGCGGGATCTCACCGATCAACGCACTCAATCGCGACCTCATCGCCCGCCTGGAGAAGGAGCTCGAGGCGCGCGGCATCGAACTCCCCGTGGCGTTCGGCAACCGCAACTGGCACCCCATGATCGAGGATGCCGTCGCCGAGCTCTACGACGCTGGCCACCGCCGCGTGCTCGTGTTCGCCACGTCCGCGTGGGGCGGCTATTCGGGCTGCGCGCAGTACCACGAAGACATCAAACACGCACTCGACGCGCTCGCCGCGCGCGAGGGCGTCGAGCACGGCAGCGAGCTGGTCACGCTGCGCAAGCTCCCGCATTTCTGGAACCGCCCGCAGATGCGCGACGCCTGCGCCGACGCGATCATCGCCGCCCGCGACGAGCTGCCCGCGAGCGAGCGCGATGGCGCGCGGCTCGTGTTCACCGCGCACTCGATCCCGACGGCTGCCGATCAGAACGCTGGCCCGCCGTCTGAAGGTGGCCACCTGTACAGCCGGCAGGTGCACGCCGCGGCGGCCGCCGCGGCGAGCGCTGCTGGATTCGACGATTTCGATGTGGTCTGGCAGTCGCGGTCGGGGCCGCCGCAGGTCCCGTGGCTCGAGCCCGACGTGTGCGACCACCTCGAGGATCTGCCCGCGGCGGGCGTGAGCGCTGTGGTCGTTTGCCCGATCGGATTCGTGTCCGATCACCTCGAGGTGGTGTGGGACCTGGACACCGAGGCCGAGGCGAAGGCTCGCGAGCTCGGCTTGGCGTTCGCCCGGGCCAGCACCGTCGGCACCGATCCGCGGTTCACGGAGATGATCGCCGACCTCGTCGAAGAGCACCGCGGCGGCGCCGCCACGTTCGGCGATGGATGCACCGACAACGGCAAGCGCTGCGCACCCGGCTGCTGCGCGCCTGTACGCCGGCCCGCCGCCGCTGGCCGGCCGGCTGGGTCGACGGCCTGACGCCCTCCGACCCGACGCAGCGCTTGAGCCGGCGGCTCAGCAGTGCGCCGGCCTACGGCACGATCGCGAAGACCCGCGCTGGGAACCCTGAGCCGGCCTTGGGCTTGGGCCACGAGGCGACGACGAGTGCGCCGGTCGGCGGCACCTGGTCGAGATTGGCGAGAAGCTCGATCTGCCAGCGGTCGGCGCCAAGGATGTAGGCCTCGGCCGGGTATTCGCCGGCTGACACGCGCATCCCCGGATCGGTGTCGGTCATGTCGTGGCCGATCGCGGTGATGCCCCGGCCCTCGACGAGCAGCTCGAGCGCGTCGACGCCCCACCCCGGGTAGTGAGCGACGCCCGCCTCATCGCGGTTCTGCATCGCGTCGCCGCTCGGCCAGTGATCCGCCCACCCGGTGTTCAGCGCGACGAATGCGCCTTCCGGAATGCGATCGTGACGCTGCTCGAACGCCTCGACGAACTCGGCGCCGACGGCGAAGTCGACATCGGCCTCCACTTCGGCGCGCACATCCAGGACGACGAGCGGGAGCACCATCTCGTCGACCGGCACCTCGTCTTGGAATCGACCCTCGCGCACGAAGTGCGCCGGCGGATCCATGTGCGTCCCCCACTGCCCGACATGGCGGTACTGGTGTGCGAGGAAGCCGTGTCCGAGCGTCCCGGCGCCCTCGTCGAAGTCGAAGAGCGTCGTGCGCTCCTCATCGGGGAAGAGGTGGAAGTGCGGGATCCCTGGCTCGAAACTGTGCGTGAGATCGACCCAGCGGCAGGCTCGCAGCTCGGCGAGGAGATCAGTCAGCGGTCGCGAAGCCATGGCGGCCACGCTAGGTGAGCCGGCGGCGGCCATCTCGCGGCCGTCGAACGCGCGTGATGTCGGCCTTCCAGGAGTGAGGGAGCCGCCGGAGTGGCACATCACCGGCCGAGCCACTGGGCGCGACCGGCGCGGCTCAGGGCGTCGCGCTCACGTAACGCTCCGCGAGCGCGCGGAGGTGCTCGACGAGCGCCGGCGGCTCGCTGACATGGAAGTCGAGGCCGAGCATGCCGATCCACACGGCGACGACCTCGTAGGAGTCGGCGCCCGTGACGAGCATGCTGTGGTGGTCGTCGATCGGCTCGACGACGCCGACGGCCGGGTTGATGCGCGCGAGCACCTCGTCGGCAGGGGCGTCGACCAGCACGCGGGCGTGCACCTTCCAGCCCGTGGACGCCACCTCGCGCACGACGAACGAGGCGTAGTCGCCATCCTCGAGCGGCTCGGGTCGAAACCGCGAGGCGCCCGACGACCGCAGCGCCATCCAGTCCGTGCGAAACACAGCGAGCTCGCCTCCGGGCCGGCGACGCGCCACCAGGTACCAGCGTCCCTGCCAGCTCACCAGACGATGCGGGTCGGCGGTGACGACGCCATCGTCTCCGTCGTAGGAGAAACGCACGCCTTCCCGCGCGCCGATCGCCGCCGCGAGCCGTGAGAGCACCTCCGGATCGACCCGCGGCTGCTCGACGTTGGAACCCGTGTCGGCGGGCCCGACATCGGTGCTCGACGCGACGGCATCGACACGCCGGCGCAGGTGATCGGGCAGCGTGCGCTGCAGCTTGGAGAGGGCCGTCTGGCCGGCGTCGGCAAGGCCCGGGACGGCGTCGAGGCTCGTCAGGCTCACCGCGACGGCGACGGCTTCATCGTCGGAGAGCAGCAGCGGCGGGAGCCGGCCCTCTCGCCCGAGACGGTATCCCCCACCCGGCCCCCGCGTGGCATCGACCGGATAGCCGATCGCGCGCAGCCGGTCGACGTCGTTGCGCAGCGTGCGGCCGGTGACGCCGAGGCGCTCGGCGAGCTCCGCCCCACTCCACACCGGCTGGCTCTGGAGGTGCCCGAGGAGTTCAAGGAGGCGGGTCGAGGTCGCGTTCGACATTTAGGAAAGTAACTTACCTAATTGCCACATACCTTGTGGACATGACCTCCACCGAGCACACGCCCTTCACCGTCGCCTTCCCGCAGGCCGACCTCGACGATCTGCAGCGCCGGCTCGCCGGCACGCGCCTTCCAGGCTCGACGCCGGGCGGCTGGGAGCGCGGCACGCCGAGCGACTACCTCGCCGAGATGGTCGGAGCCTGGCAGGCGTTCGACTGGCGCGCCGTCGAAGCCCGCCTGAACGCCCACCCGCAGTTCCTCACCGAGATCGACGGCCAGACGATCCACTACCTCCACGTGCGCTCGGCGCGCCCCGATGCGACGCCGCTGCTGCTCGTGCACACCTACCCGGGCTCGGTGATCGACTTCCTCGACATGATCGAGCCGCTCTCGTCCGATTTCCACCTGGTAATCCCGAGCCTTCCGGGGATGGGCTTCTCCACCCCGCTCTCGTCCGACGGCTGGACCATGGAGCGCACGGCGCGTGCCTTCGACGCCCTCATGCGCGATCTGGGCTACACGTCGTACGGCGCGCACGGCTCCGACGGCGGCGCGCTCGTGAGCCGCGAGCTCGCGATGCTCGCTCCCGAGGGCTTTCTCGGCGCGCACGTGCTCCAGCTCTTCGCGTTCCCCTCGGGCGATCCGGCGGAGTTCGAAGCGATGGGCCCGGCCGACTACGCCGCGCTCGAGTTCGCCGGCTGGTTTCAGACGGTGAACGGCTACGCCGACCTCAACGCCAAGCGTCCGCTCACGATCGCCGCGGCGCTGAGCGACTCGCCGATCGGCCAGCTCGCCTACCACGAGCTGTTGGAGAACTTCGGCAACGGGACGAGCCTCGTCTCGCGTGACCAGGTGCTCGCCCAGGCGACGCTCCAATGGCTCACCAACACGTCGGCCGGCGCGGCGATGTTCCACTGGACCGAGCGCGACGTGGAAGCCCGCGTGAACGATGGCGCGATCGGCGTGGCGGTGTTCGCCGACGACTTCCGCTCGATGCGGCCCTTCGCCGAGCGGGACAACACCAACATCGTCTCGTGGACCGAGCATCCGCGGGGCGGTCATTTCGCCGCGATGGAAGTGCCCGTGGAGCTCGCGGCGGCGGTGCGGGAGTTCTTCGCAGGCCGCCGTTCCTAGACTCGTCCCGTGTGGCCGACCTGGAGTGATGCGGCGATCGCCGCCGCGCTGAGCGCGGGCCTGTGGCTCGCGCTTCGGCGTTGGCCGCACCGGCCGTGGGCGGTGCAGGCTGCCGATGCCGCCAAAGAGTTCACGCTGATCGCGGTGCTCTACGGGATCTGGCGGATCGCGCGCAAGCTGCCGCTGGCCACCGAGCACGGAGCGATCGAACGGGCGCATCAGATCGCCGATCTCCAGGCGACGCTGCGCCTCCCGAACGAGCTCGCGATCGAGCGCTGGGTGGCAAGCCACGACGTCGTCGCCAGCGCTTCCGTCTGGTACTACGCGACCGTCCACGTGCCGGCGCTGATCGCGTTCCTCGTCTGGCTGTTCTGGCGGCACCGCGAGCAGTTCCCGCATTGGCGCAACGGCCTCGCGCTCGTCACGCTCGGATGCCTGATCATTCGATTCGTGCGGGTCGCTCCGCCGCGCCTGCTCCCAGACCTTGGCTATTGGGATCTCGCGCAGGGCTTTGGCGCCTCGCTCTACGGCGCCGATGTCACCACCGGCGTCTCCGACCAGTTCGCGGCGATGCCGTCGATCCACGTGGCCTGGGCGGCGGTGGTGTCGTTCGGGATCGTCGCGACCAGCACGAGCCGTTGGCGGTGGCTCTTCTTGCTGCACGTGGTCGCGACGATGTTCGTCGTCGTCGCCACCGGCAACCACTGGTGGCTCGACGGCATCGTGGCCCTGGCACTGCTCTGGGCCGGGCTTTGGCTCGATTCGGCCGTGCGGCGGCGTCGCCGCTCCGCGTCAGCCCAGCTGGACCGGGTGGTTCCAGCCGGAGCCGGTGAGGTGGGTCTCGAGCCAGTCCTCGACGAACCCGCTGAGCGCCCGCTCGACGTCACCCCTTGAGTGGCCCGCGTCGGGGATGAACACCACCGGCTCCGGATCGACGAGGCCGACGCGCGCGTCGGCGGTGAGCAGCCACTGACCATCGGCGAGCACGGCGGAGCCAAGCGGCTTCCCGTCGCCGAGGAACGCGAACGCCTCGGGGCCGTCGTCACGGATCTCCAGCTGGATGCCGTTGACGAACGTCGCCACGACCGTGTCGTAGTCCGCCGCGTCGTGACCGCCGTTCGATGCCGATCGCACCAGGACCCGGGTGCCGCCGCTGGAGAGCCGCGCACGGTCATACACCTGCTCGAGGCTCGTCCAGTCGCTCTCGGAAACCGGCTCGGGGTTGGTGGCGATGAACAGCGCATACGTGGACATGCCGCCCAGTGTGCGTCGGCTCGCGCCGAGTTCGCGGCGCCGAGCCGGTCAAGCCCGGTGCCGTGAACGCCGCCGCGGTCAGCGGACGACGTCCCAGATCTGCTTCTGGATGCCGTTGCCGTAGAACTCCTGCTCGACGAGCTGGAGCTTCGTGAGGTCCTTGTCGGTCGTGCTCCAGAGGCGCTTGCCGGCGCCGAGCAGGAGCGGGAAGACGAGCAGGTGGTAGCGGTCGACCAGACCGGCGTCGGCCAGGGCAGCGCCGAACTCGCCGCTGCCGTGCACGAGCAGCGGTGCGCCCTCCTGGTTCTTGAGCTCGGCCACGTCGTCGAGAGAGCGCAGGATGGTTGCGGGCCAGCGCTCGTCGTCCTCCTGGAGCGTGGTCGAGACGACGTAGCGCGGCAGCGCGTTGTAGGTCTTGAAGTCGTCCATCGAGCCCCACACCGGCGCGAACGCCTCGTACGACTTGCGGCCGAGGAGCAGCCCGCCGGCGGCCTCCTGCTCGGTGCCCTTCAGCTGGTACGCCGCCGGATCGAAATCGACGGCCTTGAAGGTCCAGCCGGCATTGCGGTAGCCCTCCTCCCCGCCGGGCGCCTCGATGACGCCGTCGATCGAGACGAATGCGGTGACGATGATGTCCATGGTGGTGCTCTCCTGAGGGGACTGCCGGCTGGCCCTCGTGGCCCATCCTGCCGGTTCTGGGAAGAGAGACCGCCGCTCGTCCCGAAACTCATCGGTCGCGAGGGATCGTCCGCTCGATCCGGTGTAGTGACGCCGTGGATCGCGACCAGCAGATCGCCGCCTACGAGCGCCAGTTCGAGCGGGCGGGGCTGCCCCTGCTGATCGAGAACTATTCGGCCAGCGAGGACGTGTTCAACCGGGCGTTCCCGATCCTCGCGATCGTCTTCGTCGGCGAGATCCTCGGGTCGTTCAGCCTCAGGTGGCCGCTCTGGGCCAACGTGCTCGTCGTGATCGGTTCGGTGCTGCTGGCGACGGCGGTGATCGCGCTGCTGAACAGGCGCCGCGGCCATGACGCGCTCGCGATCCCCAGCCACCTTGGGAACTGGGAGCTGGCAGCGTTCGTGCTTGTACCCGTGCTGCCGCAGATCGTCACCGACTTCCACGGGCTCGACTGGCTCACGACGCTCCTCTCCAACCTGGGCGTGCTGCTCGCCGTCCTGCTGCTGTTCGGATTCAGGATGGTGAGCATCGTGATCTGGGCCGCCCGGCAGATCCGCGACGAGCTCGCCTCCGCTCTCGCGCTGATGGTCAAAGCGCTCCCGCTCCTCGTGCTCTTCGCCGTCGTGTTGTTCCTCACCACGGAGGTGTGGCAGACGTTCGCCGAGATGCGCGACGAGTCGCTCACCGCCGTCGCCGTGGTGATCTCGGTCGTCGTGCTGCTCTTCATCGGCGGCCAGATCCCGCGGGAGGTGAAGGACATCGAGGCCAGCGTCGCCGACCGCGCCACCACGCCCGCTCCCCCGCTGCGGCTCGTGCAGCGCGTGAACGTCGGGCTGGTGCTGATGACCACGTACGTGCTGCAGATCCTGCTCGTCACGGCGGCGATCTTCGGGTTCTTCGTGCTGTTCGGGATGGTTGCGATCGGCCCGTCGACGATGGACGCGTGGATCCAGACCACGGGCCACGAGCTCTACAGCGCGACGATCTTCGGGGCGCCCGTGCGGCTCACCTGGGAACTCGTGCGCGTTGCGCTCGCCATCGC
>JAGIBJ010000124.1 GCA_017744415.1 Solirubrobacteraceae bacterium
GAGCGAGCTCGTCGGCCGGATCGTGCCGATCGAGCTCCAGGCAGGCGTCGACGGCTTCGAGCACGCCCCGCGGCAGATCCGGGCGGCTGCGCTCGAGCTCCGGCATCCCGCTCAGCGCCCGCGCCGCCGTCTCGGCCGGCGTGTCGCCACGGCGCGGGTTGTGGCCCGTGAGCGCCTCGTAGACGACCACCGCCAGCGCGAACACGTCGGCCGGCGCGCCAGCGCGATCACCACGCGCCTGCTCGGGCGCCATGTAGGCCATCGTGCCCACCACGTCACCCGCGGCCGTGAGCGTCTCGGCATCGTGCAGGGCGGCGACACCGAAGTCGGTGAGCTTCGCCCACGCGCCCGCCGCACGCGGATCGCGCGGACACAGGATGTTGGCGGGCTTCACGTCGCGGTGCACCACGCCGTGCTCATGGGCGTGCGCGAGCCCGCGCAGCACCGACCCGGCGAACCGGGCCACGTCGAGCTCAGGCACCGGGCCCGCACGGAGCACGTGCCGCAGGTCGGCACCCTCGACGAGCTCGCTCACGAGGATCCAGCCGTCGGCGGTCGGGCGCGCCTCGATCAACTCCACGATCGCGGGGTGGTGCAGGCGGGCGGAGGCCATCGCCTCGCGCTGCGCCCGGTCGTCCATGCCACGCACGCGCTTGATCGCCACGGCCCGACCGCTCTCCACGTCTCGCGCGCGAGAGACGACGCCCATGCCGCCCCTCCCAATCACGCCCAGGGGCTCGTAACGCCCGAGCAGGAGCCCGGACGCGCGCGGCCATGGCAGGTCGTGATCGACGGCGTGCATCGGTGGAAAGTGTCTCCGGAACGGGCGTCCGTAGGAGGAGGTTCGCCACCGCGCGCGAACCTCCTGGGGGAATTCCAGGGGACGGCCAGTCATACTCCCGTGTGGGAGCGCACCGGCCGGTACCCCCAGAGACCCGATTTTTCGTGGCCTTCTTCGACGACGATCCTCCGACGCAGCAGCGGCGCTCCAGCGGTCCGCCCAATCCGCCACGGCCCCCGCGCCCACGCGGCGCCGTCGATCCGAGTCAGATCTGGGCGCGCCGTGGCGTCGCGATCTTCGCGCTCGCCATGCTGCTCATCGTCATCGCTCTGATCGTTCAGGGCTGCGTGAGCAGCGCGCAGAAGAACGCGCTCCAGGACTACGGCACGGCCGTCACCGAGCTCGGTACCGAGTCGAGCTCCAACGTCGCGCAGGGCCTCCGCCTCCTCAACTCGCCGAACGACAGCGACGCCCTCGCCCAGCGCAACGGCCTCGACAAGCTGGCCAGCGACTCGCGCACCCTCGAGGAGCGCGCCCGCGACCTCTCCACCCCGGGTGGCCTCGAAGGCGCGACCCAGAACCTCGTCACCGCGCTGAGTCTCCGCGCCGACGCCCTCAGCCGCATCGCCGACCGCATCGCCACCGCCCGCGGCACCAGCCGCGCCCAGGCAGAGGAGGCCACGCAGCAGATCGCCGGCCAGATGCAGGCGCTCTCCGCCTCCGACGTGCTGTGGCAGCTCCGCGTGACGCCCTACATCCGCGACAAGGCCAAGGAGATCGAGGCCCGCGACGACGGCGTCGAGAGCAGCATCGTCCTCACCGATCTCTCGTGGGTGAACGCCGCCACCGTCGCCAACCGGATCGACGGCCAAGCCGCCGAGGCCGACCCGGTCGAGACGGCCAAGTGCGACGACGGCTCCAAGCATGGCCACGGCCTCGAATCCGTCACCGCGAACGGCAAGGCGCTCGCCGAGGGCGCGGTCACCACCGTTCCCAACGGCACTGGCCTCTCCTTCGTCGTCACCATCGCCAACCAGGGCGACAGCGACGAGTCGAACGTCTCCGTCACCGTCAGCGGCACGAGCAAGGCCACCGGCAAGGAAGCCTTCTCGGTCACCAAGAAGGTCGCGAACTCGCC
Source organism: Solirubrobacteraceae bacterium (assembly GCA_017744415.1). Classification (GTDB taxonomy): domain Bacteria; phylum Actinomycetota; class Thermoleophilia; order Solirubrobacterales; family Solirubrobacteraceae; genus JAGIBJ01. The sequence goes on from JAGIBJ010000124.1 coordinate 1,920, forward strand.
CAAGGGCCAGTCCACGCAGGTGCAGATCCCGATCACCAAGGCGGTCTCCAGCGCCGTCACGGTCAAGACCGAGGTGAAGGGCGTGCCCTGCGAGGTCAACAAAGAGAACAACACCAAGTCCTTCCAGGTGATTTTCAGCTGATCCGGTCCCGAAGGGACCTGATCGGCGTGAATAGGTAGCGTTGGGAAGATGGAGCAGATCGAGCAGATCGCGGTGGGGCTCGGCGGCGCCGGGCTCGCACTCGGTTTGGTCTCCGTGGTGTGGGCCACGACGCTTCAGCGTCGGCTCGGCCGGCTGCAGCGCGCCCAGCGCGTGGTGCTCGGCGAGCACGGCGAGCAAGACCTGATCCTCCACGCGAAGGCGCTCCACGACCAGGTGCAGGCCATGGTGGGCTACGTCCGCCAGAACACCGACGAGGTGAGCAAGCGGCTCGACGTCGCCGAGCACCGGCTGGACGGGGCCATCGCCCATTCCGGCCTCGTGCGGTACGACGCGTACAACGAGATGAGCGGCCGCCAGTCGACGTCGATCGCGCTGCTGGACGCCCGCAAGACGGGCGTGATCCTCAGCTCGATCCACCATCGCGATCAGGCGCGCCTCTACGCGAAGGGCGTGCGCGAGGGGGTCGGCGAGCTCGAGCTGTCGCCCGAGGAGGCCGAGGCGCTGCGCGTCGCGATGGGCGGATGAGCGCGCCCGTGATCGGCTTCCTAGGGCCGTTCGGCACGTTCTCCCAGGTAGCCGCACAGCGCCTCACGGCTGGCATCGCCGATGCCGAGCTCGTGCCGGTCGAGTCGATCATCAACCTCATCCAGGATCTCGCGATCGGTGAGCCGGTCGCGGGTACGGCCACCCTCGACGCGATCGTCGTGCCGATCGAGAACTCGACCGAGGGCAGCGTCGGCGCCACGCTCGACACGCTCGTCGAGCATCCCGGGCTCGTGATCACCGCCGAGCTCGACCTGCCGATCGAGCAGCTCCTCGTTGCGGCCCGCCCGATCGCGCTCGGCGAGATCGAGCAGGTGTACTCGCACCCACAGGGCATCGCGCAAGCGCGGCGCTTCCTCGCCGAGCACGTGCGGCAGGCGGCCGTCGTACCTGTCTCGTCGACGTCGAAGGGCATCACGCTCGTCGCCGCCACCGAGCAGCCGTGGGCCGCGATCGGCTCGCGCGCGGCCGCCGAGCTCAACGGCTGCGTGATCCTGCGCGACGACATCCAAGAGCAGGTGAACGTCACGCGCTTCGTGCTCATCGAGCGCCACGACGATCCGCTCGCCGCGACGACCGCCAACGGCAACGGGTCGGGCCGGCAACGACGCGCCGGTGACGCCGGCGGCGATCGCCCCATCAAGACGACGGTCGTCTGGCAGGGCGTCGGCGACGGCTCGCCCGGCTGGCTCGTGCGCTGCCTCTCCGAATTCGCCTTCCGCGGCCTCAACCTCACGAAGATCGAGTCGCGCCCGATGCGTGGTCAGCTCGGCCACTACCGCTTCTTCGTGGACATCGAAGGTGCCGCGGGCACCGAGGCCGTCGACGGCGCGATCGAGGGCCTGCGCAACCAGTGCGACGAGGTGCGGGTGCTCGGCTCGTACCCGGTCGCCGCCGGTACCGCCTGAGCGGTCCCGCGACCGAGCGTCCTGGCGCGCCCGTTCGCCTCAGCCGGCTCCGTCGCTCCCGCACATCGCAGTGGTCCGGTTCACAGCAATTCACGGGTTTCTGTTGACGGCCCGCGTACACTGAGGGCGTGCCTGCGACACCAGCGACAGCGACGCCACCAGGCCCAAGAGGCTCCGTTCCCGGTCAGGACCGTGGGGGCGGAGATGCGGCCGCCGGTGTCGGCGGTCAGGTCCTGGTGCTGAACGCGACGTACGAGCCGATCAACGTCTGCACCGTGCGGCGCGCCGCCGTGCTACTCCTCAAGGAGCGCGCCGAACTGATCGAGGATCGCGACGGCGCCTACCTGCACTCCGGCGCCGCCGAGATGCCGCGCCCCGAGGTGATCCGCCTCACGCGCTACGCCCCCGTGCCCCGCGAGACCCGTACGCGGCGCATCACCCGCCGCGCGATCTTCGCCCGCGACGGCTGGCGCTGCCAGTACTGCGACTCCCGCTCCGATCTCACCGTCGACCACGTCATCCCCCGCGCCAAGGGCGGCGGCTCCACGTGGGACAACGTCGTCGCCTGTTGCGCGCCGTGCAACCGCCGCAAGGGCGACATGCTCCCCCACGTCGCCGGCATGGTCCCGAGGAACGCCCCGCGCGCCCCGCACCCCGACGTGTTCATCCACGTCGCCGCGCCCCGCACACCCGCCATCTGGGAGCCGTGGCTGAGGATCGTCGCCAAGCGCGGCGACCGCGCCGCTGCCCAAGCGCTCGCCGACGCCCCGGCGCAGGCGCTGCCCGCGGCCGCCTGACGGGCGCGCGTACTCAGGCGCTGGCCCCGATCGCGGCCAGAAACTCCTGCTCGATCAACGGGTAGATGAGGCGCTGATCGTCGGCAAGGCCGGCCTTCACCGCCTGCGTGCGCTCGTCGACCAGCACCTCGGCGTCGCCCGCGACCAGGCCGGCGACGATAGCCTCAGCCACCTCCTGCGGGGAGAGCTTCGGGATGTCGAGCCCGGCCGTGAGATCGGTGTCGACGAAGCCGAAGAACGCACCGGTCACCTGCGTGCCCTGCTGCCCGAGGACGATGCGAGCCTGGTTCGTGAACGACCACGCGGCCGACTTCGACGCGGCGTAGGTGGAGAGCATCGGCGAACCGACGAACGACGCCACCGACAGGATGTTCACGATCGCCCCGCCGCCACGAGCCGCGAGCACCGGCGCAAACGCCTGCACCATCGCCGCGGTGCCGAGGTAGTTCACCTCGAGCTCGTGGCGGGCAAGCTCGAGATCCGCGGCCCCCGGCGCCTGCACGTTCGCGACGCCGGCGTTGTTGATCAGCACATCGACATCGCTGAGCTCGGTAGCGAGGGCCGAGATGGCGGCGTGATCGGTCACGTCGAGGGCCACCGGAACGACACCTGGCTGATCGATCGAAGCCGCATCGCGGGCGGCGGCGTACACCTTCCCCGCTCCGGCGTCGAGCGCCGCCTGTGCGAGCGCTCGGCCGATGCCTCGGTTGGCGCCGGTGACGAGCACGTGCTTGCCGGTGATGTCCATGGGATCGCTCCTTGCTCGGGTGCGGCCCGAGCCTGCTGAGGTCGAAACGTTCTGGATGACGGTCGTCATCCACCTCTCGGTTCGATAGGATGATGGTCGTCATCCTCATTGTCAACTCGGTGAGCGGAGACGGAGCAGCGATGGGCCATTCACAGACCGACAAAGCCAAGAGCCGCCAGCGCATCCTCGGCGTCGCCTCGGAGCGCCTGCGAGGCGAGGGCCTCGAAGGGCCGGGCGTCGCGGAGATCATGCAGGCGGCCGGCCTCACGCACGGCGGCTTCTACAAGCACTTCGGATCGCGTGACGAGCTTGTCGCCGAGTCGCTGGCGGCCACGTTCGATGAGCAGGCCGCCGCCACCCGGGAGGCCCTCGCCACGAGCGACGATCCACTCGGAGCTTTCGCGGCCCGCTACACCGCCGCCGAGCACTGCGCGCACCCGGAACAGGGCTGCGCGGTCGCGGCGCTCGCGAGCGAGGTCGCCCGCACCGACGGACCCGTCCGCGCGACGTACACCGAGCGGATCGCCGCCTACATCCAGGAGGTCGACGCTCTGCTGGCCACCGCCGGCGTCGAGGCCGGTGACGACGGCGCGCGCCGGGAGGAGGCGGTCGCCCGCTATGCCATGCTCGTGGGCGGGCTCATCCTCGCTCGCGCCGTCGACGATCCGGCGCTGCGCGAGGAGCTCCTCGCCACCGTCGGCGAGCGGGCTGCCCAGCGCTAACGGCGCTCAGACGTTGGTCGGCGTGCGGCCTGGCTCGGCTGGCTCGCCCGCCACTTGGTCGCCGGCGGCATCGCTCGGTCCGCGGTCGCCGGTAGCGGCGCCCGCTTGCGCCTGGGCGCGCTCCTTGGCTTCGCGGGCCTGGCGGGCGATCTTCTGCGGGCGCTTGATCTTCACGTACTCGGCCGCGTAGTAGGAGCCGATCACGAAGGCGGCCGCGATGAACTGGGCGATCATCGTCTCGACCGACGGGAAGATGCCGAGCCACGTGCCTGCCCAGTAGGGGATGTCGATGCCGGTGATCGGGTGGACCGAGAGCCAGCCGATGCCCTGGAACGTGCGGGTCGTCTGACCGACGAGGATCGTCAGGATGACGCCGAGCAGGATGCCGGTGACCCAGAGCATGCGCTTGTAGGGCAGCTTGGTCTGCGCCTTGAAGGTGACCCAGGCGACGAGGCCCACGAGGAATAGGCCGAGACCGACGCCCTTGAGCACCGTGGCGGTGCCCGACGAGAGCTGCAGCGACTGCACGAAGAGCACGGTCTCGAAGCCCTCGCGGTAGACGCTCGTGAGGCCGAGCATGCCGAAGCCGAACACCTGCGCACTCCAGAACCCGACGCGCGCGCCGCTCTCCTCCTCAGCGATCAGCTCGCGCTTCTTCGCGTTGAAGCCCGCGATCCACGAGGTCCAGTAGACCTTGTGGAAGAACCAGTTCATGACGAGCAGCAGCACGCCGATCGCGACGATGCCGACGATCGCCTCGAGCTTCTCGCCGTACTGGCTGAACTGCTCGAGCACGAACGTCGCGATCACCCACGTGATCGCGCTGGCGATGAGGCCGAAGAACGCGCCGATGAAGATCGGGCGCTTGCGCTTGGCCGCCGCACCGCGCAGCGAAGCGGTGATCGCGGCAAGGATCAGCACCGCCTCGAGCCCCTCGCGGAACACGAGCACGGCGGCGTTCGTGACGACGGTGGCCTCGGAGGCGCCGTCGCCGAGCGTGGCCTTCGCATCCTCGAGCGAGGTGTCGAGCACCGCGCGCGTCTCGCGCACCTTGGCGATCGGCGCGCGCTGGGCGATGAGATTGGCCAGGCCGGGGGTGCCGCTGTCGCCGAACCAGATGAGGCCCTCGATGCCGACGGCGAGGCGCGGGTCGAACGGGTTGAGGCGCAGCTCCGGCCCGAACTCGAAGAACGCGTAGGCCTCCAGGCGCGCCTGCTCGGCGGTGGTGTACTGGCCGGCGGCAACCGAACTCTCCATCCGGTCGAGGCTGATCTGGATCAGGTCGAACTCGGAGTCGTCGCTCGCTTCCTTCCAGGCCTTCGGGAAGCTCTTGTTGAGCTCGCTCACGATCCGGTCGGCGAGCACCTTCACGTCACCCGTCTCCATGACCTTGCCGCCCTCGCGCGCCTCGGTGACGACAGCATCGAGCTTGGTCATGTCGGCCTTGGCGGCCAGGGTGACGCGCTCGTTCTGCTTGCGCATCGGGTCGTAGAGATCGGCGAACGCGGCCAGCGCACCGTCCATGAAGGCGCGCGCCTCTTGGATCTCGAAGGCAGCGGTCACGCGGGTGCCCTTGGTGCCGGAGCGCCATTCGATCGGCACGAGCGACACGAAGCGGGTGAGCTGGTTGGCGCGGCGCGCCTGCTCCTCGGGGGTGAACGGCGCCGCGGTGAAGCCCTCGAGCGCCTCGTCGATGCGGGCGCGCGCGGCGGCGAGATCGTCGGCGTTGCCGGCCTCCGCGGCGGTGATGAGAGCGGTGAACGCGGCGCGGGCGGTGCGGGTGGCATCTGCGCCGCGGTCCTCGGTGTACCGGGCCGAGAGGATCTCGAAGTAGCCGGCGGCCTGGGCGGCCGGCTCGGCGGCGGCCGCGGTGAACTTGCGGCGCGTCGAGGCGGTGGCGTCGTCGAGCAGCTCGCGCAGCCGCGACTGGTAGCCGTCGAGGAGGTCCTTGGTGATCGCGAGCGTGGCGGCGTTCGCGTCGATCTCTCCGTCGCGGAGGCGGCGCGCGGCAGCTGTGGCGTCGACGCCTGGCCGCGAGAAGCGCGTGGCGGTGCGGAAGTCGCGGAGCCCGAGCCAGCGCTTGGTGGCGGCGGCGTCGCCACGCTCCGCCGCGCTGATCGTGATGCGCGCGCTCGTCTGGAAGAGCGCGGCGAGCACGGTGCCGCGGGCGACGGCGAGCTGCTCGGCATCGCCACGGCCGGCCGCCGCGACGGCGTCGTCGAGTGCGCCAGTGAGGCGCGACTCGGCATCGCCCTTGGCGACGGCGCCGAACGCCTTGCGGGCCAGCGCGCGAGCGCGCTCGGCCTCTTGGCGGGCGCCTGCAGTGTCATCGAGCGTGAGGTCGGACTGGGCCTCGAAGAGCCCGGACCGCACCTGCTCGGCGTCGTGCCAGGGACGGCTGCTCGCAGCGCCGGCCGGCGTCGCCGCAGCGAGTGCGGCGATCACCAGCAGCGCGAACGCCGCGAGCAGCTGACGGAGTCCCTGACGCATTTGCCTCGTCCTAGCCCTCGAGCTCGATCCCGAGCGCGTCGGCGGCCTGGCTCACCTGGCCGGCGATGGCCTCGGCGCGCTTCTGCGCCTCGGTGCCGTAGGTGTCGGCCTGCTCGGCAGTGAACTTCCGGCCGTCCTTCTCCTCATCGCGCAGCTTCTCCACGTACGTGAGGAGCGACTTGAGGTTCTCGCCCGTCTGCTCGGCCGTCTGGGCGTCGTCCTCGGCGATGGTCGGCTCGATCGCGTCGTAGATCACGACGATGCCCTGGAGGATGCCGGTGATGTCGATCAGGCGGGAGGCGCCGATGAAGCTCTCCTCCGTGGCCTTGTCGCCGGCGACGAATCGGGAGTTCTTCCACGCCTCGAAGTACTCGGCCATGGTCGGCGTCATGACGACGACGGCGTTGAACACGTCGGCATCGGTCGGCTCCCAGGCCTTGGCGTCGAGGTCGAGCTTGGTGGCCTCGTCGTTCATGCCCTTCGCCGCCGCAGCGATGTGCTGCGGCAGCGGCAGCGCCTCGCCGTACTCGACCTTGCCGTCACCGTTGAGGTCAGCCTTCGTGCCCTTGACGACGAACTTGTCCTCAGAGCCCCACAGCGAGGTCTCGGTGAGGAAGAAGTAGTTGCCGGGCTTCTTGAGGACGGTCCCGTCGGAATACTTGAGATCGAACGGGACGGCGTTCTCGGGATCCGAGCCGTCGCTGCCGGCGTCGAGGATGTTGTCGTAGCTCGCGAGCGACGGCACGCCGGCGACGATGCCCTCCATCTCCTCGTACGACGGGTTCGCGGCGCGCCACGACTCCTGCATGCCCGCGACGAGCTTCGCGGTCTTCTCGCGGTTCGCGTCGTCGAGCAGCTTGTCGGCACCGACGCTCTCGGCGAGGGCGGCGTACTCGTCGGCCTGCTTGCTGAGCTCGGCGGTGGCCGTCACGAGGCGCGTGGTGTGGTCGAGGAGGTAGGTCTTGATCGGCGCGAGTGCGGCAGCCGTCGTCGATTCGACGGCCTCGGTGGTCGGCTTGGCGTCGGTCGCGGTGTCGTCGTCGCTCCCACAGCCGGCGAGGGCGGTAGCCGTGAGGGCGACGATGGCGGCGGCGCGCAGTCGTTGGATTCGGAGGGTCATGGAGCGTCCTGGTCGCTTGGGCGGGAGCCAGGCGTCACGGCTCGCCCAGCCAGCATCATCCCGACTTGGGGCATCGGGATTCGGACAACCTTAGCGAGAAGGATGCGTTTGGCGCCTGAACGCAAACGGCCGCCTCCCGCGTCGTTTGCGGAAGACGGCCGTTAAGAGCGCGAACGCAAGAAACACCGACCGGATGGTCAAAGGCCGCGGGAACGTGGGGCGGCTCCAGTCAGGTGTCGGTACGTCGGTGGTTGAGTTGTCCCGTCAGGCCTGCACTCGCAAGGCCGGGGATCCGAGTACCTCCAGCGTTCCGTAAGAACTGTGGTAGATGCGGATCACCTCCTTTCTCTGGTATCGCCAGAATAGCCGCGTCTCGGACGGAACCAACCGTCATCTGGACAGCTGGCGCACCCGGGTTTTCGCCCAATGGACAAAGACGGTTTCCCGGACGTCGGCGCGAGCGGTTTGCAGGGATTTTGCGTCCGCCGCGGGGAATAGACTGGTCGACCCGCCCGCGCTCCCGAGTGCACGCGCGTCCAGCTCCACAACGACGCGGGGCGCCCGGAGGCGCCCCGCGGAGTGATCAGGCAGGCGGCCGTAGCCGCCCGGAATCAGGTGACGTCATTCTCCGTCGTCGGGGAGTCGTCGTCGCCGGGCTCGTCGATCTCGGATTCGTTGATCTGCACGCCGGGGCTGCTGTCGTCGTCGTCGCCGTCGGGCGGGGTGCTGCCGGGAGTCTCGTCGAGCATGCCCTGCACCGTAGCGCCGTCGGCGTCGCCGTCGAGCGGCAGAGTCGCGTCGGCGGATTCGTCGTCGTCGCCGGAGTCGTAGACCACGGCGACGGCGCTGACGATGTCGTCGTCGCGCACGTTCATCACCTTCACGCCCTGCGAGAGGCGGCCGTAGCGGTTGATCCCGCGGACGGCGGTGCGCTGCACCATGCCCTCCTTGGAGATGAACACCAGGCCGTCGTGCTCGCGGACAACGAGCGCGCCGGCGAGCGCGCCCTTCGCGTCGGTGAGCTTGATGGTGCCGACGCCCTTGGTACCGCGGTTGGTCTTGCGGTACTGGTCGATGCCGGTGCGCTTGCCGTAGCCGTTCTCCGTGACGACGAGCAGATCGTCGTCGTCGCGGGCGACGTCCATCGCGAGCACGCCGTCGTCGGCGCCGCTGATGTCCATGCCGCGCACGCCACTGGTGTCGCGGCCCATCGCGCGGGTCGCGTCCTCGTGGAAGCGCACGGCCTGGCCCTTGCGGCTCACCATCAGGATGTCGTCGTCACCGCTGGTGCGGCGCACGGCGATGAGCTCGTCGTCGTCGCGGATCTTGATGGCGATGATGCCGTCGGCCTTGATCGGCGTGTTGTAGAGCGGGAACTCGGTCTTCTTGATGACGCCGTTCTTCGTCGCGAACACGAGGAACGGGCCCTCGTTGAAGTCGCGCGTGGAGAGCACCGACTGGATCCGCTCGCCTTCGCGCAGCGGCAGGATGTTCACGAGCGCGCGACCCTTCGCGGTGCGGCTGGCCTCCGGGAGCTCGTAGACCTTCTTGCGGTAGACCTTACCGCGGTTGCTGAAGAACAGCAGGAAGTCGTGGCTCGAACACACGAAGAGGTGCTCGATGAAGTCGCCGTCCTTCATGTTCATGCCGGTGACGCCACGGCCGCCGCGGTTCTGCTGGCGGTAGGTCGCGAGCGGCAGGCTCTTGATGTAGCCCGAGTTCGTGATCGTGATGACCATCTGCTGGTCGGCGATCAGGTCCTCGATGTCGATCTCGTCTTCGGAGTCGGTGATGATCGTGCGGCGCTCGTCTCCGAACCGCTCGCTGATCTCGAGCACCTCCTCCTTGATGAGCGCGAAGATCTTGCGCTCGTCGCCGAGGATGTCGCGCAGCTCGCCGATGCGCTCGGTCTTGTCGTCGTACTCCGCCTGGATGGCGTCGGCCTCGAGGGCCGTGAGCTGGCTGAGGCGCAGGTCGAGGATGGCGCTCGCCTGGATCTCGCTGAGATCGAAGCGGCCCATGAGCTCGGCACGGGCGTTCTCGCGATCGCGGCTCGCGCGGATCACCTCGATCACTTCGTCGAGGTGGTCGAGGGCCTTGAGCAGGCCTTCGAGCACGTGCACGCGGCGCTCGAGCACGCCCAGCTCGTGCTTGCTCCGTCGGACGACCACCTCGCGCTGGTGCTCGACCCACACGCGCAGGGCCTCGCGGAGGCCGAGGGTGCGGGGCACGCCGTCGACGAGCGCGACGGTGTTGACGCCGAACGTGGTCTGCAGCGGCGTGTGCTTGAAGAGCTTGTTGCGCACGACCTCGGGGATCGCGTCGCGCTTGAGCTCCACCACGAGCCTCATGCCGCGGCGGTCGGAGTAGTCCTGGATGTCGGCGATCTCCGGGATGCGCTTGTCGCGCACCAGGTCGGCGATCTTGTTGATCACGCCGTTGTCGCCGCCCTTCTTCACCTCGTACGGGAGCTCCGTGACGATGAGGGCTTCCTTGCCACGGCCGATGTCTTCGGTGTGGATCTTCGCGCGCACGCGCACCTTGCCGCGGCCGGTCTCGTAGGCCGAGCGAATGCCGGAGCGGCCGACGATGATGCCGCCGGTGGGGAAGTCCGGGCCAGGCACGTGCGAGAAGAGCTCGTCGTCGGTGAGATCGGGGTTGTCGATCATCGCGACGACGGCGTTGACGATCTCGACGAGGTTGTGCGGCGGGATCTTCGTCGCCATGCCGACAGCGATGCCC
>JAGIBJ010000125.1 GCA_017744415.1 Solirubrobacteraceae bacterium
GCTCCGCACCATCACCTTCGGGCCACTCAAACCCCGAGTACCCGTCATCGCGGAATGCGACAAGGATCGCGCGCGGACGCAACTGAGGAACACCAAAGTCAGAAGCCTGAACGAGACGCCAGTCGCCGGCGTAGCCAAGGGCGCTTAGACCGTCGAGGATGCGTTTGCGGTAATCCGCGAACTTCGGGTCGAGCAACCCGCGTACGTTTTCGAGCATCACCGCACGCGGTTGGCACTCGGCAACAAGACGGAGGGCCTCGGGGAAGAGGTCCCGCTCGTCATCCGCGCCGAGCTGCAAACCGGCGTGTGAGAACGGAGGACACGGGACGCCGCCAGCGAAAAGATCGACCTCGCCTCGCCACGGAGATGCCGAAAACGCTCGGACGTCGCCGATGGCGCCGTGAACCGAAGCGTTTCGCCCGCGCTGTGGGTGCGGCCCGAAGACGTCCCAATCGGTGTTGCGCCGCAAGGTCTCGGCCGCCCACGGATCGTTCTCAACGGCCGCGAGGTGGTCGAAGCCCGCCTGAGCAAGTCCGAGCGCCTGTCCACCTGCACCGGCACAGATCTCGATGGACGTGAAGGCCGCGGAAGAGTCGGCGAGCGACGCCCAAGGCCGTCCCTCCTCAAACAACGTCGGCGCCGCAGTCGTCATGCGAACAAATGTACGGGTGGCAACGGCGGAGACCTGGCGTACGTCGTCTGCGGCGACTCTCACCAGCAACCGCGCGCTGCACGTGGCTGCAACGAGCACTGCAGCCGTGTCTTCCCCGAAGGATCGAATCGCAACGACCCGAACCGGAAGTCATGCGCGAGCGTTCGAGACCGGCCAGCGGGGTGCTCACAAAGCGGACGCGGAAGATGCGAACCATCCCAAAGCACACCCCAGGTGTGTACCCGCCTTCAGCATCCGAGGACGAACAGCTACACGCCGTCGCCGACGGGCTGCGCAAGCTCGATCCCGACGGCAGCCGCATCGCAAACGTGCTCCGAGACACGATCGATCAGTTGCTCGATGGCGAACGAACGGGACGCTGGGATTGGGCCACGCTGCATAAGACTGAGAAGACCCATATGGGCACGCTCGTCGAGATCGGTCTCCACAAGGAGTTCGAGTTCGCCGACGGCACGGTGATGGACTACGACATCGATGGCATCGAAGTCGACTGCAAATTCAGCCAGGAGGTGGGTGGCTGGGAAATGCCACCGGAATCGCTGGGTCACCTCTGCCTCGTCGTATCTGCCAACGACGACGCGGCGACCTGGAGCGCAGGTCTGATTCGGGTCGAGGATCACCTTCTTCGGACCGGTAGGAGGATCGACGGCCTCAAAGGCAACCGCGACGGAAAGCGGAAGCTCACGGACGAGGGCGAGAGCCGGATCCTGTGGCTGTTTGAGACGGCGTCGCTGCCGCGCAACATCTTTCTCGAGCTCAGCGACGAGGCGCGCGAGGCGATCTTCTCAGCCCGAACTGGGAATCGTTCCACGAGCGGCCAAGCGCGGCTCAAGGAGATGTTTCGGCGCGTCCCTGGCCAGATCGTGCGTCGCTCGGCGGTGTACACCGTCGCAATGCAGGACGACTCGATGAAGAGGGCGCGTGACTGCCGCCTCGAACGGCATCTAGGCCGGGAAGGCTTCCTGATCCTTGGACACCTCAGCCAGGACCGCGACGTAGCCGAGGCCCTCGGGCTCCCAAAGCCAGACAAGGGAGAGCTGGTCAGCGTCCGAGTTCACCCGGCGAAGGACTGGGACGACGCCCCCGTTGCCGAGATCAATGGGACCTACTGGCGCATCGCGCGGCCAACCGACCCCGCCGTTGTCGCTCCGAACCTCCGGAGCACCGAAGACGAAGGGTGAAACTGCACAAGCCGACTTGTCCGCACCTTTGAATACGCGCTGAGCCGTCCGAGATCGCCAGCTGGCTCGTCACCGCGCTCGAGCGCCGAGGCTAGTCAGCGGCCCTTCGCGCACGCTCCCGGCGGCGAATCTCGCCCGCGATGTCCGAGGGCCACGGCGGCGGCATCTCATCAAGCGCGTAATAGACGATGAAACGCCCACCCTCGCGTTGCCGTTGCGGGGACGGGATCTTCCAACCGAGGGTGCGGAGTTCGCGAAGCCGCTTCTGCCAGTCAGCCTGGTACTGACGCGAGCACGCGATGCGTTCGAGCACGTCATCCCTTACTCCGTCGGGAAAGGCCGCCTTCAGGGCCTCGCCGATTCGGCGGTGCGGTTCGTCGTGCGTGGCAGCTGCCAATACCGCGGCCGCCGTCTCATCGCTGATGCTCTCGAAGTAGTCGCGTTTACCTTCGTTGCATTCGGAGCAGAGAGCCTGCAGGTTGTTTCGTTCGTTGGAGCCACCCCACGCCTGTGGCACCACGTGATCAACATGCAGACGTACGTGATCTGCCGCGGGCGAACGACCGCACTGCCTGCACCGTTGGTCGCGCAAGACCCACGCTCGCGTGCGTTTGCTAATCGTTCCAGCGGGTCGCCGAGGCTCCGCCAGGCGCTCGAACAACAGGTAGGTCGTTAGGCGCCCTTGTCTGCTTCGATTGATTGCGAAGTTGCCGTCGAGGCTCCGCAGCCTCCGGTCGAGATGCTGTTGAGCGGCCTCTTTGTGGATCGCAGCAAAGTCGATCCTTGCCCGGATCTCCTGGATACTCAGGCTCTGCCCATCAGCCTCGTACAGAACGCGATAGATCTCGCGATCAACCCGATTCGGTATTAGCACCGCAAGCTCAGGGTCACTGGGATCGAGGAGGGGCGGCGCCACAGTCTGAGTGATAGCGGATACTCGATAAGGGTTTGCTTGCCAACGTCGATCGTGGGGTTCGGCTCATAGGCCGAGGTCTTCGACCACGATCTCCGGCCGCCGCTCCACCAGCGCCTCGGCTACCACCCGCCGGTGGCAGGTCGCGGGGTCGGCCTCGAGACACATGAGGGCCGTCGGCGGCGCGTCGCCGCTGGCGATCTCGTCGGCGAGGGCGTCGAGCTCGGCGCTGGCGGTCTGCTCGACGTAGGCGGCGAACTGGGCTCGGCCGCGGGCGATGGCGCCGGTCTTGAAGTCGCCGCGAATCTCGGGTGGGGTGCCGAGGGAGCGGCGGTGCTCGTAGGTGATGCCGTGGGCGAACAGGAACTCGCCCAGGCGGGTCTTGCTCATGCCGGCGCGGCGGGACTGGGGCCGAAAGCGCACGTCGATGAGGCGGCGGACGCCGGCCGCCTGGAGCTCGGCGACGAGCTGGGCCGGCGGAAGATCCTCGTAGCCGATCGTGAAGAGCGTGGGCACAGGGCGAGCCTAAGGCCGGCTCGTGACCGCGGGCGTCAGGAGCCCGGAAGGCGACGGTCAGGAGCGGCCGTCGGGGACGCGTCTGGCGGACGCCAAGGTCTGCGGGCTTTCCCCGCTTCCGCGCGAGGCCGCAGGTGCCGGCCTCAGCGATCAGGCGTCGAGCACGTGGCTCTTCGCGCGGGCGTACTCGTCGGCGCTCAGGTCGCCGTCGGCGTGGAGCTTGGCCAGGCGCTCGAGCTCCGACGCCCGCGACTCGGAGCCGCCAGCCGACACGCCGAACGCGAGCGCTTGCTGATTCGGCGAGATCAGGAGGGCAAGCACCAGCTCGACGATGAACGAGAGGAAGAGCCCGATCACGAGGAAGAGCAGGTAGTTCTGGCCCTTCTCACGCTCGGCGTACCGCGCGACGAGGTGCGCGGGCACGAACCAGAGCGCCACCAGGGCGAGGACGACGATGAGCTCCGCTGGACCCATGCGACGGAGCGTAGCGGTCGGGCCGAGTTGGAGCCGCTTCGGTTGATCGAGGCGGGCCCCGACCGCGGCCGACGTCAGCGCCAGCCGAGCCCCGGCGCCACCAGCTCCACGACGTTCTTCAGGAGCTTCGCGTTGTAGTCCACGCCGAGTTGGTTGGGGACGGTGAGGAGCAGGGTGTCGGCGGCGGCGATGGCGGTGTCCTGCTTGAGCTCCTCGATGAGCTGGTCGGGCTCGCCGGCGTAGCTCTTGCCGAAGCGGGCGTTGCCGCCGTCGAGGAAGCCGACGGTGTCGGTAGAGGAGGTCTCGCGGCCGAAGAGCTGGCGGTCGAGGTCGTCGACGATGGGGAAGATCGAGCGGGAGACGGAGGTGCGGGGAGTCCAGTCGTGGCCGGCCTCAGCCCAGGCAGAGTGGAAGAGGGCGATCTGCTCGCGCTGGAGCTCGTGAAACGGGACGCCGGTGTCTTCGGTGAGCAGCGTGGAACTCATGAGGTTCATGCCCTTCGCGGCCGTCCACTCGGCGGTGGCGCGGGTGCCGGCGCCCCACCAGATGCGCTCGCGCAGCCCCTCGGAATAGGGCTCGAGGGGGAGCGGGCCCGGCGGGTTGGGGAACATCGGCCGCGGGTTGGGCTCGGCGAAGCCCTGGCCCTCGAGCATCTTGAGGAACACGGCCGCGTGCTTGCGGGCCATCTCGGCATGGTCGCCGTCGGCGGGCTCGTAGCCGAAGTACTTGTAGCCGTCGATCACCTGCTCGGGCGACCCACGCGAAATACCGAGGTGGAGCCGGCCGCCCGAGATGAGATCCGCCGCCGCGGCCTCCTCTGCCATGTAGAGCGGGTTCTCGTAACGCATGTCGATCACGCCGGTGCCGATCTCGATGCGCTTGGTGCGGGCGGCAATGGCGGAGAGGAGCGGGAACGGCGACGCGAGCTGCCGCGCGAAGTGGTGCACGCGGAAGTAGGCCCCGTCAGCACCGACCTCCTCGGCCGCGACGGCCAGGTCGATCGACTGCAGCAGGGCATCGGCCGCGGTGCGCGTCTGCGACGACGGATGCGGCGTCCAATGCCCGAACGAGAGGAACCCGATCTTCTTCACGAGATCCACTCTAGCCGGTCCGGCGCCGAATCGGACCGTGGTCCGATTCAGTTTGACGCTCAGGCCCAGCAGTCGTCCGGCGGGAGGTCCTTCTCGGCCGCCTGCAGCGTGGTGAGCCACTTGGCGACATCGTCGTCGCTGGGCTCCGTGCGGCCCGCGGCGAGGGCATCCTGTCGGGCCTCCTCGAGGGCGCGGTCCTCGCGGTTGGCGGCGAGGTTGCGCAGGAGCCACTCCTGGTGCTCGAGGTCGCGTCGCAACACCTCGTCACCCAGCTGCTCGGCGAGCGTGCCGCCAGGCTCGAAGTAGTCGTCGATGGAATCGAACTGCACGGAATGCGACCTCCTCAGCGTTCGGCAGATCCTGACCTGCGCGCCGGACGGCTTCGCCGCCTGGGTCGGTGTGCCGTCGCGAGTCGACGGCACACCAGCCCAGGTCGGCCCGGGGCCCTACTTCGTCAGCACCACCGTCGCGGTCTTGCCGCCGGCGCTCACCGTGAGCGTGACCTTCTTCTTGGCGGCCAGCGCGCGGCGGGCGGCCTTGGTGAAGCGGACCCGCACGGTGGCCGTGCCGCCAGCGCTCACCTTGGCCGTGCCCGAGGCGACGAGCGTACGGCCGCGCTTCGCGCGCACCTTGGTCTTGCCCTTCGGCAGGCCGGCGAGCTGGAGCTTGAGGCCCTTCGCGAGGGCGGTCCTCAGCTTGGTGGTCTTGGCGGTGATCGCGGAGCCGGCGTTGGCGCCAGCCTGAGGGCCGCCGGTGCCGGGCCCGGGCGTGCCGCCGCCGGGAGCCGCGCCGAGCGTGACCGCCTCGCAGTTCGGGGCGACGACATCCACCGAGTCGGCGTAGACCGTGTCGGTGCCGACGCCGCAGTCGATCGTGTCGGCCTCACCGTCGCGCGCGTCGATCGTGTCGTTGCCGAACGGCAGCGTGCAGGAGTACTCGTTGCAGTAGGAGCCGTCGGTGTCGCCGATGATCGTGTCGCGGCCTGGTCCGCCGGTGATGGTGTCGTGGCCGAAACCGCCGACGAGACGATCGTCGCCCGCGCCGCCGTCGAGCTTGTCGTCGGCCTTGTAGGTCTCGATCACGTCGTTGCCGCCGCGACCCGCGATGACGACCGGCTCGCTCGCGTCGCCATACACCGCGAAGTTCTCCGGGAGATCGGTGCCGGTGATCGTGCCGCCGGACTGCACGGTGATCTTCTCGACGCCGCGGATGTCGTCGTTCTCCCCCGCGAAGCCGTCGGCGCCGCCACCGTCGAGCGACAGGTCGACCAGCCCGAGCGAGCGCGTGATCGACGAGTAGAGCTCGATCTCGTCGAAGCCCGCGCCGCCGTCGACCACATCGCCGAACACCTCGCCGGTCGGATCGGGCAGGAGCTTGTCGGCCCCGGCGCCGCCGCTCAGCCGGTCGGAGCCCTCGCCGCCCTCGAGATTGTCGTTGCCATCGCCGCCATCGAGCACGTCGTCGCCGTCAAAGCCGAGCAGCTCGTCGTCGCCCGGACCACCGTAGAACGTTGCGGGCTCCTCGGCGCTGCGCAGGCGATCGTTGCCCGCACCTCCATCGACGACCACCGCCGTGGTCGCGCCCGAGAACGCCGTGAAGTCGTCGTTGCCGCCGGCCAGATCGACGGCCACCGTCGACACACCCGCGAGCGAGCAGTAGATGCCGTAGCCCTCCTCCCACTCGCAGCTTGCCGGGAGAGCCGTGGGCGCGTCGTGCACCGTGATGCGCACCACGCCCGGCCGATCGTCGTACGAGAGCAGCACCGACTCGGCCGCGGCGTCGCCCGAGTAGCGCAGCGTGCCGCCGCTCTGCGACACCGACGCCGCCCCCGCGTTGCCCGGAAGCGCCGCGAGCAGCCCGGCGGCGACGAGCGCAATGCCGGACGCGCGCCGACCGTGACGACCCGCAGCGCGAGGACCGCCGGAGAACCACGACGGGCCGGCGGCCAGTGACGGCGACTGCAGCGCCCCGAACGAGGACGCCCCGTGCAGCGAGCCGGACGATGAGCGCGTGCCGGCGGAGGGAGAGGACTGGGAACGCATCTGGAGCATGGGCCGCACCTTGTCGGGGCGCCGACGGGGCGGCATCGGGGACCTCCCGGAACGTGCTCGGGGACGTTCGCACCGAACTCCGTGGGACAAGGTGGCCACGGCCACGGCCCGCCCCAGCCGCGTTCTGGCATGCGGAAATACCCGTCACGGGTAAAAGCGCATGCCAGAACGGCGGGAACCGCTGGCGGGAGCACCTCCGCTCGCCGGTACGATCCGCCGACGATGGCGGTGGCCGAGCTCATGGGGCGAACGACGGAGCTCGCGGCCGTCCATGCGCGCCTCGAGGCGGCCGGCGCCGGCGAGAGTGCCGCGGTGGTGCTGGTCGGCGAGGCCGGGATGGGCAAGTCGACGATGCTGCGGGCCGTCACGGAGGCGGCGACCGAGCGTGGGCTGACGGTGCTGCGTGCTCGAGCGGTGGAGGCCGAGCAAGGGCTGCCGTTCGCCGGGCTCCACGAGCTGCTGCTGCCCGTGATCGACGCCACCGGGCAGGTCGCGCCGCACCACGCGCGCGCACTCCACATCGCGCTCGGCCTCGAACCCGGAGAGCCGCAGCCGCCGTTCGCGCTCGCCGTCGCGCTGCTGGCGCTGCTCGGCGCCATCGCCGACGACGCGCCCGAGGGCCTGCTGCTCGCTGTCGACGATGCGCAGTGGCTCGACGACGACTCCCTCGACGCCCTGCGATTCGTCGGCCGGCGGCTCGGCGCCGAGGGGATCGTGCTCCTGCTCGCCGCACGGCCCGAGCCCGATCGCGGCCTGCGCGACCAGGGCTTCGACGTCGTCACCATCGCCCCGCTCGAGGATGAGGCTGCCACCGCCGTGCTCCACGCCGCTGCCCCCGCCGAGCTCGCGGCCGGCGTCGCCGCGCAGCTGCTCGCAGCCAGTGGCGGCAGCCCGCTCGCGCTCGTCGAGCTCGCCTCCCACCTCACCGCCGACCAGGCCACCGGCGCCGCCGCCCTCGCCGATCCGCCGCTGCCCACGGGCGCGATCGAGGGGTCGTTCCGCGCCGACCTCGACGGCCTCCCCGCGAGCGTCGCCGCCGCGCTGCTCGTCGCCGCGGCCGACGAGCGCGCCAGTCGGGCCGAGCTCGCCAGCGCGATCCTCCGACTCGGCGGCGACCCCGCCGCGCTCACCCAGGCCGAGGCCGCCGGGCTCGTGATCGCCGACGGCGCGCGCCTGCTCTTCCGCCATCCGCTGCTGCGCGCCGTCGCCTACCACCGGGCCACCGGCGCCGAGCAGCGCGCCGCCCACCAAGCCCTCGCCGCCGTCGTCGACGGCGAGGCGCGCCAGACCGCCCACCTCGCCGCGGCCACGGACCACCCCGATGAAGCCGTCGCCGAGCGGGTCGCCACCCAGGCTGCGGCGGCCGTGGCCCGCGGCGCCCTGGATGCCGGCAGCCGCGGCTACGAGCGCGCCGCCGAACTCAGCCCCGATCCCACGAACCGCGCCCGGCGCACCGCCCGCGCCGCCACCCTCTACGCCACACTCGGCCAGCCCGACCGCGCGCTGCGGCTCGTCGAATCGGTGCGCGCCGACGACCTGACCGACCCCGCTGTGCGCGTCACCCTCGACCGGATCCGCGGCGAGACGACCATGCGCTCCGGCCGCCTCGACGAGGGCTATGGCCTGCTGCTCGCCCTCGCGGAGCAGATGAGCAGCGCCGATCCGGCGCAGGCCGCTGAAGTGCTCGTGATGGCGGGGCTGCGCGACCGGATCGTCGGCGACTACCCGTCGATGGCGGCCCTCACCGCCCGGGCCGCCGAGCTCGCGGGCGACGGGCTCCCGATCCACGCGGCGTTCGCGGGCGTGCTCCAAGCGATCGTGCTCGTGAACACGGGCGATACGCCGGGCGCCGACGCCGCCATCGAGCGCAGCTTCGCGACGTTCGACGCCGATGGCTTCGGCGCGTTCAGCGATGAGCTGCGCGCCTCCGCGAGCCACTGCCTGATCTGGCTCGGCCACCTCGATCGCGCCGCCGCCCACCTGCAGCGCCAGATCAGCGAGGCCCGCGCCCGCGACGCCCTCACCGCCCTCATCTGCCCGCTCACCGTGCAGGCCCAGCTCGATCTGCGTCGCGGCCGGCTCAGCGCGGCGTTCAGCGCGGCCAACGAAGCGCTGACGATGGCCGTCGAGACCCGCCAGCTCGGCTTCTTCGCCTTCGCCGCCGGCTTCCTCGCCGAGACCGAGGCCGCCCTCGGCCGCGAGCCGGAGTGCCGTGAGCATGCCGGCGCCGCGATCGCGATCGCTGATGCCGTCGGCGGCGCCGCGCTCAGCCTGTGGTCGCGGTCGGCACTCGGGATGCTCGAGCTCGGGCTCGGCCGCTACGACGAGGCGATCGCCGCGCTCGAGGAGTGCCGCGCGATCTCCGAGCGGATCGGGCTCGTCGAGCCGTCGGTCGTGCAGTGGCGCGGCAATCACGTCGAGGCGCTCTTTCGTGCGGGCCGCCATGAGGAGGCCCGCGCCTCGCTGGCGGCGTTCGAGCGGGGCGTGCCCTCGACGGGTTGGTCGTGGGCCACGGCCGCTCGGCTCCGCGGGCTGCTCGACGAGGAGGACGGGGTCGAGGAGCTCATGGCCTCGGTCGCCGCCTTCGATGCGGCGGGCACCACCTTCGAGGCCGCGCGCAGCAGGCTCGCGCTCGGCGAGCGGCTCCGCCGCCTGCGCCGGCGCCGGGAATCGCGGGAGCCGCTGCGGATGGCCATCAATACGTTCGAGCAGGCGGGCGCCACGCCGTGGGCGACCCGCGCCCGCGAGGAGCTTCGTGCGACCGGCGAGTCGATCGTCGCGGGCGGCGCCATCGCCACCGACGACCTCACGCCCAACGAGCTGCGCGTCGCCCTCCTCGTCGCCGACGGTCGCACCAATCCCGAGGTAGCCGCGGAGCTCTACATGGCCCGCAAGACCGTCGAGCATCACCTCTCCCAGATCTACCGCAAGCTCGGACTGCGCGGCCGCACCGAGCTCGCGCGAGCGCTGGCGGCCAGCTAGCTCAGCGGCGCCCGACTGCTGAGCCGCTGATTTCCCCCGCCCCAGTCGGGGAAATCAGCGGTTCAGCGGCGTCGGCGGCGGCCCGCCGGGGTGAGCCGCTGATTTTCCATACCCCAGTCGGGGAAATCAGCGGCTCAGCAGCGGGACGCTTCAGGGGGAGGTCCCCGATGCCGGGCGGGGAGGCCGGGAGCAGGATCGCTGCATGACCAGCAACGTGCATCCCGCCATCACCACCGCGCAGACGCCTCGCCGCGCGACGGCCGCCGCCTTCGACGACACGCCACCCGGCACCACTGCCGCCTTCGGAGACGCCCCACCGCGCGTCGACGCCGAGTATCAGCTCACCCCGCACGAGCGGGTGCGGGTGCTGCGCCGCATGCCCGAGCTGCTCGAGGTCGAGGCGACGTACGAGCCCGGCGGACAGGCGCCCGTCGCGCACCGTCACCCGCACCAGGTGGAGCGGTTCGCCGTGCTCGAGGGTCAGCTCGCGGTCACGATCGACGGCTGCCAGCGCATCCTGCACGCCGGCGAATCGGTGACGATCGGCCGCGGGCGCTCGCATTCGATGGTGGCCGCCGGCGATCGCGCGGCGCGCGTGATCTGGCAGACGTCTCCGGCACTCACGACCGAGCGATGGTGGGACGGACTCGACGAGCTCGTCCGAGCCCACGGCGGCACCCCGCCGATGCCGGCCGTCGCTCGCCTGCTCCGAGAGCACGACGACGTGTTCACGCTCGCACTTCCCCGTCCGGTCGCCCGGCTCGTCGTCCAGCTCCTCGCGCTGATGCCCGTCCGCCGCGGTTGACCCGAGGGCGCGGCAGCGATCCACCGTCCATCGGCGCCGCCACGCCACGAACCTCGCTCGCTAGAGCGGGGGCCGTACGCCGAGGTAGGCGATCTTGGTGTTGGTGCCGCCCGTGGCGTCGATCGTGAGCTTGCCATCGGTGACGGGGATCGTTGCCGTGACGGTGCGGGACTTCGTCGCGCTCGTGGGCGTGAAGCGGTCGATGATCGCGCGGCCCTCGGCCCGGATCGTGTGGACGCTGTTGATGTAGCTGGGGTCGCCGACGCTCACGGTCACCTCGTAGGTGCCCGGCTCCACGTCCACCTCGTAGGCGGCTTCGGGATCGGTGGCCGGGTACTGCATCTGGATGAGCGCGTCGAGGCGCAGATCGCTGGTGGCGTTGCGCTTGCGGGCGCGGTCGGCAACGTCGAGCGGGGTCGGCGTGATGGCGCCCAGCGTGGAGGCCCGCACCCAGCCGCGGCGGGCGACGGCGTCGTAGGGCGCGCCCGCGTCGAGGGTGTCGCCGACGGGAACCGGTGAGCCCGACGGGCCGAAGCTGATCGACCACGTCGAGGTGCCGGCCGCCGGCGCTGGCTTCACGGCGAGGTGGTCGATCTTCGTGTTGGTGCCGCCGCTCGCATCGATCGTGAGCTTGCCGTCGGTGACGTTGACGAAGGCCGTCGCCGTGCGCGACTTCGTGCTCGTCGTCGGAACGAACGCGTTGATCACGAGCTGACCCTCGGCACGGATCGTGTGGGTGCTGTCGGTGTAGCTCGGGTCGCCGACCATCACCGTCACCTCGTAGCGGCCGTTCGGAACCGCGAGCTCGTAGGCGGCCTGCGGATCCGCGGTCGGGTACTGCATCTGGATGAGGGTGTCGAGGCGCTGGTCGCTCGTCGCGTTGCGCTCGCGGGCACGGCTCGAGACGTCAAGCGGGGCATGCGTGGACGACGTCAGTGAGTCGGCCCGTACCCAGCCGCGGCCCGTGCCCGACGAGTAGGCGGCGCCCGCATCGAGGGTGTCGCCCGCCGGGACGGCGGAGCCGGCCGGCCCGAAGTTGATCGAGTAGCTCGCCGGGGGCGGCGTCGGGCTCGGGGTCGGGCTGGGCGTCGCGGTCGGCGTCGGCGTGGGAGCCGGAGTCGGCTCAGGCGTTGCCGTCGGCGTCGGTGTGTGGGTCGGCTCGGGCGTCGCGGTCGGCGTCGGCGTGGGAGCCGGAGTCGGCTCAGGCGTTGCCGTC
>JAGIBJ010000126.1 GCA_017744415.1 Solirubrobacteraceae bacterium
AGCCTGCTCCTGCTCGTCGCCGATCTCGTGGAGCACCGGCTCGACCTCGCGCACGACGAACGGCAGCGTCACGAAGATCGTCGCGAGCACCATGCCGGGCAGAGCGAAGATCACCTTGAAGCCGGCGTCGTCAAGGAATCCGAACCACCCGGCGCTGCCCCACAGCAGGATCAGGCTCACGCCGACGACGATCGGCGACACCGCGAAGGGAAGGTCGACGATCGCCTGCACGAGCCCCTTGCCGGGCATGCGGCCGCGCACGAGCGCGATGGCGGTGGCCACGCCGAAGACGACGTTGAGGGGCACGACGATCACGACGATCAGCACGCTCAGTGAGAGTGCGGAGATCGCTGCGGGCGTCGTGATCTGCGCCCAGAATGCGCCGACGCCGTCGCCGAACGCGCGCACGATGATCAGCCCGACGGGCAGCGCGACGAGGATGCCGAGGTAGGCCAGCGCGATCGTGCGCAGGCCGAGGCGGGCGCGGCCGGAAAGGATCATCGGGCGCGCCCCTCGCGGGCGGCGGTACGCGAGCCGAAATAGCGCAGCACGAACAGCACGACGAAGGCGATGGCGAGCAGCGCGAGCGAGACGGCGGCGCCGTTGACGAACCGGTCGATCTCGATCTGCTTCTGGATGTACTGGGAGGCGACCTCGGTCTCGCGCGGGATGCCGCCGCCGATGAGCACCACCGAGCCGAACTCGCCGATCGCGCGGGTGAACGCGAGGCCGGCGCCGCTGAGGATCGCCGGAGCCAAGGTCGGCAGGATGATGCGCCGCAGGATCACCGCGTTGCTCGCGCCGAGGGAGGCAGCAGCCTCCTCGACGTCCTTGTCGAGCTCGATCAGCACCGGCTGCACCGAGCGCACCACGAACGGCAACGTCACGAACAGCAGGGCGACGAGCACGCCGGGGCGGGTCGCGTTGAGGTGGACGCCCACCGGGCTCTGCGGGCCGTAGAGCGAGAGCAGCACGATGCTGGCGACGATCGTCGGTAGCGCGAAGGGTAGGTCGATGAGCGCGTTGACGACGCTCTTGCCCGGGAAGTCGTCGCGCACGAGCACCCACGCGACGAGCGTGCCCATCACGACGTTGATCAGCGCGACGATCGCCGAGATCGAGAGGGTGACGAGCAGCGCCGCGCGGGCCGCCGGCGCGTCGATCGCGTCGAAGAACCCACTCGGGCCATCCTCGAACGCCTTCACCGCGACCGCGGCGAGCGGCAACAGCACGATCAGGCTGAGCCACAGCATCGCTGCGCCGAGGCCGAGCGAGCCGGCCGCTCCGGGGGCGGCGCCCCGCCCACGCTGGGCGGGAGGCGCCGGTGCCACGGCCCGAGTGGCCACGGTTAGCTCGTGGCCTCGTCGTAGATCTTCGCGATCGAGCCGTTGTCGGCATCGAACAGCTTCGCGTCGACCTCACTCCAACCGCCCAGGTCATCGATCGTCCACAGCTTCGCCGGGTCGGGGAACTTGTCGGCGAACTCCTCGGCGACCGTCGTGTCCACCGGGCGGAAGCCGGCCTCGGCCCAGAGCTTCTGACCCTCGGCGCTGTAGGAGAAGTCGAGGAAGGCCTTGGCCTGCTCAGCGTGCTTGCTGTTCTTCAGCACCGCGATCGGGTTCTCGATCTTGAACGTGCCGGGCGGAGTGATGTGCTCGACCTCCTCGCCCTCACCCTCGATGAAGAGCGCCTCGTTCTCGTAGGTCAGCAGCGCGTCGCCGGTGCCCTGGAGGAACGTCTCCGTCGCCTCGCGGCCCGACTTCGGCTGCACCTTCACGTGGTCGCCGACGAGCTTGGAGATGTAGGCGGTGCCGGCAGCGGCGTCCTTACCGCCGTTGCTCTTGACGGCGTACGGCGCGAGGAGGTTCCACTTCGCCGAGCCGGAGCTGAACGGGTTGGGCGTGACGACCTCGACGCCCGGCTTCAGCAGGTCGTCCCAGTCCTTGATGCCCTTCGGGTTGCCGTCACGGACGACGATCGTGACGACCGAGCCGAACGGGATGCCCTTGTGCTCGCCGGCATTCCAGTCCTCGGCGACGAGCCCGGCCTTCACGAGGCGGGTGATGTCGGGCGTGACGGAGAAGTTGACGATGTCGGTGTCGAGGCCGGCCTCGACCTTGCGCGACTGGTCGCCCGACGGGCCGTAGGACTGCTCGAACGAGACGTCCTTGCCCGCGGCGGTCTTCTGGAAGGCCGGGATCAGCTTGTCGAAACCGGGCTTCGGCACGGCGTAGGCGGTGAGACCGAGCTTGATCGCACCGTCCGCCGACGCGCCGTCCGAGCCGCTGGACGTGCTGTCGTCGGCGCCGCCGCAGGCGGCGAGTGCGGTGGTGAGGGCAGCGGTGAGCGCGAGGCCGGCGAGCGCGCGGCGGGGCCTCGTCCGAAATCCGGTAAAGAAGGTCATGTTTGTGGGTTATAGCAGTTTGGGCGCCAACGCGACAATTCCCAGTCAACAAACTCCACTTTTCGTTCGCCCAGCGCCTGATCACGCGCTGGCGCACGGCGCTCAGGGATCCCGCGGCGCGTGGCGGCGCCGCGGTTAGCGGCGGTTCCAGGCGCCGGGCTCGGCGACGAGCCGCCCGACGAAGTCCGGGAGATCGTTCGCGGCGAGCTCGGCGAGGGTGACCTGCTCGAGCACGCTGCGCAGGCTCGAGCGCACGGCGATCCACACCTCACGCAGCGGAGCCGAGGAGCCGTCGTAGGCGGTCTCCTCCGGTGCCCGGCCCGACACCGCCGCGAGCGGGCCGTCGACGGCGCGGATCACGTCGGCGACCGCGATCGTGTCGGCGGGCTTGGCGAGCCGGTGGCCGCCGTCCACCCCACGCTTGCTCTCGACCAACCCGGCTCGGCGCAGCTCCTGCAGGATCGTCGCGAGGAACGGGCGCGGGATCGACTGCGCCTCGGCGAGCCGCTCGGCAGTGATCAGCGGCCCGTCGGTGGACTGCCGGACGGCCAGCTCGATCGCCGCGCGGACCGCATAGTCGACCTTCGCGGAGATGTGCACCGGCCCATTCTTCCTGACCGCGAGGCGGTGGTGCCCCGCCACGGCAGGCGGAGGCGCTGGTCAGTCGTTGGCGGTGCCCGCGAGCGGAGGCCGCTCGCTGAACGGGAGCGGCTCGCCCTCGGGCCAGCGGCCGGTGCGATCGAGGATGGCGGCGGCCACCTGTGCAGCCATCGGCGTGAGTTCGTGGAGCGGGCGGTGGCGGTTCTGCCGGGTGCCGAGGTCGACCTCGACCATCGCGCCCAGCCCGACGGCGCGCCACACGTCGATGAGCAGCGCCACGTCGACGGCGTAGCCCGTGGCCAGGGGCAGCGCGCGCAGCAGCTCGCGGTCGATCGCGATCTCGCCGGCGAGCGGCTGACCAAACGCTGTGAGCTCGGGCAGGAGCATCGCGAGCAGTGGTTTGGCGGTGAGTTCGGTGACGCGCCCGCCGCCCGTGGGCCGGTGACCGGTGGTGTCGAGGAACGGCCGCTCGTACGTCGCCTTGGCGAAGCGGTGGCCGTCCATCGCCGTCGCGCCGATCAGCGCGAGCGCGAGGTGCTCGCCGAAGTCGGCGGAGTCGCCGTCGACGAAGCAGAGGACGTCCTCGCTGCAGATGCTCGCCGCGCGCCACATGGCGTCGCCCTTCCCGAGCACGGCGCCGAGCTCGGGGTGCAGATCCCACTGGCGCACCACCTCGGCACCGGCGCGCTCGGCGATGCGCGGGGTGTCGTCGGAGGAGGCGTCGGCGACGAGCACGCGATCGACGACGCCCTGGCGACGCAGCGTGACGAGGGTGGCGACAGTTGCCTCGATCGTCGCGGCCTCGTCGAGCGTGGGTACGACGACGGCGACGGACCGCTCGCGGCGGTGGGCGACCGACCGGGTCGCGTAGGCGACATGATGGGCGCGGTGCAGGTTCGAGAGGGTGGTCACGTGACGCGTCCGGGGACGGGCCTGATTATGCGGCACGCGGCCCGGGGTCCTCGCCCGCGCCTCGGCCGACGATGGACACGCCCCGCTCCGTGCGTGTGAGCGGTAGCGTCCGGGCGAACGTGAGTCTCCGCAACGTCACCTTCACCCTCTGGGTCCTGAGCTGCTGGCTCCAGCGCAAGGGCCTCCGGATCCCGGCCCGGCTCGTGAAGACCGTGCTCCTGCTCGTGTTCCACGCGAACCTCGAGCCCGAGGCCGAGGTCGCGGTCACCGCCCATCTCGGTCATCTCGGGATCGGTACGACCGTGCACGGCTCGACGATCATCGAGGACGGCGTCACGATCTGGCAGCACGTCACGATCGGGTCGGTCGACCACAAGCGCGAGGGCGACAGCGGCGTGACGCTGAAGCGCAACGTGACCGTCGGGGCGCACGCGATCGTGATGGCGCCGCGCGGGCAGCGCATCACGATTGGCGAGGGCGCGCAGATCGGCGCGGGCGCGATCGTGCGCTCCGACGTGCCGGCCGGCGCGATCGTCGCTCCGGAGCCGTCACGGATCATCGAGCGCAAGCCGCGCCCGGGCGAGTAGAGACACCGGCTGGGCCGCGAGGCAGGAGTCGGTCGGCCGCGAAGGGGCAGCCGGGCGGCCGCGAAGTCGGGTCGGGCGGCCGCAAAGTCGGGTCGATACCACGGCTTCGATTCCGCGAGGGTCGGGGCTGGTGGTCGTGAACGACGAGGCGGGGGCGGCCGAGCTGGTGGGCGAGGCGTGCCAGCGCGAGCGGCCGGTCGGCACGGAAGCTCCAACATGCCGCGGCCCTCACGGCCAGGGGATGTTGGAGCTCTTGAGCTGGGCGGCGCGGAGTAGCGGATCTAGGCCGCGTCGCCCGCCGTGCCGCGGCCGAGCCGCCGCACGCCGTGGGCCACGAGCGTGCCGAGCGTCGCACCGACCGCGATGTCGCTCGGGTAGTGCACCCCGAGGTGCACGCGCGAGATCGCCATGGACGACGCGCCGAGCACCAGCAAGGGCGAGGCCGGAAGGAGCGGCGCATAGCCGACGACGGCGGCGGCCGACGACGCCGAGTGCGAGCTCGGAAAGCTCAGCGGGCCGGGCGTGGCAATGAGCGGCGGCAGATCGTCGAAGTCCGGGCGGGGCCGGCGCGCGACCTGCTTGAGCGACGTGTTCACGAGGTAGGCGACCGCGACGCCGGCCATGCCCTCGACCCAGTCGCGGCGGTGACGGCGATCGATGGCTGCGCCGGCGGCGCCGAGGACGATCCAGGCGGCACCGTGCTCGCCCAGGCGGGAGTAGACCCGGATCACGTGGGTGACGCGTCGCGAACGGGCCTGCCCGCGGAGCCACCGCATGCCGGCGCGGTCGGCGCGGCCCACGGCCCGGAGCACCGGTCCGCCGCGCAGGCGCGCGCGGAGACTGCGCCGCGCCTCTGCCCGCTCCTCCGCCTCGGCCGCGGCGAGACGGTCGTCAAGCGTGGGGGCGTGGTGCGGGGTCTCGGGACCGTGACCTTCACGAGTGGACACGGGAGCACCGTACCGACCGGGTGCGCTGCCGGGTGGCCGCATGGTTGGGCAGACTGGGCAGCGTGCGCATCGCGGTGATCCTCAACGAGCGGTCCGGGAGCCTCGGCGACCCGGAAGAGTTCCTCCGAGCGCTGGGCGAGAGGACCGAGATCGTCAGCGTGCACGCGCCCGGCGAAGGCGCGGCCGCGGCGGCGACCCCTGGGATCGATCGCCTGCTGGTGGCAGGCGGCGACGGCACGCTCGGCGATGCCTTCGCCGCGGCGGCGTCCGCAGGGCTCCCGCTCGCGGTGGTGCCCGGTGGCACCGCCAACGACTTCGCCCGCGCGCTCGGGCTCCCCGACGATCGTGACGCCGCGATCGCCCTCGCCACCGAACCCCAGGTGACCACCCAGCCGACCTGGGGCGGCACGGTCGGTGGGCGACCGTTCGTGAACGTCGCCAGCGTCGGGCTCGCGGTCGACGCCGCCGAGCGCGCCGAGGAGCTCAAGAGCAAGCTCGGGCCGGCCGCTTACGCCGCGGGCGCCCTGCACGCCGGGCTCGTCGGACGCGCCGTCCGCACGATCCTCACGGTCGATGGCGAGGAGACGGCGCGCGGTTCGGTCTATCAGCTGCTCGTCGGCGCCAGCGGCCGGTTCGGTGGCGGCTCGGGCCTGGGCGAGGCCGATCCCGCGCACCCGCAGCTCGTCGCGGCATGGGTGCCGGCCACGTCGCGCCTCGAGCTCCCGCTGCGCGCCGCCGGCCTACGTCGCCGCACGATCGAGCAGCAGCCCGGCGTCGAGTGGTGGCGCGCCGATCGACTCACGGTGGAGGCCACCGTCCACCACCACCCCGCCCCCTGGAACATCGACGGCGAGCGCTGGCACCCGCCGGTCGGGCCGGTCGAGCTCGAGCGCCTCGGGCCGGTCGACGTGATCGTCCCCGGCGCCGCAGGCCACTAGCGTCCCAGGGCAGCGAGCCCCGGCCAGCGGCACTCTGGGAGACTGGGGACGCGGCGCCGCAGGCGCCCCCGCCGACGCCATCAGGAGCGCCAGATGCCCGACACCACGACCCTCCTCGAGATCCCGACCGGCCTGCTGCCGGCCGACGGCCGCTTCGGTGCTGGCCCCTCCAAGGTGCGCCCGGAGCAGGTGCAGGCACTCGTCGACGGTGGCAAGACCATCCTCGGCACCTCGCACCGCCAAGCGACTGTCAAGAACGTCGTCGGCAACGTGCGCGACGGCCTCGCCGAGCTCTTCTCGCTGCCTGAGGGCTACGAGGTGCTGCTCGGCAACGGGGGCACCACCGCCTTCTGGGATGCCGCCGCCGCGGGCCTGATCCGCGAGAAGTCGCTCCACCTCACCTACGGCGAGTTCTCGAGCAAGTTCGCGAAGGTCGCCGCCGGCGCGCCGTTCCTGCAGGATCCGATCGTCGTCAGCTCGGATCCGGGCACCGCGCCCGCACCGACCGCCGACCCGTCGGTCGACCTCATCGGCTGGGCCCACAACGAGACGTCGACCGGCGTCGCCGTGCCGGTGGTCCGCCCCGAGGGCGCGGGTGAGGCGCTCGTCGCGATCGATGCCACCTCGGCAGCCGGCGGCCTTCCCGTCGACATCAGCCAGAGCGACATCTACTACTTCGCCCCGCAGAAGTGCTTTGCCTCGGACGGCGGCATCTGGTTCGCGATCGTCAGCCCGGCGGCCGTCGCCCGCATCGACGAGATCGCTGCCCGCGCCGACCGCTGGATCCCCGAGTCGCTGGCGCTCACCACCGCGCGCGACAACAGCCTCAAGAACCAGACCTACAACACGCCGGCCCTTGCGACGCTGCTGCTCCTGGAGAACCAGGTGCAGTGGATGAACGAGCACGGTGGCCTCGCGTTCACCACCGGCCGCACCAAGGATTCGTCGGATCGCATCTACACGTGGGCGGAGCGGTCGAGCTTCGCGAGCCCGTTCGTCGCCGATCCGGCGCACCGCTCGCAGGTGATCGCGACCATCGACTTCGACGACTCCGTCGACGCGGCGGTGATCGCCAAGACGCTGCGCGCCAACGGCGTGGTCGACACCGAGCCCTACCGCAAGCTTGGCCGCAACCAGCTGCGCATCGCCACGTTCCCGGCGATCGATCCCGACGACGTGAGCCAGCTGCTCGCGTCGATCGACTGGATCGTCGAGCAGCTCTAGGCGCGCCCGACGCCGCGACGTGACGGCTGAGCGGGACACCACCGGGGCGTGAGCAACGGTGATGTCCTGCTCAGCACCGCGCTAGCAGCGGCTCACCTTCCGCTTGCCCATCGGCAGGCGGACGCGTGTCTTCGCGGTGTTGTTGGTCTCGTCGAGCTCGACGATGTGGTTGTCAGGGTCGGCGATATGGAGCAGGTCGAAACAGCCCCTCAGGCCGGTCACGTCGATCCACTGCTCGTAGTAGGGCGCCGGGTAGATGTCGGCCCATCCGACCGACGTGCCGAGCGTGACCTTCTTGCGGTTGGGGTTGCGGCTGCAGCCCGGGTAGACGAACCGGCGCGGTGAACGGTCCCAGTTCCAGAGCTTGCGGAGGTCGCGCAGGCAATAGGTGAGCTTCGGGCCGGTGCGCACGAGGCGCGGGTTGGCACCCGTGGTCCACAGCTCGAACTTCGCGGCGTTCGCGAACTTCCAATAGCCGCCCTGGCCGGGGATGTGCTTGAAGAGCAGGTTGCCGGCGCCGCCTGGCACCGCGAGCGGACGTTGGCCGCCGGCGCGGTGCACGTACTGCACCGCATCCATGACCCCGGGGCCGGTGCGGGTGCCGCGCACCTCGGCCGGGCCGGGCCCGATCGAGAGCACCGCGTTGGCCGCGCGCAGCATCTTCCAGCCGTGCCAGCGGTCGGGCTTCAGCTGGTAGGGCGCGCGCATCGTGAGATCGGGGCAGAGCACGCCGGCCTGGAGGCAGATCTCGGCGCTCGGGTGCGGCTCGACGGCGGTGCGGGGCGGGATCGTCTGGATCCACGGGTGCGGCGGCAGCGGGACAATCGCGGAGGCGGGCGCCACCGGGAGCAGCGCGGCGACGAGCAGCAGGGCGAGGGCGAGCGACCCGCGGAGCGCGGACGAGAACGGGGGACGACGGCGCATGGCCGGCGCAGCGTACCGGTGCGGTTGCGCGGTAGCCTCCGCCAATGGCTCGCACGCTCGCCGGCAAGACCCTCTTCATCTCCGGAGGGAGCCGCGGCATCGGCCTCGCCATCGCCCTCCGCGCCGCGCGCGACGGCGCGAACGTCGCGCTCCTCGCGAAGACGGATCAGCCGCACCCGAAGCTCGAGGGCACGGTCCACACGGCCGCCGCCGAGATCGACGCCGCCGGCGGCACCGGACTCGCGATCGTCGGTGACGTGCGCGAGGAGGAGAGCGTGCAGGCCGCGATCGATGCAACGGTCGCCCGCTTCGGCGGGATCGACGCCGTCGTCAACAACGCGTCGGCGATCAACCTGAGCAAGACGGTCGACCTCCCGATGAAGCGCTTCGACCTGATGAACCAGATCAACGTGCGCGGCACGTTCCTCGTCACGAAGCTCGCGCTCCCCCACCTCCAGCAGAGCGACAACGGCCATGTGCTCACCCTCTCGCCGCCGCTGAACTTCGCGCCGCACTGGATGGGCAACAACGTCGGCTACATGATGGCCAAGTACGCGATGAGCCTGTGCGCCCTCGGCATTGCCGAGGAGCAGCGCGAGCACGGCGTCGCCTCCAACGCCCTCTGGCCGCGCACCACGATCGCGACCGCCGCCGTGAACAACCTCCTCGGCGGCGCCGAGATGATGGCCACCTCGCGCACGCCCGAGATCATGGCCGACGCCGCCTACGCGATCCTCACCCGCGACGCCGCCAGCTACACCGGGAACGCCGCGATCGACGACGAGGTGCTCGCCGAGGAGGGCATCACCGATCTCGAGCAGTACTCCGTCACCCCGGGCACCACGCAGTTCACCCCGGACCTCTTCCTCGACGCCTGAGCCCTCGACGAGAGCCGCCCGCTCGCGGCAGCCTTCGCGCGCTCACCACTTGGGCAGCATGGCTTCGGGATAGCGTCCGCCGAAGGAGCCGTTCGGCAGGATGTCCCCGATCCGACCGAGGTCGTCGTCCGTGAGCTCGATGTCGACGGCGGCAGCGTTCTCCGCGAGACGCGATTGGCTGCGGGTGCCGGGGATCGGCACGATGTCGTCGCCCTGCGCGAGGAGCCACGCGAGCGCGAGCTGCGTGACGGTGGCGCCCTTCTCGCCGGCAAGTGCTCGGAGCTGATCGACCGCGGCGACGTTCTGCTCGTAGTTGCCGGGCTGCCAGCGCTCGTCCCACGAGCGCATGTCATCCCGGGGGTACTGCGACGCAGGCTTGATCTCGCCGGTGAGAAGGCCGCGGCCGAGCGGTGAATAGGGCACGAATCCGATGCCGAGCTCGCGGACCACCGGCAGCACGTCGGCTTCCACCTCGCGCTCGAAGATCGAGTACTCCGTCTGGAGGACCGAGACCGGCTGCACGGCGTGGGCGCGGCGAAGGTCGTCGACGCCCGCTTCGCTGAGGCCGAAGTACCGCACCTTTCCGGCCTCGATGAGTTCCTTCACCGTTCCGGCGACCTCCTCCATCGGCACGTCGGGGTCGACGCGGTGCTGGTAGAGCACGTCGATCACGTCGACGCCGAGATGGCGAAGGCTGTTCTCCGTGACCTCACGGATGTGCTCGGGGCGACTGTCGAACGCGGTACCGATCGGATCGGCGCTCATGTCGAACCCGAACTTCGTCGCGATCACCACGTCGTCGCGAACGGGAGCGAGCGCCTTGCCGACGAGCTGTTCGCTCGCGCCCGTCCCTGCGCCGTACAGCTCGGCAGTGTCGAAGAACGTGATGCCCAGCTCGTGCGCGCGACGGATGGTGGCGATCGCATCGGCTTCGGCGCTCCCTTGGCCGTACGCCATGGTGAACCCCATCGTGCCCAGCCCGAGCGCTGACGTCGTAAGGCCCTGGGAGCCGAGTGTGCGTTGCTGCATGCTGAAGTCCTTCAGAGAAGTAAACGGTTAGTTCGCTCCACGGTAGCCGACGTTTCCGCCCGCCGGGCCGAGCTGGCGCGTCCACAACTAACCGTTGAGTTACTACGATTGACGCGTGGCCCGAGACTCTGCAGCGACGCGCGCCCGCATCCTCGCTGCGGCGATCGACGAGTTCGGGGCCTACGGACTCGCTGGTGCTCGGATCGATCGCATCGCCGAAGCGGCGCAGGCCAACAAGCGCTCGATCTACGTGTACTTCGGCAACAAGGAGGCGCTGTTCGCGGCCGCGATGACCCACATCGTCGACGACATCTCGACGTCCGTGCCGATCGACACCGATGACCTTCCCGACTACGTCGGTCGCATCTTCGACTACTACCTCGCCAACCCGTCGGTGGTGCGGATGGCGATGTGGCTGCCGCTCGAGCGCCCTCCGCAGGGACCTGACGAGACGGACGCCTACGCGAAGAAGGTCGCCGCGCTCTCGGCGTCGGGCTCGCCGGCCAACGACCTCGACGCGTCCGACGTGGTCATGTTCATCAACGCGCTGGCGCAGGCGTGGTTCATGAGTCCCGACAGTCTGCGCGCCGCCGACGGCCTGGATCCGAACAGCGACGAGCGC
Source organism: Solirubrobacteraceae bacterium (assembly GCA_017744415.1). Taxonomy (GTDB): domain Bacteria; phylum Actinomycetota; class Thermoleophilia; order Solirubrobacterales; family Solirubrobacteraceae; genus JAGIBJ01. Next base: position 11,066 of record JAGIBJ010000126.1, read on the forward strand.
ATCGCGCGCCATCGGGCAGCGTTGGTCGAGACCGTGCGCCGCATGTGCGGCTGAGCCTCAAGCCGGCAGCAGCTCGGCGCTTCCCGGAAGCGCCCAGCCGGAGGGGCCGACGAGCGCGTCGGCGGCTTCCGGCCCCCAACTGCCCTGCTCGTACGGCAGCACCTCGGGCGGCGCGTCGAGCAGTGGCTGGGCGCACGCCCAGAGCCGCTCGATCTCGTCGGCGCGGGTGAAGAGGAGCTGATCGCCGAGCATCACGTCGTGGATCAGGCGCTGGTAGGCCTCGAGGCCCTCCTCGTTGAGCGACTCGTTCACGTCGAGCCTGAGCGGCGCGGTGGTGATCGCGGAGGTCGGGCCGGGCTGCTTGACGCGCACCTCGATCGCAAGGGTGGGGTCGTCGCCGAGGTCGAAGATCAGCTCGTTGCTCGGGCGCTCATGGGACTCGCGGCAGCCGAACAC
>JAGIBJ010000127.1 GCA_017744415.1 Solirubrobacteraceae bacterium
CCGTACTTCTACTCCGCCTGGGAGCACGGCAGCCCGGAACACGAGGTCGAGCGCGGCACCAACCCCAGCGTGATGATCCTCGGCTCCGGCCCCAACCGCATCGGCCAGGGGATCGAATTCGACTACTGCTGCGTGCACGCCGCCTGGACGGTGAAGGCCAGTGGTCGCGACGCCGTGATGGTGAACTGCAACCCCGAGACGGTCTCCACCGACTACGACACCTCGACGCGCCTCTACTTCGAGCCGCTGACGCTCGAGGACGTGCTCGCGATCGTCGAGGTCGAGCAGCCCGAAGGCGTGATCGTGCAGTTCGGCGGGCAGACTCCGCTGAAGCTCGCCGCCGGCCTCCAGGACGCCGGGGTGCCGATCCTCGGCACGAGCGTCGACGCGATCGACCTCGCCGAGGACCGCGGGCGCTTCGGTGAACTCCTCGACCGCCTCGGTCTCGTCGCCCCGCCGTACGCCACCGCCCAGTCCGGTCAGGACGCGCTCATCGTCGCGCGCACGGTCGGCTTCCCGCTGCTCGCCCGCCCGTCGTACGTGCTCGGCGGCCGCGCGATGGAGATCGTCTACTCCCAGGAGGGACTGGCCGACTACCTCAATCGCACCGGAGGCCTCGGCCCGCGCCAGATCTACCTCGATCGCTTCCTCGAGCAGGCCATCGAGGTCGACGTCGACGCGCTGTGCGACGGCGAGGAGGTGTGGATCGGCGGCATCATGCAGCACGTCGAGCAGGCCGGCATTCACTCGGGCGACTCCGCCTGCGTGCTCCCGCCGCACACGTTGGCCGACAGTATCGTCGCCGAGATCCGCCGCCAGGCCGAGCTCATGGCGCTCGAGCTCGGGGTGATCGGGCTCGTGAACTTCCAGTTCGCGATCCACGGCAGCGACGTCTACGTGATCGAGGCCAATCCGCGCGCCTCGCGGACCGTGCCGTTCGTCTCCAAGGCGATCGGTCAGCCGCTCGCGAGCCTCGCGGTGCGCCTGATGCTCGGCGAGAAGATCGCCACGCTCGGGCTCCCGGAAGATCCGACCTCGCACGGCTACGTCGCCGTGAAGGAGGCCGTCCTCCCGTTCGACCGCTTCCACGGGGCCGACGCCGTGCTCGGCCCGGAGATGCGGTCGACGGGCGAAGTGATGGGTGTCGCCAAAGATGTCGCGACCGCGTTCGCGAAGGCCCAGGCCGGCGCTGGCGCCGCGCTCCCGCAGTCGGGCACCGCGTTCCTCACGGTCACCGACGCCGACAAGCCCGCCGCCGTGCGCATCGGGCAGCGGCTCCAGGGCCTCGGCTTCGACCTCGTCGCCACCTCCGGCACCGCGCAGGCGCTGCGTGACGCCGGGCTCACGGTGAAGACCGAGCTCAAGAAGGTGGGGGAGGGCTCGCCCAACGTCGTCGACCTGATCGAGAGCGGCGACGTCGGTCTCGTCGTCAACACGCCGACGGGCTCGGGCGCTCACACCGACGGCTGGCAAATCCGCCGTGCCGCGATCACCAACCGCGTCCCGTGCATCACGACCACGCCGGGCGCCGAGGCCGCGGCGGAGGCGATCGAGCGATCCCGCGAGGGCGACGCGCCCGTGATCAGCCTCCAGGAGCTCCACGCCGCGGCTGCGGCCCACTGAGGTCGCGCCCGCATGGAGGCCTATCCGTGGCTCGCGGCGGCGCTCTTTCGCGTCGCCGACCCGGAGCGCGCGCATCGGCTCGCGCTCACCGCACTGCGCACGCGGATCGTGCCGGCGCCTGCGCCGGTCGATGATCCGCGCCTGCGGGTGCGCGCGCTCGGGATCGACTTCCCGAACCCGATTGGGATGGCCGCCGGGTTCGACAAGGACGCTGAGGCTCCGGACGCGCTCCTGCACATGGGGTTCGGGTTCACCGAAGTCGGCACTGTCACGCCGAAGCCGCAGCCGGGCAATCCGCGCCCGCGGATGTTCCGGCTCCCCGAGGACGACGCGGTGATCAACCGGCTTGGCTTCAACAACGCCGGTCATCCCGCGGCCCTCGCCCGGCTCGGGCGGCGTGCCGGGCAGCCCGGGATCGTCGGCGTGAACGTGGGCGCCAACAAGGACGCCGCCGACCGCGTGGCCGACTACGTCAGCGGCATCCACGCCTTCGCATCGCTCGCGACCTACTTCACGGTGAACGTCAGCTCGCCGAACACGCCGGGCCTGCGCGATCTGCAGGCGGCCGAGGCGCTCGATGAACTCCTCGCGCGCGTGCTGGAGGCCCGCGATGCAGCGGCCGCTGCCAACGGCCGATCCGTGCCCGTGCTCCTGAAGGTCGCGCCCGATCTCGACGAGGAGCAGATCGGCGACATCGCCCGCATCACCAGCGAGCGCGGGATCGACGGGCTCATCGTCTCCAACACCACGGTCGCCCGTCCGCCCCTGACCGCGCCCGCCGCCGTCGCCGGTGAAGCTGGCGGGCTGTCCGGGCGACCGCTCTTCGAGCCGTCCACGATCGTGCTCGCGCGGCTGCGCGCGCTCGTCGGACCCGAACTCCCGATCATCGGCGTCGGCGGGATCGCGACCGGCGATGACGCCTTCCAGAAGCTGGCCGCTGGCGCCACGCTCGTGCAGCTCTACAGCGCGATGATCTACCGCGGCCCCTGGATCGCGGTGCATATCGCCCGGGAATTGCTGAGCCGGCTCGACGCCGAGGGGATCGCCTCGGTTGCCGATCTCTCGGGGCGAGGCACCGATGCCTGGGCCGCCCGGCCGCTGCCGTAGCTGGCGGCACGTCCACGCCCGCACGGTCTGATGAGAGCGCTAACGCGCCTGCCGGAAATCGGGCGATCGGTTGCGAGCGCCCGACATCGCAGGCCCGCGTGCAGGTCGTGCCATTCCAGAGTCCGCCGGTCCGTCATGCGTGCGGCGGCAACATGTCGACAGCCTGTCAACCGTCGTTCGGTGCTCAAGGCCACTTTCGGGTCCCCGACGGTGCGCGCATTGCAATGCTCGGCGCGAGAGCACACGACCTTCGACGAAGAAGATCCCGCTATTTGGAGGTTTACGGCGTCTTAGCGCTTCCGAGCCGTCCGCGCCGAACGGGGCGATCTGGTACGGCCGCAGGCCTCGCCCTGAGTCTCGACTCGAGCTTGAGATGACTTGCCTGACCGGCCCGCGGGCGAGGTGTATATTCACTCGCCGGATGGCACCTGCGACGACGAATTCCCCCTTGAAGCAAGCGACTCCCGAGCGATCCCTCGCGCAACGGATGGAGGCGCTCCAGCGCGCCAATGAGATTCGTTCGCACCGCGCTCAGCTCAAGCGGGACCTCAAGTCCGGTCGCACGTCGATCGTGCAGCTGCTCGACGCGCCGCCGGAGTACCTCCTCACGGCGAAGGTCTTCGACATGATCGTCGCGGTTCCGAAGTTCGGCCGCGTGAAGGCGAACCGCGTGCTCCAGCAGTGCCGGATCTCGCCTAGCAAGACGATCGGCGGTCTCACGGATCGCCAGCGCGCGGAGCTCGTCGAGCTCCTGCGCCGCTAGTCGCTCGCCTCGCGCCCGCTCTCGGCGTAGGCTCGGCACATGGCCCGTGTGGTCGTGATCACCGGCCCCTCCGGGGTCGGCAAAGGCACGCTCATTCGCGCTCTGCGCGACCGTATCCCAGAACTTGAGCTTTCGGTCTCGGCGACGACTCGTGCGCCGCGGCCGGGGGAGAAGCACGGCGAGGACTACTGGTTCCTCTCGCGGGACGAGTTCGAGAAGCGCGTCGACGAGGGCGGCTTCGTCGAGTGGGCGGAGTACAGCGGCAACAAATACGGCACGCTGCGCTCCGAACTCGACCTCCGCGTCGCCGACGATCGCCCGGTCCTCCTCGAGATCGAGGTGCAGGGCGCCCGCCAGGTGGCCGAGACGATGCCGGAGGCCCTCCGGATCTTCATCGCGCCTCCCTCAGCCGACACGCTCCGCACGCGCCTCGTCGGTCGGGGGACCGACGCCAAGGAGGCGATCGACCGCCGGCTGCAGGTGTCCGAGGAGGAGCTCGCGGCACAGCCCGAGTTCCCGGTCGTCGTGATCAACGACCGCCTCGAGGACGCGATCGACGAACTCACGCGCGTCGTGCGCGAAGGCATCGACGAGGCCCGCAGCGCCTGAGCACCTCGGGCCGCCGCCGGCCCCGGGCTAGGGGACGAGGCTTCGGCGGAGCCGCCCCTACGGGACGAGCTCCGGGCCCTTGTCGCGGTAGGTGGTCTTGAACGCTCGGATGGCGTCGAACACCTGCGGGCTGAAGCTGTCGAAGAGCAGGCCGTGGCCCCAAGCCGTCACGGCGACCTGTGCCGGCATGTCCGTCGCGTTCTCGAAGAGCAGCAGGTGCGCGGGGTCCTCCTCATAGAGCGCCTGCAGCTGGGCGACGTCCTCCGCCGGAAGGTCGGGTGAGTACTGAATCTCGATCCGGCCGTGCTCGAGGGCGTGCACGAGCATCTCGGTCTGGGGCGTGGCGCGCCCGGCGTAGTCGCCGTCCGACGCCCACTGCGGGTGATGCGGGCCGTTGGTCGGCGGGTTGGTCGGGTACTTCACCGGATCGGTGGTGTGCGCGCCGGTGCCGTAGCTCCATTTGTACGAGATGGTCTTCGCGCCGGCCGCGGTGGAGGCCGCCTTGAGGTTGGTCTCCTTCGCGGCCGGGATCTCGACCGCGGCCTGTTCACCGTTGGCGGGGTCGTCGCCGCCGCCGGCGGCGAGGACGACGACCAGCGCGATGATCGCCGCGGCGGCGAGGCCTCCGCCGGTCCAGATCAGTCGCTGCCGCGTGGCTGCCTTCCGCGCCGCGTGGGCCTCCTGCGCCTCGCGCTCCGCGCGCGCCTCCGCCTTGGCCTCTTGCCGTTCGCTCATGAGGGCGACCGTACACGCGCCACCTACGGAGTGACCCCGATCACGCAAGCGCGTCCGAAGGGGTTCGTCCACGCTCCGCGGCCGGGACCGCTACGCTGTGGGGAATGATTTCTCCGCGCGTCGACAAGCTGCTGCAGCACGCCGATTCCAACTATGCCTCGGTGATCGTGGCCGCCAAGCGCGCCCGCCAGATCAACGCGTACTACCACTCGCTCGGGGAAGGTGCGTTCGACGAGTTCGCGCCGCCCATGGTCGAGACGGCCTCGAAGAACTACCTCACGATCGCGCTCGAAGAGGTCGCTGCGGGCAAGATCGACTACCACTACCGGTAGTCCCGAACCGCTGGGCCATCCCATGGCTCGCATCCTGCTCGGCGTCTCCGGCAGCATCGCTGCCTACAAGTCGCTCGAGTTCGTCCGGCTCGCCACTGCGGCGGGCCACGCCGTGCGAGTCGTCCTCACGGAGGGCGGCGCGCGCTTCATCGGCCCTGACAGTTTTGCCGGCCTGACCGGCGCCCCGGTGCTGAGCGGGGTCTTCGACGAAGACCCGTGGAACGGCGCCTACCCGGGCGACGACACCGCCGATGGTTCGCATCGCCCGATCGGTCATCTCGCGCTCGCCGAGCGTGCCGACCTGATGCTCGTCGCCCCAGCCTCGGCCAACGCGATCGCTCGCCTGGCGCACGGGCTCGCGGACGATCTCCTCACGACGGCCGCCCTCGTTGCCGAGCCGCTGATCCTCGCGCCCGCGATGAACGACCGCATGTGGCGGCACGCCGCCACCCAGGCCAATGTCGCTCTGCTGCGCGGGCGGGGCGTCGTGATCGCCGAGCCCGGTGAGGGGCGGCTCGCCTCCAAGGGAGAGGCCGGCCAGGGACGCCTCGCCGAGCCCGCAGAACTGCTCGCGCTCGTCGAGCAGACCCTCTCGGGCGTGGGCATTGCCGATCGAGCGACGGCACTTCTCGGCGATGGGCTCGTTGGCCGCCACGTGGTCGTCTCCGCCGGCGGCACCCGCGAGGCGATCGACGCCGTGCGTTTCATCGGCAACCGCTCCTCCGGCCGCATGGGCGTCGCCTTGGCAGAGGCGGCCGCGGCCCGCGGGGCGCGCGTCACCCTCCTCGCCGCCAACGTGGGCCTTGCTGCCTCGCCCGAGATCACCCGGATCGACGTCGAGTCGGCCGAGCAGCTCCAGCAGGCCTCGGAAGCCGCCTTCGCCACCGCCGATCTCTTCATCTCGGCCGCGGCCGTGGCCGACTTCCGGCCCGACGGGGTGGCCGACGGCAAGATGAAGAAACAGGCGGGGGAGGAGCAGCGTTCGCTCACGCTCGTCCGCACGCCCGACGTGATCGCCGGACTGTCGGCCCAGCGCCGGCCCGGCCAGGTGCTCGTGGGATTCGCCGCTGAACACGGTGCCGGTGCCCTCGACTACGGCCGCGACAAGCTGACGCGCAAGGGCCTCGACGCGATCGTCGTCAACGACGTGTCGGACACCGCCATCGGCTTCGACTCCGCCGAGAACGAGGTCGTCATCGTGCTCGCCGACCGCGAGGTGCCCGTGCCGCGCGGCAGCAAACGAGCCGTGGCCGACGCGATCCTCGACGAGGTCGCGCCGCTCCTCGGCTGAGCATCAGGGCGTCGTCTTCGCTGGCGTGCTCGCCTGCGGCGTCGCCTTCTCCGGCGTCGTCGCGACGGGCGTCGTGCCCTTGGGCGCGTCGCTTCCTTCGTCCGGCGTCGTCTTCGAAGCACCGTCCGGAGTCGTGGGTGTGGGCTGCGAACGGTCGTAGGCGCTGGGCAGGGCCGGAAGGAGGTTCTTGCAGGACACCAGCTCGTGCACGGGCTTGAGGTGGGACTTCAGCTGCGTGTCGACGAGCTTCGCGCACTCTGACGCCCGAGTGAGCTGGCCGCTCGAGCGCCCAACGAGGTAGTTCGACGACACCGCGAGGCCGAGGTAGCCGATCGCAGCAGCAGCCACGGCCTTCGCGGCGAAGTGCGAGTTGAACGCGCGCCGGTACCTGAACCGGACGATGTCGAGGACCGCGCGCACCAGCACCACATGGATCTCAGCGTCGAGGACGTCGAGGTCCGCATTCGGCCGCCACGCGCTCGGGCGACCGTCACATCCGAGCGGCACGCTGGTCTTGCGCGAGTTCGCGTCGGCGACCCCCGCGGACTCGTTCGCCTTGCGCTGAAGCCGAATGTTCTGGTCGAGTTCCTGGAGCGTCTCGACCCCGTTCAACAGGGCATGGCGCTTGAACTGGCTTTCGACGAGTGCGATCTCGGCCTTGCTAAGGCGGTTCGGGCCGTCAAGTTCTTCGGGAAGTTCCGGGGTGAGCGAAACGGGTGAGGAGACCCATCCGAGGAGCGCGATCCAGCGCATGACCCCGAAAACCAGCAGCGCCACCGCACCCAGCATTCCGACCGCGGCGAGCACGTCGACGCCACCGTTGAAATGCAGCGGGAAGACGTCGCTGAGTTTCGCGATGCCGAGGTATCCGGCGAGGGCCGTGAGCGCCCCGCCGACGACCTTCGCGGTCGAGTCAGCGCGATCGCGTACCGCTTTGATCGTCTCGCGCAACGACGTGCGCTCCTCGAGGACCGTCTCCGCGGGGCTCTTCTCTGGCGGCTTCGGCGTGGTCTCGTCGGCCGGGGTGGCGTCGGCGGTGTTCGTGGCCGCCTCCGCTTGGTGGCGCTTCTGCCTTTTGTGGTGCCCCATGGCCGCGAGCTTCGTCGCTGGCGCGTTCGCGGTCAAGCTCGATGCGTCGCGGAGCGCTGTGCCGCAGGCTGGACGGAGACGGATCCGAGTTACTAGCCGGCTGCGCCGATCGCACGTTCGCGGGCCTGCTGCGCGGCAGCGAGGAGACCGCCGAGCATGGCGTCGACGAGCCGCTGCTCGCCGGCTGCCACGAGGGGGAGTTCGCCCTCGACCCACACGGAGCCGGCCGCGCAGTGGCTGAAGCGCACGAAGGGCCGCTTGCGGTGATCGTGGAGCAGCTCGTGCGGATCCACCTGGTCCGGACCGCACACCGGGCCCTGCGCGCGGAGCAGCCCATCCTCGATGTGGATCCCGACGTCGAGGGGCCAGCCGCAGATCTCCACGCTGAAGCCGCGCTGGTGATCGGTGAGCGCGCGCGCCACGATCTCGGCGTCGGCCAACGCGGCATCGAGCGCCGCCATCGCGGCCTGAGCCTGCAGCTGGGTCGCTCCGTGCAGCTGATCCGCTGGTACCGGCATGGTGCTACCATGGCAAAAGTTGATCGCGGTTCCTGGGTTCCCCGGGGGTCGCGCCCTCACGAAGCGGGCGAAAGCCCGCTTTTTTTGTGGCCGAGCCGCGATCGACCCCACTGACCATGACCGTGCAACAGGAAATCGAGACGATCCTGCAGTCGGCCGAGCCGACCGTGGAGGTGCTCCGCGTCGACCCGATCGGCAAGGAAACCCTCCGGATCTACATCGACGCGCCCGAGGGCGTGTCGCTCGATCTCTGCACCCGCGTCACCCACGCCCTCGGGCCGGTGCGCGAGCGCTTCGCGGTCGAGGTCAGCAGTCCCGGGAGCAAGCGCCCGCTGACGCGTCCTGCGCACTTCACCCGATTCGTCGGGCGAACCGCGAAGGTCACGCTCACGGCGCCCCAGAACGACCGGATCACCTGGCGCGGCGAGATCGTCGGCGCAGATGACCGTGCCGTCACCCTCGGGACCGACCAAGGCCTGCTCGACATCGAGCACGCCGACATCAAGCAAGCCAACCTGACCGGGGAGTAGCGCGGTGTCTCGCGAAATCCTTGAAGCGATGAACGCCCTTGCGGCCGAGAAGGGCATCTCCTCGGAGGCCCTGATGGAGGCCCTCGAAGACGCGCTCCTCTCGGCGTACCGCAAGCAGCCCGGCTCCGCGAAGTACGCGCGGGTCGAGCTCGACCGTGACACGGCCGACTTCCGCGTCTACGAGCTCCTGATCCCGGACGACCTCGAGGAGGAGCTCCTCGTCGAGCACGACATCGAGGAGGGCTCGATCGACCCGGAGACCGGCGAAGTCGTCGTGCTCCCCGATCCCGAGCTCGACTGGGACAAGGTCGACGAGCACCGTGATCGCATCGACGAGCAGGACGTCACCCCGTCCGGTTTCGGCCGCATCGCCGCGATGACCGCCAAGCAGGTGATCCTCCACCGCGTCCGCGAGGCCGAGCGTGAGCTCGTGCTCGACGAGTTCCGCGACCGCGTCGGCGAGCTGATCACCGGCATCGTCCAGCAGAAGGACTCCCGCTACACGCTCGTGCAGCTGCGCGACCGCGTCGAGGCGCTGCTCCCCAAGAGCGAGCAGGTGTGGGGCGAGAGCTACCAGCACAACCAGCGCATCAAGGCCGTCATCAAGGAGGTCGAGGCCTCCCCGAAGGGTCCCTCGATCATCGTGTCGCGCCGCGATCCCGAGCTCATCCGCCAGCTCTTCGCGCTCGAGGTGCCGGAGATCGCCGACGGCCTCGTCGAGATCACCGACGTCGCCCGTGAGCCCGGCTACCGCGCCAAGATCGCGGTCGTCTCGCACGCCGACGGCGTCGACCCGGTCGGCGCGTGCGTCGGCCCGCGTGGTTCGCGAGTCCGCATGGTCGTCTCCGAGCTCCGCGGCGAGAAGATCGACATCATCCCCTTCAACGACGAGCCCGCCCGGTTCGTCGCCAAGGCCCTCAGCCCGGCCCGCGTGCGCGAAGTGCTCGTCGACGACGAGAACCGCCAGGCGACCGTGATCGTGCCCGACGACCAGCTCGCGCTGGCCATCGGCCGCGAGGGGCAGAACGCTCGCCTTGCCGCCCGCCTCACCGGCTGGCGCATCGACATCCGCTCGGAGACCGAGTTCGTCGAGGAAGAGGACGAGAGCGGCGACGAGGGCGTCGAGGAGCACACCGGCATGTGCGCCGCGATCCTCGGCAACGGCCGTCGCTGCCCGAACGACTCGCTCCCGGGTTTGCGCTACTGCGGCCTCAAGGCTCACCAGGCGCTCGCTCGCGTCTCGACCGACCTCGTCGCCGCCCTGGCGCCGCTCTCGGTCGAGGAGGTCGAGGCGCTCTCCGACCCGACCATCGAGGACGACGACGTCCAGGATGCGATCGCTGCGGTCGAGGCCGAGGCCGAGGAGCTCGAGGCCCAGTTCGCCGAGGAGGAGGCCGCTGAGGCCGCCCAGGCTGCCGAGGCCGAGGCGGAAGCTGCTGAGGCCGAAGCCGACCTCGCTGGCGGCGCTGATGCCGCCGAAGACGAGGACGACGCCGCCGAGGACGAGCTCGACGAGGTGATCGTCGACGAAGCCGACGCCGCCGAAGAGGCCATTGAGCCCGTCGCCGCCGACGAGGAAGAGGTCGCAGAGACCGACGCCGAGGTCGACGCCGACGAGGCTACCGACGAAGACGAAAGGGCGGAGGGGTAACGCCGCCGGCCGCCCCCGTCAGGCGCTGCGCCGGCTGTGGCCGGCGCGCGCCACAGGGCGACCTCCTCCGCATCGCGGCGGTCGACGGGACCGCCTGCACCGACCCGGACCGGCAGCTGCCCGGCCGGGGCACATACGCATGCAGTGCGGCCTGCCTGGAGCGCCTCCAGGACCGCCGCCTGCTCTCCCGCGCGTTCCGCGCACCGGTGGCGCCACCACCGGCTCCAGGCCTCGAGTGGCCTCGAGAACGCGGCGGGCTCTAGACTGAAGGCAGAACATGGCGAAGAAACGCATCAAAGAGCTCGCACGCGAGCACGACATGCCGGCGAAGGAGGTCATCGACCGCCTCGTCAGCGCAGGCCTTGACGTCAAGGGTCCGGCTTCTGCCGTCGACGAGGATCAGGCCAAGCGCGCCCTTGCTGGCCTCCCGATCGAGCAGAAGGCCCGCAAAGAGGTCAAGCGGCCGGCCGTCCAGCAGCGCATCGTGCGCCCGTCGGTGGCCGCACGTGCCAGCGCCGAGGCCGCCGAGCGTGAGAAGGCCCGCAAGGAAGCCGCCTCGCGACCCGCGACCGGTCAGCGCTCGCTCGACCCCCGTCGGCCCACCAGATCTTCACTCTCGACCGACCGCGCCCCGGGCCAGGCTGGCCCCGGCGGCCGTCGCCGCGTCGTCATCGACTCCCAGGCCGGTCGCGGCCCGGGCGGTCCTGGCGGCCCCGGTCGCGGCCCCGGCGGTCCTCAGGGCCCGCATCGCCGTCCCCGTCGTGGTGGCGGTCGCCGCCGCCGCGCGGACGTCATCGAAGAGACGGTCGACACGCTCGACACGGCAGCACACCAGAAGACCGATCTCATCAAGATCGCTTCTGGTTCCACCGTCAAGGACATCGCGGAGTACTTCGGCGTCGGCGTTGCCGAGGTCATCAAGAAGCTCATGATGCTCGGCGAGATGGCGACCCTCACGCAGACGCTGTCCGACGAGGCCATCCAGGTGCTCGCAGGCGACTTCGACCGTGAGGTGGAGATCATCTCCGTCGGCGAGGAGGACGCTCAGGCGCCCGAGTTCGAGGACGACGACGACGATCTCGAGATCCGCCCGCCGGTCATCACGATCATGGGCCACGTCGACCACGGCAAGACCTCGCTGCTCGACGCGATCCGCGCCGCCGACAAG
>JAGIBJ010000128.1 GCA_017744415.1 Solirubrobacteraceae bacterium
TCGCGCGCCTTCTCCTTGAAGATCGCGCGGATGAGCTTCTCCTCGGCGGTGAGCTCGGTCTCGCCCTTCGGCGTGACCTTGCCGACCAGGAGGTCGCCCGAGCTCACCTCGGCGCCGACGCGGACGATGCCGCGGTCGTCGAGGTTACGGAGCGACTCCTCCGAGCGGTTCGGGATGTCGCGCGTGATCTCCTCGTCACCGAGCTTGGTGGTACGAGCATCGATCTCGTACTCCTCGATGTGCAGCGAGGTGAGGATGTCCTCCTTCACCAGGCGGCGGTTGAGGATGATGGCGTCCTCGAAGTTGTAGCCCTCCCAGCTCATGAAGGCGACCATGAGGTTCTTGCCGAGGGCCATCTCGCCGGCGCTCGTGGAGGAGCCGTCGGCGAGGACGTGCTTCTCGTCGACCGACTGGCCCGACTTCACCAGCGGACGCTGGTGAATCAGCGTGCCCTGGTTGGAGCGGCGGAACTTGTCGAGGTGGTACTCGTCGATGCCGTCCGGCGTCTCGATGCGGATGAGCTTGGCGTCGACGTAGCTCACGACGCCCGCGCGCTTGGCGAGCGTGACATCGCCGGAGTCCATCGCGGCGCGGCGTTCGACGCCGGTACCGACGACGGGCGCGTCGCTCTGGAGGAGCGGCACGGCCTGGCGCTGCATGTTCGAGCCCATGAGCGCGCGGTTGGCGTCGTCGTGCTCGAGGAACGGAATCATCGCGGTGGCGACCGACCAGATCTGCTCCGGCGAGATGTCGATCAGGTCGACCTCGTCGGGGGTGACGATCGGGTACTGACCCGCGAGGGTGCGGCAGACGACCTCGTCGGCGGTGATCTTGCCGTTCTCGTCGACCTCGGTGTGCGCGAAGGCGATCTTGAGGACCTCCTCCTGCGTGGCGTCGAGGTGGACGATCTCATCCGTGACGACGCCGTTCTTGACCACCTTGTACGGGGTGGTCACGAAGCCGTGCTCGCTCACCTGCGCGTAGCTCGAGAGCGAACCGATCAGACCGATGTTCGGCCCCTCAGGGGTCTCGATCGGGCACATGCGGCCGTAGTGGGTCGGGTGGACGTCGCGCACCTCGATGGGAGCGCGCTCGCGAGTGAGGCCGCCGGCGCCGAGCGCCGAGAGGCGGCGACGGTGCGTGAGGCCCGACAGCGAGTTCGTCTGGTCCATGAACTGCGAGAGCTGCGAGGAGCCGTAGAACTCCTTCAGCGCCGCGACCACGGGGCGGATGTTGATGATCGTCTGCGGCGTGATCGTGTCGGCGTCCTCGGTGGTGAGGCGCTCGCGGACGACGCGCTCCATGCGGTAGAGACCGATGCGGAACGCTTCCTGGATCAGCTCGCCGACGGTGCGCAGGCGGCGGTTGCCGAAATGCTCGTACTCGTCGATGTGCTCGGCGATCGGCTCACGCGGGTAGGTGAGGGCCTCGGCCGCGTAGTCCTTGATCTCCTCGCCCTCGGCCGGGTTCTCCGGGATGCCGAGGAGCTTGGGCAGGGAGACGAGCTCCTTGATCAGCGCGATGATGTCGTCGTGCGTGAGGGTGCGGGTGTCGAGGTCGACGTCCAGGCCCAGGCGCGCGTTCAGCTTGTAGCGACCCACGCGAGTGAGGTCGTAACGCTTCGGATCGAAGAAGAGCTGGTTGAGCAGGTTGCGGGCGTTGTCGACGCTCGGCGGCTCGCCCGGACGCTGCTTCTTGAAGAGCTCGATGAGCGACCCCTCCTCGGTGCGGTGCACCTCGGAGTCGGCGTCGATCGTGTTGCGGATGTACAGCGAGTTGTCGAACATCGCCGCGATCTCCTCGTCCGAGGAGTAGCCCATCGCGCGCAGGAGCACGGTGACCGGCAGCTTGCGCTTGCGGTCGATGCGGACGTGCACCTTGCCCTTCTTGTCGATCTCGAGCTCGAGCCACGAGCCACGAGCCGGCATGAGGTTGGCGGTGAAGAGCTGCTTCTCGCGGTCCTTCGCCTCCATCACGTAGGCGCCCGGCGAACGGACCAGCTGCGTGACGACCACGCGCTCGGTGCCGTTGATGATGAACGTGCCGCGCTCGGTCATCCACGGGAAGTCGCCCATGAAGACCTGCTGCTCGCGGATCTCGCCCGTCTCGCGGTTGATGAACGCGACGGTGACGGTGAGGGGCCGCGCGTAGGTGAGGTCCTTCTCGCGGCACTCCTCGATGGACGCGTTCGGCGGATCGAAGCGGAGCTCACCGAAGTCGACGACGAGGTTGCCCGAGTAGTCCTCGATCGGGCTGATGTCGTCGATGGTGACCCGGAGGCCGCCGTTCTGCGGATCGACGAGCCAGTCGAACGACTGACGCTGGATGTCGATGAGGTTGGGGAGCTGCTCGGTGCGATCGAGACGCGCGAAGGTACGGCGCGTCCGCGAGGTCTGGACTGGCGGCAAGGCGATGGCTCCTCGGATGGAGAGGTGGCGGGGAGCTGCGCAGCGGTGGCGAAACGCTCGCAGCAGCGACGGCTGAGTGCCGAGGTTGCGACCCTCGGGCTGCTGGCACCACGGACCCCGCTCAGACTTCCGCGTTCTCTCGCGCGGCGCCCAGACAAGCGGCTTCGGCTATCTGCCAGCCCTCTGACCATAGCGGACTCTGCCCCGGAACGGAGGACATGGCGCACCCGAGAGACGCTGAACCTCACCCCAAAATTCGGACAGGCGTCGAGAACGACCGTCAAAGCGAGCGGCAACGCGCCAGTGAAGGCATGCATGCCCTCACATACTGTTTTCCGGCGCAACATTGAGGATGAGCGGGCCGATATCGAGCCCATCAGGTCAGGCCAGGACGGCCACCACTCAGTCCACGTCCCAAGGATCAGCAGGATGCCGCTTCGTAAACAGGGCACGATCATCCCGATCGCCATCGCCATCAGCCTCAGCACCGCCCTCGTGCCCTCGAGCGCGAGCGCGTTCGACTGGCAGAGCATGTTCGCGACGCCCAAGCCGGCCGCGACCGCGACGCCCAAGCCGACGGCGACCCCGACGCCCAAGCCCACGGCGACGCCGACGCCCAAGCCGACGGCAGCTCCGGCCGCTACCGCGACGCCGGCACCTGCTGCGACCGCGGCTCCGGCCGCCACCGCGACGCCCGCACCCGCTGCGACGCCCGAGCCGGCCGCCAACAAGTGCACGCCGATGCCCACCAGCAAGGCCTTCTCGAAGTACGGCGACGACGCCGACTACTTCCTCGCTCCGGGCGGTGGTTTCGAGAGCGGCCACGGCTGGAAGCTCACGAGCGGTGCCTCCGTCGTCTCCGGCAACGACAACCTCGGTATCACCAGCGGCTCGAAGGCCCTGCAGCTCGCCCCGGGCGGCACCGCCACGTCGCCGGCCTTCTGCGTCGACGACACGCTGCCGTCCTTCCGCTTCGGCGCGAAGGTGTCGAGCCTCGACGGCGGCTACATCGCCGTCGTGATCTACCGCGACGCCGCGGGCAAGATCACGAACGCCCAGTTCACGTCGTCCGGCGACGGCGACTACTGGAACGGCGCGACCGCGTGGAACCCGTCGGCGATCTCGCCGCTGGCCACCAAGATCCCGCTGAACGGCGGCACCGCCTCCGTGCAGCTGATGTTCGTCGGCACGATGAAGGCCTACGGCATCTTCGTCGGCAGCAAGGCCTACATCGACTCGGTGATGGTCGACCCCTACCGCCGCGGCTGATCCTCAGCCACACCTGATCCTGCAAAGCGGGCGGTCCCTCCGGGGGCCGCCCGCTTTCGTTGGTGGGCGGCCAGCTGCCCGGCGATGCACGGCCCGCGTGGAAGCCAATTGACCGAGCCGGGCAACACTCGGCCGCGTGCCAGACGGGGAGACCGCACTTCACCTGACCTTCGACGACGGTCCAGATCCTGAGTGGACGCCGCGGGTGCTGCGGCGCCTCGCGATGCACGGGATCACGGCGACGTTCTTCGTCCTGGGCGCGCGGGTTCGCCGCGCGCCCGGGCTGCTCGACCTGATCGGCGCGGCCGGCCACGAGATCGGACTCCACGGCGATGAGCACCTTGATCACCGCGCCACGCCTCCCGACGTGGTCCGTGAGGACACGGTCGCCGCGCTCGCGACCCTTCGGCGTCACGGCGTCGAGCCCACCGCCTGGCGGCTGCCCTGGGGGCGCCAGGGCGCCGCAACCCTCCCCCTCGCCGACGAGTTCGGCCTCGAACTCGTGCACTGGGACCACGACACGCACGACTGGCGCGGCGACGGCTGGGACGACCAGCCGGAAAGCTTCCGCACCGACGACCGGCGCGGCGGGATCGTGCTGCTGCACGACGCGCTCGGCCCCGGCGCGACGCGCGGCGGCTGCGACAACACGCTCGAACTCATCGACCGGATCGCCGTGACCCATGGCTGAGCTGGCGATCGCCGAGCGCTGGGGCGAGCTGCGCGAGCGTGGGTGGCTGCGCGCAGACGCCTTCGAGAGCCGCACCGCGGAACTGGCTGCGGTGCGTGCCGTGGCCACGGACGGGCTCGGCGCCGGGCGCATCTTCGACGGGCATCGCAACGGGCTCGAGCGCCTGCTCGTCGCGGAAGACGACGGAATCGATACGCGCACCCGCAGCCTCCTCGCGGCCGGCGAGCTCGCGGTCGGCGTGTGGGGCGCCGACCCCGGCCCGGACGACGGCCTGGCGGCAACACTCGATCGCACGAGCCAATCGATCACCGGCGTCAAGGTGTTCTCCTCAGGCGCTGGGCTCCTCGATCTGGCGATCGTGCTCGTGCGCCGCACGCACGACGGCCCGCCGACGCTGCCGGTGCTGGTCGATCTAGGTGCACCGGGGGCGGTCCACGTCGACGAGGCCTGGTTCCGCGCACCGGCGCTGCGCGAGAGCCACAGTCATCGGGTCGTCTTCGATGCCGCACCGGTGGTGGGCTTCCTCGGCGAGGAGGGGAGCTTCACCGCCGATCCCTGGATCAGCGGTGACGCGCTGCGCAGCGCGGCCGTGTGGGCAGGCGCCGCCGATACCCTGCTCGCCCGCATGCGCAGCATCGCCGGACGCCCGGGCGATGGCGAACGTCTCGGGCGGGCGGCCGCGATCTGCACGGGAGCGGATGCGTGGCTCGCGGCGGGCGCGGTCGCCGTCGACGCCGCGCACGCCGGCGACCGCGCAAGCGCGTGGCCGGTGATCGCGGCCCTGCGCCTCGAGCTGACCGAGCGCCTGCGTGAGCTGATGCGGCTGGCGGCGGAGCATGTCGGCTCGCGCGGGCTGGCGACCGACGACGTGCTCCGCGAGGCCCGTGACGGGCTCGATCTCCTGCTCCTCCAGCACCGTCTCGGTCCCGTCGCCGAGCGCCTCGGCGCGCACGCCGCTGAGCAGGCGGCCGCGGCTCGATGACCGACCCCGGACTGCTCCGCGAATTTGAGGCGCGCTTCGGGAGCGACCCGGATCCGTGGGGATTCGAGACCAGCGACTACGAGGCCGCCAAACGCGAGGCCACGATCCGCGCGTGCCGGCCGCTCGTCGGCAAGCACGTGCTCGAGCTCGGCTCCGCCAACGGCGTGCTGGCCGCCGATCTCGCTCGCTCCTGCGCGCAGCTCGTCGCCGTCGACGCCGTGCCCGCTGCGGCGGAGCGCGCCCGCGAGCGCCTGCGGCGCGCGCCGCACGCGATGGTGGTCGTCGGGCTCATCCCCCACGCCGTCCCCGTGGCAACGTACGACGTGGTCGTCGCTTCGGAGATCCTCTACTACCTCGACGACGAGGCCTACGCGTCGACGCTCGGGCGCATGGAGACGTGGCTCGCAGCTGGCGGGCGCGTCGTGGCCGTGCACTGGCGCCCGCCGGGGACTGAGCGCCCGCGCTCGGCGACCGACGTGCACGAAGACCTCGCGCGGCTGCCGTTCCTCCGCCTGCGAGAGACGGCCGACACCGACGACTACCTCCTCTCCGTGCTCGATCGGCGATGAGCCGGCAGATCCCGATCTGGGTCGTCGTCCCGGCGCGCGACGAGGCGCTGGCATTGCCGCACGCGATCGAGGCGCTCGGCCGCGCGAGCGGCGAGGCAGGCGGGCCGGTGCACCTGGTGATCGTCGAGGACGCGTCGGTCGATGCCACGGGCGCCATTGCTCGCGGAGCCGTGGCCGCCTGGAGGCACGGCGAGGCCTGCGTGATCGACGGACCAGGCGTCGGCGTCGGCTGGGCCCGGCGCGCGGGGCTCGACCGGGCGGTGATCGGCGCGCTCGCCGCCGGCGAGCACGACGCGCTGATCGCCACGACCGACGCCGATTCGCGCGTGCCGGTGAACTGGGTCGCGCGGTTGCGCGCCTGCGCCGCGGCAGGGCATGCCGCCATCGCCGGCGACGTCGTGCTCGATCCGAGGACCGATGCTCGCCTCGTCGCCGCCCGCGCGCGGCGCCTGGAGCGCCGCTTGCGCGATGTGCGCCTCCGCCATCCCGACGCCGAGCACCCGCATTTCGCCGGCGCGAACCTCGCCTGCTCGGTCAGGCTCCTCGCTTCCCTCGCACCGCTCCCTGCCCCGTTCGCCCTCGAGGACGACGCCCTGGGAGCGCTGCTGGAGCGTCGCGGCGTGCCGATCCTCCGCGACGCCTCCTTCCCGGTGACCACGAGCGGGCGTCTCGACGGCCGCGCAGGTGCGGGGCTCTCCCAGGCACTGCGCGCGGACGCGCTCGGCTTCGACACCATGGTGGTCGAAGCGGCGGCTGCCCCGAGGCGTCCGGAGCCAGGCAGCGCGACCGACCGCCGCTGACCGACGGCCTTCGCATCTCGGCACCGCACCGGAGTAGAGCTGAGGGCATGAGCAATCAGCTGAACGGACGCCGCGTCGCGATCCTCGCGACCAGCGGCGTCGAACGGGTCGAACTCGAGCAGCCGCGTGATGCGGTCACGGGAGCCGGCGCGAGCACCACGCTCGTCACGATCGACGAGCTCGATGTCGAACTCTGGGACGACGACACCGAGATCGCCGGCACCGCTCGGGCCGACGGGCTCGTGGGCGACGTCAGCGCCGACGACTTCGACGCGCTGCTGTTGCCGGGCGGCGTCCGCAATCCCGACCAGCTCCGGCAGGACGACGACGCCGTCGGCTTCGTCCGCGCGTTCTTCGCCTCGGGCAAGCCGGTCGCCGCGATCTGCCACGGGCCGTGGCTGCTCGCCGAAGCCGGCGTGCTCGACGGCCGCACGGTCACCTCGTATCCCTCGCTGCGGACCGATCTCCAGAACGCCGGTGCCACCTGGGTGGACGAGGAGGTGGTCGTCGACGAGGGGCTCGTGACGAGCCGCAATCCCGGCGACCTCGATGCCTTCTGCGCGAAGACCGTCGAAGAGATCGCCGAAGGCAAGCACGCCGGTCAGACCGCCTGAGAGGAGCGCCCCATGGCTACGCATCACACCACCACCGCCGCCGACGAGGCCCTCCTCGCCAAGTATCTGCATGAGGCCCTCGGCAAGGAGCAGCAGCTCGTGACCGCGCTGCAGGCGCAGATCGCCGTCGCCAAGCGCCCTGGTGTCGAACACGCGCTCGTCCAGCACCTCGAGGTCACCCGCCGGCAGGTGAATGCGCTGCAACTCCGCCTCGACGATCTCGACGACGGGACGGGTCTGATCCCCAACCCGATCGACGCCGTGGTCGGGCTGGCGACCAGCGTCGCCAACAAGGGCCTCGCGCTCGCCAAGGGCCCGCTCGTCGCCCTCCGCGGGACGAGCGCCAGCGACCGTGAGCTGCGGATGGTCCGCGACTGCTACTGGAACGAAGCGGAGGAGATCGCGCACTACCGCGTGATCGAGACCGTCGCCGAGCAGGTCGGAGATGAGCAGACCGCAGAACTCGCCCGCCGTCACCGCGCGGAGGAGGAGCAGATGCAAACGACCCTCGAGGGTCATCTGCCGGCTGTCGTGCGTGCCGTCGTCGCCGAGGAGACGCCAGCCCGTTCCGCCGCCTAGCGCGCTGCGGGCGGGGCGAGGACGAAGAGCTTCACGGCGATGTCGGGCGCGACGTGGTTCATGCTCATCACCGCGTCGACGCGCCGACCGATCTCCTCCTCCACGACGGGCCGGTAGAGCTCGTTCATCACCTTGTGGATATGGCGGCGGTTCTCGAACACGGTCTCGACACGACCGGCGGTGACGAGCGTCTGCTCCAGCGGGGTATAGACGTCGCGGAGCAGTACCACCACGAGCTCGTCGAGACGGTGCACGCGCACCTGCTTCGGGCCGCGCCCGAGGTGCTGCTTCTGGAGTTGCACGATCCGCCGGGCAATGGCGCCGAGCGGGTCGGTGTCGGCGACGGGCGCGGACGGCTCCGTCATCCGTGGATCCGCAACGCGGCCGAGCGGTCGAGCAGCAGCGCTGCAGGGAGGGATACGAGCATAGGGACGGTGCTTCCGACGAGACGGACGAATCGACGGTTCAACCGCGAAACCCTCTGGAGTCGCGGACGTCCCTGTTGCGTGAGGGCCGGCTCCCCTCTCTGCTGGGCGCCGGCTTGCCGTCGAACCTACCAAACCCGGCGGCTCTATTCTGGTCCAGACTGTGCCGTTCGACCCCGCGCCTCGCCCATGACCGCCACCGAGCCCGACTACCGCGAAGCCATCCGCGAGATCGTCCATTGCATCGTGACGCTGGAGAAGGAGCACTACGGCAAAGGCCCTGAGCGCACCGTGGTGCGCGTCTTGCCGGGCATGGTGGTCGCCCTGCTGCACGAGCCGTACACCCCGGGCGAGGTGACGCTGATCGAGGCGGGCCGCCACGAGGCCGTGTTCGCCCACCGCCGCGAGCTCAACGCCATCATGGATCCGGGCTGCGCCGACGTCGTCTCCAAGGAGCTCGGGCTCCCCGTGTTCGCCACGATGAGCAGCTGCCACGTTGCGCCCAACCTCGGCGTCAAGGTGTTCATCACCGACGACTCACTGAGCGCCCAGTAGCGACCAGCGCTTTTTTCCGGTGAGGCGTCGCGCCGCCCCGGCGCCGTTGCTAGCTTCGTACGCAGTCGTCGCGTCACTTGTAGTCGCAACGGCTCTTCAGTTCACCTAGGAACGACGGCCCCGGCTAGACGGGGGTCCGTGGGACCTCCGCGCTACCGCAAAGGACGTTCCATGCTCCAAACCGCCGAACTCGACGCTGCTCGCTCTGCGATGCGCTCCTTCAAGACGGCGCCGACCTCGCCCGCGACCGTCAGCTCCGAGCTCGAGGAGCCGCTCACGATCAGCGCCATGGAGATGGCCCGGATCACCGGCGTCGGCCGCGAGCGGCTGCGCACCTGGGAGCGCCGACACGGATTCCCGCTGCCGGTACGGGCCCCCAACGGCATGCGCCGCTACCGCGCCGAGGACGTGCGCGCCGTCGTCTCCATCGCCCGCCAAGTGGATCGAGGGGTCGCGCTCGGCGCGGCGATCCAGCAGGCGCTGCAGGAGCCGGAGCGTGGCGCGGTGGGATTCCAGAGCCTCGGCACCGCCCTGGACTACGCGCACGCGCCCGCCATCGCTCTTCAGGGCCCGACCCCGATGACGGTCGCGTGGGCCAACGCGCTGACCATCGCGAGCCCCGAGGCACCGACCGTCGGCGACGACCTCCTCGAGCGGTTGCCCGACTTCGGGCCGGCCGCCATCTCCGCGATCCAGCGACTGATGTCGGGCGACATCGACGACTCTGCCGTCGTCACCCACCTCGACTGGACGAGCGCCTTCCCGACGGAGCGCCAGTCGCTCGCGTGGCGCCTCCCGGCCGAGGCCAGTGATCAGGCGCTCGTCGTCCTCGTACAGCTGCCCCAGTCGGCCAGCCACGATACGGGCGTGTCCGCGGCGACCCCGTGGGCGGCGGCCATCGGCGCTGCGCGCTCCGTGCTCGAGCACGAGCGTGGCGTAGCGAGCGTGCAACACGCCCTGGCGGCGCTGGTGCGCCGCACCGGGGCCATCGACGGTTTCGTCGCCACGAGCAGCAACGCGAGCGAGCTCCGCGCCGCCTCCAGCGTCCGCGGCTGCTGGCCGGCCCGCGCGATCGACACCTCTGAGATGCCTGACGTGCGGGCGCTCCTCGCCGAGCCCTCCGTCGAGTGGCTCTCGCCCGACACGTTGCGCGAGCTGTCGGCGCCGCCGCGCTCCCAGGCCGTCGTCGTTCCGTTGGTCGGCGGCGGGGTGACGCTCGGTGTCATCACGCTGTTCTACGCCACCGAGATGCACCTCTGCGAGGTGTCGCGCGAGCTGCTTCAGACCTTCGCGGCCACGGTCGCCGCCTCGCTGCAGCGCGAGCGCCACGCGGCACTCGCCGCCCGTTCGCAGGGGTGAACGCTGCGCCGCGCTGGCTACTCGGCCAGCGCGGCGCGGCGCGCCCACGCCATCGAGGCCAGCCGGCGCAGCGCCTCGGCGTTGCGCAGCGCGATCAGCGGCGAGGTGACGAGGTCCGGGATCGCGCCGCCGATCCAGCCCGTCGCGCGCTCGTCGATCGTGATGCACGTGCCGTCGCCGTCGGGCTCGAGCGTGAGTTCGACCGGTCCCGTGAGGAACGGCCGGATCCGCACTTCGAGGAGCAGGCGGCGCGGCGCATCGGCCTCGACGACGGTCGTCGTATCCGTGAGCTTGACGGGCCCGTGCCCCTGCACATGGCGGAACGTGGAGCCAGGCTCCGGCCAGTCGCCGTCGAATTGCGGCACGTCGTGCGAGCCGACGACCCAGAACGCGTAGCTGCGCGGATCGGCGAGGATCGCCCAGACGTCGGCGGGCGAGGCCGGGACCCATTTGCGGACGGGAGCCATGGTCAGGGTGCGGGGTGCGGCACGACCTCGAGGTGCCGCGGGTCGTGCAACTGCTCGCGTGGGTCTCGCTGCGGGTGGTTGATGAGGCCGCTACCACGCGAGATCCAGCCGCGGTTACGAACGAACCAGCGGTAGCCGCGGTCGGCGACGCGCTCGTGGCGACGCGCAAGGGCGGCGAGCGGACGGCCTCCCGGGAGCGCCGCGACCGAGCTGATCACGCCCGCGGCGCCGCTCTCGAGCCGGCCGTCGGGATGCACCACGTGCCAGGCCGAGTACCGCTCCTCGGCGGGTATACCTCTCAGCAGGCCGCCGTCGTGGCGGGCGATGCGGTCGAAGGCGAGACGACGCCCGCCGCGGTCCCACGCGGCGAAGGTGTCTCGCGCATGCAGGCAGATTCCGCAGCCGCCGTCGAACAGCAGGAGCAGCCGGCCGTTCGTGGGCGGCGCGTCACCGGGCGCGAGCGCCTCCGGGTGCTCGACGGCTGGGGGCATGCGCTTGGCGAGGGCACGGATCGGCAGCGCGAGCACATGCGCTCCCAGCCTCGCCAGCGGCGAGACGGCGGGAGCGCCCAGCGGCCACGGTGGGCCGCCCCGGGCGGCGTTGTGGGCGGCCGGTTCGCGGCCCGGCACATCGCCGGACGATGTCCCACGGCGGACCAGCCTCACCTGGCGCTTCTCGAGGTTCATACCCTTCACGATGCGACGTTCGACGCTCGCTACCCCGAGCCGGGCCGGTCAGCGGATGGAAAACGCAACCGGTCGCAGACGACGCGTGTGCCCACCAGCGCCGCCTAGCGATCGAGCGTGATCCCGGAGATATCGGCGATCTGCGCCGCGATCCCGCGGAGCCCGGCGATCGTGCCGGGCTTGACGAAGTAGTCATCGGCTCCGGCGGCATCGACGCGATCCCGGTCGGACGGGTCGCTCGAACTCGTGAGCGCGAAGATCGCCGGATGGGTACCGCGCGGAAGCGCGCGGATCCGACGGATGACCTCGCTGCCGTGCATGTCGGGAAGGCCGAGGTCGACGATGATGACCCGCACGGGCTCGCCCGAATCCTGCTCGAAGGCGTCGAGTGCCTCGCCGCCGGTGGCCCAGTTGACGATCTGGTGGTTGCTCCCGAGCACGCGGGCGATCGCCGAGAAGTCGGTCGGCTCGTCCTCGATCACCGCGATGCGGCTCACGGGCGCTGCATTCGATCGGCGGTCATGGACCGTGGATGATGCCAGGGTCGGGGCAGCAAAATTCGCGCGGCTCCGTTCACTGACGGGCAACCGGTGTAGTGCGATCTCGGCATGGTGCGACTACGCCCGGACGTTCGTGGCGACGAAGAAGGTCGTGCCCTCGCCGAGCGTCGACGTGAGCCAGATCTCGCCGCCGTGGCGCCGGCAGATGAGCCGGCACATCGCCAGTCCCGCACCGGAGCCGGGCGCCTTGCTGTCGAGCTGGAGGAAGAGGCTGAAGATGCGCTCTTGATGCTCCGGCGCGATGCCGATGCCGCGATCCGTCACGGTGAGGACGGACGTCGCACCGTCGGCGTGCTCCAGTGCTGCGGGGACGGTCGAACGATCGCGCGCCTCGTCGAGCGTGATCGCGGCGACCTCGATCTCCGCCGGGCCGTCCGAGTACTTGATCGCGTTGCCGAGCAGATTGAGGAGCAGCTGCCGGAGCGCGGCGGCATCCGCGGTGAACGCAGCGTCCTCGACGGTGACGGTCGGCCGGCGCCCGTCCGGTTCGAGCAGCTCCATGGCTTCGTCCACGGCCGTGCGGATGCAGAGCTTCTGGGGACTGAAGGCGTCCTGGCCGGCGCGCGCGTAAGCCAGGAGCGCGTCGAGCATCTCGTTCGTGCGATCGGCCAAGCGCAGGATGGTCGCGAAGTGCGCCTCCTCGTCGTCCTCCAGACGCGGCTGTAGATCCTCGAGCAGCATCTCGGCGGTCATCCGCATGCCTCGGAGCGGCGCCTTCAGATCGTGCGCGGCGGCGTGCGCGAAGGCGTCGTACTCCTCGTTGGAGCGCTGCAGCTCATCGGTGAGCGTCTGCATCTGGGCGTAGCGCCGCACGAGGACGTCGCCGACGGCTTCGCGCAGGTCTTCGGCCTGCTGGATCTGCGCGTCGGTCCAGCGAGCGCACTGCCCGTGTTGCTCCACCACGCGTTGTTCGATGCCGTCGCCGAGTTCCTTCGGAGCGGGCCGACCGGCTCGATCGCGCGCGAGCACG
Source organism: Solirubrobacteraceae bacterium (assembly GCA_017744415.1). GTDB lineage: Bacteria > Actinomycetota > Thermoleophilia > Solirubrobacterales > Solirubrobacteraceae > JAGIBJ01. Next base: position 12,935 of record JAGIBJ010000128.1, read on the forward strand.
GTCACCTGCGTGCGCTGCTCACCGCGTGCCCAGACGATCAGGTCCCGGGTGTCGGCGGCGAGCCTTGCCGCCAGGAAGCCGGTGGCCGTCGCCGGCACGCGCGGAGCCGCGAACGACGTCGCGGACGCGGTCGGCGCATCGGTCGTACGCAGCGCCGCTCCCGCGACATCCAGCAGCTGCTCGACCGCTTCGCGCGAGAGCGGTGTTCCAACCACGGCGACGGCGCCGGACACCGACACCACGGCGACATCGGCCTCGGCGACTCCGCAGAGCGCGACCGGGTCCTCCGTCAGTCCTCCGACGAGGTCCTGGGTACTCGCGACCGCGCGGATCACGCGGACCGAGGATTGCGAGAGGGCCGCCCGCTCCCGCGCGGCTTCGAGCTCGACGAGCTCCAGCAGACGGGTCCCGGCGGTGGTCCCGATGAGCGCCAGTTCGGCTTGCGTGGCGGCCGTCAGGCGGCGGGCCGATCCGTGCGCCGAGGTCACGCGTCCCCAGAGCCGGCCGTCGACGATGATCGGGACGCTTGCCAGCGCTCCCACGCCCACCCCGCGTAGGCTCGCGAGGTAGTCCGGGAACGGCCGGAGCAGCGCGGATCCCTGCAGGTCCACGGCCGCGGGCTCCGGCGTCAGGCGAGTCGGTGGGGCCGCGATGTCAGCGACGAAGAACGGGACGAACCGCCCGGCCACCTGCGGCTGGCCCGGCGGCATGTCGGCGGCTGGGACGATGCGCCCGACCACCTCCGAGCCGGTGACGCGCTGGTCGGCCGCGAGGATCACGCCGTGGCCGCTGGGTTCGAGGCGCGTCACCCAGGCGCCGTCGTAGCCCGTCCGCTCCCGCGTGATCTTCGCGACCACGTCGAACAGCTCGGTGGTGGAATGGCAGGCGAACACGCGCTCCGTCCAGCCGGCGACACGCTCGACCGCCTGCGCGTCGGTGCCGGGCGGCTCGACGGGCACCGGCAGGATGTCGAGGCCGAGGTATCCGCCGACCGACTCAAAGGCGTGCAGCTTCATCAGGTCGGTGACGCCGCGAAGCATCACCCGCCTCCAGCCCACCGCCGCGAGGCTCTCGGCCACCGCAGCTCGTAGATCCGCGAGGTCGCGGTCACCGACCAGCGTTGCGAGGTCTCGACCGACGAGATCGCCCGCGGGCACGCCGAGCACGCTCTCGCAGCTCTCCGACGCGTGCCGCACGCGGTAGTCGGCGTCGAGCAGCAGCACGACACCGAAGGACTGAAGCTCGTTCATGGGCGCTGGCATCGGGAGCCGTGGGGACGCCCGACCGGAGTTCGGGGAGTTGCCCACGGTCGCGAAGTATCCACGACGCGGCCCCGGATGCCCCGCGCAACGCCGGGCCTCAAGCGCGGCGTCGTCCGGCGTTGACCCGGGCGGCGCGTGCGCGAAGTGTTTCCCTTGATGCATCGCCCCGCGAACGGGACGACGGCTCTCCGCGGCAGCGCCCGAGACGACGCGCATCCAAGGCCGGTTGCGCGTGGGATCGGGCAAACGCAAACCGCCGGCTCGGGTCCGAGACCACCGATCCACTCGACCACCGCGGCTTTCGAGCGCCGTGGCCGAACCACGCGAGGTTCCCATGATCCACCGCTTCGACCGTCTGCTCACGGAGCTCCCGCCGCCCTCTGACTACGACCCCGCGGGCGCGGCGATCGTCCAGGAGCTGATGGGCGGCAAGTTCGGCGAGATGTCGACGCTCATGAACTACACGTTCCAGTCGTTCAACTACCGCGACCGTGCGAAGACGCGCCCCTTCTACGACCTGATCGCGAACATCGCCGCGGAGGAGTACGGCCACATCGAGCTGGTGGGCCACACGATCGGGGCGATGCTGACCGATCTGAACAAGACCGACGACTCGCCCGACATCACCTCGGAGCTGCTGCAGGGCCTCTCCGCCGGCAACCCGCACCATTTCGTGAATGGCGGCAAGGGCGTGCTCGCGCAGGACTCACGCGGCATGCCATGGACGGGCGACAACGTCTTCAGCTCGGGCGACCTGGTGTCCGACCTCACCCACAACTTCTTTCTCGAGTCGGGCGCACGCAGCGGCAAGCTTCGGGTGTACGAATCGGTCGACCATCCGTCGGCGCGAGCACTCACCGGCTATCTCCTCGTCCGCGGCGGCGTGCACCAGGTGGCGTATGCGCGGGCGCTCGAGAACCTCACCGGTGCCGATCTCTCGAAGCTGTTCCCCACGCCGCGGATCCCGACCGACAAGATCCCGGAGTGCAAGCCGCACATCGAGCGCGGCGACCACGCGCGGATCTACCGATTCTCGCCGAGCGACTTCACGCAGATCGCCGCCGTGTTCAACGGCACGCACCCGGAGACCGGCGACCCGCTCGAGGTGGTCGACGATGATCCCGAGAGCCGTCCTCGCCCGCAGGACCCCGATCCGCAGCCCGACGTGTTCGCCCCCGACTACGCGCCGGAGGAGATCGAGGAGATCGCCGACAAGCTGCGCGAGCAGGCAGGCCTGCCCAAGCGCGACAAGGGCGAGTAGCGCTTGTCGAGCAGCGTCTCACCATCGGTTGCCGTCGTGATTCCGACGGTTGACGAGGCTCGCACGATCGGCGAGATCTGCAGCGCGCTCGGTGAGCTCCGCGAGGGCGGGCACATCGCGCGGGTGATCGTCCTCGACGAGAGTTCAGACGACACCGCAAAGATCGCCGCAGCTGCTGGGGCCGAGGTGCACCGGCAGCGGGCGGTTCGTCCCGACGTGGGCCCGGTTCGCGGGAAGGGCGACGCGATGTGGCGAGCGCTCCACCTCGTCGAGGAGGAGATCACGGTGTTCGTCGATGGCGATACCGCGAACTTCGATGCGTCGGTGGTCGAGCGTCTCGTTGCGGGAATCGCGGGTGGCCTTGACTTCGTGAAGGCCGACTACGACCGGCCGTGGGACGACGGCCGCGGCGCGGCGCTCCCGCACGGGGGCGGGCGGGTGACGGAGCTGACCGCCAAACCACTGCTCCGGGCCCTGTTTCCAGCGCTCAGTCCGTTCGGACAGCCGCTCGCCGGGGAGTTCGCGGCACGCACCGAGCTGCTCCGCTCGTTGCCGTTCGTCACCGGATACGGGGTCGACGTCGCGCTGCTGATCGACGCTTGGCGCCGATGCGGCACGGAGAAGATCGGGGAGGTCCGCGTCTCGCCGCGCCAGAACCGGCACCGCCCGCTGCACGAGCTCGCCAGCATGGCCGACGTCGTCGCGAGCACCATCCTCGCTCGCGCCGGGCTCGGGCTTGCCCCGCCGGAGCGCGCGCCGCTGATCGGCGGGACGGCCGAGACGCTCGAAATGCCCGAGGCTACGACGGCGTGATCGGTCCGAAGTCGTCGTCGAGGTTCGTGCGCGAGCGGCGGCCGCCGGGGCCGATCTCGCCCACCTCGGCGCCGAGTTCGACGCGCCCTGGCCCCTCGTACGCCTCGGGGTGGAGCTCCCAGATCTCGACCGAGTAGCCATCGGCGACCGTATCGACGGCGCTGGTGAAGGCCTTCACCTTGCGTCCCGTGATGGCCTCGATCGGCGCGCAGAATTCGGGCACGGTCGCGTGCTCGAGCACGGCGCGCATCTCGCGGACGGCCTGATGCTCGCCCAGCTCGATGAGCTTGCGTTCGGCGGGCGTGAGCGTGTCTTCGAGGGTGCACACGATCAGGTCGGGTCCGGCCCACGTGGCGAAGGCGCGCCGCGGCCCGCGCCCGAACTGGTGCTTGAAGAGCTTGGTCATTTCGCGGGCCACGGGCCCCAGATCGGTGGAAGCAGGGCGGGACTCGGTCTCCGGCATGCACTCGATCGTGCCAGGCTGCGCCGGAGAGGCGCCGATCGAGCCCGGTCGCCCCTCGCCGGAGTCCGCCTGACCGCCGTTGCGCGGTTCGACGCTTGCCCCGAGCGGGCATGGTTCGTGGAAAGACCACGGAGGAAGCGCATGCCCTATCTGTTCGCCTGGCGCCACCGCAAGGGGATCGCCCGGCTCACCGGCCGCGTCGGCAAGACCACCGCTGGCACCGGCAAGCTCGCGGTACGCGCGACTGCCGCCGCACTGGCTGGTTTGGCGGCGGTGCTGCTCGTCGCGCGCCTACGCAAAGGCAGCGGGGAGGCGCCCTCGTCGCCGCCGCCGGCCCCGACCGACGTGGCGGCAGCCTCCAGCGCACCCACCGCGCCGGTCTCGGCGCCGGCCGAATCGACCGCCGACTCCGACGATGATCGCGTCCACGAGGCCGGCCTCGAGTCGTTCCCGGCGAGCGATCCGCCGTCGAGCTACTGATCTCGTCGTCGCCACATGGCCTCGCCGTCAGCTGCGGACGAGTGGCTCCCACGTGCGTGCCGTGGCATAGCGTGCGGCATCGTCCGGGAGCAGCGGCGGCGCGAGCAGGTGGCCCTGCACCGTGCTGATGCCCAGCGCGCGCACGGCGCCGAGCTGGTCCGCATCCTCGACGCCCGCAGCGATCACGCTGGCGCCGAACTCGTCGGCCACGCGCACGCACGATCGTGCGACGGCCACCGCGGCCGGTGAGTCGTGCAGGCGGGCGACGAGTCCGCGGTCGAGCTTGAACGCCTCGATCGGGTGGCGCTGCAGGGCGCTGAGCGAGGTCCACCCCGTGCCGAAGTCCTCCAGCACGACGGCCGCTCCGCGCTCGCGCAAACGATCGACGACGTCCATCGCAGCCTCATCGGTGACGAGTACCCCTGCGGGGATCTCGAACGTGAGGCGGCTCGCCGGGATCCCTGCGGCGGTCGAGAGGCGGTCGACCCGCTCGGGGAGCGACGCGGAGAGCTGGGCTGGCAGCAGGTTGATCGAGAGGCGAGGCTCGCCTGCCTCGGGCGGCAGCGCGGCGAGGAACGTGAGCGCGCGCTCGAGTACGCAGTCGCCCACGTCGCCGAGCAGGCCGACGGTGGTTGCGAGCGGCAGGAACGCATCGGGGTAGAGCAGGCCGTGGCCGGGTCGGGCCCAGCGCACGAGCGCTTCGAAGCCGTGGAGGCCGGGCTCGGGCCCGAGCCGCACCTGCGGCTGGAGCGCCACCTGGAGGCCCCCGCTGGCGACGGCCTCTCGCAGGTCGCGCTCGAGGTCGTCGGCGTGCTCGATCTGCGCGCGGGTACCGCGGTCGGCGCGCGCCCACTGCGCGCCCCCTGAGCGCTTGGCCCGGTACATCGCCAGATCGGCCTCGTGCAGCAGGGCGTCCGGACGGGCGTACTCGCACGACATCAGCGCGATGCCGGTGCTGGCGCCGATGTGGAGCTCTCGCCCGCCGACCTCGATCGGATCCTCCAGCGCCGCGACGATGCGCGCGGCGGCGGCCTCCACGTCGGTTGCATCGTGCGCGCGCGACATCACGAGGACGAACTCGTCGCCGCCGAGGCGCGCGAGCAGATCACCATCGCGCGTGTGGCGGCCGAGGCGCTCGGCAACGGCGCGCAAGAGCCCGTCGCCGATCTCGTGGCCGAGGGTGTCGTTCACGAGCTTGAAGCGGTCGAGGTCGATGAGGAGCACCGCGATGCTGCCACCGTCGCGGCGGCCGCTGGCGATGGCCTGCGTGAGGTGGGCCTGTAGCAGCGCGCGGTTCGCGAGGCCGGTGAGCGGGTCGTGGAGGGCACGGTGGCGCGACGCCTGCTCGTCGTGGGCGCGATCGGCGGCCGTGGCCAGCACGTTGGCGATGGTGTCGAGGCAGGTGCGGGCATCCTCCGAGCGCTCAGGCGGGGAGTGGTGCGCGGCGCAGAGCACGGCGCGCCCGGCGGCGCGGGGCTGCACCCGGCTGAGGATCAGGTGGCCGAAGCCTGCGCGGTGCAGGTGCGGCAGGCCCAGTTCGATCGCGCGGGGGTCGTCGACCACCACGCTGTGGTCGGAGCCCTTGCCGCTCAGGAGGATGCTGCCGCCGGCGCGCAGGTCGTCGAGCACGCCCTCGTCGTGCGCGTGGCCCGTGCCGGAGATCAGGGGCGGCTCGGTGCCATCGAGCGGCACCCACGCCACGAGGTCGGCGTCGAGCGCCTCGACGAGCCGCGGTACCGCGCGCGCCAGTACCTCGTCGAGATCTTCGAGCGCGAGTGCTTGGCGGCTGATCGCCGACACCGCGTCGGCGTGCCGGCGCGAGCGGTGGTCGAGGGTGACGTCGCGCACCTGCACGAAGAACTGGGGTGCGTCGTCGCCTTCGACGAGATCCCCTGTGAGGAGCACGTCGCGGGTGTCGCCCGGCACCGTGACACGCAGGTGGACGGCGTCGACCTGACCCGCACCCCGCAGCAGCTGGGCGCGCACCGCGCTCGCCGCGGCCTGTTGGTCGCCCTCGACCTGCTCGATCACGTCGCGGCCGACCAGCGCATCAGCGTCGTGGCCGAGCAGCGACGCGAGCGCCGCGTTCACATGTACCCAGCGCCCGCTGAGGTCGGCGATGCCCATGCCGACCCCCGCCTCGTCGAATCCGCGCTCGAAGCGTCGCGTGGCCGCGAGCTGAACGGCGGCGCGCTGAAGCAGGATCACGCGGGCGGTGAGGACGACGAGCGAGGCGGCCGCGAGCGGAAGCGCGGGACCCGACGGACCATCACTCACGATGGTGGCGACGACGAGCACGCCGAGGAGGATCGTCACGGCCGCCGCGGGCATCGCGACGGCCGTGCGGGTGTCGAGCTCGAGCGGCACCGGCGATGACGGCGGCGCGAAGCCGGCCCGCGCGAGGAGCACCATCACGACGGGGTAGGCGGCGGTGTGGATCGCGATCGGTGAGAGTTCACGGGCCGCGCCGAGGCCGACGAAGACGAGGTCGGCGGCGAAGAGAAGTCCGAAGGCTGCGATGAGCCAGCGCCAGAGGCCGGTGGTCGGCCGCGCGGTGACTGAAGCGATCCAGCCGGTGTACGCGAGGAGAATGAGGTCGAGGGCGGGGTAGGCGACGCCGAGCGCGGCTTCCCACACGCGGTAAGGCGTGGCGCCGACGAGTTCCGCGGTGACTGCGATCGCAGCACCGAATGCGAGCACCACGGCCACGCCGTCGAGGAGGAACGCCGAGGGGAACGGGCGGATCGCGACGTGCGCGAGGCGCGCGAGGGCGAGGTAGGCGCAGAGGTAGAACGCGAGCCAGGCCGCGTGGGCAACCGGCGGCGCCGATGCCGCCGAGCCGTAGATGGCGGTGGCGATCGTGCCGACGGGGTAGAGCGCGATGCCGGCCGCGAGGAGTTGCCAGGCGCGACGCGCCGGACCCGTGCGTGGGGCGCGGGCGACGAGCGCGGCGGCGCTGAGCCAGAAGAGCGGGACGCCCGCGGCGAGCCGCCAGACGTCGACGACGGCGCGGCCGGCGAGCGGCAGCACGAGCCGCCCCGCGACGTAGAGCGCGGCGAGCGTGAGCGCCGCAGTCAGCAGGCCGCTGGCGCGACCAGTTGGCGTGTTCCCCGATGGCATTGTTCGGCGGTGCTCCCGCACCGCGTCTCCCCCGGCGGAGCGTAGCCGCTGGAGGCGGCGGTTTGGAAAGCCGCGCGTACCAAGGTGGACGGACCACCGATCCGCCGCCGCCATCCTCGTGGCGGGCGGCCCCGGGCAGCAGCCGGGCGGCAGCCGGATGTTGAGCCCAGGAACGACGAAGGGCCGCCCCGAAGGGCGGCCCTGTCAGATCGGTTCAGCCGGCGCGGTGGCTGGCTGGGCGAGATCCGGCTAGCGCCGGAGCAACCGGAGGTCAGCTGGGCGAGAGATCGCGCCGCAGATTCCGTTCGCGCCGATTGGGGATAGGGCGGCAGCCCAGACCGGATCGGCGCGGACGGAAGATGCAAGCGAGATCCGTCCAGATGACCTTCGAGCTACTTCAGCTCGACGGTGCCGCCGGCCTCTTCGATCTCGGCCTTGAGCTTCTCAGCCTCATCGCGCTCGAGGCCTTCCTTGACGGGCTTCGGAGCCTCGTCGACGAGAGCCTTCGCCTCCTTGAGGCCGAGGCCGGTGGCGGCGCGGACGACCTTGATGACGCCGATCTTCTTGTCGCCGGCGGCGGTGAGGATCACGTCAACGGTCGACGAGCCCGCGTCAGCGGCGTCGTCGCCACCGCCAGCGGCCGGAGCCGCGGCAGCCGGAGCAGCGGCGGCGGCAGCCGACACGCCGAACTCCTCCTCGAGCGCCTTGATGCGCTCGCTGAGCTCGAGCACGGTGATGCCCTTGAGCTCCTCAATCCATTCAGCAGTGCTGGTAGCCATAGTCGTTACTCCTCAGTGGAATCGGTGTCGGAAGCGGCGTCCGCGGGCGCGGCCTCCGCATCGGCTTCGGCGGGAGCCTCTGCCGTAGGTTCTTCGGCGGGGGCCTCAGCGGCCTCCGCTGCAGGCGCTTCGGCTGCCGGTGCCGCAGCACCGCCGCCGACGAGGCCCTGGTCGGCGACCTGCTGCAGCTGGCGCGGCACTGCGGAGAGCAGGGCGGCGAGCGTACGAGCAGTGCCGGAGATCGGCGACGCGATGAGGCCGACGAGCTGGCCGATGAGGACCTCGCGCGTCGGGAGCTTCGCGATGGCGACGACGTCGTCGGTCGAGAGGGGCTTGCCGTTCAGCAGGCCGCCCTTGAGCTCGAGCTTGTTGTCGCTCTCCTTGACGAAGCCGCTCAGGATCTTCGCCGAGGCGGCCGCGTCGCCGCGGACGAAGGCGAGGGCCGTCGGACCCGAGAGCTCGTCGTTGATCGACGTGACCTCGGCCTTCTCGGCGGCGAGCTTCGTCACCGAGTTCTTGACGACCTTCAGCTTGGTGTCGTTCTGCAGCAGGCGAGCGCGGAGCTCGCTGATCTGCGCGACGGTCAGTCCGCGGTAGTCGACGGCGTAAACCGCCTCTGCCTCGGAAAACTCGTAAGCGAGATTGCCGACGGCAGCTTCTTTTTGATGCCGGTTCATGAGCCTCCTAGGTCGGTCTTGTGCCCGCGCCTGTGCGCGGGCTGCCGACGGTCTGCGGTGGCCCCGAGGTGGTGAGCGTTAGGCCGCCTGAGCGGTGCTCTCCTCGAGGATGTCGCGGGTACGGGTGGGGTCGACCTTGATGCCAGGACCCATGGTCGAGGCGATCGTGATCGAGTGCAGGTAGCGGCCCTTCGCGGCCGAGGGCTTCGCGCGAACGAGCTCCTCGATGACGGCCGCGTAGTTCTCGAGCAGCTTCTGGCGGTCGAAGTCGCGCTTGCCGATCGAGAAGTGCACGATCGCGTTGCGATCGGTGCGGTACTCGACCTTGCCGGCCTTGGACTCCTCGACGGCCTTGGCGACGTCCATCGTCACCGTGCCGACCTTCGGGTTCGGCATCTTGCCCGAGGGGCCGAGCACGCGGCCGAGGCGACCGACGAGCGGCATGAGATCCGGGGTGGCGATGACGACGTCGAAGTCGTCGAAGCCCTCGAGGATCTTCTCGGCGAGATCGTCGGCACCGACGTGGTCGGCACCGGCGGCGGTGGCGGCGGCGGCCTTGTCGCCCTGGGCGAACACGGCGACCTTGACGTCCTTGCCGAGACCGTTGGGCAGTGCGACGGTGCCGCGGAGCTGCTCATCGGCGTGGCGGACGTTCAGGCCGGTGCGGATGTGCACCTCGACCGACTCGTTGAACTTGGCCTTGGGGAGCGACTCGAGGAGCGTGAACGCCTCGGTCGGCTGGTACTCACGCAGGCGGTCGACCTGTGCGAGCGCCTCCTTGTACCCCTTGCTGCGCTTGACGCCCATCAGTCAACGACCTCCACGCCCATCGAACGCGCGGTGCCGGCGATGATCGGGATCGCCTGCTCCACCGTGTGCGCGTTCAGATCGGCAAGCTTCTTCTCGGCGATCATCCGGAGCTGCGCCTCGGAGATCTGGCCGACCTTCTTCGTGTGCGGCGTGCCGGACCCCTTGTCGAGGTTGATCGCCTGCTTGATGAGCACGGCGGCCGGCGGCGTCTTGACCACGAAGTCGAACGAGCGATCCTCGTAGACCGTGATGACGACCGGGATCGTCACGCCGTTGTCCTGAGCCGTCTGGGCGTTGAACGCCTTGACGAACTCCATGATGTTCAGGCCGTGCTGACCCAGGGCAGGGCCGACCGGCGGCGCAGGGGATGCCTGCCCGCCCGGCGCCTGGAGCCGGATCGTGGTGAGAACCTTCTTCGCCATCTTCTCGTCAGACCTTCTTGACCTGGTCGAAGCCAACTTCGACCGGCGTCTCGCGGCCGAAGATTGACACAAGCACCTTGAGCTTTGCCGCGTCCTCGTTGATCTCGGCGATCTCGCCGGAGAAGTCGGAGAGCGGGCCGGAGATGACCTTGACGGACTCCCCGATCGTGAACTGGCTGACGCGGGGGCGCGCGGCGGTGGCCCCGCCGGCGGACGCGCCGGCACCAGCCGGAGCAGCGGCACCAGTGGTGGCACCGCGCTTGAGCAGACGGTCGATCTCGCCCTGGGTGAGCGGGATCGGCTCATCGCCTGCGCCAACGAACCCGGTCACGCCCGGGGTTCCGCGAACCAGGCCCCACGTATCTTCGTTCAGGTTCATCTGAACGAGGACGTAGCCGGGCATGGTGCGCTGCTCGCTGGTCTTCTTCTCTCCGTCCTTGAGCTCCGTGACCGTCTCCGTGGGGACGACGATCTGGCGCAGCGCGGCACGGTGGCCGAGCGTCATCGCGCGATGCTCGAGGTTCGACTTGACCTTGTTCTCGTGACCCGAGTAGGTGTTGACGACGTACCAGCGGTACATGGAGAAGCTTTCCGTCCCTCTGCCTAGAGGATGAGGTTGACGATCTGGCGGGCCACGAGGTCGGCGACGCCGAGGAAGGCGCCGGCGATGACCACGAAGCCGAGCGTGACGGCGGTGCCCTGCGCGACCTGTTGACGGTCGGGCCAGCGGACCCGCTGGAGCTCGGCCCAGGAGGCCTTGAAGAACTTGAACACCCGCGGGCCGCCACCACTGGTGGTGACCTCGCCGCCGGCGACCACGCCGCCCTGTGCGGGCTCGAGGTCGCTGTGGGGAGCGTCCTCGCTGGTCGGCTCGCCGAGCCCGACCGGGGTGCCGGACACGCCGGCATGCGACTCGGTCTCGGCACGAAGCGTCTCGCCGACGAGCGCGGGCTCGCCGGTGTCGGCGTCGTCCGCGGCAGGCGTCAGCGCGTCCGCGGCGTCATCGGCCTGCGGATTCTCGGCGTTGCGCTTGGCGCGACGCTTGCGAGCTTCGTCTTCGTTGCGTGCCACGAGTCAGCAGTCCCGGCTAGCGGGTCTCCCGGTGGGCGGTATGGGTTTTGCACCACTTGCAGTACTTGCGGATCGCCAGTCGATCAGGCGTGTTCCGCTTGGACTTCGTGGTCTGGTAGTTGCGGCGCTTGCACGTCTCGCAAGCGAGCGTGACTCCAATGCGCACGTCTCCGCGGGCCATGATGGTCTCCGAGACGGGGTTGCAGACAGAACAACGACCCGCCGAAGGGCAGGTCGGACTGAGCACTGTAGCGCGCGCGGCGCCGCCACGTCGTGCGGTCCGAGGCGCCTATGGTCTTCTCCGTGATCCGCGACCCCCGACGGCGCACGATCGCCGTGCTCTGGCTGGGGACGTGGGCGGCGTTCCTCTGCGTCGGCATCCCGCTGGCCGTGCTGCCGCGCTACGTGAACGGCGAGCTCGGGCTGGGCGATGCCGCGGCCGGTTTCGCGGTCGGTTCGTTGTCGCTCGCGGCGATGCTCGCACGACCCTGGGGCGGCCGGCTCGCCGACGAGCGCTCACGCCGGCTCGTGGTGGGCGGCGGCCTGGCGCTCTGCACCGTCGGCGGCCTGGCGCTCCCGTTCGTGGAGGCCTACTGGCAGCTGATCGCGGCGCGGATGGTGGCCGGCTTCGGCGAGTCGTGGGTGTACGCCGCCGCGATGGCCTGGGCACTCGACCTCACACCGAAGGACCGCCACGGCAGCGCGATCGCGCTGTTCGGCATGGCGATCTGGCTCGGCGCGACGGTCGGGACGGCGTCCGGCGAGGCGCTGCTCTCGGCGACCGGCGGCTACGAGGCGGTGTGGTGGAGCGTGGCGGTGATCCCATTCGTCGGGCTCGTGCTGGTGCTGGCCGGCGCAGCGCGGGAGGCGCCGCGTGCGACGCCCATGGGGCCGCGCGCCCCGCTGATCCTTCCCGAGGCGGTGCGCCCCGGCCTCGGCCTGGCGCTCGCGAACCTCGGCTACGGCGCGGTCGCGAGCCTCGTGACGCTGCACCTCGCGGACCGCGGCGTCGGCAGCCCCGGGCTCGCGCTCACCGCGGTCGCCGCGGCCGTGGTGATCACGCGTCTCGCGGTCGCCTGGGGTCTCGATCGCGTCGGGCCCATCCGGGTGCTCGCCGCTGGCTGCGCCGCCCAGGCCGCCGGGCTCGTCCTGATCGCAGCCGCCCACGGGCTTCCTGCGGCCGTCGCCGGCGGGTTCCTCCTCGGCGCCGGCTACGCCGCGGTGTTCCCGGCCCTCGCGCTGATGGTGGTGAGCGCGGCGCCGGACGAGCAGCGCGGCGCGGCACTCGGCAGTTTCACGGCCTTCCTCGATCTCGGCCTCGCGGTCGCGGGCCCACTCGCTGGAGCAACCGCCGCGCTGCTCGGGCGTCCGCAGGCGTTCCTGGTCGCGGCCGCGCTCACCCTGCTCGCGCTGGCCGTCGCCCCGCGCGGCGGCGGAACGCCGGCGCCAGGCGTGCCGCGGGTGCCGGCGGAGTCCGAGCGCCTCTAGAGCCGGGCTCGCGGCAGCGAACACCGTTCTCCGACCTCCCCACGCCGCGCCCCCGCCCGAGCGCGGTGCCAGCGTGAGCGAGGGGCGCCTTACGGCGCGCGGGCGGCGAGGGCGGACAGGCGCTGGCGACCGCTCTCAGCTGGCGGTTGGCCGCCGCGGGCGGCCACTCTGCGCGGTGAACCGCTGATTTCCCCGACTGGGCTCGGGGAAATCAGCGGCTCAGCAGAAACGCGCCGCTGATCTGCGTCGGCAATGCCGACTGCGGGGGTCGTCGCGCCAGCGAGCATCGTCAGCGCCGGCACCCCGCCAGCGGGCGCCGTGCCAGACCGGGCCAGCGGGCGCCGCGCCCGATCCGGCCAGGGAGTCGCGGCAGCGAAACACCGTTCCACGACCTCCCCGCGCCGCGACCCCCCAAACCCAACGAAACGTGGGCCGCGCGGACGGGACTATTCACGGCTCAAACGGCCCAAGATCGCGACGCCCAAACGTGGGCCGCATAGACGGGACTATTCACCGAAGCCGCCCACCACCCCAAGCCGCGGCACCGTCGTCGGCGCCTGCCGTGACAACCGACTCGCTTCCCGACGCGCCCCAACCAGGCCGCCCAGAGCGCTCAGGCGCTCGGCGCGACCAGCCTTGCTGACCGCGACCGCGCCATAGTGACCCCGTGCACCATCTCGTTCTCATCGGCGCCGGGCCACACGGCCTGGCGGTGCTCGTCGCCCTTGCGGCGGCCGGCACGTGGCCGCAGCGGGTGACGGTCGTCGATCCGCAGCCCGGCTGGTGCGCGGCGTGGGACGGCAAGCTCGCCCGCCTCGACCTGGACCGCCTGCGCTCGCCGCAAGTGCATCACCCCGGCACGCGCCCGATGGCGCTGCGCGACATGGTCGAGGCGCTGCCCGACGAGGCGCGGCTCGCGCTGCGCCGCCCCGAGGCGGAGCGCGTCCCCACGCCGGCGGGCATGCGGCGCCTCATCGACGACCTCACCGCCACCCTCGGGCCCGTCGAGCACGTGCTGGGCACGGCGACGGCGATCACGCCGACCCGTCCGCCCGGGCTCCGGCCGGCGCTCCAGCCAGGCCCCGACCATCCCGGCGACGCCGAGCGGGCGCCCGTCGAGGTGACCGTCGCCAACGCCAACGGCGAGCCGCTTCGCCAGCTCGAGGCCGACGCGGTGGTCGTCGCGCACAACCCTTCCTTCCCGCGGATCCCAGACTGGGCCGCGCCGCTCGTCGCCGACGGCCGCGCCGAGCACGCGGCAACCGTCGACCTGCGCACCGTCGAGGTTGGCGGTGATCCCGTGGTCATCGTCGGCGGCGGCCTCACCGCCGCCTGCCTCGCCCTCGGCGCCGCCCACCGTGGCGCACGCGTGCTGATGCTCAGCCGCCGCCCGCTGCGGGCTCGCCCCTACGACGTCGACGCCAGCTGGCTCGGGCCGCGCCGCCTCGCCGACTACCACCGCGCCAGCATCAGCCGCCGCCGCGACCTCATCGACATCGCCCGCGACGGCGGCACCATTCCGCCGCGCACGCTCGCCCTGCTCCGCGACGCCGTGGCCGCCGGACGTATCGAGCTGCGCGAGGGCGTCGACACCGAGCGAGAGGCGTGCGAGGAGATCAGCGGCAGTGTTTCGACCCACCTCTGGCTCGCGACCGGCTTTGAGCAGGACCTCGCCCGCGACCGGCTTGTCGGCCCGCTCGTCGATGAGCTCGGGATCCGCGTGGAGCGCGGGCTGCCCGACGTGGGCGACGACCTGCGCCTCGGCGGCACCCAGGTGTTCGTCACCGGCCCCTACGCCGCGCTCACCGTGGGCCCGGCCTGCCGCAACCTCGCGGGCGCCCGTCCGGCCGCCCAGCGGATCGCAGCCGCACTCACGCGCAGCTCCGAGACACTGCCAGCCTCGGCCTAGCCTGGCGGCGAGTCGGTCACCGGGCGCCGCCGCTCCACGGCCGCTCGAGCTGCACGAGTTCCTCCCGGTGGTCGCTCTCGACCTGCAGCGTCGAGTGGGCGACGGAGAACTGGTCGGCAAGCACCCGCTCGAGGCGGAAACGCGTGGCCTCGCAGTCAGTGCCCGGGCGAGCAATCACATGCGCGGTCACGGCGGGAAAGCCTTGGGTGAGTTCCCACACGTGGAGGTCGTGGACCTCCACGACGCCCTCGACGGCGACGAGCGCGGCGCCGACCGTCTCGGGATCGAGGCCACGCGGCGCGGCCTCGAGGAGGACGTCGGTGGAGCTGCGCAACACGGTCCAGCCGCTGCGCACCATCAGGGCGGTGACGATCAGCGCGAGGATCGGGTCGACGACCGACGAGACGCCGGCGAGGACGAGCGCGCCGGCGACGATCGCGGCCACCGACGAGATCGCGTCCATGAGGGCGTGCTGGTAGGCGCCCTCGACGGCGAGGCTCTCGCGGCTGGCCCTGGCGAGCGCCCAGGCGGCGAGGATGTTGCCAAGGACGCCGAAGATGCCGGTGATGACGACGACCCCGCCCTCGACGGCGGGTGGATCGGCAATGCGCAGACCTGCGCCGACCCCGAGCATGCCGGCGAGGACGAGCAGCGACGCCCCGTTGAGCTGGGCGCCGAGGATCTCGACCCGCCCGAGGCCGTAGGTGTAGCGACCGCCGGCAGGGCGGCGGGCGAGCACGATCGACGCCAGCGCGATGCCGATCGCCAAGGCGTCGGTGATGACGTGCGCGGCATCGGCGAGCAGCGCGGTGCTGCCGGAGATGATGCCGAGCACCACCTCGAGCAGGGCCATGCCGACGTTGAGGCCAAGTGCGATCCAGAGCCACCTCGGCTCTGCGACGCTGCCGGCCGACACGTGATGGTGGTGGCCGCCATGACCGTGGTCGTGACCGTGGTGGTCGTGGTGGTGGTGACCGCCGGGGCCGTGCACAGGGTCAGTCTGGCGGATCGCGCGACGGCATCATCGCGGCTCGGCGCATGGACGGCGCGCGGCGTGGCCGGACGGCTCGGCCGGACGGCTGGTTTCGAGCGGGCCGATCGGCCGGAATTCGGCGTGCGATGGCGCACGCATCGGAGGCTCAGCGCAGGAAGAGGAACCAGATCGCGAGCCCGACGAAACCGATGGTCGAGGCGACGAAGGAGCCCACCGAGATCACCCGGTAGCCGAGCGCCTCGTCGAGCTTCGGAGCGAACGCGAGGGGTAGGAACAGCAACGGGTTGAGCGTCGTCCCGATGAGGAGCGCGATCGCCGTCCAGTCCGGAATGTCGGGGAATGCGGTGGCGACAGCGAGGAGGATCACGCCCATCATCACCTGGTCGAGATGGAGCTGCAGAAGCCGTCTCGGAACCTTGATCCCGATCATCTTGAGCTTCGCCGGATCGGCGCGATCCAGTGCGATGAGCCACCCGAGGGATGCCGCGGAGGCGAGCTGGAGCACACCAGCGCCGAGGAGCCACTGAACCACGCCGGAAGTGTGTCAGCCGGAGCCGGATCGGCGTACTCTGATGGGAGTCCCCCATGACCAGCCTTCCCGTCGTCCAAGGTCCCCCAGCCGGCGCGGCGCCCGACCGGGCCCCACTCGAGGGCCCGACGACCGAGCTCGCCGTCAATGGAATGACGTGCGCCGCCTGCGCCGCACGCGTCGAGCGAAGCCTCAACCAGCTCGATGGCGTCGAGGCGCAGGTGAACCTCGCCACCGAGCGCGCCGTGGTGCACCAGGCCACCGGCCGTGCGACCTCGCAGCAGCTGATCGAGGCCGTGCGGCGCGCCGGCTACGACGCGACCGAGATCGGCGCGCGCGACGAGGAGGCGGCCGCCGACGCCGTCGAGTCCGACCGCCGCGCGCTGCGCCGCCGAGCCATGCTCGCAGCCGCCCTGAGCGTGCCGGTGCTCGCCATCACGATGATCCCGTCGCTGCAGTTCGACCGCTGGCAGTGGGTGTGCCTCGCCCTCACCACGCCGGTGATCGCCTGGGCCGGCCTCCCGTTCCACAGCACCACGCTTCGCGGATTGCGCCACGGCACGACGACCATGGACACCCTGATCTCGCTCGGCACCGTCGCTGCCTTCACCTGGTCGGTGGTGGCGATGCTCTTCGGCGACGCCGGGCACGCCGGGATGCACATGACCACGAGCCTGGTGCCCGACCGCTCCGTAGGCCTCGAGCACGTGTACTTCGAAGTGGTCTGCGCCGTCACCACCTTCCTCCTCGCCGGTCGCTACTTCGAGGCCCGCGCGAAGTCGAAGGCGGGCACCGCGCTCGCCGCGCTCGTCCGCGCCGCGCCGCGCACCGCGAACCTCCTTCAGGACGACGGCACCACGCGGCGCGTGCCCGTCGACACGATCGTCGTCCGCGACCGCCTCTTCGTGAGGCCCGGTTCGAAGATCCCCACCGACGGCGTCGTCGAGCACGGCCAGTCGGCGGTGGACGAGTCGCTGCTGAGCGGCGAGTCGGTGCCGGTCGACAAGTCACCCGACGACCGCGTCACCGGCGGCACCATCAACGTCGGCGGCCCGCTCACGATCCGCGCCACCCGGATCGGCGCCGACACCGCGCTCGCGCAGATCGCGACGCTGGTGCGCGAGGCCCAGCACGGCCGTGCTCCAGTCCAGCGCCTCGCCGACCGCATCTCGGCGGTGTTCGTGCCGGCCGTCGCGGTGATCGCGGCGCTCACGTTCGTCGGCTGGCTCGTCGCCGGGCAGGATGCCGCCTTCGCGTTCACGTGCACGGTCGCCGTGCTGATCATCGCCTGCCCCTGCGCCCTCGGGCTCGCCACACCGACGGCCCTGCTCGTCGGCACCGGGCGCGGCGCGCAGCTCGGCCTCCTGATCCGCGGCCCCTCCGTGCTCGAGTCGACCCGAGCCGTCGACACGATCGTTCTCGACAAGACCGGCACGCTCACCACCGGCCGCATGGAGGTGCTGCGCATCGCGACGCGGGAAGGTATCTCCGAGAGCCAGGCGCTGCGGCTCGTCGCCGGCGCCGAGGCCGGCTCGGAGCACCCGATCGCGGAGGCCATCGTGCGCGCGGCCGAGGAGCGGGTCGGGGCACTTCCGCCGTCGTCCGACTTCGTCCCGCACGGCGGCCTCGGTGCCACGGCCACCGTCGCCGACCGCGTCGTCACGGTCGGCCGGCCGTCGTTCCTTGAGGCACAAGGGCTCGAGATCCCGCCTCCGCTGCGGGCGGAGATCGATGAAGCCGAGAGCGCGGGTCACACCGTGATCGCGGGCGGCTGGTATGGCGAGGCGCGCGCGGTCGTGGTGCTCGCCGATCCACCCAAGCCGACCGCGGCGCGTGCCGTCGAGCGCCTGCGCGAGCTCGGCCTGAGGCCCTTGCTCCTGACCGGCGACAACCCGCACGTGGCCGTGTCGGTCGCGGCGAAGGTCGGCATCGAGCCGGAGGCCGTCGTCGCGGGCGTGCTGCCCGCCGAGAAGGCTGCCCACGTGCGCGAGCTGCAGGCCGCCGGGCACGTGGTCGCGGTCGTCGGCGATGGCATCAACGATGCGCCTGCGCTTGCCGCTGCCGATCTGGGGATCGCGATGGGCACGGGCACCGATGTCGCGATCGAGGCGAGCGACCTCACCATCGTCGGTGGCGACCCGGCCGGGGCAGCCGACGCGATCCAGCTCAGCCGCCGCACGCTGAAGACCATCAAGCAGAACCTGTTCTGGGCGTTCGCCTACAACGTGGTGCTGATCCCTGCTGCCGTCGCGGGCTACCTCAACCCAGTGCTCGCCGGCCTGGCGATGGCGGCATCGAGCCTGCTCGTGGTGGGTAACGCGCTGCGCCTGCGCGGCTTCCAGCCGACCACGAGCTGAGCGCGGTCAAGAACGCTCCCCGGCGGGCCTTGCTGAAGGCGAGGTTCACCCTCAACCCGAGGTTGAGATCGCACTGAGAGATGGGCTCCGGCACGGATCGCCTGACCACCTCGGGCCGACCCGATATCCCCCGCCTCGCCTGGGCAAACCCGGACGCGCACCGTGACGACGCACCGCACATGGTGCACCTTGTGCGCCGGTGATACTTTCGGCGCCTGATGCCGCTCTGCTCGACGGGGCACCATCAGGCCACCGACACTTTTTGGGGATGACGGCGCCTCACCGGGGTGCCCGTGAGACCTCTGAACGTTCACCAGAACTCCAGGAGTTTCCGTGCTCAACACTGATGTTGCGACCGCGACCGCCGCGCCGGCGATGCGTCCCGCCAGCCGGCTCACCGCGCTGCGCTGCGCCGGCGAGCTCGCCGCCACCACCGGGGCGACCGACGCCACCGTGGCCTATGAGCGCGGCGGCGACCTTGCGATCACCACCTCGCTCGCGGGCACCTTCCCGCTGCGCACCATCGGCATCGAAGCCGACGCCCAGCTCGCGTCGGTGATTGCCGGCCACCCGGCGTGGCTCGATCACCTCGCCCTGGCGACCCTCTACCTACCGCCGCACGCGCACGTGCTCGCCATCGGGATCACGACCGAGAGTGGCCGCGGGATCGCGCTGCTGCGGTACGACACCCGACCGACGATCTCGGTCGACGACGTCGCCTTCCTGCAGCGCGCGCTGAGCAGCAGCCAGCTCGAGGACGCCATCGCCGCCTGAACGGCGTGCCCCTCGGCGGCCGCCGGGCGCGCGGAGGGGGCACCCGCCAGCGTCAGTCGGCGAGGGCGCGCGCGATCAACTCGCCCATCCCTGGAGTCTCGAGCAGGAACGAATCGTGGCCCCACGGCGCCGCGAGCTCTTGATGCTCGACGGCGCGGGCACCCGCGGCTCGCAGGCGGGCGGCGAGCCGCACCGCGTGGCTGGTGCCGAAGCGCCAGTCGGAGTCAAACGAGAGCACGAGGTGGCGAGCCGTGGGATTGCGGGCGACCGCACGGCACGCCGCCTCGGCGTTCGCGGGCCCGAACGGGGCAAAGTCGTCCATCGGGCGGGTGAGGAAGAGGTAGCTCAAAGCGTCGAAGCGCCGCAGGAAGCTCTGCCCCTGGTGCTCGAGGTACGTCTCCACCGCCCGCCCCGGCGCGAGCCACTCAGCGGCACTGCGCGGCGGCGCACCGGCAGGCGCCGGATCACCGAGCTTCCGCTCGAGCGCCTCGGACGAGACGTAGGTGATGTGGGCGAAGCGCCGGGCCGCAGCGAGCCCGCGCTCGGGCCCCGCCCCGCCCGTCTCGAGGTAGCGGCCGCCCTCGAAGCCCGGGTCGTCGAGGATCGCCTGGCGGCCGGCGGCCGAGAAGGCGCGATTCTCGGTGGTGAGTTCGCTGGTGGTCGCGATGAGGATCGTCGCCTCCACCTCCTCCGGCGCCGCGAGGAACCACTCGATGGCATGCATACCGCCGAGCGAGGGCCCGACGAGCGCGTGGTAGCGCGTGATGCCGAGCGCGCCACCCAAGCGGCGAAGCACCGCAACCTGATCGCCGATCGTGATCGGAGGGAAGTCGATGCCCCACGGCCGGCCGGTGGCCGGATCGGTGGAGGCCGGCCCAGTCGTGCCGAGGCAGCTGCCGAGCAGGTTGGCGCAGACGACGAACCAGCGGTCGGTGTCGATCGGGCGGCCCGGCCCGATCACGGAGTCCCACCATCCGGGCCCGCCGTCGCCCTCGGCCTCACCGGCGGCATGGGCGTCCGCCGTGAGCGCGTGGAGCACGACCACGGCGTTGTCGCCGGCGGGGCTCAGCTCGCCGTAGGTCTGGTAGGCCACCTCGACGTGGTCGAGCGACCGGCCGCAACGCAGCGCAAGCGGGTCGGTGGGGGTGGCGACGACCTCCCGGCGCGTGCGTACCGCCCCGAGACCGGTGCCTGGGGTGCGGGCGTGCGCCGAGAGGTCGATGACCATTTGGTGAATCAGGCGGGGACGGCGGTGGCCGCCTTCACGAGTGCCTGATCGAGATCCGCGACGAGGTCATCGATGTGCTCGATGCCGACCGAGAGCCGCACGGTGTCGTCGGTGACGCCCGCCTGCTCGAGCTCCTCCGCGCTGAGCTGCGAATGCGTGGTGGTGGCGTTGTGGATCGCCAGCGACTTCGCGTCGCCGATGTTGGCGAGGTGGCTGAACAGCTCGAGTCCCTCGATGAACGAGCGCCCGGCCTCCTTCCCCCCACGCACGCCGAACGTGACGAGCGCGCCGCCGCCTCCGACGAGCACGCGCTCCGCCGTGGCGTGGTGCTCGTCGTCCTCGAGGCCCGGGTAGTTCACCCAGCTCACGGCGTCGTGCGCTCGGAGGTATTCCGCGATCTTGCGGGCGTTCTCCTGGTGGCGCTCGAGCCGCAGCGGGAGCGTCTCGATGCCTTGCAGCAGCAGGAAGGCGTTGAACGGCGAGAGCGCCGCGCCCGTGTTGCGCAGCAGCACGGTGCGGGCCCGGCCGACGTAGGCCGCGGGCCCCAGCGCGTCGCTCCACACCACGCCGTGGTAGCTCGGATCCGGAGCGGTGAGGCCCGGAAACCGGTCGGCGTGGGCCACCCAGTCGAAGTTGCCCGAGTCGATGATCGCACCGCCGATCGAGGTCCCGTGGCCGCCGATGAACTTCGTGAGCGAGTGGACGGCGATGTCGGCGCCCTGCTCGAACACGCGCGCGCCGAGCGGCGTCGGCACGGTGTTGTCGACGATCAGCGGGAGGCCGGCCTCGTGCGCCGCTGCCGACCACGCCGGCACATCGAGCACGTTGAGTTTCGGGTTGCCAATCGTCTCCCCGAACACGAGGCGCGTGTTCTCGTCGGCGAGCCGCGCCACCGCGCCCGGGTCGTTCGCATCGGCGAAGCGCACCTCGATGCCGTACTGCGGCAGCGTGTGCGCGAAGAGGTTGTAGGTGCCGCCGTAGAGCTGCGACACCGAGATGATGTTGTCGCCGGCGCGCGCGATGTTGAGGATCGAGTAGGTGACCGCCGCCTGACCGGAGGCCGCGACGAGCGCCGCGACCCCGCCCTCCAGCTGCGCAAGACGCTGCTCGAGCACGTCCCAGGTCGGGTTCATGATCCGGGTGTAGATGTTGCCCGGCTCCGCGAGCGCGAAGAGGTTCGCGGCGTGCTCGGTGTCGTTGAACGTGTACGAGGTGGTCGGGTAGATCGGCACGGCGCGCGCGTTGGTGGCGGCGTCGGGCTGCTGCCCGCCGTGCAGGGCGATCGTCTCCGGGCGGTACTGGCTCATGCGGGCTCCCTGGGGTCGAGGCTTCGTGGCACTCCGCCATAATCTACATAAATGCAGTCGTGTTTATCGCCATTTGCTTGACGGGACCCAGTTGGACCGACAGACGACCCCGTTGGACCCGCATATGGACGCCCGCGGGACCCGCTAGATCAGGCGCTCGACCACGCCGCGGATGCTGGTGACGCCGGCCTCCATCGACGCCCCGCCGCCGGTGAGCACGGCGATACCGATGCGGCAGCTGCCGCGCTCGACGCGCAGCCCCTGGTGCACGAACCAGCCGCTCGGCTGCGGCAGCCAGCCGCTCTTGAAGAGCGTGCGGAACCCGTGGCTCCGGGCGACCGGCGCGCCGCCCCACACTTGAGCGTGGGTGATCGAGCGCAGCAGCGTGCGGCCGTAGGTCTTCTGCGAGGCCGGAAGCAGGGCGTCGAGGTGACTCCAGAAGCGGGCCTGGTCGCTCGCGGTGAGCTGCGAGCTCCCCCAGTAGCCACCGACGGTGTAGCGGCGCATGCCCGCGGCCTTGGCCACCCGCAGCACGGCCTCGCGGCCCACGGCGTTGAACGTGGCGGTCGCGGCGGTGTTGTCGGACAGCGTGATCATGCTGCGCAGCCGCGCGCGATCGCCGGAATTGAGCGGGGTGCGCGAGGCCGCGTGCCTGCGCAGGTCGGCGACGAGCAGCATCGCCTTCACCAAGCTGGCCGAACGGAACGGGATGCCGCCGCGGAACGAGCGCAGCTGCCCACGCTCCTCGACGGCGAACGCCACCGTCCCCGGGCGGCTCACGGCGTAGGCCCGCGCACGTTTGATGGCGGCATCGCTCACGCAGCGCTTCGGCTTGGTCGAGTCGGGCGCGTTGTGGATGGCCGTCTTCGCCGTGGCAGCCGCCGGCTGCGGGGTCGCGCTCAGCGCGCCGGCTCCCACGGGCGCCAGCAGGCTGCCGGCGATGAGGAGCGTGGTGGCGAACGGCACCACGCCATTGTTCAGGGCGAGCGTCGGCGCGCCCATGGCCTGGTGGCGACCCGAGCAGCCGCGAGCACGGCCCCGTTTGGCCGCATGTCCATGGCTGCCGGCGTCAGAGCTCGAGCACGAGCTTGCCGGTGGCGCGGCGCGCATCGAGGTCGCGCAGAGCCTGAGCTCCGTCGGCGAGCGGATAGGCGGCGCCGACCACCGGCGCGACGATCCCCGCTGCCGCCCACTCGAGCAGATCCGCGTGGATCGCGCGGGTGAGCTCGGGGCGGGTGCCCACGAACGCGCCCCAGGCGGCCCCGACCACCTCGATGTTCTTCAGCAGCAGCCGGTTGAGTGGCACGCTCGGGATCTCCCCGCCGGTGAAGCCGACGACGACGAGCCGGCCCTCCTCGGCCAGCGAGCGCAGCGAATCGAGCACGCGGTCACCGCCGACCGGATCGAGCACGGCGTCGACGCCGCGGCCCTCGGTGAGCGCCTTCACCTGCTTCGGCCACCCCTCCTCCGGGCGGATTACGTCGTCGGCGCCGGCCTCGTGGGCCACCGCCTCCTTCTCGTCACTGGAGACGACCGCGATCGTGCGCACGCCGGCTCCGCGCGCTACCTGGATCGCCGCGGTGCCGACGCCACCGGCGGCCCCGTGGATCAGCACGGTGTCGCCGGCCTTCAGCCGCCCCCGACGCAGCAGCGCGAAGTGGGCCGTGTGGTAGTTCATGATCAGCCCGGCCGCCTGCACGTCGGTCATGGAGTCCGGCACCGGCAGCACCATCTCGGGGGCTGCCGCGACCTGCTCGGCGGCCATGCCGAGCCCGAACGCTGCGACCCGCTGGCCAACCTCGAGCCCACTGTCCTGAGGAGCGCGGGCCACTCGCCCGGCGGCCTCGACGCCGAGCGTGAACGGTGGCTGGAGCTTGAGCTGGTACTCGCCGCGGGAGAGCAGCAGGTCGGGGAACGCGATGCCGGCGGCGGCGACGTCGACCACCACCGGCGCGTCCGCCGACGGCGGCTCGATCTCCAAGACGCCGACGCCGTCGGGACCGGTGAGAGCAGTGACCTGCAGGGCGCGCATGGCGAGCAGTCTCGCATCCGCCGTGCGAGGATGAACGCAGTGACCCCCAAGGACCGCACCCTGGTCGCGTACGTGATCGACGAGGCCACCGACGACGTCGCCGAGACGATCATCGAAGCCGGCCGGCGCGCCCGTGAACTCCACCTGTGGGACGGCTCGGCGCCGCGCGAGTTCGACGCCGTGCCCGATGGCTCGCCACGCACCGTCGGCGTCGGCTTGCACTTCACCGATCCGTTCCCGATCGGCGATCGACCGGGCCTCATCCGGCTCCTCGAATACCTGGCGGTCGCCGCTGAACAGCTCGACGTGTGCCTCGAGCTGCAGATCGACGAGGCACCGATCGGGCTGATCGCTCCGGAGGGCATCCAGCCGTGGGCGATCGACGCGCTCCAGAAGGAGTTCGGGCTCATCGACCTCTCCGCCTGAGCGGACTTGAGCGCCCTCGGGCGCCTCGGTCCGAACCATCCGAATCCCATACTGGTACCACCAATTGGCGTCCAGGTCGCTTCAGGGTGCTCGGGAGCGACGTCGATGCAGGGGCCAGTTGGGAGCCACGGAGGCTCCTGCCGAATCTTTCAGGACCTCCATCGTGTCGATCCTTCCCCGCCCCCTCGTCGCTGTCGTCGCGACGGGCCTCTCACTCGGCCTCTCGTTCGGCCTCGCCGCCGGCCCCGCCACCGCCGCCGCCTCGAAGCAGGCCGCCAAGGCGAAGCCGACCACCAAGGCCAAGAGCAAGGCGAAGGCCAAGAGCAAGGCCAAGCCGAAGAAGAAGGTCACCGTGAAGGCGCCCGCCAAGCCCGACCTCACCGTGAAGGCCATCCACGTCGACGTGTCCGACTCGGGCACGCTGCTCGTGAGCGCGAACCTCCTGAACGTGGGCCGCGGCTTCGCGGCCCCGAGCAACGTCGTCATCGCGCTGTCGGACGACAACACCTGGAACGACGGCGACGAGCTCCTCGACGAGCTGCCGTTCGATCGAATCGGCTCCGGCGTCACCCGCCGCATCGATGCCGAGGTCGACGTGCCGTTCGACGTCGACACCTCCCAAGACCTCCGCGTGCTCGTATGCGCCGACGCAGACGCCGTGATCACCGAGAAGAGCGAGAGCAACAACTGCGTGTCGCAGGCGATCACCCTCGGCGACATCGACCCGGTCGACGAAGCCGGCGCCGATGACGAGTCGGCCGACCAGGGCTCCGGCTCGGGCGGCGATGAACCGGCCGACGAGGACGCCTAAACCTTCGGCCCTCCCCAGGGGCGCCGGGGCGGACGCCGCAGCGGCGCTCGCCCCACCTACTCGGCGGCGTCGATGGCGACCGCCGACCAGCGATCGACGGTGCCGTCGTCCCCGAGCACGGGGGCGATGCGCACCTCGCAGCGCCGCGCGGCGCCACTGATCCCAGTGATCCGGAACTCGCCGGTGAGCGGAGACGCCGTGGCCTTGGCCGTCGCCCAGGCCGCCTCAAACGCACCGCGATCGTCGGGGTGCACGACGGCCGCCCACTGGGGCCGGCCGTCGACGATCGGCACGGCGCCGACCTCGTCGAGCCAGCGCTGGTTGACGAAGTCGCACTCGCCGTCGCGGTCGATCGACCATGCGAGCACCGGCAGCGCGACCATCAGATCGTTGGAGCGGCGCTCGCCCTCGCGCAGCGCCAGCTCAACCTGCAGGCGCTCGGTGGTGTCGTCGGCTTCGACGAGGAAGAACTCGACGCGGCCGTCGTCGCCGGTGATCGGTGAAACCGTCGCCTCCGCGTACCGCACCTGACCCTGCGTCGTGGTGATCACGTCGTCGTAACCGCACGGCTCGGCGGCGCGGGCGACCTCACCGAGGCGCTGGTTCCACGTCTGGTGCCACGTGGAATCCGCGCCGAAGTAGGGCGTATCGGCGATGTGGCGGCCGAGGAACTCCTCGCGCCCGAAGCCACGCGCCTCCGGGGCGTCGTTGACCTCACGCACGATCCCGTCGGGATCGAGCACCGCCATGAAGACGGGCCGCTGTCGGAAGACGCGCCAGGCCAGTGGGCCGGGGTCGGGAGTCGTGATGGTGCTGTCGGACACTCGCGCTGATGGGACGAGGCCGCGCAGCACGCGGCCAGGGCGATCGGTCTCCCCCAGCCTAACGCTCCGCTCCGGCGGTCTACGCAGGTGTTCGGGCAGGCGGGTTGCGAATGGGCGCGCGAGTCCCGACGATGATGGGCTCGTGGCTCCCCCGTCCCCGTCCTCCCGTGCCTCGTCCGGCACGCCCGCACCGATGCTCGCCACACCCGGCGAGCTGCCCGCGGACGACGAGGGCTGGGCCTACGAGGTGAAGTGGGACGGCGTGCGCGCGATCGTCGCGGTGACGTCCGAGCGGGTGCAGATCACGAGCCGCGGCGGCCTCGACCTCAGCCCTGCGTTCCCCGAGCTCACGCCGCTCGCGGCGGCACTCGGCCAGGGCGCCGTGCTCGACGGCGAGATCATCGCGTTCGACGACCACGGCCTGCAGCGGTTCGATGCGATCCAGAAGCGCCTGCGCACCACGGGCACCGGCGTGATCGCGCGCCTCGCTCAAGAGCGGCCCGCCACGCTCGCGATCTTCGACGTGCTCGACCTCGCGGGCGAGACGCTCACCGGCCGCCCATGGCATGAGCGCCGCGAGGTGCTGGAGTCGCTGGCGCTCGACGACGAGCACTGGCAGGTGCCGCCGGCGCATGTCGGCGAGGGCACGGGCGCGGGGCTGCTGGCGGCCACCGAGGCGCAGCAGCTCGAAGGCATCATCGCCAAGCGCATGAGCTCGATCTACCGCCCGGGCGCACGCTCGCCCGACTGGCTGAAGATCAAGCACCGCCGCCGCCAGGAGGTGGTGATCGGCGGCTGGACGACGGGCACGGGCCGGCGCGCCCGCACGCTCGGGGCCGTGCAGGTGGGCGTGTACGAGAACTCGGTGCTGCGGCACATCGGCGGCGTGGGCAGCGGGCTCAAGGAGGCCGACCTCACGGAGCTACGCGAGCGCTTCGCGGAGCTCGAGGCGCAGGCATCGCCCTTCGGCGCGGGCTCGCCACCACGCGGCACCCATTTCGTGCGGCCTGAGCTCGTGTGCGAGGTCGAGTTCACCGGCTGGAGCGACGACGGCCAGCTGCGGCACCCGGTGTTCCGCGGGCTGCGCGCCGACAAGCCCGCCAGGGAGGTGGTGCGCGAGCCCGAGCCGCGGCGCCCCGCCGACTCCGCCCCGGGCGGCGTGTCGTTCACCGGCGAGCATGGCGACGCTCCCGAGGCGCTCGTCGATGGCCGCCGCCTGCGCGTCACCAACCTCGAGAAGCCGATGTACGGCGAGGCAGCGTTCACCAAGCGGCAGGTGATCGAGTACTACGCGCAGATCGCGCCGGTGCTCCTCCCGCACTTCGCCGGTCGTGCGACGACGCTGCGGCGCTTCCCGCACGGCGCCGCCGATCCGGCCTCGTTCTACGAGAAGCGCGCGAACGCCCACCGCCCCGACTGGGTGCGCACCGTGCCAATGCCGATCGGTGACGACGAGATCATCGACTTCGTCGAGGTCGCCGACACCCCGACGCTGGTGTGGCTCGCGAACCTCGCGGCGCTCGAGCTGCACCCCTCGCTCTCGCGTGCCGTCGATCCCGACGAGCCGACCGCGCTCGTCTTCGACCTCGATCCCGGGCCGCCCGCGACGGTCGTCGAGTGCTGCCGCGTCGCCCTGCTCATCCGGGCGCTGCTGACCCAGCTCGACCTCGACATCTGGGCGAAAACTTCCGGTGGCAAGGGCCTTCAGGTCTACGCTCCGATCAACGTGCCCGTGACCTACGACGACACCAAGGCGTTCGCGCACGCCGTCGCCGCGCTCCTCGAAGACCGCGAGCCCGGCCTCGTCACGAGCCGCATGGCGAAGCGCCTGCGCCCCGGCAAGGTGTTCGTCGACTGGGGGCAGAACGATCGCCACAAGACCACCGTCGGCGTGTATTCGCTGCGCGCGCAGCCGCAGCCGACCGTGTCGACACCGGTGAGCTGGGACGAGGTGGAGGCCTGCGCCGCCGCCGGCGATCCCGCTCAGTTGCGCTTCACCGCCCCGCAGGTGCTGGCGCGCGTCGCCGAGCTCGGCGATCTCTTCGCCCCCGTCGCCACGCTCCGCCAGTCCCTACCGGCCCTCGGGGGTCCGACCTGATGGCCGCGCGCTCGATCTGGAACGGCACGGTGACGTTCGGTGCCGTCGCGATCCCGGTGAAGCTCTTCTCCGCGACCGAGAGCCACACGCTCTCGTTCAAGGAGGTGCGTGCCGAGGACGGAGCACGCGTCTCGCACAAGCGGATCGGGGCGAGCTCTGGCGAGGAGATTGCCTACAGCGAGATCGAGAAGGGCTTCGACACGGGCAGCGAACTCGTGATCCTCAGCAAGGAGGAGGTGAGCGCCGCCGACGGCACGCGCCCGAAGGTGATCGAGATCGAGACGTTCGTGAAGGGCGAGGAGATCGACCCCGTCTTCTACGACAAGGCCTACCACCTGGGTGCCGGCAAGGGCGGCGACCGCGCCTACCGCGTGCTGCTCGCCGCGCTCGAGCGCAGCGGCCGGGTCGGCATCGGCCGCCTGGTGCTGCGCAGCCGCGAGCAACTGGTCGCGCTGCGCCCGATCCACGGCGCGCTCGGCCTGCAGACGATGCGGTTCCACGATGAGCTCCGCGCGCCGGACGACCTCGAGATGCCCGAGATGAAGAAGGCCCCGGGCGCGAAGGAGGTCGAGATGGCGGGCAAGCTCGTCGAGATGCTCTCGAGCGACTGGGATGCGGATGCGCACCACGACACCTACCGCGACGCCGTGCTCGAGCTGATCGAGGCGAAGGCCGGCGGCAAAGACGTGACGATCGCTCCGCCCAAGCCGAAGGCCGACTCCGGCGATGCGCTCGCCAAGGCACTGGAGGCCAGCCTCGCCGCACTCGACCAGCCGAAGCCCAAGGCCAAGAAGAAGCCGGCCGCCAAGAAGGCTGCCGCGAAGACCTCGGCGTCGACGGCCACGAAGCCGAAGCGCAGCCCCACCGACAAGCCCGGCCCGCCCGCCGCGAAGAAGAAGGCTTCCTGATGCCCCGCGCCATGTGGACCGGCTCCCTGAGCTTCGGGCTCGTCAACGTGCCCGTGCAGGTGATCAGCGCCACTCGCGACATGGACGTGCACTTCCACCAGGTGCGTCGCCCGAGCGAGGGCAGCAAGCCGGAGCGGATCCTCATGAAGCGCGTCGCCGACGACGGCGAGGAGGTGGCCTGGGGCGAGCTCGGCAAGGGCTGGGAGCTCGACGACGGTTCGATCCTCGTGCTCAGCCAAGACGACCTCGACGCCGCCGCGCCCGAGAAGACCAAGACCATCGACATCGAGCAGTTCGCGCCGCAGGACTCGATCGATCCGATCCTCTTCGACCATCCGTACTGGCTCCTCCCCCACGGCGAGGGCGACGGCCCGCTGCGCGCCTACCGGCTCCTCGTGGATGCGCTGAAGGGCCGCGACGAGGTGGGTATCGGCCGCATCGTGATGCGCGCCCGCGAGCAGCTCGTGGCGCTGCGCGAGCGCGACGGCCTGCTGAGCCTCGAGACGATGCGCTTCGCCGACGAGGTGCGCGACCCGCAGAACACGGGCGCGATCCCGGGCGGCGAGGCCACTGAGCCCGAGGAGCAGGAGATCGCCGACGCTGTCGCGCTGATCGAGGAGATGACCGACGACTTCGACCCGTCGGCCTACGAGGACCGCCACCGCCAGCGGCTACTCGACCTCATCGCGGAGAAGGCGAAGACGGGCAGCGTCGTGATCCCCGAGCCCGAGGCCGAGCCGGAGCCGCAGAAGGCACCCGCCGATCTCATGGCCGCGCTGCAGGAGTCGCTCAACAAGGCGCGCGGCACGAAGAAGCCGTCGCGCGCGAAGGCTCCAGCCGCCGACAAGGCGAAGGCCGAGGCCTAACCCTTCGGCACGCAGTGACGAGCGGGCCGCGCTAGCCCGAACCGCCCTCGGGGCGGTATTCCTGCCCGCACGGAGCGGGCGGCAGGTCGTACTTGCGGGAGTTGTCCTCCACGTCGTAGTAGCCCTGCAGGAGGCAGCCGACGTCGCGCGACTGGCGGTCGGCGGTCTTCGCGCGGAACTCGCTCACGCCGCTCCAGGCGTCGTTCGTCTCGTCCATCAGCTGCTTGGCCTGCGCGCTGCGCTGGGCGATCGCGCCGCTCGGGTTCCACGAGCGCCACGCCTTCATCAGCCCGGCGCCGACGCTGCCGTCCGAGCCCCGGGGCACGCCGATGCCCGAGTAGTAGAGCTTCCACGTGAAGTTCGAGTACTTCTGCGGGCTGTCGGTGGCAACGAGCGCGGCGCCCACCCACGGCTTGCCGCCGGAGGTGTAGGTGAACTGCAGCAGCTGGCTGGCGGTGAACGAGGGCAGCACGCCGTCGGCGAGGGTCTGCGTGATCGCGTAGTCGCGCACGTTCGGGTTGAGCTTCGGGAACACGGAGGCGAGGGCGTCGGCCGGCGGGAGGTAGTCGAACACGGGGCCGTTGAAGCCGGCGGGGGCGTTGGCCGGGGGCATCACGTCGATCGAGAAGCCGAAGAGGAACGACCCCTGGTCGGAGGAGCCTTCGAGGCTGCCCTGGTTGTCGCTGATCCGCCACTCCGAGCCGCTGGGGACGAGCCCGCTCACGCCGCCCGAGGAGTAGCGCTGCAGCGGCAGCTCCGGAGCGGCTGCGCCGCCGCCACCTCCGCTCGATGCGGGCGTGAGGGTGTAGCCGCCCTGCACGGTGTTAGCGATCTGGCGCACCATCTGGAGATCGAACGGGTCGCTGGTGGGTGAGCGGCCAGCGAACACGGCGAGCGCGCCCTGCTCACCATTGATCAGGATCGTGTTGCGCTCGCCGCCGGCGTCGGTCTCGGCCGTGAAGACGGTCTCGTCGGCCTCGCGACTCACCTGTTCACCACCGACGGCGCCGAGCAGCGCGTCGCCGTAGTCCGTCGGGCTGGCGGCGGTGGCCGTGCGCGAGAACGAGAGTGAGCGGTCGCCGTCCTTGCTCCTCAGCACGTAGACCCCGTCGCGCACGGTGAGCGTGTAGCCCGCGGGCGCCTCGATGCTGAAGCCGCTGTCGTCGTCGTGGAGCACCCCGTCGTCGGCGGCCGCGACCGTGGTGGCCTTCGGGGTGCGTTTGGTGGCGGCGTTCGGATCGTCGCCGCCGCCGCAGCCGGTGAGCGTCGCCGTGGCGAGGAGGCCGGCGGCGATCCAGCGGCGGAGCGGTACGGGTGCGCTCATCCGTTGTCGCGAACGGTCCTGATCGTGCGCGCGGTAAGGCTCGGACCGCCCACCTTCACGGTGAGCGACTTCAGCGACTTCGGCGGCGTGCGGTTGAGCTTCAGCGTGCCCGTCGTCTTGCAGCGACTCTTCCCGTCGACCGTGACCGTCTTGACCTTCAGCTTCGCCGAGCCCTTGTAGGTCTTGCCCTTCGATCGCGTGTTCACCGAGGCGGTCGCCGACTTCGGGCACTTCTTCGCCTTCTTGCTGCGCCCCAGCACCGCGGCAAGCGTGATCTTCTTGCCGGAGAGCAGCGCCTCGGGCGTGGGCTTCGTCGTCGTGCCCGGGCCGCCAGCGCCGCCGGGACCGCCCGGGATCGGTGCAGCCGAGATCGTGATGGTGCGCGTGGTCGAGCCGCTGCCGACCTGGTCGACCGCGCTCGTGATGACCGTGTAGGTGCCCGGGACGGCATAGGTGTGCGAGATCGAGCCGCCGCTACCCGTGGCGCCGTCACCGAAGGTCCAGTAGATCGCCGCGTCGCCCCAGGGGTTGGACGGGGCCGCGCTCATCGCGACGGGCTGGCCGACCGTGCCGGTGGCCGGCACCGACGTGGATCCGGCTCCGGTGAGCGCGGGCGGGGCGCCGTCGAACCCGGCGGCTTTGATCCGGTACGAGGACGCGCCCGGGTAGTTCCAGACCGCGATGCCGTTGCCGGCGCCGTCGAATGCGAGGCGGGCCTGACGGCCGTCGGCCTCGCCGAGCGAGAGATCCGCTGGCGTGCCGAACACTCCTCCGACGGACCGCGTCGAGACGAACACTCGCCCGGGCGTACCGGGAATGTCGGAGTTCACCCGCACCCAGGCGATGTGAGCATTTCCGGCGGCGTCGTAGGCGAGATCGGTCGGCATGCCGGCAGACCCGTCCGGCGAGACGGCCTGGATCTGCCACGACGATCCGTTCCAAGCCGCCGCGATCACATGTCGCCCGTCGTCGTTGCGGGTCCACGTCACGGTCGCGTTGCCCGACGCGTCCGACGCGACGAACAGGTTCGTGGCCCGCGTCGCTGTCGCCGTCCGGCCTAGATCGACCGGGGCGGCAGAGAAGGCCGGTCCGTCGACGACGGCCTTCACCCAGGCGGTGCCGGGATTCTGGCTGTTGTCGCCGACATTCGCCCAGGCGGCCACGAACTGGCCGTTCGGGAGCGCCGCCACCCGCACGTTCTCTGCGCTTTCGCTCCCGGCCAGGTTGGCGGCCGTGCTCCACTCGCCCGTATCGCGCACGAATGCCCGCTGGACGCGATCCACACCACTGACGAGGGCCGTCCACACCGCGAACGCCCGCCCGTTGGGAGCGACGGCGATTTGCGAGCCGTCGATGGACGGCGTCGCGGGGGTGTCCTCGATCTCGAACGGGGCGTCCCAGCCGCTGCTCAGCGTCGGCCGTTTGCTCATCCACACGTGCGCCGGGCCGCTCTTGTAGCCCGTGATCCAGACCGCGTGGACCGTACCGTCGGGCGCCACCGCGAGATCGGTGTCGCGGATGCCGGTGAACGAAGTGGAATCGTCGACGTACCGTGGCTCCGACCACGCGCCGGTCGCCGCATCACGCACCGCCGACTGCACGCGCGCCTTCGCGTCGGTCAGTTTGCGCTCCCAGAGCGCGGTGACGTTGCCGGCCGCATCAACGGCCACGGTCGCGTCTTCCGCGAACGTGCCGGCCTCGGAAATCGTGACCGGCGTGCTCCACGCGTGCGTGATGGCCGAACGCGTCGATGCGATCAAGCCGGGGGCGGTCGTGCCGTTGTTCCACACCGCGGTCACGTTGCCGGCCGCGTCGGTGACCACCGCGTTGTCGTCGAGCGCCTGCGAGCTGCTGCTCGCAACATCGCCCGAGGGCAGCCAGCCGGGGGCCGCTCCAGCGGGTGCGGGCAGCGCCGTCGCCATCAGCAAGACCATGGAGACGAGGAAGCGCCGCATTCGGCGCACCGTATCGCGTTCCGGTGTAGCGATCCGTGGCTTTCTGGGCGACGCGACGGCCCGTCAGCTGCGAGCATCGCCGCCATGGGAACCACCGACGATCTCCCGCCGATCCCGCCGTACGCGCCGGCACCCGGGCGCTACCGCCACTACAAGGGCAACGAGTACGAGGTGCTCCACACGGCTCGGCACTCCGAGCACCTCGACCAGTTCGTCGTCGTCTACCGCCCGATGCGCGACCCGGACGCGATCTGGGTGCGGCCGCTCGAGATGTTCGTCGAGGAGATCGACACCGCCGACGGCCGCAGGCGGCGCTTCGCTCCGCTCGGCTGAGCGCCCAGCTGCGCCCCGAGCCCGCCGCGCCCGATCACGCGAGCGACCGTAGCGTCGAGCGCATGGACGAGGTACTGCCCGGCATCCTTCACTGGACGACGTTCCACGACGGCATCGGCCAGACGGTGCATTCGCACCTGCACACGCCGAGCGGAGCGATTTTCGATCCGCGCCTTCCAGAGGGCGGCGTCGAAGCGCTGTCGGCGGCCGTCGTGCCGACCGTCGTCCTCCTCTCCAACCGGCACCACCTGCGTCATGCGGCCGAGGTGGCCGCGGCGTACGACCTCCCGATCCGGGTGAGCAGCGCGGGCCTCGACGATCTCGCGGCGTCAGACGCCGCAGTGACGGCCTTCGAGCCGGGTGATGAGGTCGCAGAAGGCGTCTCCGCGTACGCGCTGCCGGCACTCACGCCCGAGGAGACGGTCTTCCGAATCCCGTCCGCCGCTGCGGACACGCCGGCGGCGGTGCTGTTCGCCGACACGCTCACGCACCACGACGGCGAACTCGCCTACATGCCCGACGCGCTCCTTGGCGACGATCCGGAGGCCGTGCGGATCGAGATGACGGCGCAGCTCAGCAAGCTCCTTGAGACGGCCGCGCCGTTCGACACGCTCCTCTTCGCGCACGGCAACCCCGTGCCGGCCGGCGGCCACGCGCTGCTCACCGAGTTCGTGGCCGCCCAACACGGGTGAATCAGGGGCCGGCCGCGGTCGCTGCGGCGAGCGTCGAACGGGGGTCCAACGGGTCACCCGAGGTTGACGCTCACCGGTCGGATCAGCCCATGACGATCTGGTGGCCGACGGGCGGCGGCGGCTCGGCGCCGGCCAGTGCCGCGGTCGCCGCCGCGAGCGTCGACGCGAGCACGGTGCGGCTCGCGGTGATCAGCTCCATGAGGTCGTCGGGATCGGTGTCCTCCTCCATCACGCCGTTGGCGTAGTCGGTGGCGTAGCCGATCAGGCCGTAGGGGATGCCGGCCTCGCCGGCGAGCACCGTCTCCGGGCCGCCCGTCTGACTCACGGCGGTGACGCCCACCGCCGACAGCGAGCGGATCTCGGCGGCCGTGTTGAAGCGGGGACCGTCGACGTGGCCGTAGCAACCGCCGTCACGCACGGGGTGACCTTCGCTCTGAGCACCGGCGATGAGCGCGGCGCGCAGCTCCGCGGAATAGGGACCGCCGTACACCCAGTGGGCGCGGCCGGGCTGCCCCGGCTTCGTGTGGAGCGTGCAGATCGAGCCGTCGGGCAGGCGATTCGCGAGGAAGTGCAGGTCGTCGAAGGCGACGAGGGAGCCGAGGGGGACGGTCGGATCGACGGCACCGCACACGGTCGCGGCCAGGATCGCCTGCACGCCGGCGTCGCGGAGGGCGGCGATGTTGGCCTGGTGGGTCACCTGGCTCGAGAGCAGCTCATGACCGGGCCGGTGGCGGGAGACGTGCACGACGTCGGCACCGGCGAACTGGCCGATGGTGAGGGAGACGGGCCCGAACTCCGTCTGCACGTCGCGCGACTCGCCGTCGAAGTCCGGCAGGGCGTAGGTGCCCGAGCCCGTGATGATCCCGATCAGCATGCGTGCAGAGTTCCCTTCGGAGCGGGTGCGGCGGCCGTGCGGCTCACCAGACGGTGTTCATGAGGATGGAGAGGGCGAGCGCCTGCGCGAGCAGGCCACCGAGGAGAGGGGCCGTGCGCCAGCGGGCGAGCGCCGGGGCAGCGGCGACGCAGGCGAGCGGCACCATGAAGAGCCAGATGCGCTCGGTCTCCGCCTTCGTGAAGCCGCCGATCGCTGCCACGGCGACGATGATGACGAGCGCCACCGCCGGTGCCCAGCCGCGCAGCGCACCGCGCGCGGCGCCCGCGACGATCGCCGGGCCCGCCATCAGGCCCCAGGCGACGGGCGATCCGAAGAGCCAGAACGCGTAGGGCCGCAGACGGGCGAGCGAGTCGCGGTAGACCTGCTCGGTGGCGTGGAGCGTGCCGATCGGGTCGTAGCCGGCCCAGGCCGCGAGGCCACCCTGGACGGCCGCGACGCCGAACCCGGCGATCAGCGCGACCTCGAACGCCGCGCGCCAGCCGTCCCGTCGCCAGACCGCGATCGCCGCCCAGGCGCCCACGCCGAGGAGCGCCCAGCTCATCAGCGACGCGACCGCGAAGGCGAGGCCGCCGAGGATCCGGCCGCCGCGCGAGCGAGCGCAGAGCCCGAGCGCCGCGAGCGCACCGAACGCCGCGTAGGCGAAGTCGAAGCTCGTGACGCCGATCAGGATCAGCCCAGGCGAGCAGGCGGCGAGCACGCCCGCGAGGCGCGCCTCGCGCTCGCCGGACGAGAACTGCAGGGCGAGCCGGTGCGCGAGCGGCGCGCAGCAGGCCCCCAGCAGGATCACGAGCGCGGCCATCCCCTGCGCCGTGGTGGCGCCGAGCGCCTTGGCGAGCACCAACGGCCCGGGCGGGTGGCCCGCGACGTTCACGCTCTGCGAGGGCACCACTTCGGCGAAGCGGTCGAGGTAGTTGCGCACGCCGTCGTCAAGGGTCGGCAGGCCCGGGAGGTATTCGTTGATCGCATTCGTGCGCGCGAGGCCGCCTTGCAGGTCGTAGGGCTCCCACCAGGCGTGGGTGCCGGCGCGCGCGGCGTTGACGGCGAGCCCGAGCGCGAGCGCAGCGACGAACAGGGCCCCGGCGACCACCCTTGGATCGAGCTCGGCGCCGAGGAACCGCCCCGCGCCGAACGTGACGAGCGCCGCGACGAGGATCGCCGCGGCAAGCCAGAGCGCATCGACGTGCGGCATCCAGCCCATGACGAACGGCGGGCTCGCCGTCCCGAGCTTGCCGCTCTGGTGGTGGATCGTGAGCCCGGTCGCGACCGTCGCCACCGCGATCAGCCCGAGGATGCCGGTGACGATTCGCGGAACTCGCGCCTCGTCGGGCGTGTCGACCGGCCTCGTCATGCGATCCTCACCCTATGGGCCTGCTCCCCGTCACCGCCGGGCGTGCGGTTCGCACCGCGCGGCCCGCGGCCGCGCTGCTCGCGATCGCTGTGGTCGTTGGCGCCTGCGGCTCCGCCCGCGTCGATCAGCTGCCGCCCGCAGCCGGCCCCGATGCGGCCCCCGTCCCGTCGGCCAGCCCCATCGGCAGCGTCATGCCTACGACCCCAGATGCGGCCGCTGCGGCAACGAAACCCCTGCTCACGGCCGATCTGCGCGACGGCAGCCTGCACCTCAGCCTCGATCCGCGGGCCCGCACGCTCACCCTCACCGACGCCCTCGGCGGCAAACAGCTCGACCGCATCCCCGCCGGCGTTGGGCCGACCCAGGTGGCCTGCACGCCGCAAGGCCCGTGCTACGTCACCGACACGACGGGCGACGCACTCCTGGTGATCCGGGTTGCCGCCGACGGCCGCTCGATGCGGCTGAGCCGACGGGTCTACGTGGCCGGCGCCCCGTACGCGATCGCCGTCGACTCCGCGCGGCGCCGCCTGTGGGTCACGCTCACGGCGCGCGACGAGCTCGTCGAGTTCGGCGCTCACGCCCAGCCACACATCCTGCGCCGCCACCCCACGGTGCAGCAGCCCGACGGCGTCCGCGTTGACGCCAAGTCGGGCGACGTGACCGTCATCGGGGTGCGTCCGCCGCAGCTCCAGCGCCTGACGGATCCGGCGACGCCGGATCGGCCCTGAGCCGCCGCACGGCGAAGAGCAGCCCTGAGAGCACGAAGAGCGCGGCCGTGACGGCGAGCCAGCGGGCGAGATAGTCCGGCGGCGGATGGCCGAGCGCACGCTCGTAGTTCTGCGGCTGCCCGGCGAAGATGCGCGGTGAGAACACGAGCAGGAGCACGCCTGAGATCACAGCGGGAACGCGCACATGGTTCAAAACCATGATTCTTCGGATTCCTCCGCCGTTGCTGGTCTTCAGCGCCTTGGCCGCCACGACGTTCAGCGCGGAGTACGCGGGCAGCAGCACGGCATCGTGGAGCACTGCGCCGCCCACGAGCCACAGGATCAAGTTGAACGGACGCGGGGCGAACCGCTCCTGGAACATCACCGAGAGCGCGTACGCGGCGACGAGGATCACCGCCAGGTGGCCGGCGAGCAGCCAAGGGCTCGTGCCCCAGAGGCGCTCGAAGCGCTGGGCCGCTCCTGGCGATGCCGGCGCGGCGTCGGGCGCGGTCGTCTCGTCGGGTTCGTCGCTCACGCGAACTCCAATCGCCCGACCCACTTCGTGCAGTGCACGCCGGGCAAGGCCGGGACGATGATCCGGGCCGGGAATCCGTGATCGAGGGAGAGGTCGGCGCCGTTCACCTTCAGCGCGAGCAGTCCGCGCTCGGCGTGGATCTGGGCCCGCCCGAGCGTGGTCTGCTTGAACGCTCCGGCCGGCTGCACCGACACCACATGCACCTGCTCGGCATCGTCGATCCCTGCGCGCACGGCGAGGTCGAGCAGCCGCACGCCGGTCCACGTCTGTACCGACGACCAGCCTTCGACACACGCGATCGGTAGATCGTAGGTGTGCTGGGGCATCACGAGGAGGTCTTCACGGGAGAGGGCGACCACGTCGCCGTCGGGCGTGGCGAGCTGCAGCCGCCACGCGTCGCCCACCAGCTGCTGGGTGATGCGGGCGACCTTGGCGGTCTTGTTGACCGGGAAGTCGTCGGATCCCGCGCCACGCGGGGCGAACAGCGCGAGCTCGCGGAGCGGTCCTCCGGCCGACTGCCCGACGGTGGTCAGCATCACCGCACCGGTCGAGGCGCCCATCAGGCCGAGGACGCCGCGGCGAGAGATCGTCGTCGTGCCGGGGTTGGGCGTGCGGAGCGGGTCGTCGGCCATCCCGAGCACATCCGCCCGCGTGCGGTAGGCCGCGCGCATCTTCGGGAGCTGCGTGGCGACGTGGAGCATCACCGAGGCCACGAAGAGCCATGCGCCGTAGTAGTGCGCGACGACGAAGTTGAAGTGCCACGGGTAGAAGAGCTGGGCGTTCGTGAGGCCCGTCGCGAGCTGGAACGTCGCCGACCCCACGAGCAGCAGGTTGGCGAGCTTCCCGAGCGCCTCGCCTGGCTTCAGCGGCGGCGGCCATGAGAAGAGCAGCGGGATGACCGACCAGAGCTTGAAGAGCAGCAGCGGCACCATCATCAGCCCGAACGTGACGTGCGCGCCTTGCGTCAGGGCATAGAGCCATGATGGCCCGGATGGCCACGAGAACACCAGCAATTGCAGGTCTTTCTCGCGGGGGATCAGCGCGTTGCGCCCGAGGTCGGGCTGGTAGGCCGCGTGCGAGATGAAGCCGGTACTGGCGACGATCACGATTGCCACGAGCAACACGCTGCCGATCAGCGTGGTCGTCCAGGTACTGCGAACTGGGCTCCGCCAGAACCCGGGCCGCGCCGGGCCGGGCGGCGGCTCCTCGGGAATCAGGCCCACCGGAGCTCCGCGAACCACCGGCCCTCGTCGGACCACCGATCGGCGACCCGCAAGCCGGCGTCGGCGGCAACCTGAGCGATCTGGTCGGAGGCGACGCGCGCCCACGGGAACCAATGGGAGACGTCCTCGCCGCGCTCGAGCCGCACGGGGAGCGACTGGATGCCCGTGCCGGGCTGATCGGTTTCGACGAGCACGGCGCCCGTCGGGCTGAGGAGCGCGGCCGTCTGCCGCAGGAGGGCGACGGGATCGCCACCGATCCCGAGGTTGCCGTCGAGCAGCAGCACCGTCTCCCAGACTCCGAGTTCGAGGCCGTGGTCGAACACGTCGCCGAGCACGGCCTCGGCGCCGCGCGCGCTCGCAAGCTGCACGGCGCGAGGCGAGGCGTCGATCCCGAGCGCTGCGATGCCTCGCTGCACCAGGGCCGAGACGTGCCGGCCGGGCCCGCAACCGAGATCCAGGACGGGTCCGCGGGCGCGAGCGATGAGGCGTTCGTCGACGGGGTCGGCGTCCGCGAGCCACCGGTGCACCGAGAGCAGCTGCACGACCCCGTCGGCGTGGCGAGCGGTCAGCGAGCCGCCCGCCTCGAGGGCCGATTCATAGACACCGAACGGACGCGAGGTCACGCCGCCGCCTCGAGACTCGCCGCCGCGACGCTGACTGCGGCCGCGAAGTAGGTGCCTGGTGCTTCGCGGGCGACGGTGCGCGCCTCGGCGAAGTGGTCGACGTCGGTGAGTACGGGGAGGCGCAGATCGACGGTGAGGCCCTTCGCGAGGAGCCGGTCGAGCTGCTGCGCACCGGTGTCGTCCCGGCTCATCGGCACGCCGCGGATGAGGTCCGGATCGTGGCCGTGGCGCAAGCCGATCCCCCAGTAGCCGCCATCATGGGTCATACCCAAGACAGCGTCGAATCCGCCCGGCGACGCAAGGGTTTCGGCGGCGTTGGCGAGAACCGACGCGGTGATCTGCGGGGTGTCCATGCCGATGAGGAACATCGGCCCGTCGACGGCGCCGAAGGCCGCAGCGAGCCGCTCGTCGAGCCCGCCGCCGACCTGCGGCATTACGTCGACGCCTGCCGGGAGCCATGCGCCTGGGGAGCCGTCGAGCACGCAGATCCGGCGGAGCGCCGGCGCTGCCATCACGGCGGCGAACGTGTCGCGCAGGGCGGCCTCGGCGATCATCGCCGCGTGCTGCGGCGTACAGGGCGGCGTGAGGCGCGTCTTGACGCGTCCCGGCACCGGCTCCTTCGCGATCACGGCGAGCGTGACGGGAGAGAGGAGGCTCATGCGAGCACCGCCTGCATGTCGCGTACGGCCCGCAGGGTGCCCTTGACGGTGCCAGTCACCTTGCTGGTTCCCACGCGCGGCCGGTAGTCGACCTCGACCTCCTGCACCGTCCACCCCTCGGCGGCGGCACGGAGCACCATCTCGAGCGGCCAGCCGAAGCGACGATCGGCGATCCCCAGGCCCAGCAGGGCTTCGCGGGGCGCCGCGCGCATGGGCCCAAGGTCGCGGAGCACCACGCCCGAGCGAGTGCGCAGACGCCGCGCGACCACCCAGTTCGCTGCACGCGCGTGCGGCGGCCAGGCGCCCCGTTCGGTGGGGCGGCGGGCGCCGAGAACGAGCTGCGCCGTACCCCGAGACACGGGATCCGCGACGCGCGGGAGCTGACCGGGATCGAGCGAGGCATCGCAGTCCATGAAGCAGACAACATCGCTCGTCGCGGCCGAAAGACCTGCAAAGCACGCCGATCCGAAGCCGGGCTCGGGCTCGTGCACCACCTGCGCTCCGAGCCGGCGGGCGAGATCGCCGGAGCCGTCGGTGGAGCCGTTGTCGACGACGATCGGCGAGTAACCGGGCGGGATCCGCTCGAGCACCCACGGGATCGCGCCGGACTCGTTCAAGACGGGAAGCACGACATCTGGCACGTGAACAGTCTCCGTAAGAAACCTGGGCAATTCCTGAACTTCTACGAACGAACCCGGTCACATCCCGCGGATCAGGGGGACGCGGCGGGGTTTCGGGGGACACGCCAGGCCGGCTGCTCTAGCGTGCGCCCCATGGACCTCGTCACGGGTGGCTGCGGCTTCATCGGCTCGCACATCGTCGACGCGCTCGCCGCGCTGGGCCGGCCGGTGCGAGTGCTCGACCACGAACCGCCGGCCTGGCCGGTGCCGGATGGCGTCGAAGTGATCACGGGCGACGTGCGCGACTCCGCCACTGTCAGCGCGGCACTCAGGGGTGTGACGACGATCTGCCACCAGGCCGCGATGGTCGGGCTCGGCGTCGATCTCGACGATCTCCCCGGCTACGTCTCCCACAACGACCTCGGCACGGCCGTCCTGCTTCGCGAGGCGGCGCACGCCCACACCGTCGACCGCCTCGTCCTGGCATCGAGCATGGTCGTCTACGGCGAGGGCCGCTACACCTGCCCAGCCGACGGCATCGTCCGCCCCGGCCCCCGCGCGCTCGAGGATCTGGAAGCCGGCCGCTACGAACCGCCGTGCCCGCAGTGTGGGCGCCCGCTCGAGCCGCAGCGCGTGCCCGAGGATGCCCCGGTCGACCCCCGCAACGTGTACGCCGCCACCAAGCTTCAGCAGGAGCACCTCGCGAGTGCCTGGGCCCGCGAGCGCAGGCTGCCGGTGACCGCCCTGCGCTACCACAACGTGTACGGCCCCCGGATGCCTCGCGACACGCCCTACGCCGGCGTCGCCTCGCTCTTCGCCTCGGAGCTCGCGGCCGGCCGGCCGCCGCGCGTGTTCGAAGACGGCGGCCAGCTCCGCGACTTCGTGCACGTGCGCGACATCGCCGCCGCCAACGTCCTGGCGATCACGGCCGATCAGCCCATCGACGGCGCCTTCAACGTCTGCTCGGGCACACCACGGTCGGTGCTCGACATGGCCGAGGCGCTCGCCCGTGCGGCCGGTGCCGGCGCACCGCAGCCCGAGGTCGTCGGCGGTTACCGCCTCGGCGACGTGCGGCACGTATTCGCCGATCCGTCGCAGGCCAGCGAGCTGCTCGGCTTCACCGCGCAGGAAGACTTCGACGCCGGGATGGCGGAGCTCTTCGCAGGGGTCAGCACCGTGGGCTAGTCCCGACGCCGAGCGCTGCGGCGGGGCGCTGAGAGCGCCCGGCCGCGGCCTGACAGAGGGGGAGCTACAGGCCGCGGCGGGGCATCTCAGGCGCCGAGCTCATCGCGCTCGGCGAGTGACACGAACGCCTCAACGACGTCCGGGTCGAACTGGGTTCCCGCGTTTTCACGCAGGAACTCGAGGGCGCGTGAGGGGGACCACGCACCCTTGTACGGGCGCTCGGCGACGAGCGCGTCGTAGACATCGACCACCGCGACGATGCGGGCCGCGAGGGGGATGCGGTCGAAACTCAGGCCGTCCGGGTAGCCGCGGCCATCCCAGCGCTCGTGGTGCGAGCGGGCGATCCGGGCGGCCATGCGGAGCAC
Organism: Solirubrobacteraceae bacterium; assembly: GCA_017744415.1. Taxonomy (GTDB): domain Bacteria; phylum Actinomycetota; class Thermoleophilia; order Solirubrobacterales; family Solirubrobacteraceae; genus JAGIBJ01. The sequence continues at coordinate 55,108 of JAGIBJ010000128.1, forward strand.
GGCGTCGTCGCCGGCGGCGTCGCAGATCGCCTGCCCGGCCTCGGCGTGGCGCTGCATCACGACGCGCTCGCGCGTGGTGAGCGCCCCCGGCTTGTCGAGCACCGACATCGGGATCTCGAGCTTGCCGACGTCGTGCAGGGGGGCGGCATCGCGGATGAGGGCGATGAAGTGCGCGTCGAGGCCCATGCGGGCGGCAACGGCCTCAGCGGCACGGCCCACGCGACGGGAGTGCTCGGGGGAGCCACCGTCGACCGACTCGGCGAGCGAAGTGAGCCGGCGGACCTCGGGGGAGACCACGACGCGGAGGCCGGCCTCGACCGCGGCTGCATGGCCACCGAGACGGGTGCGGAGGTCACGCGTGAGTTGCGCGTGATCGCGGGGATCCTGACGGTTGCGCCAGTGCGCGAGCGCCGGTGCGACCGCCCCGGCGAGGGCGGCGGATCCGCGGGTGCGGTGCGCTCCGGTCATGTCGGCGTTGCCCAAGTCCACGCCTCACACCATGCCCGACCCGGGCCCCGTTGTAACCGGCCGATGGGACCCTTCTGGTCGACTGGTTGCATGACCGATCGGCCCAGGCTGATCGACCCAAAAAATCGGGTCTGAATTCCGGCCGCGGCCCGGTCCAGACACGGGCAGAATTGACCGTCGATAGTGGTGCGGACATTCTCGTCCACTCTCAGTCATGCCGGAGTTCAGCATCAACACTCTCACCGCCGTCGTCGAGCAGCTCCCCGTTCCCGTCATCCTCACGACGGAGGAGGGCGACATCGTGGCGATCAGCCATGCGAGTCACTCCCTGATCGGCGCGCCCGGCCCGGGCGACACGGTGAGCTCGCTTCTCGAGCGCGCCGTGCCCACGCCGCAGACGGTCGAGCACCGCGTCGAGGCCGACGGCTCCCCCTTCCTCCTCGTCGCTCTCGACGACAGCCTGCGCACGCCGCCGGCCGATGTCGCCGCGCTCGCGCGGGCCACCGCTCACGACTTCAACAACCTCCTCGGCGTGATCATCAACTTCACGTCGCTGGCTGCAGCGCAGGTTGCACCGGGCTCGAATGCGGCCCAGGATCTGCAGGAAGTCCTTGTGGCTTCGCGCCGCGCCGCTACGCTCACGCAGCGGCTGCTTCAGATCGCGGCCTCTGCGCCCGATCACGAGACTGAGTAAGCCAGCGGTCCGGGGGGACCAGGTGTGGGGAAGTCATATATCCGCCGTATCGGCGTGGTTGACTAAGCGGCGATGAGCAGTCAGATCCGCTTGATCATCGCGGATGACCATCCGCTGTACCGCTCGAGCGTCGAGCGCGTCGTCCGTCTGAGCCCAGAGCTCAGCGTCGTCGGCTTGGCGTCGGATGGCCGCGAGGCGCTGGACATGGTCCACGAGCTCCGTCCGGACATCGCGGTGGTCGACCTCAACATGCCCGAGCTCGATGGCATCGCGCTCCTCGATGCGCTGGTGCAGGAGGGGTCCGAGACGAAGGTCGTCATCCTCACCGGCCACCTCGAGAGCGAGCAGGTGTACCGCGCCGTGGAGCTCGGCGCCGCCGCCGTCGTCAGCAAGCTCGTGGAACCGGATTCGCTCGTGGGCACGCTCCTCGACGTCGCCTCCGGCCGCGTCGTCCTCGGCATGGAGGTGCAGTCGCTGCTCGCCGGCGAGGTGCGCGCGCGCCGTCGCGACGACCGCCCGGTGCTCACCGACCGCGAGCGCGAGGTACTCACGCAGATCGCCGACGGCCAGAGCGTCGCCGAGATCGCCGCATCGATCCACCTCAGCCCTTCCACCGTGAAGAGCCACCTCGAGAGCCTGTACCGCAAGCTCGAAGTCAGCGATCGCGCCGCCGCGGTCGCGACCGCGATGCGCAAGGGCCTGCTCCGCTGAACGCCGCCGCAGGCCAGGCCGCGCGGCTGGGTCAGCTCGTGATCCGCCGCACGGCAGCGGCGATGTCCTCGATGGAGCACGGCTTGGGCAGCACCGCGTCGATCGCACGATCGATCGCCGCCTGCTCGTCGGCCGGGCCCAGGTAGCCCGACGTGAGCACCACCGGGAAGCCGGGGCGTACCGCGCGGATCTGGTCGATCAGCTCGAACCCGCTCATCGTCGGCATCGAGAGGTCGGTGACGAGCACGTCGAAGTCCTCTGGCTGCGCCTTGAAGAGCTCGAGCGCCTCGGCGGCGTCGACGTGCCCGCTGACGTCGATGTCGCGGTAGGGCATCGCGCGGCCCGCGAGCCGCACGAGGGCCGGCTCGTCGTCGACGAACAGCGCGTTGATGCGGCGGCGCGGCGCCGGGGGCGCGACGGGCTCGGCCCCGTCGGCAGCCTCGCGCGTTGAGGGCTCGCGTGTCATGCCGGGCACGATCACGTCGGGCAGGCTCGACGGCGCGACGCCCGGGCTCGCGGCGTCTTCGACGACGGGCAGCAGCACGCTGAACATCGCGCCGCCCGTCGGCGGTTCGATCGCCGATACGGCGCCGCGGTGGGCACGGACGATGCTCTGCACCGCCGAGAGCCCGAGCCCCGTGCCCTTACCGGCCGGCTTCGTGGTGAAGAACGGGTCGAAGAGACGATGCGCGATGCCCGGCGGGAACCCCGGCCCGTTGTCATGCACGGTGATGCGGATGTAGCGGCCGGTCCCGAGACCGGTGCCGTCGGCGACCGTGCCGTCGAGGTCGACGACGGATGCCCGCACGGTGATGAGTCCGGAGGGCTCGTTCTCGAGCGCCTGGCCGGCATTCGTGAGGAGGTTCACCATCACCTGATGGATCTGGGTCGGATCGCCGTCGAGGGGCGGCAGATCGCCCGGGAGGCTGACGTCGACGCTGGCCTTGCCCTTCAGCGTCGGGCGGACCAGCGCCACGGCTTCTTCCACGACCTCGGCGACATCGAAGCGGATCCGGCGCGGCGTCTCCTCACGGCCAAAGGCCATGAGGCGCCCAAGGATGTCGGCGGCGCGGCGCGCGCCGCGGGCGATCTCGGCGACGCTCTCCTCGGGAAGCTCGCCGGCCTGCATCTCCGCTTCGGCGACACGCGCGTACGTGAGCACGGCGCCGATCACGTTGTTGAAGTCATGGGCGATCGCGCCGACGAGGGTGCCGATCGCCTCGACCTTCTGCAGCCGCACGCGTGCCTCGTCCTCGCGGCGGGCGATGGTGATGTCCTCGAGAGCGCCGTACATGCGCACCGGCTGGCCCTGCTCGTCGTGCTCCACTGAGGCGGAGCACACCACCCAGCGCTCCTCCACCCCACTGCCATCGTCCACGAGCATCCGGTATTCCTCGTGGTACCGCGCCTCGGATCCGTCGACGACCCGGCCGACGGCCTGCGCCACGCGATCACGGTCGTCGGGGTGCACGCGCTCGATGAACCCGGCCCACTTGTCGTCGCCGAGCTCCTCCTCGTTGAAGCCCATGATCCGCTCGTACCGCTCGTCGGTGGCCAGCGTGTTGCTGGGCAGGTCCCACACGAAGCTGCCCATGCCACTGAGTTCGGCGGCGGCCTCGATCTGCTGCGCCTGGCTGCGGCGCAGCTCCTCGGCTTCGCGGCGCTCGGTCACGTCGGTGGTGGCGCCGTACCAGCGCCGCACGTTGCCGGCGGCGTCGACCACGCTACGGGCGCGGGAGTGCATCCACCGCCAGTCGCCGTCGCGGTTCTTCATCCGGAACTCGATGTCGATGACCGGCGCGTCGCCGAAGCCCGAGGTGAGCAGGTGGTAGTCGTCCGGGTGGACCATGTCCTCCCAGTCGTCCTCGACCAGCTCCTTGAGCGTGCGGCCGGTGAACTCCTGCCAGCTGGGGCTGAGGTAGTCGAGGCGGCCGTCGGCGGTGGTGGCCCAGACCATCTGCGGAAGCGCCTCGACGAGCAGGCGCAGGCGCTCCTCGCTGTCGCGGAGACGTTCCTCGGCCTCGTGCCGCTCGGTCTGGTCGCGGAACTCCAAGAGGATCAGGTCGAGGGTGCCGTCGTCGTTGCGCACCGGCGTCATCGAGACATCCGTGGCGATCGTCTGCTCGGCGCCGAGCTCGCGCACGTCGAAGTACCGCCGCGGCTCGGTGGCGGTCTGCATCGCGTCGACGCGCGCCTGCCACTCCGCCGCCCGCTCCTCGCTCTCGGAGGCGCCGAGCTCTTGGATCGTGCGGCCCACGGCGACCTCGCGCGTGAGGCCGATGCGGCTGATCGCGTCGTTGACGTCGATGATGCGGCCCGTGGGATCGAGGATCGCGACGAGCTGGAAGGTGCGCTCGAACACGACGTGCAGCAGGCGCTGCTGCTCGCGCACGAGCGCACGGGAGCGGTGCTCGCGGCCGACGTCCTGCGAGTCGAGCAGGAAGCCGATCGGGACGTCCTCATGGTTGCGAACGACGGCGATCCGGACGCGCAAGAGGAGCGGTGCTTCGTCCTCGATGTCGATGCGGTCCTCGTACTCGATCGTGTCGTTCGGTGAGGTGAGCGCCTCGGCGAACCGCGAGCGCATGCGGCCCTCCCAGAGCGGATCGCCGTTGAAGATCGGGTCTTCCCAGAACGGGCGGTCGAGGATCAGGTCGACATCAGCGCCGCGCTGCGTCACCGCGAAGTCGTTCAGCGCGACGACGACGCCGTCGAGATCGATGATCGCGCGGAAGCGGCTCGCGTCGAAGAACAGCTGACGCGAGAGCGTGTTGCGCTGGACATCCGCGACCAGCTGGCGCAGTTCGGACTGCGTCGGGAAAGACGGGTCGGTCGTGGTGTGCTGCGCGGACATCGGCGGCGGCAACGCCGTGTTCCCCGCCGCACCGAGGTGCGGCCCCGAGCGCGGCCGTAATCGCACCCTAACGCGGAAGCGGGCGCTTAGTTGGCGCTGATGGCCGGCAGTTCGCGCCACACGCGAACGCGGTACCAGCCGTGACGCGACGGCACGTCCTTGACGGTCGAGACGTGGATGACTCGAGCGTTCGGATCGTGCCGGTCGGCGGTGACGTGCATGCCGTCGGCCAAACGACCGGCGGGCGCCGGCGAATCGGCGCGCACGCACAGATCGGTGGCGTAGGAGGTGTGGCACGCGGCCCGCAACGCACTCATGGGGGGTTGAGCTGCGTCGCGAGCCGCGGCCCGCGCCATGGCACGGTCGAGGGCGAGATGGCCTCCGGAGACGATCGCCTGGGCCGGCCGGGGTGTGGGGGAGATTCCCGGGCGGCTGACGTCGTGGATCCGTGCGTTTTGGCGGTGATCCTTCACGTCCAAAGCATCGACGAGCTACGCCCTGGATTGCATCGGCCATCCGGGCTGAGTTGCCAGCCACCCCAATAGCCGTATGGCCGGGGCCGGTTGGCCCTCAGGTGCAGTGGCTTGCTACGCCTCGAGAGGCGCCACGACCGTGGCGCGCACGGCCTCGTCGCCATGCACCGGGCCGGAGGCCGGGGCGGCCGCAACTGCTGGCGATGCGAGGTCGGCGACGAACTCCGTGATCCAAAGATCGTGCAGCCAGGAGGAGGCGGGCACGTCGCCGCGTGCGAGGCGCGCGGTGCCGGCGTCGACGCTGACGAGGAGCCCCCGCCAGTGGCGACTCGGGGCGAGCGTGTCGAGCGCCGCTTCGACGGCGGCGGGTACGGCGCCTTCGGCCACGAGCCGGCCGTCGGCACCGGCGGCGACCGTGAACCTGGGCATCGGCGCGGGGCCGGTGAGGACGATCGCGCTGTGGGCGACGCCGAGCTCGACCGCGACGGAGCGGCCGTAACGCGCACCGGAGAAGCGACTCGCGCCGTTGAAGCCGACGGGGCGGCGCAGGCGATCGCGGCTCACGGCGATCACCTCGTCGAGCTGGAGGCCGAGCGGCGCGACGAGCTCCTGCACGTCCCAGGCGCTCCGGCGGCGACCGAGCAGCCACCACGGGGCGGCGCGGCCGCCGAGACCCGGGAGGATCTCCAGCGAGCGAGCGACGGCCGTGACGGGCGCAAGGCCGGCGTCGGCGAGCAGCGGGCGCGGACCGGCCGCGATCGCCTCACGGAGCAGGCTGCGCGTCTTGCGCTTGCGCGTTTCCGTGAACCACCAACCCATCACCGCGGGCAGCAGCAGGAGTGGCAGGACATCGCTCATCGAGCGAGCATCTTTTCCGCCGAACGGGCGGAATTCAAGCCCGCCGGATTCCGGGAAAGCGCACTTGGCACACCCCCGCGCATACCCTGCTGAAACGGGCAGAATTGTCCATGCCGGTGGGGATTGGCGGACTCACCGTTCCGCAGCACATCGGGCTGTATGCAACGGCGCCGAGGTTCTGGCGCGCGATCCCCGGCCATCTGCCGAGACCCGCGTCGCGTGCGCGCTCAGGTCAACCTCGCCGGCGGGTGGCCCGCGTCATCCCAGGGGTAATCCTGATGACATCGAACGGGCGATGGAATACGTTGCGTGCCGTCCACATCGACTCACCAGTCCCAGGAGTCTCCATGTCCCGCTCGATGAGTTCCCGCCGCAGCGTCGCGCTTGCGGTGGGTGCCACCGTCCTCTGCTGCCCCTCGGCCGTCCACGCCGCCAGTGGCGCCGTCACCAACACGTACGAGCAGATCACCCGTGCTACCGGGCCGGCCGGCGCCTCGAAGATGGAGACGGCTACGCGTCCTGATCCGAGTTGGGTGTCGGACGGCGGCGTCGTCGCCGCATGGACCGAGTCGCCCAGCCCGTTCAACTTCACCTTCGGCCCGCAGTCGGCGTCGTTCCGCAACACGTTCAGCGACAAGACGCGCAACCTCGGCGCGGGCGTCGGCCAGCTGCTCGCCGTGAGCGCCGATGAGCGCACCGCGCTGTTCCGCCGGTTCGTCTCTACCGATGCCGGCCAGGGTTACGTGTACGCCGTCGGCACGATCGACGGCGGCGGCCTGAAGGAGGTGCCGGGCATCCAGAACGGCTCCGTGCCGCCGCAGCTGTCGGGCAACGGCAAGTACGTCGTCACGAGCGACTCGCTGGGCCTGCGCCGCTTCGACGTCGCCGCTGGCACGTGGTCCGTGATCGCGCCGATCGGCATCATCGCCGCCTATTCCGTGAGCGACGACGGCCAGTCCATCGCGGGCCTCGACTACGACCAGGCTGCGCAGCGCCTCGACGCCGTCGTCTGGAAGAACGGCGTGAGCAAGCTGCTCGTGCAGGGCTACGACTACCGCGGGCCCGGCACCGACGTGATGATCAGCCCGGACGGCTCGACCGCCTTCACGGTCGGCTCGAACGGCGCCCGCAGCACCCTCACGGCGCACAAGCTCTCCGGCGGCGCCGCGAAGACGACCGAGATCCCGTTCGACGAGACCTGGGCCGTGCGCCCGCTCTGGATCTCGCCGAAGGGCGACCAGATCGCGTGGGCGCTGAACGACCAGGACGCGAGTCTCGGAACGCTGAAGGCCGCCCAGGTGTGGACCGTCGGCGCGGCCTGGAAGGCGTTCGGTGGCGCGTTCGCGAAGAGCCTGAAGACCGACAACGGCGTCTTCTCACCGCCCACGAAGGTGTCGCGCAACGGCCTCTACGCCGCGCTTGCCTACAACGACCAGATCGCGCTCGTGAGCCTCTCCGGCAAGCCGCTCGCCGGCAACGTCGGCGGGCGCCAGGGCCTCTCGGCCTCGAGCTTCCTCGATTCGCCGGGCGTCGACTACTGCGGCCAGGGCTTCAGCTCCGTCTTCAGTGCCAGCTACGTGCGCCCGGCCGAGTGGATGCCCGCCCCCAAGCAGGCGAAGATCACCGTCGCCAACGGCACCACGGTGCTCGCCGACGCGACCTGGACCAACCCCGCGCCGGCGCCCAACCCGTCGGGCGACTTCGACAACGTGTTCGTCAACTTCCCGCTGAACGCGCCCCACACGCGCAACGTGAGCATCAAGGTGCTCGACGGCAACGGCCGCACCGTGAGCGAGAAGTTCTCGGTCACGCTCACCTGCGCGCCGGCCGCAAACTAGGCGCGTCGCGCAAGCGCGCGGATTTCGACGGCTCGGCGGCCTCGAAGTCCGCGCGCCAGCGCCGCGCTGGGCGGCCCCAGAACGACGAAACCCCGCTTTCGCGGGGTTTCTGCAGAGCCCTCTCCGGGACTTGAACCCGGGACCCCTTCCTTACCATGGAAGTGCTCTACCGCTGAGCTAAGAGGGCGTGTCGGGGAAAGATAGCGTGCCCGCGGTCACCGTGCCGCGTCAGGTGGACGAGGCTGGCCGTGCGCACGCGAGCTTGCAGCCAGTGGTGGCGCGCGGCGGGCTGGCGAAGCCGGGCCGCGACCGCTGGAGGCGTACGCCGACCGGTCGCCAGAGACGGCCGCGGGGCCTGCCTGAGAGGCCCTCGCCGGTGGCCGGGGGTGGCCGGACCCGTGCGCGCGAAAGGTCCTAGACCACATGGTGAGGGCGCGGCACGGAGTCGGGCCCGGGAACCCCGACGAAGGAGGCCGACATGGCCGGCGAGAGCGACAAGGTTGCGGGCAAGGTCAAGGAGAAGGTCGGCGCCGTGACGGGCGACGAGCAGCTCGAGGGCGAGGGCAAGGGCCAGCACGCTCACGGGAAGGTCGCGGGTGCGATCGACGACGTGAAGGACAAGGCTGCCGGCGTTGCCGAGGGCATCAAGAGCGCCGTCACCGGCGGCGGCTCCAAGCAGTCCGACCAGCGTTAACGCGTGCGGCGGCCGCCACCGGACGGCGGTCGTCGCCCCCATATCCCGGGTTGCCGGGGCAGGCATCCCCCAGGTGCCGGCCCCGGCAACACCCGGGGAAACCCAGGGTCGGTTCCGGGCATCCCCCGATAGGCGCGGGAGGCTGACACCGGGAGGGTGCAGGGCATACCTGCCACTCTGCCCAGGACCGCACCCGACATGGACACCGCCCACACCCAGCCCGACGCCCCGCAGCCGCTCGGCGCGACGCTCCGCCGCCGCTCAGACGACCGCATCCTGCTGGGCCTCTGCTCCGGCCTCGCCCGGAGCGCCGGCATCAGCCCGCTCGCCCTGCGGCTCGCGACGCTGCTCTCGGCCTTCCTGCTCCTCCCCTTCCTGCTCGTCGCGTACGTCGTGACGGCGGTGATCGTGCCGCGCGACGACGGCGCGGCTCTCGTCGGCACCGGCTGGCGCGACCGCCGTGACGTCTGGATCGCGCTCGCGCTCACGCTCATCGCGGCGCCGTCGGCGCTGAGCCTCGGCAGCGGCGACGATCCGTTCCCCACCGGCCACTTCGGGTTCGTCATCGTGCCGCTGTTCGCCCTTGGCATCCTCGCCTTCCTCGCGGTGCGCCGCGACCGCGAGCAGGGCAGCGCGAGCATGTTCTCGTCGCACGACGCTGGAGCCACGACCCCTGCGGCCGGCGCCGTTGCGCCCGCGCAGCCGTCCGAAACCACGAGCGTGCAGCCGACCGTGGGCGATGCTCCCACCACGGCGACCACCGCGTTCGCCGCGGGCGACACCGCCGCCACGACCGTGTTCGGCCCGTCCGCGCCGGCGACCACGCCTGACGCCGCCGGCGCTGCACCCGCCGGCGGCTCGACCCCGCCCCCGCCGAACGAGCCACCGACGTTCGTGCGCGGGACGACCGTGCCCCCGCAGGGCCCGAAGCGCCCCGGGCTCACGATGCCCGTGCTCGGCGCCGTGGCGATGGTGCCCGCGATCTTCGCGATCCTCCTCGCCGGCGGGGCCGTCGACGCTGAGGCGTCGAGCTGGTCGGTGATGCTCGCCGTCATGGCCGTCGTCTCGGCTGCCGGCGCGGTAACGATCGCGATCCTGCGCCCCAGCTACCTCGGGGCGGGCCTGCTCGTGCTGCTTGCCGCCGCACTCGGCATCAGCTCGATCGGCGTGGGACAGTTCGGCGGCGTGATCGACGACGGCATCGGCGAGCGCGAGTTCCGCGTGAGCACCCCGACCGAGCTCCGCGACCCGTTCATCCTCGGCGTCGGCCAGATGGACATCGATCTGCGCCCGCTCGAGCTGCAGCCCGGCCAGCGGGTCACCGTGCACGCCCGGCTCGGATTCGGCGAACTCAACGTCGCCGTGCCGCGCGGCGCCCGGATCCTCACCACCGCGCCCTCGAACGCGTCGGCCCTGGCAGTGACGGCCCGCGAGAACGGCGCGGCGGATTCGGCCAGCGCGTCGGCGCCCGTGATCGTGCTCGACCTGCGCGGCCGCGGCATCAACGCGCGCGTGCTCTCCGGCCGCGACCGTGACGTGAGCCAGCTGAATGTGCTCGCCGAAACCGATCTCGGCTTCTGGAGCGGCGGCCGCCGCGACGAGCCCTTCACCGAGGGCGTGCCCGGCGGCTCCCCGGACGACCCCCGCGTGGTGCGGTGAACGAGCACGCGTTCGCGCCCGCAGCGGCGGCACTGGTCACCCTCGTCACGGTCCTCATGGCCGCGACGGGGGCGATCGCCGTCGATCCCGCGGGCTTCGCCGGGATGCTCCTGCTGCTCGTCGGCCTCGCCGCCCTTGCCTGGGGTCGTGGGGCCGAGGGTGTGGTCGCCGTCTCTCCCGCGGGCGTGACGCCCGGACGAACGGTGGGTGCGCGTCCGCGAGCGAGCCGTAGCGACGACGATCGCGTCGTCGCCGGCGTTTGCTCAGGCCTCGGACGGTGGCTCGACATCGACCCGCCAGCGCTACGCCTCGCATTCGTCGGCGCGAGCGCTATCGGCGGAGTCGGGCTGCTCGCCTACGTCGGCCTCGCCGTCGGCCTGCCCGCGCCCGCCACCGGCACGGCGCCGCCGGCGCACGCGCGCCCGCTGCTGCGCCGCTGGGCGATCGGCGGCGGCTTCGCCTTCATGCTCGCCGGCGCCGCCGCACTGCTCTCGGCCGTCGGACTGGCCCCCGCGCCCGGGGTCGTCACGGTCGCGACGCTCGGGGCCGTCGGCGCAGGCCTGCTGTGGCGTGCCGTCGTCGCCCGCCTGGATGAGCGCGAGACGCCGCGCACGAGCGTCACCTCGGGCGTGCGGATCCTCGTCGGCCTCGTGCTGCTCGCAGCCGGCGCGCTGCTGAGCCTGCGGCCGGATGGCGTGAGCTCGCTCGGCGTGGGCGTCGTCGTCGCCGCGATCGTCTCCACCGCCGCGGCGCTTGCGTTCGGCCCGTCGCTTCTGCGCGCCCGCCGCGACGCCGATGCCGAGCGTCTCGAGCGCATCCGGGCCGATGAGCGCGCGACCGTCGCCGCGCGCCTCCACGATTCGGTGCTGCAGACCTTCGCGCTGCTCCAGCGCCTCGACGACGCATCGCCGCGCGTGCAGAGCCTCGCGCGCAGCCAGGAGCGCGAGCTCCGCGCCTGGCTTTACGGCGGCGAAGACCCTGAGGGCCCGCAGACCCTGGCGAGCGCGCTGCGCAAGGCCGTCGAGGAGGTCGAGGGACTGCACGGCGTGCCGGTCGACCTCGTCCAGCCGACCGACGCCCCACTCGACGACGACTCCACCGCCCTCGTACAGGCCGCCCGCGAGGCGATGGTGAACGCGGCCCGTCACAGCGGCGCCGACCGCATCTCCGTGCTCGCGCGCGTCACGCCCGCAGCCCTCGAGCTCTATGTGCGCGATCGCGGTGCCGGCTTCGACCTGGAGGCCGTGCCGGATGACCGCCGCGGCGTGCGCAGCTCGATCATCGAGCGCGTGCAGCGACACGGCGGCACGGCGGCGATCACCACGAGCCCGGGCGCCGGCACCGAGGTGGAGCTCCGGCTGCCGCGGCATCCGGGAGGATCGGGAGCGTGAGCCTGCTTCGCCACCGGCGCGGAAGAATCCGATGAGTCTTCCTCTCCGACGCGTCGTCATCGTCGACGACCACGAGATCTTCCGTGCCGGCCTGCGTGCCGGGCTCGGGCCGACGATCCAGGTGGTCGGCGAGGCGGGGAGCGTCGAGGAGGCGATCCCGCTCATCGCCGATCTCGAGCCGGACGTCGTGCTCCTCGACGTGCACCTGCCCGACGGTGGCGGCCAGACCGTGATCGCGCCCGTGCACGCCACGCGCCCAGCCGTGAAGTTCCTCGCGCTCTCCGTGAGCGATGCCGCCGACGACGTGGTCGCGACGATTCGCGCCGGCGCCCGCGGCTACGTGACCAAGTCGATCGGGCCGACCGAGCTCACCGACTCGATCCACCGCATCGCCGACGGCGACGCCGTGTTCAGCCCGTGGCTCGCGGGATTCGTGCTCGATGCCTTCAGCGGCGACGACCCCTCGGGTGGCCCCTCGGGCAGCGGCGACCCCGAACTCGACCAGCTCACGGCGCGCGAGCAGGAGGTGCTCCTGCTCTTGGCCCGCGGCTACACCTACAAGGAGATCGCGGCCCGCCTCGTCGTCTCCGTGAAGACCGTCGAATCCCACGTGAGCAACGTGCTGCGCAAGCTCCAGCTCTCCAACCGCAACGAGCTCACCCGCTGGGCGGCCCGACGCCGGATGATCTAACCCTCTAGTTGAGGGTTAGCCATGCCTATTTGCCGCAAATCTCATCGCCACGACGGGTTGCGTGGCACGGACACGCGGCTTGTATGCGCGAGCGGGTACACAAAACGCGCCAACCAGCGATACCCCGACGCCCGGCACCCCGTGAGGGTGCCAGGGGTCGGGTGATGCCCCAAACCGGCGAGTGGGCGACTACGGACCCACCGAGCTGGCCCCGGCCGGCCGCCGGCTCACGGCCGCCCGCCCGCGCCGAGCGGCCGTCAGCGCCTTTGCGCCCTCGGTGCCCCTCGATCACCCCATCAAGACCCTCGACCAACCAAAGCCGCGGCACCAGCGCATGGGTTGTCCGATCGGTCGGGCCCTCGGGCGGCCCAATTCACCGGACGACCCATGCCAGACCGCGAGCGCGAGCGCCGCTGACCGGTCGCACGGACGACCGCTGGGCGACGCCCGGCGCGTTCAAGCGGCCCGCTCGGCGATCTCCGCCGGGCCGGTCTCGACGGCTTCGGGACTCATCCAGACGGCCTCCCAGTGGTGGCCGTCGAGGTCGAAGAAGCTGCGCCCGTACATGAAGCCGTGATCGATGGGATCGGCCGCGGGGGCGGCGCCGGCGGCCAGGGCGGCGTCGCAGAGCGCGTCGACGCCCGCGCGATCGGGGGCCGAGACGGCGATCATCGCCGCAGTCGACTGTTTCGCCTCAGCCAGGGGCTTCACCGCGAACTCGGCGAAGCGCTCGCGCTGCAGCAGCATCACGAACGACGACTCCGAGAGCACCATGCACCCCGCCGACTGGTCGGTGAACTTGGGGTCGAACGCGAAGCCGAGGTACTCGAAGAAGCGCAGCGACGCGGGCAGATCGCGGACGGGGAGATTGAGAAAGAGCATGCGGTCGGACATCGGTGACTCCAAGGGCGCGGGATACGACTGCGTCACAGGGATAGACCGACCGTGCGCGCAAAAGTCATCGGTCGTATTTCGCGCGGAGCCCGTCTAGGGTTTTGGGCATGTCCGCGCCGACCTCGCCGCACAGCCCGGGCCCGTCGTCCGGACCCACGATCGAAGCCGGCCTGGAGCACCACCGCCGCGAGCTCACGGGCTACTGCTACCGGATGCTCGGCTCACTCCCCGATGCCGAGGACGCCGTCCAGGAGACGCTCACGCGCGCCTGGCGCAACATCGACCGCTTCGAGGGCCGCGCCGCGTTGCGCACGTGGCTCTACAAGATCGCCAGCAACGTCTGCTTCGACGCGCTCCAGGCCACGAAGCGCCGCGCGGTGCCGATGGACCTCGGCCCAGCGACCACCGCCGAGGGCATGCTCAAGGAGCCGCCGACCGAGGAGGCCCTGTGGGTCGGCCCGGCGCCCGATGCGCTCGTGCTCGGCGCCGATCCGGCGATCGCGACCGAAGCCCGCGAGAGCGTGCGGCTCGCCTACGTCGCCGCTCTCCAGCACCTCCCTGCGCGCCAGCGCGCGGTGCTGATCCTCCGCGACGTGCTCGGCTGGCGCGCCGCCGAGGTCGCCGAACTGCTGCACCTCACGACCGCCTCGGTGAACAGCGCTCTTCAGCGCGCACGAGCCACGCTCGAGAGCCGCGACCTCGAGCCGCTCGAGCTCGCCCCGCAGACCGCCGACGAGGCCAGCACCGAGCTCCTCGGGCGCTTCCTGGATGCCTTCGAGCGCTACGACATGGAGGCGCTGGCCGCGCTCATGCGCGACGATGTCACCCAGTCGATGCCGCCCTACCCGCTATGGCTGCGCGGCAAGGCCGAGCTCCTCATCTGGATGCAGGGCGCGGGCGCCGGCTGCGCCGGCTCGAAGGTGATCCCGCTCAGCGTGAACGGCCGGCCCGGCTTCGCGCAGTACCGCGACGGCGGCGCCACGCCGTGGGCGATCGGGGTGCCGGTGTTCGACGCCGACGGCCTCCTCGCCGATGTCACGTTCTTCCTCGAGACCGACGGCCGCCTCTTCCGCTCGTTCGGCCTCGCCGACCGCCTCGAGGGCACACCGGCCGACGCGCCCACGCCCGGGGCGGTCGCCCCGCACCGCCCGCTCTGAGCGCGACGCGACGCCGCCGCCCACGGCACGGACGTCCCCCGGTCGCGCCTCACGGGCGGGCGTGACTTGCGCACACACGCAACGACGTTGCAATCGATTGCAACTCGGAAAAACGCCCAGTAGCAGGTGATCTAGACAACGGGCCAACGGTTGCGCGCAATCGTTGGCCCGTTTGTCATTCAGGTTGCGCGGCCTTCGCGAGCACGATCCAGGCGCCCCATCGTCGTGCCCGCCTCGATCCACCGGTGACCCCGTGATCCCGCCACACACCAAGTCCACCAGCGCGTCCGCTCCCACGGCCGCGCGCCGCGTTCAGCCCACCGAAGGAGGCCTGCGATGAGTAGTTCATCCGGTGCCATCCCGCCGCCCGGCCCCGTCCACGACGACCTCGTGGAGGCTGCCGGCTACCCGCCGGGCGCCGGCTGGGTGAAAAAGGGGTACCACCCACGTCTCGCCAACGAAGATCTCGCGCCGCTCGAGAACCAGAGCTGGAAGACCTACAACATCTTCGCGTTCTGGATGAGCGACGTGCACAGCGTCGGCGGGTACGTCACCGCCGGCTCGCTGTTCGCACTCGGCCTGAGCGCCGTGCAGGTGTTCATCGCCCTGATCGTGGGCATCTGCATCGTGCAGTTCTTCTGCAACCTCGTCGCCAAGCCCAGCCAGGTGGCGGCGGTGCCCTACCCGGTGATCTCGCGCGCGTCGTTCGGCGTGCTCGGAGCCAACATCCCGGCCATCATCCGCGGCCTGATCGCGGTGGCCTGGTACGGCGTGCAGACGTTCCTCGCGGCGACCTCCCTGAACATCGTGTTCATGAAGATCTTCCCGGGGCTCATCCCCTACGCGGACGTGAACCAGCACGGATTCCTGGGGCTCTCCTACCTCGGTTACCTCTCCTTCGCGATCCTCTGGGTCGCGCAGGCCGCGGTGTTCTGGCGTGGCATGGAGTCGATCCGCAAGTTCATCGACTTCTGCGGCCCGGCCGTCTACGTCGTGATGATCGTGCTCTGCATCTACATGCTCGCGAAGGCCGACTGGAACGTCAGCCTGAGCCTGTCCGACAAGGAGCTCTCGACCGGCGCCCAGATCGGCGCGATGCTCGGAGCGATCGCCCTGGTGGTGTCGTACTTCTCCGGCCCGATGCTGAACTTCGGCGACTTCGCTCGATACGGCAACAGCTTCGAATCGGTGAAGAAGGGCAACTTCTGGGGCCTGCCCGTGAACTTCGTCATCTTCTCGCTGCTCGTGGTGCTCACGGCCTCCGCGACGGTGCCGGTGTTCGGGGAGCTGATCACCGATCCGGTGCACACGGTGGAGAAGATCGACACGCTGTTCGCGGTGCTGCTCGGCGGCATGACGTTCGTGATCGCGACCGTCGGCATCAACATCGTCGCCAACTTCATCTCGCCCGCGTTCGACTTCTCGCACGTGAACCCGCAGAAGATCAGCTGGCGGATGGGCGGGATGATCGCCGCCTTCGGCTCGATCATCCTCACCCCGTGGAACTGGTACTCGAACGCTGACGCGATCTTCTGGACGCTCGGCATGCTCGGCGCCCTGATCGGCCCGCTGTTCGGGATCCTGATCGCCGACTACTACGTCGTGCGCAAGCAGAAGGTGATCGTCGACGACCTCTTCACGATGAGCGAGTCGGGCACCTACTGGTACAAGAACGGCTACAACCCGGCAGCCGTGCAGGCGGTCGTGTTCTCCGGCGCGATCTCGATCCTCTCGGTCGTGATCCCGAAGCTGGGCGACGTGATCACCTGGCTGCCGGACTACAGCTGGTTCCTCGGCTGTGCCCTCGGCTACGTGAGCTACTACTACCTCGCGCTGAAGTACAACGTCGCCGGCATCGCCGACGAGAACAAGGAGAGCGAGGCGGTCGCCACCGCGTAGGCGGAGGACGACCCATCGCCACCCCATGCTGATCAAGGTCATCAACGCCAACGCGACCGACTCGATGACCGAGATCATCGGTGAGAGCGCCCGGGCCGTCGCCGGCCCGGGCGTCACCATCGACGCCGTCTCCAACGCCACGGGGCCCCTCTCGATCGAGGGCCACGAGGATGAGGCCATGTGCCTCCCGGGCCTGCTCGCCGAGGTGCGAGCCGGCGAGGCGGCCGGCGTCGACGCTTACGTGATCGCGTGCTTCAGCGATCCGGGGCTCCTCGCGGCCCGCGAGATCGCCGCTGGGCCCGTCGTCGGGATCGCCGAAGCCGCGATGCGCGCCGCCGCCTACCTCGGCCGCGGCTTCAGCGTGATCACCACGCTCGAGCGCTCGGCGCCCCACACCCGCCACCTCGCCGAGGTGTACGGCCTGGAGCGTCACTGCCACGGCGTGCACGCCACCGGTATCGCCGTGCTCGAACTCGAGACCGATCCTGAGGCCTACGAGAAGATGCTCGCGAAGTCGCGCGAGGCCCTCGCGGCCGACCGCTCAGACGTGATCGTGCTCGGCTGTGCCGGCATGGCCGATCTCTGCCGCAGGCTCTCCGCCGACCTCGGCGTGCCCGTCGTCGACGGGGTTGCCGCGGCTACCGTGATGGCCCGCTCGCTCGTCGATCTCGGCCTCAGCACCAGCAAGTACGGCGAGTTCTCGCCACCACCGCCGAAGACGGCCCCGGTCTGAGCGGTCACCTCCACCTCGGCGGCCTGGCGCCAGACCTGCCAGGCTCTGCGGGAGACGCCATGCGCCCACCCCGCCCACACGACGACGCCCAGGCGCAGGCGCGGCCGACGCTGCGCACGATCGCCGATGCGACGGGCCTGAGCGTGTCCACCGTCTCCCGGGCCCTGCGGCGCGACGCCCACGAGAGCCCGACGGCCGCCATCGTGCACGCCGCGGCCGAGCGGCTCGGCTACCTCCCCGACCCCGTCGCGTCGAGCTTGCGCACCCGCCGCTCCGGCGTGATCGGCATGGTCGCCCACTCACTCACCGACGTGGTGCAGGCGATCATCTACCAGCAGGTCGACAAGGTCGCGCTGCGCGGCGGCTTCGACGTGCTCGTGGCCGCCACGGCCGACGATCCCGAGACCCAGCGCGAGCGCGTGCGGCTGTTGCTCTCGCGGCGCGTCGACGGGCTGATCATCGCCGACGCCCACCGCGACGGCGCCTACGCCGACTGGATCGCCACGCTCGGCGTGCCCTACGTGCTCGCGATGCGCAATGCCCCCGGCCACCCCGCGATGCTCTGCGACGACTACGCCGGCGGCCGGCTCGTCGCCGAGCACCTCATCGAGCAGGGTCATCGCGAGCTGGCCCTCCTCACGGGCCCCGACTACTCGGCGGTGTCGTTCGACCGCGCCCAGGGCTTCCGCGACGTGGTGCGCGAGCACGGCCTCGAGGTACCCGAGCACCTCACCGAGTACGGCGGCCTGCACACCGAGAGCGGGCAGGTGGGCATGGAGCGCCTCCTCGGCCGCAGCCGCAGCTTCACGGCCGTGTTCTGCTGCGGCAACGACTTCACCGCCTTCGGCGCCGTGAGCGCGCTGCGGGCCGCCGGGCTCGTGCCGGGCAGCGATGTTGCCGTCGTCGGCTTCAACGACGTCGCCGCCGCCAAGGCGCTGCAGCTCACGACCGTCAGCTCGCCACAGGCCGAACTCGGCGAGCTTGCCGCCGCTGCACTGCTGAGCGCGATCGAGACGGGCACCACGCCGCAGTCGACCACCCGCGCGCCCGAGCTCGTCGTGCGTGCGAGCAGCTCGCGGCCGCTCGCGATGATGCGCGGCGGCTCGGTCTAGCCCGACCGCGCACCGGGCGCAGTCTCACACGGCGAGACCGATCGCCGCGCTCGCCGCCGACAGCGACGCGAGCTCCGCCGTGGTGAGCTCGAGCGTGAGGGCCGTCGCGAGCGGGCCGACCTGCTCGACCGTGCGCGCGCTCGCGATCGGACTCACGACCGTCGGCTGTGCGGCGAGCCAGGCCAGCGCTACCGACGCGACCGGCACGTCGTGGATCTGGGCGACCTCGTCGAGCCGCTCCAGCGTCGCGATCGCCGCGACATCGTCGAGGTAGGCGCCGGCCGAACCGCGGCGCACGGAGTCGACATCGGCTCCCGGCCGGTACTTGCCCGTGAGAAAGCCGCTGGCGAGGGCGTAGTACGGCGCCACGGCGAGGCCGTGGCGCTCAGCCGCCGGCGCCAGCTCCCCCTCGAAGTCGCGGGAGACGAGCGAGTACTCAGGCTGCAGCACCTCGGGCGCTGTGAGGCCGGCATCGGCGACGACCGCGAACGCCTCGTCGATGCGGTCGGCGGAGAAGTTCGAGAGGCCGAGTGCCCGCACCTTGCCCTCGCGCACGAACGCGTCGAGCTGGGTGAGCGTGTCGCGCAGGTCGCCGCCGTCGTCGTCGTGGAGGTAGAAGAGGTCGATCATGTCGACCCCGAGCCGGCCCAGCGACCCGGCCAGCGCCTCGCGGAGCACCTCGGGGCGGATGCCCTTGAGCGCCGGGAGCTTGCCGGCCTTCGTCGCGATCACCACGTCGTCGCGGACGCCTGGCCGCGCCGCGAGCCACCGGCCGATGATCTCCTCCGACTGCCCGCCGGCCCCACCGTTCACCCAGGCGGCGTACACGTCGGCGGTATCGATCGACGTGAGGCCGGCGGCGTGTGCCGCATCGAGCACGGCGAACGACTGCGCCTCGTCGGCCGTCCAACCGAAGACGTTGCCGCCAAGCGTGACGCGGGGGAGCGAGAGGGTCATGCCACTCACGCTAGGCCGTGTGCTGCACATCTCACAGACTGGCGTGACGCCGCTCTCTACCGTCCATGCATGCGCGAGCCGAGCCAAGCATCAGCCGCGTACCTGGAAGTCATCCGCCGCGAGCTTCCGGAGTACGACCGGTTGCAGGATGAAGTGGTCCACGCCACCGATGGTCTGGCGGTCGCCCGCATCCTCGACCTCGGCACCGGCACCGGAGAGACGAGCCGCCGCCTGCTGCTGGCCCACCCCGAGGCGAGCGTGATCGCCATCGATCCCGACGCCGAACTCCTCCAGATCGCCCGCGACCAGCTCGGCGACCACGCCGACTTCCGGCTCGGCGACCTCTACGAGCCACTCCCGCACGGCCCGTTCGACCTCATCGTCTCCGCGCTCTCCGTCCACACGATGCGCCCGATCGACCGCTCGCAGTTCTTCAGCCGCGCCCACCGCGCCCTCCGCAGCGGAGGACGGCTCGTGATCGGCGACGCCGTCACCCCCGGCATCGAGCTGCCTGGCAGCCCGCCACTCCAGGACCGCGCGCCCGACCGCCTCGAGACCCTCGTCGAGCGCATCAGCCAGGCCGGCTTCACGCCCAAGACCACCTGGTCCGGCGCCGACCTCGCCGTCGTCGTCGGCCAGAAATAATCCTGCTCCTCTGAGGAGCGCCTCGCACGCACGCTGAGCCACCGCTGTTCCTCGATGTAGCAGGGCTACACCTGCGTCTCATCGGCGGCCCAGCGCACGCACGATCCACGCCTCAGAGAAGCAGGATCGACGCTTTTAGATGATCGCGCCCACGTGCACGAGTGCAAATGGGTGCGTGCGCAGCCAGTCGGCGAGGTTCGTCGGACTGTGGCCGGTGAGGTAGGCGACGTCGCCGGTGACGTGCTCGAGTGCGCCCTCGCGGGCGGCCGCGAAGGCGGTGAGCCGACGGACCTTCTCCTCGTCGGAGATGTCGAGCGAGGAGACCATGGCCGTGGCCTCCTCGTCGGTCTGGGGCACGTACTTGATGGTGTGGCGGCCGGAGCGGTTCATCGCGCCGGCGACCTCGCGGAAGGTGAGCGATTCGGGGCCCGTGAGCTCGTAGACCTGGCCTTCGTGGCCGTCGCCCGTGACGAGGGCGGCGAGTGAGAGCGCAACGTCTTCCAGGGCGATGGCCGCGGCTCGGCCGGTGCCGGCGGGGCCGCAGATCTCGCCGGTCTTGCGGACGAGCGTCGGGAGGCGGTCGATGACGAGGTTCATCCGGGCGATCGTCCAGTCGAGGCCGCTGGCCCTGACATGTTCTTCGATCTGCCAGTGGTCGCGCGCATCGGAGAAGGTGGCATCGGGCGCGGCGCCAACTCGCGAGAGGTGAACGATGCGCTGCACCCCGGCCTCGGCGGCGACGCTCACGGCGGCCCGGTAGTGATCGACGGCGGCGGGCTCGCGGCCGGGGATGATCAGGAAGGTCTCGATGCCGTCGAGGGCGGCACGCAGGCCGCGGCGGTCGGAGTAGCCCCCCACCTCGACGACGTCCGCGTACGCTGGGCGTGGTGCGTGGCGAGCGGCCCGAACCGGGAGCCGCTGCGCCACGCCACGCTCAGCGAGGAGCATCGCGACCCGGCTCCCCACTTCACCGGTCGCACCCGTCACCGCAATTCGCGGCGTCTGCACACGAACCGGGACGGTCATCGACTGGTCAGAGGAGTTGCCATGCTCACCACTCCTGTCGGCGGACAGCATGTCTCACTTCAGTCGTGAGACGGGTTTCCCACCGTCCTCACACCTTTCCCCAACTTCCTGCTCAACGCGCGTTGAGACTTGGCGCGCGCGTCCAGATTTGGCGCATGCGACGCTCCGGAGCGTGATGGGGTCTGGACCCGATCAGCCGACGGAACCGAGTGTTCCGACCGCGGGCGGCGCTCCTAGCCCTTCGCGCGCTTGCGCTGCGGCGGAAGGTCGGTGACCGTCCCCTCGGCCACCTCGGCGGCGAGACCGACGCTCTCGGAGAGCGTCGGGTGCGCGTGCACGGTGAGGGCGAGGTCGGCGACGTCGGCACCCATCTCAAGCGCGAACCCGGGCTCGGCGATCAGCTCGCCGGCATTCGGGCCGACGATGCCGGCGCCGAGCACGCGGCGGCTCTCGGGGTCGACGAGGAGCTTCGTACGGCCCGCGGAGCCGCTGCCGCCGAGTGAGAGGGCGCGGCCGCTCGCCACCCACGGGAACACCGCGGTCTCATAGGGCGTGCCGTCGGCTTTGGCCTGCGTCTCGGTGAGGCCGACCCAGGCGATCTCGGGATCGGTGTAGGCGACGCTCGGGATCCCGCGCACGTCGAAGGCCGCACCCGCCTCACCGGCGATGGCCTCCGCGGCAACGTGCGCCTCGTGCGAGGCCTTGTGGGCGAGCATCGGGCCGGGCGTGAGATCGCCGATGGCGTAGAGGTGCGGCACGTTGGTGCGGCGCTGGAGGTCGACGGGGACCTGCCCGCGCTCGTTCACCTCCACGCCGGTGGTGTCGAGGCCGAGGTCGTTGCCGTTCGCCGCGCGGCCGACGGCGACGAGCACCGCGTCGAAGGTCGCCGGCTCCGGGGCTGGCTTGCCCTCTTCGGCGGCGGCGAACGTGGCGACCAGGCCATCGTCGGTGGCCTCGATGTGGTCGACCTTCACGTTCGTGTGGATCGCGGCGTACCGGCCTTCGATGCGCTTCTGGAGCGGCCTTACGAGGTCGCGGTCGCAGCCGGGGATCAGGTCGGGCGACAGCTCGACGACCGTGACCTTCGAGCCGATGGCGTCGTAGACGGTCGCCATCTCGAGCCCGATGATGCCGCCGCCCACCACGAGCAGGCGGTCGGGGATCTCGCGCAGCTCGAGCGCTGCCGTGGAGTCCCACACGCGCGGATCCTCGTACGGAATGCCGGGGATGCGAACCACCTTCGATCCGGCAGCGATGATCGCGTGGTCGAAGCTGATCGTCTGGAGGTCGGGGGCGACGCCGTCGCCGGTCGGCGTGAGCTCGAGGTGGTGCGGCGAGGTGAACCGGCCTTCGCCGTGGAGCACTCGCACCTTCCGACGCGCTGCCATCCCGCCGACGCCCTGCGTGAGCTTGCCGACGACGCCGTCCTTGTGGGCACGCAGGCCGTCGAGGTCGACCTCGGGCTCGGCGAACGCGACGGCACCGTCGGCGGTGAGCTCGGCCGCCTCGGCCATCACCTTCGCCACGTGCAGCAGCGCCTTGCTCGGGATGCAGCCGACGTTCAGGCACACGCCGCCCAGCGATGGGTAGCGCTCGACCATGATCACATCGAGGCCGAGGTCGGCGGCGCGGAACGCCGCCGAGTAGCCGCCCGGGCCGGAGCCGAGCACGAGCACCTGTGCGTGCGTCTCGGAGCGCTCGAAGTCGTCGGCGGGGGCTGCGGCTGGCGCGGCGTCGGGGGCAGGCGCGTCCGCGCTGACCGCGTGCTCGTCGCCGGGCGTTGCGTCGGTTTTCGGCTCGCCGTCCGGCGTCTCGGCCTTGGGCTCGTTTTTCGGCGCGTCGCCCCCACCGTCGCCGTCACCTTCGACGACCACGAGCACGGTGCCCTCACTCACCTTGTCGCCGATCGCGACCTTGATCTCCTTGATCGTTCCAGTGGCGGTGCTGGGCACCTCGAAACTCGCCTTGTCGCTCTCGAGCTCGACGAGCGGGTCCTCGAGCGCGACCGTGTCGCCGACGGCCACGAGCACCTCGACCACGGGCACGTCGGTGAAATCGCCGATGTCGGGAACGGGGACTTCGGTGAGGGTGCTCATCGGCGGGCCTCGCGGTCGGTCGTCGGCATGGAGATCAGAGGAGCACCCGGCGGAAGTCTTCGAGCACGCCCTTGAGGTGGACGACGAAGCGCGCAGCGAGAGCGCCGTCGATCACCCGGTGGTCGTAGGAGAGCGAGAGCGGGAGCATCAGCCGCGGCACGAAGACGCCGGCCTTGCCGTCCCACTGCGGCTTCGTCGCCGAGCGCACGACGCCGAGGATCGCGACCTCGGGGGCGTTGACGATCGGCGTGAAGCTCGTGCCGCCGATCCCGCCGAGCGACGAGATCGAGAAGTTGCCGCCGCTCATCTGCGCGGGCATCAGCTTGCCCGCGCGCGCCTTGGCGGAGAGCTCGCCGACCTCGCCGGCCAGCTCGAGGATGCCCTTCTGGTCGACGTCTTTGACGACCGGGACGACGAGGCCGTTCGGCGTGTCGGCAGCGAAACCCACGTTGTAGAAGTGCTTGACCACGAGCTCGTCGCCGTCGAGCGAGCTGTTGAAGCGCGGATAGGCCTGCAGCGACGCGACGCTCGCCTTCAGCAACAGCGCGACCATCGTCACCTTCACGTCGCTCTGCTCGCTGTTGAGCTGCTTGCGGAAGGTCTCGAGGTCGGTGATGTCGGCCTCGTCGTTGTGGGTGACGTGCGGGATCCGCACCCAGTTGCGCGCGAGGTTGGCGGCGCTGAGCTTCTGGATCTTCGTGAGCGGCTCCCGCGTGACGGGCCCGAGCTTCTCGAAGTTGACGACCGGCCACGGGGCGAGACCGAGCGCGTCGTCGGCCGCGGCAGCTGCGCCGCCCGCCGGCGCCGACGTGCCGGGGGTGAAGCCCTCGACATCCGCCTTCGTGATGCGGCCCTTCTCCCCGGTGCCCGTGACCTGCGCGAGATCGATCCCGCGCTCACGCGCGAGGCGGCGCACGACGGGGCTCGCGTAGACCGGGGCATCGCTCGGGCTGGCATCGACGGCCTTGGCGCCCGTCGCGCGATCGACGGCACTCCCGCCGCTGGCATCGGCCGGGCCGGCCGCCGCCTGCTCGGGCTCGGGGCCCGGGGCGTCGTTCGGAGCGGGCACCGTCTCCGAGGCTTCAGCGGCGGTGTCCGAGGTGCCGCCCTCGCCGTCAACGGGCACCGTGGCGGCGTCACCGCCCGCCTCGTCGACCTCGATGAGCACGTCGCCCTCGCTCACCTTGTCGCCGATCTGCACCTTCAGCGCGGTGATCGTGCCGGCGGCGGTGCTCGGCACCTCGAAGCTGGCCTTGTCGGACTCGAGCTCGACGATCGGGTCGTCGATCGCGATGGTGTCACCGACGGCGACGAGCACCTCGACGACCGGGACATCGGTGAAGTCGCCGATGTCGGGGACCGCTACCTCGCTCATCGCGTCGCCTCGTTCAGCGGAGCCACGGGGCCTCCGAGTCGGTGTCGATGTCGAACTTCTCGATCGCCTCGGCGAGCACCTTGTCTTCGAGCTCGCCGAGCCGCACGAGCTCCGTGAGCGCGGCGAGCGCCACGTGGTGGCGGTCGACTTCGAAGAACCGGCGCAGACGGGCGCGGTAATCGGAGCGGCCGTAGCCGTCGGTGCCGAGCACGCTGTAGGGCGCCTTCACCCACGGGCGGATCTGATCGGCGAACGAGCGCACATAGTCTGTTGCGGCGATCACGGGGCCGGGCGCCTCATCGAGCTGCTCCTGCACGTAGGCCCGCTCGGGCTTCGCGAGGCCGTCGGCGCCGCGCAGACGGTTGCTGCGCTCGACCTCGAGCGCCTCGCGGCGCAGCTCGGTGAACGACGTGACGCTCCAGATGTCGCTCTCCACGCCCCAGTGCTCGCGGAGCAGGTCGGCGCCGGCGATCACCTCGCGCAGGATCGAACCGGAGCCCAGCAGCTGCACCTTGGCGCTGCCATCGCCGGCCTCGGCGATGCGGTGCATCCCGCGCAGGATGCCCTCCTCCGAGCCCTCCGGCAGCGCGGGCTGCTCGTAGTTCTCGTTCATCACGGTGAGGTAGTAGAAGACGTCCTCCTGCTCGCCCACCATGCGGCGCAGGCCGTCGTGGATGATCACGACGAGTTCGTACGCGTAGGTGGGGTCGTAGGCGACGCAGTTGGGGATCAGGCCCGCCTGGATGTGGCTGTGGCCGTCCTCGTGCTGGAGGCCCTCACCGTTGAGCGTGGTGCGGCCGGAGGTGCCGCCGAGGAGGAACCCGCGGGCGCGGCTGTCGCCGGCGGCCCAGGCAAGATCGCCGATCCGCTGGAAGCCGAACATCGAGTAGTAGATGTAGAACGGCACCATCTGGATGCCGTGGTTCGCGTAGCTCGTCGCGGCCGCGATCCAGGAGCTCATCGCCCCCGGCTCGTTGATGCCCTCCTGGAGGATCTGGCCGTGCTCGTCCTCGCGGTAGAACATCAGCGCGCCGGCATCCTCGGGCGTGTAGAGCTGGCCCACCTGGCTCCAAATGCCGAGCTGGCGGAACATGCCCTCCATGCCGAAGGTGCGTGATTCGTCGGGCACGATCGGCACCACGTTCGGGCCGATGCCCTTGTCGCGCAGCAGCGCCGAGAGGATGCGGACGAACGCCATCGTCGTCGAGATCTGGCGGTCCGGGCCGGTGCCCTCGAGCATCGCCTTGAAGATCGAGCGATCGGGCACCTCGATCTTCGCGCTGGTCGTCACGCGCTGCGGGAGCGGCGCGCCGCCGACGGCCTCGCGGCGCTCCTTGAGGTAGCGCATCTCCGGGCTGTCGGGCTCGGGCAGGTAGAAGTCGCCGGCCTCGGCCTGCTCGTCGGTGAGCGGCAGCCGGAACCGCGTGCGGAACGCCTTCATCGTCTCCGGCGTCATGTGCTTCTGCTGGTGGGTGATGTTCTGGCCCTCGCCGGAGGCACCCATGCCGTAGCCCTTGACGGTCTTGGCGAGGATCACGGTCGGCTGGCCGGTATGGGCGACGGCCTCGGCGTAGGCCGCGTGGATCTTGCTCGGGTCGTGCCCGCCGCGGTTGAGATCCCACACCTCCTGATCGGTCCAGTCCTTCACGCGGTCGGCGAGCTCCGGGTACTTGCCGAAGAAGTGCTCGCGCACGAATGCGCCGTCGCGGCTCTTGAACACCTGGTACTCGCCGTCGACGGCCTCCTCCATGCGGCGGACGAGCAGGCCGTCCTCGTCGTCCTCGAGCAGACGGTCCCACTTGGAGCCCCAGATCACCTTGATCACGTTCCAGCCGGCGCCGTGGAAGATGCTCTCCAGCTCCTGGATGATCTTGCCGTTGCCGCGCACCGGGCCGTCGAGGCGCTGCAGGTTGCAGTTGACGACGAACACGAGGTTGTCGAGTCGCTCGCGGCCCGCCAGCGAGATGGCACCGAGCGACTCCGGCTCGTCGGTCTCGCCGTCGCCGAGGAACGCCCACACCTTGCGGTCGCTCGGGGCCAGCAGCTCGCGGCCCTGGAGGTACTTCATGAACCGCGCCTGGTAGATCGCCATCAGCGGGCCGAGGCCCATCGAAACGGTCGGGAACTGCCAGAAGCTCGGCATCAGCCACGGGTGCGGGTAGCTCGAGAGGCCCTTACCGCCCGACTCCTGCCGGAAGCTGCGCATGTCGGCCTCGGAGAGCCGGCCCTCGAGGAAGGCGCGCGCGTAGATGCCCGGGGCGGAGTGGCCCTGGATGTAGATCAGGTCGCCGCGGTTCTCCTCGGTGGGGCCGCGCCAGAAGTGGTTGAAGCCCGTCTCGTAGAGCGTGGCCGCCGACTGGTAGCTCGCGATGTGGCCGCCGAGCTCACTGCTCTCGAGGTTGGCCTGCAGCACCGTCGCAAGGGCGTTCCAGCGCACGGCCGAGCGCAGCTTCCACTCGACGTCGGGGTCGCCCGGGAGCGGCGGCTGCCGGCTCACCGGGATCGTGTTCACGTACGGCGTCGAGAGATCGTCGGCGGGGTGCAGGCCCTTCAGGCGAGCGTCGGCGAAGAGTGCTCCGAGCAGCTCGGCGGCCCGCTCAGGGCCGCGCTCGCGAATGACGGCGTCGAGAGCCTCGATCCACTCGCTGGTCTCAGCGGGATCGGCATCCTCTGGTCGTACGCCCATGTGACCAGTCAAGCAGCGTCCCCGTGGGGCGTGTGGAACTTTTGCGTCAACCGTCCAGAGCGCCTCGACGACGGGCTGTCGGCGGGTCGTGCGGGCTTGGTCAACCGCGGACCGGCGGCAAGCGTGCGGACTCCCACGCCCGACGGCGCGGAGGTCTGCGGATGTTGCCCGCGCGTGCCGTCGCAAGGCTGGATGGGTGCCCACGCCCTCCGCCCCAGCGCCCACGCCCGACGCCGACGCACCCGCGATCACCGTCCTCGGCCCGCACCCGCTGCTCGCGATCGGCATCGAACCCGGCCCGGCCGGGAGCGACGAGATCCATCTGCACCCCGCCGGCCAGGGCGTGTGGGTCGCGCGGATGGCCGGCGCGCTCGGTGCCCACCCGGTGCTCTGCGGCTACCTCGGGGGCGAAACCGGCGACAT
Source organism: Solirubrobacteraceae bacterium (assembly GCA_017744415.1). Lineage (GTDB taxonomy): Bacteria > Actinomycetota > Thermoleophilia > Solirubrobacterales > Solirubrobacteraceae > JAGIBJ01. The sequence goes on from JAGIBJ010000128.1 coordinate 82,442, forward strand.
GCTCCGCCCGCTCCTCGAGGCGCTCCCCGGCGAATGCCAGCTCGTCCCAACGGCCAGCGGCAGCGGCGCCTACGTGATGGATCGCCGAAGGGGACCCAACGAGCCGGTGGCCAAGGCGCTGAGCTCGGCCCCGACGCGCCACGAGCTCGACGATCTCTCCACGATCTCGATCGCGTCGGCACTGCGCTCCGGCGTGCTCGTGCTGTGCAACCCCTTCCCGGGCGAGGCGCTCGGCTCCGACTTCTACGAGCGGATCGTCGCCGACGTGCGGCCGCACGGCGTACGCGTGCTCGCCGACCTCTCCTCACCACGGCTCGAGGGTGCGCTCGCCGGTGGTGTCGACATCGTGAAGATCAACGACTGGGAGCTTGCCGAGTTCGTCTGCGGCGCCGTGGAGGAGCTGGACGATCTCGCCGCGGCCGTCGGCGCGCTGCGGGCGCGCGGTGCACAGCTCGTGATCATCACGCGCGGCGAGCGCCCGGCGCTGGTGTTCGCGCACGACGGGGCATGGGAGCTCACCGCGCCGAGCTTCGAGTACGGGTTCCGCGAGGGCTGCGGCGACTCGATGATGGGCGCCATGGCGGCGATGCTCGCCCAGGGCGCCGATTGGCAGGAGGCGGCCATCACGGGCGCCGCCGCCGGGGCCGCGAACTTCCTGCGGCGTGGGCTCGGGACGGGTTCGCGTGCGGTGATCGACGAGCTGCGGAGTGCGGTCACGCTGCGGCCGCTGCCGCTGTGGTCGGAGAGCCGGTCGGCACGCGAGGCGGTCAGAACGGCACGGTGACGTCGTCGCCCGCCAGGATCGCGGCCGGCGCCTCGCGTGCGATCCACGTGCCGTGAGCCGCGAGGCGCGGAACGCTGAGGAGTGCGTCGAGCCCGGCGCGGATCGCGAGCGGGCGGCCGGCGCGCGAGGAGTGCGCATCGCTCGCGACGAGGTGGACGAGCCCTTGCGCGGCCCAGTCGAGCATCACGGGCGCGGCGCCGTGCCCGCCGGTGAGGAACGCGGCGGTCACCTGCACGAGGGCGCCGCGCTCGACGAGCGCGGTGAGGCGTTGCGCGGCGTCCGCGCCGGCGTGCCGCTCGGGGTGCGCGACGATGCACCGCACCCCGCGCTCGTGCAGCGCGTCGACGCACTCGTCGAGCGCCCCGTCCATCGGCCCCGGTCCCGGCTCCACGAGCACCCAGCGCCCGCTGCCGCCAAGCGTGACCGCCCGCAGGGTGCCGTCGTCGAGGCGTGCCGCGAGCGGTGCGGAGAGCTCTCCGCCACGCGCGATCGAGAGCGGCCGGCCAGCGTCGCGCAGGACACGGTTCAGCGCGTCGACCTGTCCGGCCAGCGCGTCGATCTCGACATCGTGGTCGTCGTGGATGTGCGGCGTCGCGCAAACCACGGTGATGCCGTCCTCGAGCGCCTGGTCGGCCATCGCGAGGCTGTCGTCGAGGTCGGCGGCTCCGTCGTCGATCCCCGGCAGCACATGCGCGTGGAGGTCGATGAGGCCGAGCCCGGCGGGGAGCGTCATCGGGGGGAGCGGAGGCGTCGGATCCACGCACTGCACGGTGGCCCACCGCGCTCGACCGCACAACCGGGAAACCCGGCCGGTCGCTCGCGGCCCGGCCGCATGCCGTCGTCGGCCGGGCGCCGGAAAGCTGGTCGATCCGCCTGCCGAGCCGCCGTCGCCCGATACGCTCGTTCGGTGGCTGTCCCCCGCCTGACCGCGCGCCGCCCGGCGCTCGTGCGCCCAGTGCTCCTGCTCGCCGCCGTCGGCGCGGCGATCGGCACCGCTCCGGGCGCTGCCTCTGCGGCTTCCGGCACCGTTGCCGGCACGGTTCGCGGACCGCTCCCGAAACCAGGCAGCGGCGATGCGAGCGTGCGGGCCTACGCGGTAAACACCGGCCGGCTCGTGGGCGTCGCCAACGTGAGCCCCACCGGGCGGTTCAGCTTGCGCCTGCCCGCCGGCGGCTACCTCCTCCATGCCACCTCGGTGCGCGACCGGGGCGCTCGGAGTGACCGGCTCGTGGCCGTGAGCCTGCGTTCGAAGCAGGTGCGCCGCGGCCTGCGGATCACTCTGCAACGGGTCGAGCCCGCCGCGCTCGATCCCGTCGAGGCGACGCCCGCTGCGCCCGCTGCCGCCGCGCTCCCGGCGACGACGCGGATCGCCTACCGCCTCGACGAGTTCACGGGCGACTCACAGGCGCGCGCGACGCTCGGCTCCGGCCTCACGGCACTCGTCGCCGACGATCTCCGGGGCGCCGAATCGTGCAGCACCGTGCAGGTGGCCGGCGACGACGTGCTGCCGACGCTCCGCTCCGCCTCCGCGCTGCGCCGCTCGTCGTCGTTCGACGGCTCGACGAAGATCCGCCGCAAGCTCACCGCGCCGCGGCTCGTCGTGCAGGGCGCGCTCGCCGGCGGCCCGACCGCCGCCACGAGCGCCGCCACCGTGCGGATCGTCGAGCCGGCCACCGGTCATGTGGTCGACACGCTCACGGGCGTGATCCGCACACGCGGGAAGGGCATGTTCACCGACGAGCGCCGCATCGCCGCGACGCTCGCCGAGCGGATCTGCCAGCGCCCGCGCCGCTACCGCGTCGCCCTCAACCTCAAGGTGCGGGGCGAGTACGCGGCCTACAACTCCACCGCCGCGATCGCCGGCTCGGCGACGGCCAAGGTGACCGACGCCTCGCCCTACGCGCTCTGGAAGGGCTCGAGCCCGTTCACCTACACCGACAACGTGTTCCGCTCGCGCGTGAGTGGCTGCCCGGCGTCGGCGATCTACCCCGGCTCGGGGTCGTGGGGTGCGCGCATCACCGTGGCGTCGAGCGCGGCCGTGCAGCTCCAGCTCGACCTCGGCACGGCGGACGCGACCGCCTACTCCACCGCCGACTTCAGCTGCCCGCAAGACATCCTCGTGGTGACCAAGGCGCCAGGTCCGCTGCTCGTGGGCCTCAAGCCGCGCACCTTCACGTTCCCGTCGGCGGGCGGCACGGCCACGGTCGACAGCGCCATCCGGTTCCCGATCCCGGGCTTCCTCCACACGGGCACGCTCACGCTGACGCCCTTGTGGAGCCACTCGCTCCCACAGGGCTGACGCCGGACCCAGTCGACGTCAGGACCCAGGCGCCGCCGACTGGCGCTGGCGGCGGAGCACGGCGTCGCGCACTTCGTCGAGCAGGGCCTGATCGACGCCCTCGAGCTGCTCCTCGTAGCCGCCCCGCGCAAGCGTCTCGCGTGAGAAGTGGTCGGCCGCCGCTTGCTCGTCGGCGTCGTGGGCGCGCACGTCCCAGCCGAGTTGCGCGGCAAAGGCGACGCGCTCGTCGTCGGAGGTGAAGGTCCGCGTGGCAGCCATGCGCCGAGGATGCTCGGGCGGGGCGCCGCTTCGCGTGGGGCGTCCGGACGGATGCGGTCAGTGGCGGGGTTTCTCCCACCACGGCGTGCCGCGCTCGCCCAGGTCCACCTTCGCCTGGTGCACCCGGGCCCTGGCGCGCTGCTCCGCTGTGGCGTCGCCTGCGTTCAGCGCCGCTTTCACCGCACGCCGGGCCTCCATGAGCTCGTGGACGAGTTCGTCGCGCCGCTCGGGCGAGAGGCCGGGATCGCTGGCTCTCCACCGGCGTCCGTTCACGACGATGTAGCGGCCGTCCGGCGTGCGCTCGGGCATGGCCTCGTTGTAGCGCCGCGCACCGCCGTCATGGCGCGGTGCTCCGGACGCCACCCGTCAGCTGACGAGTCGTCCGAGCTGGAGGGCGCCCGTCAGCTGACGCCGGCGTCGTCCTCGGTCTCGAACGTGATCTCGATGCCGAGCTCGCCGAGGGCGCCGAGGAAGGCGTCCTCGACGGCCTGCGCGTCGTCCATCGAGGCGATCGCCGATTGGAGCGCGCCGTGGAGCACGGTGAGCACGCCGGCGTCGGTGGAGAGGCTCATCGGCTCGCCGCCGACGACCAGCGTGTCGGCGGTGATCTCGAACGGGTTGGGCCCTGCCGCGGCGCGTTTGATGTGCTCAGCGAGCGGCCCGACGTTGTTGCCGTCGCGGATGGCGTCGCCGAGCGCGAGGCGAGCCTCCATCGTAGGAGAGCTCTGCACGAACGGGAACCGCAGCCGGCCGGCGGCGAACTGCAGCACGGCCCACGCGGTGCGGCCGTTGCCGTCGGTGAACGGGTGGATGCGGATCAGCCGCACGTAGAGTCGGGCGAGCGCGGCGGCGCTGAGGTCGGGATCGCCGATGGCGTCGGGCGCCTCCCGCTCGAATGCCGCGCACGCGTCGCGCACGCTGCGGGCCACCTGGCTCGCGCGGGCGCCGCGACGCGTCACCACCTTCGGCTCGGGCGTGCCGGCGCCGCGTACCCAGATCGGGAAGTCGACGCCGTCATCGAGCAGGTGCGAGCCGCGCGGCGGCGGCTGACGCAGACCCAGCGTGGCCGCACCGAACACCGGCCCGAAGATCTCCTGGTGCAGCCCCACGACCACCTCGGCCGTGAGCGGCATGCCGACCCAGCCGGCGTTGCGCGCCTGCAGGCACGCGATGCCCGTCGTCGTGAGCAGCGCCTCCTGCGTTTCGGTGACGCTGAGCGGCGGCGCGACCGCATAGTGGGAGTCGGTGTCGGCCTGCGCCGAAGCCGGCAGCATCGCGGCGTACGAGGCCAGCGCCTGCTGGGCCGCCTCCATCATCCACGCCGCGAACCCCTCGTCGATCCAGGCGACGCCCTCGAGCTCGATCTCCGCCTCGAACGCGGGCACGTCACCGTGGTCCATGGCCCGAGGCTACTGCGGCCGCGTGCCACTGATCGCAGGCAGCGGCTCGAACCCGCGATCGGTCGCCCGTCTCCCGGCCCGCCCAAGCTCCAACATCCCCCGGCTCGGAGGGCTGAGGGATGTTGGAGCTTCCCGCAAGCGTGTTGAAAGCTCCAACATTCCTCGGCCCTGAGGACTAGGGGATGTTGGAGCTTCGCGGCCGGAGGCCGGTGGCAGAACGACGAAGGCCGGCGCAGTGCGCCGGCCTTCGAGCAGTGGAGGGAGCAGGATTCGAACCTGCGTAGGCAGAGCCAACGGGTTTACAGCCCGTCTCCTTTAACCACTCGGACATCCCTCCGTGCGGTGCGGAGATATTAGCGGCCTCGGCGTGGCGGTGACGCGTGGCGGCGCGACGCCTGGACGACCAGCCCTGCGGCCAGCGCCGGGACGCCGATCAGCGCCACCAGGGCGGCGCCGACCGGCTCGAAGCCAAGAATGAGCGCGATGCCGAGGGGCGTGAAGGTCGTCGCGGCGACTCCAGTCACGGCCTTGGTGCGCCAGTCGCGCTCGATCTGCTGCTGGGGCGAGCCCAAGGCGAAGCCGAACTTCAGCGCCACGGCGGGCACCCCGGCCTGGAC
>JAGIBJ010000129.1 GCA_017744415.1 Solirubrobacteraceae bacterium
CGATCCGCCGCAGCGCATCGGGGCCCGGCTCGACGCTGCCACCCTCGGCGGGCTGCACGCCGGCGAGCACCTCGAGGAGGGTCGTCTTGCCGGCGCCGTTGGGGCCGAGGATCGCGACGCGCTCGCCCGCGTGGACGGTGAGGTCGACGCCGTCGAGGATCGTGCGGCCCTGCAGGCGGCGCGTGATGCCGCGGGCGGTGAGCACGGCCTCGGGCTGCGGGGACTCCTGCGCCACGGCGGCCATCCTATGGCGCGCGTGGGGCGTCGGCGGGAGCTTCCATCGGTGCGGCGTCGAGCCCGAGGCGCACCGGCAGCATCGCGGTGAGCGCGGCGAGATCGTTGACGATCAGGTGGGCATCCACCAGGGCGTGATCAGCGTGCGTCGTGCGCAGCGCCACCACCTGCATCCCTGCGGCGCGCCCCGCGGCGATTCCGGCAGGCGCGTCCTCGACCACCAGGCAGTCGGCCGGCTCGAGCCCGAGCAGCTCGGCAGCCAGCAGGAACGGATCGGGATCGGGCTTCACGCGCTCGGTGCGATCCGCCGTGACCACGACCGACGGCGGCACCAGCCCGGCCGCACCGAGGCGCGCATCGGCCAGCGGGGCCGTGCAGCTCGTGACGATCGCGACCTCGAGCCCCCACGGCGCGTCCGCGGCGAGCAGCTCCTCGGCGCCGCTCAGCGCGCGCACGCCGTCGACGTCGGCCACCTCTCGGCGCTCGAGCTCCGCCGCCTCCTCGGCCGGATCGAGGTGCGGGGCGACCATGGCCACCACCTGCCGCGCCGGCACGCCGTGCGGGTGATCGCCGGGCGCCTCGATGCCACGGTCGGCCATCCATCCGGCGTAGACGCGCAGCGTCGCGGGCGTGGAGTCGATCAGCGTGCCGTCGAGGTCGGCGAGCACGGCCCGGACGGCCCCGAGGTCGAGCGGGTCACTCACCGGCGAGAGGCTACGCGGTCGCCACCCGCCGCGGGCCACCCTGGCGGTTCTGGCCTGCGTTTCTCGGCATGGCGCGGAGAAACGCAGGCCAGAACGGCCTCGGGGCGGCGTGGGGGTGCCAGCGGGCGCGACGATTCGCTCGGCGGCCCGTCAGGATGGTGCGGTGACCGACGAGGCCCAAGCCACGCCCGCCGCCCCACTCACGGTGCTGGCCATCGGCGACGTGGTCGGCTCGGCCGGGCGCCGCGCGCTCACGCGCGTGCTCCCGCAGCTCCGCGCCGACCTCGCGCCGGATCTCGTGATCGTCAACGGCGAGAACGCGTCGGGCGGCATCGGCATCAACGTGCGCGCGGTCGACGAGATCACGCGTGCCGGCGCTGACGTGATCACGCTCGGCAACCACGCCTACCGCCAGCACGACGTGCACCGCCTGCTCAACGATCGCGAGACGATCCTGCGGCCCGCCAATCACCTCGCGTCGCAGCCTGGCCACGGCTCGTGCGTGGTCACCACCGCGGGCGGCACGCGGATCGGCGTCGTCAACCTCCAGGGCAACGTGTTCATGGAGAGCGGCCGCCACGCGTTCAGCGAGATCGATGCGGTGATCGCCAAGCTCAGGAAGCAGGCCGACCACATCATCGTCGACTTCCACGCCGAGGCCACGAGCGAGAAGGTCGCGATGGGGTGGCACCTCGACGGGCGGGTGAGCGCCGTCGTCGGCACCCACACGCACGTGCCCACCGCCGACTTGCGCGTGCTGCCCGAGGGCACCGCCTACATCACCGATCTCGGCATGACCGGCTCGCGCGCCGGCGTGATCGGCATGGAACGCGACGCCTCGGTGCGGCGATTCGTCACCCATATGCACCAGCGCTACGAGCCTGCCGAGAAGGACCCGTGGCTGATGGGCGTGAAGCTCACGCTCGATCCGGAGGTGCCCATGCGGGCGCTCGCGATCGAGCAGCTGCTCATCCCGGCGAGTTGAGCATCACAGGAATGCCGCTTACCGACAGCCACGGTAACGCCGTTCGTGCTGGGGTTTCGAGGGTACCGGTGGTTTTCCGACCAGTCACACCTGATTTGAAGTCACCCTCATTGGTTCCATAGGCTGGTGGCATGGATGGCGCCGCCACCCGTGTCTCGTTCCGCTTCGCCACGCAGGACGACGTGCCAGCGATCGTCGCGTTGGTCGAGTCCGCCTACCGTGGCGACGGCAGCCGCATCGGCTGGACGACGGAGGCTGACCTGCTCCACGGCCAGCGCACCGACGCCGCGATGGTGGCCGAGTCGATGTCGCGACCGGGGCTCTACGTGCTGCTCGCCTTCGACGGTGGCGAGATGGTGGGGTCGTGCGAGCTGAGCGACCCGAGCGTCGCGCCGCAGTCGCCGCGGGGCTCGGGTCGCGCGGCCTACCTCGGGATGTTCGCCGTCCAGCCAAGCCTCCAGGGCGCGGGTGTGGGCCGCGCGATCCTCGAGGAGGCCGTGCGCATCGCACGCGACGAGTGGGGCGCCGACGCCCTCGAGCTCACCACGATCCGCCAGCGCGAAGACCTCATCGCCTGGTACGAGCGCCGCGGCTTCACCCGCACCGGCGAATACCGCGCCTTCCCCTACGGCGACGAGCGCTACGGCAAGCCCCAGCGCGACGATCTCGAGCAGGCCGTGCTCTCGCGGCCGCTGCGCTGAGCCGGCGCCATCTGACGGCGCCTTACCCGTGCGCCGCGTAGGCGGCCAGCGCAGCGTCTTCCGCCAGGCGCTGCGCGCGCACCGCGCCGGGGGGCTGGCCGATCACGCGCTTGAACGCCCGCGCGAACGCAGCCTCCGAGCGGTAGCCGAGCCGGGCTGCGAGTTCGGCGACCGTCAACCGCTCCTCGTGGAGGGCCGCAAGCGCGACGTGCATCCGCCAGCGCGTCACGTAGGCCATGGCCGGCTCGCCGACGAGTTCCGTGAACCGGGCGGCGAATGAGGACCGCGACATCGCCAGCTCGTCGGCCAGCATCGCGACCGTCCAGGCGCGGCCCGGATCACGATGGATGCGTGAGATCGCGCCGCCGATCTGCGGATCGCGGAGCGCGCCGAGCCAACCGGTGCGGGCGGCCGGGTCGTGCTCGATCCACTCGCGGATCGCCTGGATCACCACGATGTCGGCCAGCCGGGTGATCACGGCTTCGCCGCCGGGCCGCGCCGATCGCGCCTCGGCGGCCATGAGGGCAAGGGTGCCAGTCACCCAGTCGCCGGCGCCGGAGGCAGGGCTCGCCGACACGTGCAGCAGCGGCGGCAGGGCGGCAACGAGATCTCGCGCAGCCGGATGATCGAATCGCACCGCGCCGCACAGCAGACGGGTCGGGGCGCCGCCACCACCGTGGCGAAGCACCTCGTAGCGATCAGAGAGCGCTTCGCGGTCGAGCGCGAGGATGTCGGGCGCCGCCGTACCGGGCTCGCCACGGAGCACGTGACCGGCGCCGTGTGGCACCAGTGCAAGGCGCCCCGGACGCAGCTGCGCCGTCGCACCTTCGGCCTCGAGCCGGGCGCTGCCCTCGGTGACGACGTGGAACCACAGGTAGCCGGGCATCGCGGGCAACGTCATGCCCCACGGCGCGCTGAGCTCAGAGCGACAGTAGAACGCCCCGTTCATCCGCACCAGGTGGAGCGCTTCGCCCAGCGGATCGCTCGGTCCCCAGGGGTCCAGTGGCTCGCGCATTGCGGATCGAAGGTAGCGCGCTCATGCCGTACGTCCAATCGCTTGGACGATCGAGCATGAATGGCGTTGCTGCAGTCATAGACCGTCTGCGCTCAGCGGAGCACCCTGGACGCATGGCAACTCAAGGTTCCAACCTCACCCTCGGCGGCGCGCTTGTCACGACCGGTTTGCTCGGCGGGCTCTACTACGGCTTCTCGGTCGCGGTGATGCCTGGCCTGCGAGCGACCGACGACGCCACATTCGTCGCCACGATGCAGAGCATCAACGACGCGATCGTCAACCCGGCGTTCATGGTGGTGTTCCTCGGCGCGCCCACCCTCACCGCTGCGGCGGCGTGGCAGTGGCGCGAGCGGCCCGGTGTCCGGCGTCTGCTCTTCGCAGCGCTCGCACTGCACCTCGCCGGCCTCGGGATGACCGCCGGCGCCAACGTGCCGCTCAACGAGGCTCTCGACCGCGCCGGCGATCCCGCCAAGCTCGCACCCAACCAGCTCGCCGAAGCGCGCGCCGCCTACCAGGAGCCGTGGACCCGCCGCCACCTGCTGCGCACCGGCCTCACCGTCGGTGCGCTGAGCTGCCTTGCGGCCGCCGGGCTCGTCGCGGGCCGGCGGCCGGCCGGGAAGCGCAGCGCCGAAGCGGCGGAGGGGCGCGGGATCGCGGCGCCGGGAGCGGACGCCAGACCGTTCAGCCGAGCGCGCGACGCATCTGCGCGTTGAACGCGAGCGTCGCGAGGCCCGCGATCGCGGCGGGCGGGATGGCGGCGGGCTGGTCGCCGGTGACCTGGACGGCGCCGAGCGCGACCGCGCACGAGAGCACCGTCACCACGGTCGACACCCGCGCGATGCGCATCGGCTGGGCGGCCAGCAGCGGCGCTTCGCCGGCGCCCACACCCTCGGGCATGAGCCAGGGGTTGAGGCGGCGCAGCTCCTTGAACTCGATCACCGAGAGCACCGCGCCGGCGCCCGCGAGCAGCAGGCCAGTCCAGGCGAGACCGATCCCGGCGACGATCATGGCCGTCGAGATGAACGAGACGAGCGCGTAGCCGCGCGGTTCGACGAACCTCGGGGAGCCAGGGACGCCGCTCAACGCCGCGCTACTTGGTGAGGGTGCGCAGGCCGGCGTAGCTGCTGCCACTCTTGCCACGGCCGCGGACGAGCAGCACGAGCACGGCGATGAGCGCGACGACGGCGAGCGGCGGCACGATCAGGCTGAGGAATGCGGTGACGACGGCCACCACCTCGACCAGCGCCGGCAGGATGAGCCCGGCCTCCGCCTCACCGGCCAGGCGCTGCTTGGCGCCGGCGATGAGCGGCGTGAGCGCGGCCCAGGCCAGCACGGCCGAAAGGCCGCCGACGACGCCGCCGAGCCAGGCCAGCGAATCGGAGTGCTCGTTCACCGAACCGGCACCGAAGAGGGCGCCGAAGACCACGGCGACGAGGAGCCAGAGGCGACTGTCGAGACCCTTGCCGTTCGCGGCCCCGCGGGCCGAGTCGGCGATGGCGCCGAGCGCGACGGCCGCGATCACGACGACGACGATCGGGTTCTCCAGGAAGTCGAAGCTCGTGCCCTCGAAGTCGACGCCGAGGTTGCCGAGCGCGCAGAGCGCGACCACCAATGGGGCGAGGGCGGGCCTGAGCCCGAAGGCGAGACCGAGGCCGATGGCTTGCAGGATGTCGAACGCGGTGGAGTCCATCTCAAGTACCCTTGGCGGGTGACTGTAGACGACAGCGGTCGTCCGTCGCCGGCGTCGCGGCCCCGCGGCTCTGCGACGCACGACCTCGAGCGGTACGCCTCCCTGCTCGCGTCGCGCACGCGCGTGATGACATCCTCGGCGATGCGCGACCTGATGGCGATCACCGAGCGCCCCGAGGTGATCAGCCTCGCGGGTGGTCTCCCGGACGTGAGCGGGTTCCCGCCGCAGATGCTCGAACGGGTCGCGAAGGCGATGACCGATGGCGCCGGCCCGCGACGAGCCCGGCGGCCGTACGGCCCCACCGAGGGCATGGCCAAGGTGCACGAGGCGATCCAGGTGGTCATGGCCGAGGAGGGCACGCAGGTCGATCTCGGCGAGCTGCTCGTTACCACCGGCGGGCAGCAGGCGATCGATCTCGTCTGCAAGACGCTCGTCGATCCGGGCGACGTCGTGCTCGCCGAGGGCCCCACCTACCCGGGCGCAATCCCGAGCTTCACCGCCTACCAAGCCGATGTGCGCCAGCTCGAGATGGACGAGCACGGCCTGCGCATCGATCTGCTCGAGGAGACGCTCGACCAGCTCGACGAGGCCGGCATCCGCCCGAAGTTCCTCTACACGATCCCCACGTTCCAGAACCCGGCCGGCGTGACGATGAGCCTCGAGCGCCGCAAGCAGCTCGTGAAGATCGCGCAAGAGCGCGAGCTGCTCGTCGTCGAAGACAGCCCGTACTCGCTGCTGCGCTACGAGGGCGACCCCCTGCCGACGCTCCGGTCGCTCGACGGTGGCAACTACGTCATCTACCTCGGCACCTTCTCGAAGATCCTGGCCGCCGGCCTGCGCATCGGCTGGATCGCCGCACCTCGCGCGATCCGGCAGAAGATGAACATCGGCAAGCAGGGCGCCGATCTCTGCAGCCCGTCGACGAGCCAGGTGGTGATCGAGGCCTGCTTCCAGGATCTCCCGCTGTGGCGCAGCTACCTCGAGGACGTGAAAGGGCGCTACCAGGGCCGGCGCGACGTGATGCTCAGCAGCCTTGCGCACGCGATGCCCGAGGGCACCAGCTGGACGCGCCCCGAGGGCGGCCTGTTCCTCTGGGTCACGCTCCCGGAGGCGCTCGACACCACCGATCTCCTCGCTCGCGCGCTGCGCAGCAACGTGGCGTTCGTCCCGGGCCGCGCGGCCTACACCGATGGCCGCGGCGGCCACTCGATGCGCGTGAACTTCTCGGGAGTGAACGCCGACGACATCCACGAGGGCGTACGACGCATCGGCGATGTCGTCTTCGAGCAGCTGGAGCTCTACGGCGACGTGATGGGCGAGGCGCCGCCCAAGCGCCGGGCCACCGATCGCCCGACGGGCGCCAAGCCGCCGGTCGACGATGCCCCCGAGCAGGGCGCGCTCGTCGAGTTCCCGCGCCGCCGCTCCGCCGAGCGCCCTGCATGAGGGTCGCCGTCCTCGGCGGCGGGCCGTCGTTCGAGCGCCAGGTGTCGATCGCCGGGGCCGAGCGCGTGGTCCACGCCCTCGGTGAGCTCGGCCACAAGCCGCTGATGATCGATGTCGGGCGCGACCTCGTCGCCCAGCTCACCGATGCCCGCCCGGAGGCTGCGATCGTCGTCCTCCACGGCTCGGTCGGTGAGGACGGCTCGGTGCAGGCCGTGCTCGAGGGCCTTGGCATCCCGCACCAGTCGCCAAGCGCCGCCGCGTGCCGGCGCGTGTGGGACAAGGCCATCACCAAGGGCATCCTCGACGCCGCCGGCATCGCCGTGCCGCAGGGCGTGGTGTTCGATCGCCAGCCGTTCACGGCCCTCGGTGCCGCCCGCGCGCTCACGCCGATCGCGGAGCGCCTCGGCTACCCGCTCGTCGTCAAACCGGCCCGCTCGGGGTCGGCGCTCGGCGTGAACCGCGCCATGACCGACAAGCACCTCGCTCAGGCCATGGTCGCCGCCTATTCCTACGACGATTCGGTGCTCGTCGAGCAGTTCGTCGCCGGGCGCGAGTTCGGCGTGAGCGTAATCGACGGCGAAGCATTCCCGGCCGTCGAGATCAAGCCGCAGGATGGCCCGGAGGCCTACGATTTCGAGGCCCGCTACTCGATCGGGCTCGTGCAGTACGAGTGCCCGGCCCAGCTCGACGACGCCACCGCCGAGGCGATCAGCACCACCGCCGTGCAGGCCGCCGAGGCACTCGGCGTCGACGGGATCGTACGCGTCGACCTCATCGTCACGCCCCATGGCACACCGACCGTGCTCGAGCTCAACAACGTGCCGGGCCTCACCGACACGAGCCTCCTGCCGATGGCCGCAGCCGCCGGCGGCCTGAGCTTCAGCGACCTCGTTGCCCGCATGCTGCCCCGCTAGGGGCGCAAGCGGCGCTCAGCTCACGCGCGGCTGAGGATCCGGCCGAGCTCGGCCGAGGCGTTGTCGCCGATGCGCTTGAAGACGAGCTGCATGATCGGGTCGATCACCTTGGCGAGGCCGGTGAGCTCGAGCCGGGCGTCGTAGGTGACGGCGGCATCGTCGGCGACGGTGATGGTGTCGATCGAGGTGGTCGCGCCGTTGTTCGCCTGGAGCACGATGCGGCGGGCGGCCTCGTCGTACTCGGTCACGTCGTAGATCAACTCGATCGGACGGCCCGCGAACGTGAGCGCGAGCTCGAACTGGCTGCCGACGCCGAGCGGCGCCTCATCCAGTCGCTTCGCCCGGTTCACGCTCGGATCCCACTCGGCGGCGTTGGAGAAGTCGGCCATGTAGGCGAACGCCGCCTCGGGGGTGCGGGCGGACGGGATGGTGCCGCGATAGTGGGCCATGATCAGTCCTCCCTGGTGGGCGTGGTGAGGGTGGTGCAGAGGTCGTAGAGGCGCGCGGCATCGCCCGGCGCCTCGTGGGTCTTGCGCATGCGGTGTTCAGGTCGGGTGCGGCGGTCGTGCCAGAAGCCGCCGCTCGGCACCTCGGCTTCGGGCGCTGCGGCGAGCCAGACGATCGTGTCGGCGCCTTGCTCGGGCGTGCGGAGCACCGGACCGGTGAGGCGTGCGAAGCCGGGGAGGCTCTGCTGCAGGCCGGGCGTGTTCACCCAGCCGGGGTGCATCGAATACGACGACACGCCCGTGCCCGCGAGCCGGCGAGCCCACTCGTCGCTGAGCACCACCTCAGCGCGCTTGGTGCGCGCATAGGCCCGCACGCCGCTGAAGTCCTCGCCCGTCTTCGCCGTACCCTGGACCGCTTCGACGTCGAGCCGCTGGCCATACATCCCGCCGCTGGACACCGTGATGATGCGCCCGGGCGCGCTGGCCTTCAGCGCGGGCAGCAGCGCCTCGGTGAGCGCGAACATCCCGAGCACGTTGGTGGCGAAGGTGAGCTCGAACCCGTCGGCCGAGGTCGCGTACGCGTCAGGCATCACGCCGGCGTTGTTGATGAGCACGTGCAGCTCGTCGATCTGCGCCGCGGCCGCGCGCACCGACGCGAGATCCGAGAGGTCGCACTCGATCACCCGCGGCGAACCTCCCAGCTTCGCCGCCAGTGCGCGGCCCTTCTCGGGGTTGCGCACCAGCAGGATCAGCGAGGCGCCGAGCGCTGCGAGGCCCTCGGCGGCTGCCTCTCCGATGCCGCCCGTCGGGCCCGTGATCGCGACCGTGCGGCCGTCGAGGCGCGGCAGATCAGCCCAGCCCCGGCTGCGGACGGCGTAGCCGAGGCGGGAGAACCCGGGAGCGACGAGCGTGTCGAGCGCGGTGTCGATCGGCTTGGCGAGCATCACTGGTGGTTCGAGCGAGCGCGCCCGAGGGATCACAGCTTGGATGCGTCGCCGACCACGGCGGGCCGCCGGCGTGGACGGCGGTGGTCGGCGCGCCGCGGGTCTACTTGCCGGTGACGGCGAAGGCGCCGCCCGGCGCGTAGGTGGTCACGTTCGACGGGATCGCCTTGAGGATGTCCTGCTGGGCGCACGCGCTGCACGAGTTGTAGCCGCGCTGGCGCTCGAGGTTGGCCTGCGCCTCGATCTTCGCGGCACGCTTCTCGGCGTCGGCCTTGGAGATGAGCGCGAAGCTCGCCTGCGCGTTCTCGATCGCTTCCTGCACCTTTTGCGGCAGCGTGACCGAGGAGAGCGAGAACTTGATGTTGCGGAAGTACGGCTGGCCGAGGGTGCTCTTGAGATCTTCGTCGAGGCCCTTTTGCACCGAGTCCTCGATCGCTGGGATCTTCGTCGTTGCGTCGAGCGCCCCCTGCGTCGCCTCCACGCTCTGGTTCTGCACGAGCGCGCAGCTGCTGACGAGCTGGTAGCACGTGACGCCCGAGATCACCTGCCGCAGGTTGTTGCGCACCGAGGGGAGCACGTTGGCCGTGAGGAACGCCGCGAAGCCGGGGCGGCCATCGTACGGGTGCAGATCACCGACGCCGAACGTGCGCGTGGAGAACTGCGTGTCGAAGTCCTGCATCGCCTTGAGGCCGCTGGCCGTGTTGTCGAACACGGTGTTCATGTAGAAGGTGCCCTGGATCGTCACCTCGACGCCGTCCTTCGTTGGCACCGTGATCGGCGGGCCATCGGCGTCGGCGTCGGGACTCAGGCGAATGAACCGCTGCTGGCTCGTGACGGGGTAGTAGTGCGTGGTGCTGAACAGGCCGCTCCATGTGAGGCCCGCGCCGCTCTTCACGACGCCGCGGATGTTGCGGTTGTCGAGCGGGCCACCGTTGCGGATCACGCCGATCGCGCCGGCCTCGGGCTTGGTGACCGGCCCTTTGCCGACGACGGCCGCCACGAGGAACAGGCCGATCGCGATGATTAGGACGCCGGCGATCGTGCCGCCGATCGCCGCGCCCTTGCCCTTCTCGCCCGAGGGCTTCGGGGCGCGACCGCCGCCGCTACCGCCCTTGCGGGCACGGTCGAGCAGCGAGCCCGTGTCGATGATGGGCGGGTCGTTGTCGTCGGCCACGCCCCGATCATCGGCTGCGGAGCTCGGGCGTCACGCAACGCAGCGTGCAGGACTCCGGCGGAGTCGGGGCCCTGGCAGCGCGGCCCAGTGGGGAGATCACTGGCGGCGGGCAGCCTCTTCGTTGTGGGCTCGGCGCGCGGCTTCGAGCTCGGCGTCGGAGACGGTGTTCTCGCGGTAGGTGCGCTGCAGCGGCGTGCTCCGCGCCTGGCCGGGAGCGACGCCGTCGGTCACCCCGGGCGCGCTCGTCGTCGCGGGAGGCACCACGGAGCCGCCAGCGGATTGTGCGGCAGCGGTGTCGTCACCCACACCGCGAGACGCGGAGCCGGGGATGTCGTGCTCCGGTGCATGGGCGCGGTTTCCTTCGGCGACGAGGTCGCGCTCGTCGGTAGCGGTGCGCCGCCCGACGCGCGGCAGGAGGGCCGTGACCAGCAGGATGCCGGCGGCGGCGCCCCAGCCGACGATGGTCCAGGTGTTGGCCGCAGCCAGGCCGAGCACGTCGCCGTCGATGAGCGCGAGGATGGCGGCCGCGCCGAGCGCGAGGCCGGCGAGGAGACTCATCGTCTTCGCGAGCGCATGCTGCGCGGCGCCCATCAACACCAGCACGCCGGCCGCTGTCGTGCCCCAAGCCGTCCACGCGTTCGTCTCGATGCCGAGGAACGTGTCGCCGATCGCGCTGCCATCCGGAAAGTTTGCGGTGCTCAGCGGCGTGCCGGGCGACTGGAAGAACATCGCGAGGCCGAAGCCGGCGAGCAGGAGCCCGACGATCCACGCCGGGCCGCGCGCGAGGCTTGGTCCGTCCTTGCGGTCGACGGTGTCGTGGTTGGTGGAAGTGCGAGAGCCGAACATCCCTCCACTCTCCGCCTCACCCCATTCCAGGCCCACGGACACGCCCGGACAGCCCAGAACATCCACGCACCAGCACGCATTTCAAGCCGGCCACGGGAGACGACCCACCAGAACGCGCCCCACCAACCAGTCGAGCGGCACCACCAGCGACCTCACGCGACCAAGAACGCGCCCAAGAGCCGGGGTCGACCCTTCGAGCGCGCTCAACGAGCGGGGGCCGCGGTGCTCCCGAAGGCGAACTCGAGCGGGTGGGGCATTAGCGAGCTCTGCGAGCAATGCACCAGCCCAGCGACGTGAGCCGAAGGGCGCACCACGGCC
>JAGIBJ010000130.1 GCA_017744415.1 Solirubrobacteraceae bacterium
GCTGGTGGCGTTGGTGCCGCCGAACGTGACGGCGCTCGCGCTCGTGAAGTTGGTGCCGGTGATCGTCACCGACGTGCCTCCCGCGACCGGGCCGCTGCTCGGGCTGAGATTGGTGACGGTCGGGAGGGACGCGTACGTGTAGTCGTCGGCCGAGGTGTTGGCGCTCGTGCCGCCCACGGGCGTGGTCACGAGGACGTCGTAGGTGCCGGCGGTGCGCGCGGGCGAGGTGGCGGTGATCGTCGTGGAGTTCACCACCGTGTAGCTGGTCGCGTTGGTGCCGCCGAACGTGACCGCGCTCGCGCTCGTGAAGTTGGTGCCGGTGATCGTCACCGACGTGCCGCCGGCCACGGGGCCCGCGTTCGGCGAGAGGTTCGTGACCGTCGGCGGGGCGACGTAGGTGTAGTCGTCGGCGCTGGTGTTGGCGCTCTGCCCGCCCGTGGTGGTGCTGACGCGCACGTCGGCGACGCCCGCGGCGCGCGCCGGGGCGGTAGCGGTGATCGTGGTCGAGTTCACCACCGTGTAGCTCGTGGCGTTGGTGCCGCCGAACGTGACGGCGCTCGCGCCGGTGAAGTTGGTGCCGGTGATCGTGACGCTCGTGCCGCCGGCCGTGGGTCCGGTCGATGGCGAGAGGCTCGTGACGGTCGGTGCCGGGACGTAGGTGTAGTCGTCTGCTGCGGTGTTCGCCGACGTGCCGAGCGGCGTCGTCACGCTCACGTTCTGCGTGCCCGTGCCCGCCGGCGCTGTGGCCGTGATCGTCGAGTCGTCGTTGACGGTGAAGCTCGAGGCGTTCGTCGCGCCGAACCGCACCTGCGTCGCGCCCGTGAAGTCGGAACCGTCGATGGTGACGCTCGTGCCGCCGGCGGTCGGGCCTGCGTTGGGGTTGATCGCATCGATCGACGGCGGCCCCGCGGCCGCGCGGATGAGCATCGTCTGCGAGGCCCAGGCGCCGCTCGACGACAGCGAGGCCGAGCGCGAAGCGAGGGTGCCGACGGCGGGCGATTCGTAGGCCACCGAGACGCCGGGGGAACTCGTGATCTGGCAGCTGGCCTTCGTCATACCCGTGTATGTGGCCGTGGCGCCAGCGCCCACCTGCGTGGAGGACACGCGCATGTCGCCGGAACGCGGCACCGTCATGCCGGTGCCCGATACCGCGACGGACGTGCCAGAGCCGGTGGTGGAGACGTCTCCGTCGAGCGGGTTCGTGGTGTTGACGCCCGAGTACGAGGTGATGACGCCGGTCGTCGTCGACGTGGCCGGCATCGTCTGGGTGGTGTAGCTCCCGGGCTCGCTCGAACCGGCGATCTTGTACCAGGTGAAGGCGGTCGGGCTCGAATCGGCGTGGAGTTCGGTGAAGCCGCTCGGCGGGCCACCGGCGCTGTAGAACGCGCTCACGGCGACATGGATGACGATGAGGTCGCCGGCGACGGTGCCCGCCGGCTTGGTGAAGCTCACCGTGTACGGCCAGAAGGCGCTGCCCGAGCCGGTGTTGCAGGCGCGGAACGCGACGGCGGCCGAGGCCGGTTTGGCCGGCAGCAGCACAGCCAACAGGGCGATCAGCACGCCGAGGGCGCGCACGGGGGCAAGGCGAGGGGTCATGTTGTCGGGACGGGGCCCGTTCGCGCGCGTGTGGGATCTACGCGAGCAGACACCCGTGAGGTTCGGCTCCCCTGCCTTCCGGCTTGACGATCTGCGGCAACTCGGCGCACCGCTCCACGCTTCGAAGGACGATCGTTCGATCGGGCGCGATGACAGGCGCGCGAACGCGCTGCGGTTCCGGGTGCACTGGCCGACCAAGAGGGATGGTGTCGCGCCTCCTCACACGCGCCTTGGTCATCGCCGTAGCCGCCGTTGCTGCGGCGGCCGCGCCGGCGACCGCCGTGGCGGCGCCCGCGATCGGCGGAATCAGCGCGCACCCCGTCACCCTCGACGGCCGAGCGCTCCCGGACGACACCGCGTTCATTGCGGTCGAGCGCCCGGCACCGTCGCAGTTCACGACCTCGATCGAGGTGTCGAACGCCTCCGATCGCGCGATCCCGGTGCGGATCGCCGCCGTCGACACCACCACCAGCGAGAACGGCGGCACCGCCTTCCTCGCGACCGACTCGCCGCGCTCGGGCGCGGGCGCCTGGATCTCGCCCGGGCGGCAGGCGCTCACGCTGGGCGCCGACTCGACCACCCGCCTCGACTTCAAGGTGCGCGTGCCGGTCGGCGCGGAGCCTGGCGACCACGTCGGCGGCATCGTGATCGAGCCCGTGCGCCGCGTGCGGCTCGACAGCACCGCCGACATCACTCGCATCGTGCGCGTCGCCATGGCCGTGCAGGTGACGGTGCCGGGGAAGGCCTCCCGCGAGGTCGGGGTGAGTCGGCTGCGCTTCACGCGCGATGAGGCCGGCGGACCGCCGACCGTCAGCGTGCAGCTCGCCAACACCGGTGCGCGGCTTTGCCGCCCCGCGCTCACCGCCACCTTTTCCACCGATGGCCGCGTGCGCACCTCCGAGCGCCGTCGCGTCGACACCCTCCTGCCGGACACCGCCGTCGACTACGCGCTGCGGTGGTCGCGCAAGGTGCCCGACGGCACCTACGACCTGCAGGTGCGGACCGAGGGCTGCGGCGCCCCGTCGGCCGTGCACGAGAACCTCACCATCGACACCGCCGGCAACGTGCGCGTCGCCTCCGCAACCCCGGCGCTCGAGCCGCGCGTCACCGGGCGCTCGGACACGATCCAGCTCATCGGGCTCGGCGCCGTGCTGTTCGCCGCCGCGGCCACCGGATGGTCGCTGGCGCGACGCCGACCGCGACGTTCGGCGCGCTGAGCGGGCGTTCCGGGGTTGTCCGCGCGGACAAAACCCCTCGCCGATCTTTCGCCGCCGCGCGGGAGGCGGGCGCCGCACCCGCCCGTACGCTGGCTGTGAGCCAAGGGCAACCGCGCTCCTCCCACGGGAGTGCCGAGCCCGCCGCGCGACTCTCAGGCGCCGGCTCGTTCCGATCGACCTGTTCGCCGACGAGACCCTGGGAGCTGCATGTTCACGCCATTGACCGGACGACGCGTGCTCGTCACCGGCGGCACGCGCGGCATCGGCAAGGGCATCGCCGCGGCCTTCGCGGGTGCCGGCTGCCACGTCGTCGTGAGCGGTCGTGACGCAGCCACCGGCGAGGTGGCTGCCGCCGAGCTCGCGGCGGCAGCGCCTGGCGGCGCCACGGTCACGTTCGTCGCGGGTGATCTCGCCGTGGCCGACGACTGCGCCACCGTCGTCGAGGAGGCCGTGTCGATCCTCGGCGGGCTCGACGTGCTCTGCGCCAACGCCGGCGTGTTCCCGCAGGCACCGCTCGCCACGCTCACCGGCCAGGAGATCGACGACATCTTTGCCATCAACGTGCGCGCCTCGATGCTCTGCGTCACCGCCGCGCTGCCGGCGCTCTCAGAGACCGGCCGCGGCCGCGTGATCCTCACCTCGTCGATCACCGGCCCGTTCACCGGCTATCCGGGCTGGGCCCACTACGGCGCCACCAAGGCCGCGCAGCTCGGCTACATGCGCACCGCTGCGATCGAGCTCGCGCCGCGCGGCATCACGGTGAACGCCGTGCTGCCGGGAAACATCCTCACGGAGGGGCTCGTCGACCTCGGCGAGGACTACCTCGCCGGCATGGCCGCGGCGATCCCGCACAAGAAGCTCGGCACGCCCGCCGACATCGGCAATGCCGCGCTCTTCTTCGCCACCGACGAGGCGCAGTACGTGACGGGCCAGTCGATCGCCGTCGACGGTGGCCAGATCCTGCCGGAGAGCCCGCAGGCCCTCGACGAGCTCGAGCAGGCCGCGGCGTGATGCACCTCATGGAGGCAGGCCCGGGGGAGACGGGGCCAGTCCGTGGCCGCGAGCTCGTGGAGCGCGCGGAGGCGCTCGCGCAGGTCGCGCTGCGCCGCTATGACTTCTCGCCGCGCACCACTGTCGAGGTGATCAACCTCGCCGAGAACGTCACGCTGCGTATCGACGATCCGGTGAACGACGAGCGCGCGGTGATGCGCCTGCATCGCCCGGGCTACCACCACCTCTCCGACATCAAGAGCGAGCTGCAGTGGCTCGACGCGCTCAAGGCCTCGCGCACCGTCGAGGTGCCACCGCCGATCGATGCGATCAACGGCGACCGCGTCGTGATCGTCGAGGACGACGAGGGCCCGCGCAACGTGACCGTCTGCGGCTGGCTCGATGGTGAGGCGCCCGACCCCGAGGGCGACCTCGTCGCGCAGTTCGCCACGCTCGGAGCCGTCACGGCGCGGCTGCACGCGCACGTTGCCCACTGGCGGCTGCCGCCCGGCTTCTGCCGCCGACCGTGGGGCGCAGAGCAGATGCTCGGCGCACGTCCCACCTTCGGCCCGTGGCGCGCCGGCCTCGGCCTCGACCGTGAGGTGCTCTTGCTCCTCGAACGCGCCGAGTGCGAGGTCAAGCGCCGGCTCGCAAGCTTCTCGACCGGCCCGGAGTCGTTCGGGCTCGTCCACGCCGATCTGCGCCTCGCGAACCTCCTCGTCGACGACACCCCGGCCGGGCAGGTGGTGCGCGTGATCGACTTCGACGACTGTGGCAACAGCTGGCTGATGTACGACTTCGGTGCGGCCGTCAGCTTCATCGAGGACGACCCGCGCCTGCCGGAGCTCATGGCCTCGTGGTGTGACGGTTACCGCACGGTGCGCTCGCTCCCCGAGGAGCTCGAGGCGCAGATCGAGACGTTCGTCATGCTGCGCCGGCTCGTGCTGGTGGGATGGGTCGCGAAGAACCACGAGACGGCCACCGAGGCGGCCGAGCTCGGCGCCGCGTTCACCGCGGGCACGGCCGAGGTCGCTGAGCGCTACCTCGGTCACCTGCTCGTCTGAGCGCGGGACCCCACGGCCCGTCGCGGCCGTGCTGGACACGGATCGCAGGCCGACGCATCGGCCACGCGTCGAGTTTCCGCGAGGAGCTGCCGCGACCGGTCGATAGCTGGATCACCCGGCCCGCATGGCCCTGGTGCCCCACCCTTTCGGTTGCCCGGACTCAGCATGTCTCACCGTCGCATCGTCGCTACCTGCCTGTTTGCCTCACTCTTCGCGGCCGGAACGGCGTCGGCTGCCACCGGCACCGCCACGGTCACCGGCGGCACGCTCTCGTTCATCAACTCCACGCCGGCGAACGTCACGTTCCCCGGGGTCACGCTCAACGGCAGCGATCAGACGGTCGCGCAGACCCAGGCCCTCGACATCAGCGATGGCACCGGTTCCGCAGCCGGCTGGAACGTGACGGCGACCTCGACGCTCTTCACGAGCGGTGCCAACACCCTCCCGGCGGGCAGCACGACGCTCGCCTCGACGCCATCGGTGGCCTGCGATCCCAGCGTGAGCTGCACGGTTGCCTCACCGACCGGCATGACGTACCCGTACACGCTGCCGTCGGCTGCCGTCGCGCCTCCGGCCACGAAGATGTACAACGCCGCAGCGGCGACCGGCCTCGGTGCACAGACGGTGACGCCCAACTGGCAGCTCACGGTGCCGGCCTCGGCCATCCCGGGCACGTACACGTCGACTTGGACCTTCTCGCTGGTCAGCGGCCCGTAGGGCGCGCGCTTCGTAGGAAGTCCGTTTGGCCGAGCGCCGGTGCATCGGCCACCGCGACCGCCACCGCCACCGTCACCGGTGGGACGCTCTCGTCCATCAACTCCACGCCGAGCAGCGTCACGTTCCCCGGCGTCACGCTGAGCGGGAGCAACCAGACCGTCTCGCAGACGCGGACGCTCGGTATCGCCGATGCTCGCGGCACGGGCGATCCCGAAGATGGAACGCCGTATGGCAGCGGCGCTGAGCCATCGGTCAAACGTCGAGAGGGCACCGGTGGTCACTCCAGGCGACCGATGGATGAGGGTAAGCGCGGTTCACATGGACGTGAACCGGCACCCCGAACGTCCCAATTCCCCATGCGCCTTCGTACTCTCGCAGCAGCCAGCTTGCTCCTCGCCCTCTCGGGCGCTGAGTCGGCGTCGGCCGCCACCGCAGATGCCACCGTCACCGGTGGCACGCTCTCGTTCATCAACTCGACCCCGAGCAACGTCACGTTCCCGGGCGTCACGCTGAACGGCAGCAACCAGACCGTCTCGCAGACGCAGACGCTCGACATCAGCGATGCGCGCGGCACGGGCGTGGGCTGGAACGTCACCGCGACATCGACCCTCTTCACGAGTTCGGGCAACACGCTCCCGGCCGGCGCCACCACCATCGCCTCGACGCCCGGCGTCGCATGTGATGCCAGCGTCACCTGCACCGTGGCCACACCGAGCGGCATGAGCTACCCCTACACCCTTCCGGCCGCCGCCGTTGCTCCGGCCGCGACCAAGATGTACAACGCGGCCGCCAACACCGGCCTCGGTGCGCAGACCGTGACCCCCACCTGGACGCTCGCCGTGCCGGCCTCCGCACGCGCCGGCACCTACACCTCCACATGGACCTTCTCGCTCGTCAGCGGGCCGTAGCCCGCGCAGCGCGAGTCGCCTGCTTGGCGCTCGCGTTCCTCGCCCTGCCCTCCGATCCGGCAACCGCCGCGAAGAAGCCGTCCGCCGAGGCGGCAGCTCTGCCCGGCGGCTTCGGCGTGCGCCCCGTCATCCCCAAGGGCAAGGACGTGCCGCCGTCGTACTTCATCATCAACGCCGAGCCCGGCGACACGATCGAGCGTTCGGTCGTGATCGTCAACGGCACGAAGAAGACGAAAACCCTGATCGTCGACGGCGTCGACGGTCTCACGGGCGCGACCACGGGCACCGTCTACGCGAATCGTGAGGATCGCCACCTCGAGACGGGCCGCTGGGTGCGTCCCGCGAAGAAGGTGGTGCATGTCGACCCCGGCACCACCGAGCGCATGCGCTTCCGCATTCAGATCCCCGCCGATTCGCGACCCGGTGACCACGTTGCCGGCCTCGCGTTCGAGGATCGCCACGTCTCCACCTCCAAGTCGCGCTTCGCCGTCAAGCAGGTCGTGCGCGTCGTCGTCGGCGTGCAGATCCATATCGACGGTGGTAAGCCTGAGCAGGCCACGCTCGGGAAGATGTCGATGGAGGCTCAGCCGGGCACGAAGGTCGCCACGGCCGTCGTGCAGCTCGGCAACGAGGGCGACAAGCTCTGCAAGCCGAAGCTGGCCGTCACGCTCACGCCGCAGAACGGCGAGCCGCGCACGGTCACGAAGGACCTCGACACGGTGCTCCCGCGCGACACCGTCAGCTACCCGATGCAGTTCACGGGTGAGATGAAGGAGGGCACCTACGGTGCCACCGCCAAGGTCTCGAACTGCGGCGAGGAGCGTTCCGCCACCGCGACGGTGCACCTCGACAACACGCTCGACGGCAGCTCCCCGCAGGCCAAGGAAGTCGGCAAGGATTCCGTGGACGAAGGTTCGCCGGTCCCGTCGTGGCTGCTGATCGGCGGCCTCGTCGCCCTCGGCATCGGTGGCGGCATCGGTGGCCTCCTGATGATCCAGGCGCTGGCGCGTCGGCGCCGGGCACCGGAGGCACAAGAGGCTTGATTGGGCGCAGCATCGTGAGGGGAGCCCGTCGGGCGCTCCACACGGCGCTGCTCACGGTCTCGCTCTTCTTGGTAATCACCGCTACCGCGCGGGCCGATTGGATCAGCTCCACCGGTCCGTTCGCGACCGACCTGCGCTCGGTGTCGTGCCCGTCGGCGACGCGCTGCGTGGCTGCCGCGACTGACGGCCGCTTCATCGTGAGCACCGATGCGGGGGCGAACTGGACGGCGTACGGCTCCACCGGCGACCCTGACCTGTGGGGCATCTCCTGCCCGTCGACGACGGTGTGTTACGCCGCCGGCACGCTTGGCCAGATCCGCAAGTCGACGGATGGCGGCGTGAACTGGGCCACGTCCGGGGTGACGGGCGACCCGGACCTTCAAGGCATCTCCTGCCCGACGACGACGACGTGCTTCGCGGCTGGTCAGCTCGGCGAGATCCGCAAGACCACCGACGGCACGAACTGGACGACGTCGGGGTCGACCACCGATCCCGACCTCAACGGCATCTCGTGCCCGACGACGACGACGTGTTATGCCGCGGGTGCGCTCGGCGAGATCCGCAAGACGACGAACGGCACGACGTGGACGACCTTCGGCAGCACTGGCGATCCTGACCTGTACGACATCTCGTGCCCGACGACGACGAGGTGCTTCGCGGCCGGCCTCGTCGGTGAGGTGCGCAGCACCACCGACGGCACGACATGGTCGACGTTCGGCTCGTCGGCCGATCCCGATCAGTACGGCATCGGCTGCGCAAGCGCAGCGACGTGTTTCGTCGGGGGTGCAGCCGGCTGGATCCGGGGCACATCGGATGGCGGCACGACGTGGCGGGTCGAGACGAGCAACGAGTCGAGCTCGCTCTACGGCATGGCGTGCGGGAGCAACCTCGTGTGCGTGGGCGTCGGTGTGGCAGGCAGCATCGTGCGGACCTCCGATGCTGGTGGCGGTGGCTGGGTCGACCGATCAGGGCCGCTCGGGGTGACGCTCGGGTCGATCGACTGCGTGAGCGCGACCCAGTGCGTGGCGGCGGCCAACGACGGGCAGTTCCAGTACACGACGGATGCCGGTCTGAACTGGACGAACGCCGGCTCCTCCGGCGACCCCGACATCAACGACATCTCCTGCCCGTCGGCAACGGTGTGTTACGCCTCGGGCGTCGTGGGCGAGATCCGCAAGACGACGAACGGCGGCGCCAGCTGGACCACCTTCGGATCGAGTGGCGATCCCGACCTGTACGGCATCGACTGCCCGTCGACCACCACGTGTTATGCCGCGGGCACGGTCGGCGAGATCCGGAAGACCACCGATGGCACGAACTGGACGACCTTCGGCTCGTCGGCGGATCCGGATCTGCGCGGCATTTCGTGCCCGACGACCACCACGTGCTACGCCGTGTCGCTGACGGGCGAGGTGCGCCGCACCACAGACGGCACCACCTGGACCACCCTCGGCTCCACGACCGACCCGGATGCCTACGGCAACAGCATCAGCTGCCCGACGACGACGAGCTGCTGGATCGCCGACCTCGTCGGCACCGTCCGCAAGACCACCAACAGCGGCGGCGGCTGGACGAGCTACCTCTCCAGCGGCGATCCGGATCTCTACGGCCTGGAGTGCTACGACATGACCCATTGCGTCGCCGTGGGTGCGGCGGGCGCCGGGCAGTTCACGACGGACGGCACGACGTGGCGAGCGAAGGATGCCGACAGCGGCACGCTCTACGGCGTCGCGTTCCCGGCCCAGAACCGCGCCTTCGCCGACGGCATCGGCGGCGACGTCGTCATGTACCAGTTCCCCGCCTGCGGCGGTGGGAGCCTCGGGCTCTCGCCATTCTCGTCGATCTCCTTCCCGTCGGTGAGCCTCTCCAATCCGCTCCCAGTGTCGGCGAGCGGCAACCTCACGGTGGACGACGAGACCGGAGTCGGCTCAGGCTGGTCGATCAGTGCGACCTCCACCACCTTCACCACGGGCACCCGCAACCTGCCCACGAACGCCACCGTCGTCACGGGGGTGACCACCACGCCCCAAGCCGGCTCTTGCCTCGCGCCTACCAACGGACTGAGCTACCCGATCACGCTGCCCGCCGCAGCCGTCGCCCCCGCGGCGGTGAAGATCTACAGCAGCGCGCTCAACACCGGCCTCGGCCCGGCACTGCTGGGGTCCACCTACCAGCTCAGCGTGCCGCAGAACGCCTACTCCGGCAGCTACACGAGCACCTGGACGATCACGATCTCGTCCGGCCCGTAGGGCCCGCTGCCGCTCGTGGGTCGCGAGCTTGCGCTGGCTGGGGAGCGCCTTTGGCGTCGGGTTGCGCTGGCTGGGGCGCGCCTTTCGGCGCCTCTGCGACGAGGGCGGGAACCTCTCGTGGCCGGACTTCGTTGCCGGGCGGCCCGGGCTGGCTGCCGCTCTGAGTGGCTCTGTCGGGAGTCGGTGTCGTCGATTTCGCGGTCGCGCTCGAGGCTGGCGTCGTCGGCGCTGGCGTGGTCCCGGCGGGCGTGGTGGGGACCCGGTGCGTTGGCGTTTCGCAACCGCTCGCGGTTGCGAAACCGCGCGCTCGCGGCTCGAATCGCAACCCGAAACGGTTGCGCCCAACCGTCGGCCAGCGAGGGGTCGACGCCTGAGCTGTGGACAGATCGGTCGCGGGCTGCGGGATCTGTCCACACGTCAGGCGCGGGCGTCCGGAGCGGTGAGCTGTGGACGGATCGGTCGCGGGTTGCGGGATCCGTCCACACGTCAGGCTTCGGCGAGATCGCCAGGCCTGAAGCTGCGGAGGCCGGCGTTCGGTTGCTCCGCAACCGGACGAGGTTGCGATCGAGCGCAATCTGGGCCAGTTGCGCAACCGCAAACGGTTGCGAAACGGCGGTGGCCGGTGCCGGTTCGTAGTTCCGGGCACGCGTTGACGACGCCAGTCTCGAGCACGATGGTCAAGTCGACAGTGCCAGCGGATGACAGACAGCCTCAGGGCGGCCGCTGCCGAAGGCCGCCCGCGAGCGAAGTCCGGCCGCCAGAGCTTCCCGCCCTCGCCGCCAACGCGCCGAAGGCGCCCCACGCCAGCGCGTCGACCACGCGCCGCGCCGCTTGCCGCCGGCGAGCGCCCGGCCCTACGGCCCGGTGGCCAGCGTGAAAGTCCAGGTGGAGCTGTAGCTCCCGACCCGCGTGCTCGCCGGAATCCCGAGGCTTGCGTTGAACACGAGCTGGGTGCCGCCGCGGCCCGTGTTGGCAGCGGCGTTGAAGATCTTCACGGCGGCCGGCGCGACGGCGGCGGCCGGCAATGTGAGCGGGTAGCCGACCGAGCTCGTCGGCGCCGAGCAGCGGGCCTCGCCGGCGGTAGTGACGGCGGTCGGCGTGACGCCGGTGAACGTCGTCGCGGTCGTCGGGAGCGTGTTGCCGCCGGAGGTGAACGTGGTCGACGTGGCCGAGAGGTTCCAGCCGACGAAGGTGCCGGTCTGG
>JAGIBJ010000131.1 GCA_017744415.1 Solirubrobacteraceae bacterium
GCACGGCTCCATCCGCACCTGGGGCGAACGGCTGCGCGGCCGCGAGATCGAGGCCATCGACACCCACGGCAAGCACCTCTTCATCCGCTTCGCAGGCGACCTCACTATCCACTCGCACCTGCGGATGACCGGCGCCTGGCACACCGGGCCGATCGGCCAGCGCTGGCGCCGGCCCGCCCGCCGCGCTTGGCTCGTCATGCGCGCCCGCGGCTACGAAGTCGTGCAGTTCGACGGCCCGCTCCTGGAGCTCCTCACCGGCCTGCGCGCCCGCGGCGACTTCCGCATCGCCAGCCTCGGCCCCGACATCCTCGGCGACGGCTTCGACGACCGCGACTTCCTCCGTCGCCTACGCGAGGACGACCCCACTCGCCCGATCGGCGACGCCCTCCTCGACCAGTCGATCGTCGCCGGCCTCGGCAACATCTGGCGGGCCGAGGCATGCTTCGACGCCTCGATCAGCCCCTGGCGGCCCACCGCCCAGGTGACCGACGAGCAGGCCCTCGCCGCCGTGCACGCCGTGCGCCCGCGCATGGCCGACTCCGCCCGCGGCGGCACGCAGATGCGCACGCGCCACATCTACAAGCAGCCGCGCTGCCCAACCTGCCGCGGGCCCGTCGAATCCCGTGGCATGGGCGACGACAACCGCACCGCCTACTGGTGCCCTCACTGCCAACGCTAGCCGGGCTGGTCGGCGGCGTCGCGCGGTCGTGGGCAGCTCGGCTGAGCGATGGCGTTGCTCAGCTACACCGAGTTGACCGCTTGTTGCTTGGCCACTCCGGCCCGAGCCTGGGTGAACCAGTTGTCGAATCCGTCGCGGAGTGCGACCGCCAGCTTGTCGGTCCGCTCGGCCGGGAGGTACTGGTACTGAAAGCCCTTCTTCGAGAGCTCGGTGCCATCCCATCGGATGAACGCGATGAACAGATCGCCGTTGCCGAGACGAAACCCGTGCAGGCCCGGTTGAAAGCTGTAGAACGCGACGTCGAGCTCGTTGTCGGCATGCCTCGCGTTGAACTCCGCGATCTGGCGGGCGTTGCTCGCCGACTCCTCGAGCCAGCCTGATGGCACGGTGGCGAGGTCGGCGTCAGGGGAGAGCGTGGCGATACGAATGTTCCACTCGCGGGTAGCGTCTCGTTCGAGGAAGAACTGGAGCTGCGGCCACGCGCTGAAGAGCGTCAGGCCAAGGATGTCGAGCTGTTTGTCGGACTTCCTTTTGACGGCGGCCGCTCGCACCTTGAGCATGCGATAGGTCTCGTCCGCGTCCAGGAGTTGAGCGCGGTCGGCGTTGGCGCTGGTGAGCACTCGATCCAGTCGGCGCTGGCCGGCCAGCAGCGCGATCAGCGACAGCGCGCCGACGGTCGTGGTGAACGACGGGCTCTCCCGAATGTTGAGGGCTGTGAGCGCCGTGTCGACGTACGGGACCTGGATCGCGACGAGTAGCCCCAACCCGATCGTCGGGATGGCGCCTTCGACTTTGCGGCCGACAGCCCCGAGATCTATGGTCGACCATCGCATGTTCGGAAAACTGTACCGCCGACGCGAAACGGTATGGCTCGCGTCGCGCGCGCCAATCGGTGGAACGAGCCAAGAACGATCCCGCGCTCGTCCTCCGTTTGCGTGACGAACACGCAGAAAAACGGCAAAACGCGTCGGGTGGCTGGTAATTCTGCGGCATGAGCGACGGACTGCAGGCAGGAAAACGCCGCCTCGTGTGGTAGGAACTGCTGATGGACGAGCGCATCGTTGATTCCCTTGCACGGGTCCCTGTCTTTGGCGCGCTGGGTCGCGACGAGGTCGCACGGATCGCCGAGCTAGCCACCCCGCGCCGGTTCGCCCCCGGCCACGTGATCTTCCGTGAGGGCGACGCGTCCGACACGTGTTACGTCGTCACCAGCGGCCGTGCGCGCGCAATCCGCGAGCACGCCGACGGCCGCACGATCGCGCTCGCGCACTTCGGGCCTGGCGACTTCTTCGGCGAGCTCGCGATGTTCGACGCCGAGCGGCGCTCGGCCACCGTCGAGGCGCTCGAGGAGCTCGACACGGTCGCGATCAGCGCCGGCGACATGCGCCGCCTGCTGCGCGAGTGGCCCGACATGAGCCTCAAGCTCATCGCCGCGCTCGGCCGCCGCCTCCGCGAAGCCAACGAGCGCCTCGCCCGCCAGTCGTTCCAGACGGTGCAGAGCCGCGTCGCCACGGTGCTCGACCAGCTCGTCGCCTCCGCCCGCGACCAGGGCGCCGGCACCACCGACGTGCTCCTCACCATCACCCAGGCCGACATCGCCAAGCTCGCAGGCTCCTCCCGCGAGTCGGCGAGCCGCTTCCTCGCGGTGCTCGAGCGCGCCGGCGTGATCACCCAGGGTCGCGGCCGCCTGACGGTGCACGACCCGGACGCCCTGCGGCGCTACGTCTTCTGATGGCCAAGGGCCCCGACGAGGTGTCGGCGGGCGGAGTGGTCGTCGACGACGAGGGCCGCACCGTCATCATCGTTCCGACCCGTCGCGCCGCCAGCGGCGCGAAGGTCACCGCCCTCCCCAAGGGTCACATCGATCCGGGTGAGGACGCGCCGACGGCCGCCCTGCGCGAGGTGCGCGAGGAGGCCGGCATCGAGGCCGAGATCATCGAGAAGCTCGGTGACGTGCGCTACTGGTACCAGCGCGGGGGTCGTTCGATCCCCAAGCAGGTCAGCTTCTTCATGATGCGCTACCTCGGCGGTAGCCCTGAAGACCACGACGACGAGGTCGAGGTCGCCCGCTGGGTGCCGCTCGAGGAAGCCGAGCAGCTGCTCACCTTCCAGGGCGAGCGTGACATGGTCCGTGCGGCGATCGACCGCCGGGCCGCGGGAAAGTAGGGTGACTCCCTGTGCAGGTCCTGAATTTCTATTCGACCATCTTCGCCGACCAGCTTCGGACTGGCCGTAAGAAGGCCACGATCCGCCTCGGCGACAAGTCCCACAAGTACCGCAAGAACCAGGCGGTGCTGGTGACGGTCGGCTACCAGCACAGCAAGCGCGAGAAGATCTTCATGGCCGTTATCGACCAGGTCGAGGTCAAGCGCTTCAAGGACCTCTCCCCGCGCGACGTCGAACACGACAACCCCGAGTTCCGCCGCGCCGACGAGCTCCGCCAGTTCCTCGAGCAGATTTACGGCAAGCCCGTCACCGAGGACGACACCGTCACCGTGGTGCGCTTCTCCGAGATCGTCGAGCGCCCGCCCGTCGTCACCGATGCCTTGCGAGGCATCGGCGGCCTGCAGAACTGAGCGAATCTCGCTCAGGGGTGACCGGAACGCGGGCGCGGTGAGCGCCTAGCGTTCGGCAAATGGACGCCGTCGCTGCTCGTCGCACGCCTCTGGCCCCGGTCGTCATCGCGCTGGCGATCGTCACGATCGCGGCGGTCGGCGGCCTCGCCACCGATACCACCTCGGCGTGGTACTCGGCGCTCGATCGCCCATCGTTCCAGCCGCCCGGTGCCGTGTTCGGTCCCGTGTGGACGGTGCTCTACCTCGCGCTCGGCATCTCCACGTGGATCGCCTGGCGAGACGTCGCAGGGCCCCGCCGCCCGGTGATCGTCGGCCTCTTCGTCGCCAACTACGCGCTCAACCTCGCGTGGACGATGATCTTCTTCCAGCTCCACGCGCCTGTCGCTGCCGGCATCGAGATTCTCTCGCTCCTCGGCACGATCGTCGCGCTGATCGCGCTCCTGCGCGGTCGTCATCCGGCCGCCGCCTGGCTCCTCGCGCCCTATGCCCTCTGGGTGGGCTTCGCCACGGTCCTGACCTGGACCATCGCCGCGACGAACTGAGTTCACACGACTCCTGAGCGCACGATCGCGCGGCAGACTTCGTTCGGCTGGATCCGGCCACGTGCACCTGCGGGCCGGAGTCAGGCGAAGATGCTGGCGAGAGCCCTGCTCAGCGCTCGGAGTCGGCGTGCTTCTTGGGCACCCACGCACCGTGGCTGTAGGCCAGGTGGTCGGTGTTGTCGAAGGCAGTAGCGCCTGGGCCGTTGTCGAAGTCGTCGAGGAACGGCCGGCGCCGGTTGCTGCCGAGGGTGAGGGCGCCGAGGAGGAGGAGCACGCCTCCGCCGACGAGCATCCACATGCCGGTGTCGGGGCGCATGGCCTCCCGCGGAGTCGGTGAGAAGAGCCAGAGTTCGAGGGCGGCGGCGACGAGGGCGCCGAGGCCGGCGACGGCGAGGAAGGGTGCGTTGGCGCGGGCGCCCCAGGCGGTGGAGGCGAGGATCGAGCGGACGATCGCGATGAGCGCGATGGCCGCGAGGACGATGACGACGATCGCCGCGATCTTCTCCTGCTCGAGGCCGGTAGGCTCGATGCCGAGTTTCACGGCGAGGTGAGCAACCTCGTCGCTTCCGCCCGCGTTGGCCGCGGGCACGCGCGATCCCGTGAAGAGGATGTCGTTCGCGGCCTCGCGTGAGAGGGAGCCGCCGCCGGTGAGCGCGACCCGGAATGCGGCGCCAAGATCGAGCTTGAGCCAGGGCTGCGTGGCCGACACGGCGACGAGCACGGCCCCGGCGGCACCGGCGAATTGCCCGAACCCGAAGCGGCTGTCCTGTTTCGCCATAGGACGATTATCGGCGCCCGACCGGCGGTGGGTGAGCCGCGGCCACTTCGCGTTGACCAGCCTGTGACCAGAACGCGCTACAGTGCATGCGGGCCGCCGTTGGCACTCTCAATGCGAGAGTGCCAAACCACCACGGCCCGGAACCACTTTCAACCCCTATCGGAGGCCTTTCGCAATGAAGCTCAAGCCCCTGGGTGACCGCCTTGTCGTGAAGGCGGTCGAAGAGGAGACCACGACCGCCAGCGGTCTCGTGCTCCCCGACACCGCCGTTGAGAAGTCCAACAAGGGCGAGATCCTTGCTGCCGGAGAAGGCAAGTGGGACGAGGACGGCGGCAAGCGCGTCCCGCTCGACGTCAAGGTCGGCGACAAGGTCCTCTACAGCAAGTACGGCGGTACTGAGGTCAAGGTCGACGGCGAGGACCTCCTCATCATCCGCGAGTCCGACGTCCTCGCCATCGTCGAGGCCTAAGGAGACACCATGGCTCACAAGGATCTGAAGTTCGACAGCGACGCCCGCAAGGCGCTCGAGCGCGGCGTCGACGCCGTTGCCAACGCTGTCAAGGTCACCCTCGGCCCCAAGGGCCGCTACGTCGTGCTCGACAAGAAGTTCGGCGCCCCGACCATCACCAACGACGGCGTCACCATCGCCCGTGAGGTGGAGCTCGAGGACCCGTTCGAGAACCAGGGCGCCCAGCTCGTCAAGGAAGTCGCCACCGCGACCAACGACGTCGCCGGCGACGGCACCACCACCGCGACCGTGCTCGCGCAGGCCATCGTCCGCGAGGGCCTCAAGAACGTCACGGCCGGCGCCAACCCGCTCGCGCTCAAGCGCGGCATCGAGCAGGCCGTTACGCAGGTCGTCGACCGCATCGGCAGCGTCTCGAAGGAGATCAGCGGCAAGGACGACATCGCCCGCGTCGCCACGATCTCCTCGCGCGACCCCGAGATCGGTGACGTCATCGCTGACGCCATCGACAAGGTCGGCAAGGACGGCGTCGTGAACGTCGAGGAGGGCCAGACGTTCGGCATGGACCTCGAGTTCACCGAGGGCATGCAGTTCGACAAGGGCTACGTCTCGCCCTACATGGTCACCGACCAGGACCGCATGGAGGCCGTCCTCGAGGACCCGTACATCCTCATCGCGAACCAGAAGATCGGTTCCGTCCGCGACATCCTCCCGGTCCTCGAGGCCGTGATCCAGTCCGGCAAGGCGATCCTGATCATCGCCGAGGACCTCGAGGGTGAGGCACTGGCCACGCTCGTCGTCAACAAGCTCCGCGGCACCTTCACCGGCGTTGCCGTGAAGGCCCCCGGCTTCGGCGACCGCCGCAAGCGCATGCTCGAGGACATCGCGATCCTCACCGGCGCCGAGGTCATCACCGAGGAGCTCGGCCTCAAGCTCGAGAACACCACCATCGAGCAGCTCGGCCGCGCCCGCCGCGTCGTCGTCGGCAAGGACTCCACGACCGTCGTCGACGGTGCCGGTGACGCCGAGGCCATCAAGGGCCGCATCGCGCAGATCAAGTCCGAGGTCGAGAACACCGACTCCGACTTCGATCGCGAGAAGCTCCAGGAGCGCCTCGCCAAGCTTTCCGGCGGCGTTGCCGTCGTGAAGGTCGGCGCGGCCACCGAGACGGAGATGAAGGAGAAGAAGCACCGCGTGGAGGACGCCCTCCAGGCCACCCGCGCTGCGCTCGAGGAGGGCATCGTCCCGGGTGGCGGCTCGACGCTGCTCCGCTCGGCCGACGCCATCGACGAGTCGACCTTCGCCGACGCCGAGGAGGCCATCGGCGCGCGCATCATCAAGCGTGCGCTCGAGGAGCCGCTCCGCCAGATCGCGTTCAACGCCGGCCTCGAGGCCAGCGTCGTCGTGAACGAGGTGCGTGCTGCCGCTGACGGCTTCGGCCTCAACGCGGCCACCGGTGAGGTCGTCGACCTCGTCGCCGCCGGCGTCATCGACCCGGCCATGGTCACGCGCTCGGCGCTCCAGAACGCCGCGTCGATCGCCAAGAACATCCTCACCACCGAGGCTGTCGTCGTCGAGGCTCCCGAGCCCGCCGGCGTTGGCGGCGGCATGCCCGACATGGGCGGCATGGGCGGCATGATGTAGCCACCCGCCCTCTGGGCGGGGGCGGTTCGCCGCCACCTGTGTGTTTCGAAGGGCCCGGCTGCCAAACGGCAGCCGGGCCCTTCGGCGTTTCGCGGGCGCGTTGGCGCTACAGGTGGAGGATCGTGGCGCCGATGGTGTGGTTGCGCTCCGCCCCGAAGCTGATGACGACTCCCACCACCGCGACCGAACTGCCCGAGGA
Source organism: Solirubrobacteraceae bacterium (assembly GCA_017744415.1). Classification (GTDB taxonomy): domain Bacteria; phylum Actinomycetota; class Thermoleophilia; order Solirubrobacterales; family Solirubrobacteraceae; genus JAGIBJ01. The sequence goes on from JAGIBJ010000131.1 coordinate 6,885, forward strand.
AGCCGCAGCGCCGTACTGGCAGACCGCCAGCCTCGCACGGCGCTTTCAGGCAGGGGTCGGCGACGGATGCCTGATCGCAATCATCGGGATCCCGCTGTCGTTCGTGCTCTTCCCTGCCCTGCTGCGGACCCGAGAGAACGGTGTCGAGCCCGAGGTCGCGTGCGGCGTCTGGATCGCCGCCACCGCCTACCTCGGGCTCCTCTACGGCCGACGCGGAGCGCGAAACGGGCAAACGGCGCCGATGTCCAACGAGGGCATCCGCATCGTGCGCGCCGCGGGCGGGCTGCCGGTCGGCCCGGCGCGCGCGTGGGTCCGCGCGGCGCTCATGGGCTTGATCGCACCGTTCGGGCTTCCGATCACCGGCTTCGCCCAACTCGCCGGCTGGCGAGACGCCGACCAGTTCGACACCGGCTCGATGGCGATCATCTTCCTGCTCGCCATCGCCGCGATCCAGCGCAGTCGACGCACACCGGTCGACTGGTTGTGCGGCACGGCCGTCGTCAACGCGCTCATCGTCGATCCCACGTCATCGACCGCCGGTAAGCCGGTGCGTGCGCTTCCCATCCGCGGCCTGGATCGCCGGCGGTGGGCCTTCCCCGTCGCCTTGCTCGCCCTGGCGATGCTCGCGCTCGAACTCGCCCTCGAACTCGCGGCCTCCGGATGAAGCGCCCGTCGTTCAAGCGACTACTCAAGCCTCCGGAGCCGGGACGCAAGGACATCGCCCCGAAGGACGGGGGCTTCTACCGGCCGATCGCGAGCCTCGCGGTGCGCGGGGTGGTCACGATGCTCGTCGACGCCATCCTCTTGTTGCCGCTCTTCGGCGTGCTGCACGCGATCGCGCGGGCGACACGCGTCGAGGTGCACGACGCCGTCCTCGTGTGGGCCGCCGGGGCCCTGTACCTCGGGGCGACCACGGCCCGCCGCGGGGCGCACCGCGGACAGACCCCTGGCAAGCAGCTGGCCGAGCTCCGGGTCGTCCGCGCGCGCGACGGGGCGCCGATCGGCGCCGCACGAGCCTGGATGCGCGGAGCGGTGGTCGCGCTGCTCCTACCGCTCGGCTATCCGATCTGGGCGTTCGCGCTCGAGCAGGCCGGGACCCGCGCGACCGACACCAAATTCGGTACCGCGGTCGCCATCGGCGCGCTCTCGGTCACGGTGCTGGTCGGGCTTCTTAGCAATCGGCGACAGACTCCACACGACCTGCTGTTCTGGACCACCGTGTGCGAGGCGAAGATCGTCCGTGGTCGTGAGCCCGTCACCGACCCCGCGGTTCCGGCGCCTTATGTGCCGCGACCGGACGATCCTCGCCAGGGGCTCCCGCTCACGATCCGGCTCGGGCGACGCAAGGTCGACGCGGGCGACGTGATGGTGACGGCGGTCTTCGCGTACCTCCAAATCCACGGCGCCACCGAGTACCTGCGCTGATGGCGGCGGGCCGACCGGGCGCGGCCCGTCAGATGCGAAACCAACTGCGCCAACGCTGGCGCGCTGGCGCTATAGTTGGCGCGTAGGCAGCCGATTATCTGGAGTGCGCCTCTCGGCGCGACTGTCTCCGCCGGACCCGGGTGTCCGGCGACCACCCAGCGGTGGCCGGGGGCGCGGCGGACCAACCGGGACCGCCGCGCCTCCGCCCAGCGTGGCCGCTCGCCGCTTCGCGCCGAAGGCCCAGCGTGGCCGCTCGCCGCTTCGCGCCGAAGGCCCAGCGTCTACCGGTAGCGCTTCGTGACGACGATGCGGCCGCCGATGAACGCGTCGCCCGCCGCCCACTTCTTCGTGGTGGTCACCTTGACGTCGTAGCGACCGAGCTTGCTGAACGGTGTGAGCGGACGCTTGCCCGTGTAGACGCCGCAGGGCCCGGAGGCCTTGCCGATCTTCAGGCGGCCCTTGTACTTGTTGTTGTTGAAGTAGTGGGCGTAGTAGGTGGTGCCGCCGGTGAGCGCGGCCAGGCCCGTCACCTTCCACTTGCGGTACTTGCCCGAGCCCGTCACGTCGATCTGCAGCGAGGAGGTCTTCGTGTCGGCGCTCGCAAGCACGTTGTTGGCCGAGTCGCGCAGCACGACCGTGGCCTTGTAGGTCTGCGCCTTGAACGTCGAGCCGCCGTACCACGAGCTCATTGCGAACCCGAGGGCGCCAGAGGCATCCGCCGTGCCGTAGGCGTAACCCGTCTCGCCGGACGAACCCTTCGAGGTGAAGCCGATGTTGTACGTCTGGCCCGGAGCGAGACCGCCAGCGGTGGCGTTGATCGGCGTCTGGCCGCCGCTGCCGCCGTCGACGTAACACGCGCGGTCGAGAGCGAGGGTGGCAGCGGACGCGCTGCTGGCGGCGACACCGGTCGCGGCAAGCACGGCCGCGAGAGCCAGGGGACGAGCGGGCTTCATACGTGGGCTCCAGAGGGCGGGGAACGGGTGGCCGATGTTATGGGCCGCCTCGGGCGGCCACGCGCCGACGTCCAGGCACGCCCGGACAAGCCTCTGTCGCCTGGCCACACCCGGACGGGCCCGGCGCACCTCAGCCCACCAGCGAACCGCGCGCTGCTCGACCGTCATCCGGTGTGAGGCCGGCGAGCGAGGCGTCGATGCGCTCGCGTCGGCTCCGCACGCGGCTCGACTCGTCGACCTCGAGCGGCGCGAGGACGAGCCAGGCCATGAGCGGCCCAAGGGCGAGCACGGCGTAGGCGACGGGCCACCCGGCGGCATCGACGAGCGCGCCGAAGAGCGGTGCGCCCACCGCCGAACCGACGGCCACGATCGTGTTCTGCAGGCTCATCGCCGTGCCGGCCCGCGCGCGGCCCGCGATCTCCCCCGCCGCCGTGAACGACAGGCCGTTCCAGGTCATGGTGGCCACGGCGGCGGCCACGCCCAGCGGCGCCGCGAACCACGCCGGGCTCGCCGGCCAGCCGAGCTGGGTGACGGCCATGACTAGCAAAAGCGCGCCGCTCATCAGCCCGCGGCGACGGATCGGGGCGATCCGGCGCTCTTCGCGATCCGACACCCGCCCGGCGCGGACCCGCCCGGCCGCACCGAGCAGCTGCGCGGCGGCGAGGACCAGGGCGGCGGCCGCGGGCTCCACGCCGTGCTGATCGACGAGGTAGAGGACGAGGAAGCCGAGCATCGAGCCTTGGGCCAGCACGAGGAAGGCCGAGCCGACTCCGAGGCGCCACTGCCGGCGATCGCGCAGCGGTGGCGTGGTGGGGAGGGGCGCGATGACGGCCGGGCGCTGCGGCGGCTCGCGCAGCAGGACGGCGCACACGAGCGCGGCGATCGCCATCGCCCCGGCCAGGGAGAGGAACGCGGCGGCGAGGCCGCTGCTGCCCGCCAGGCGTGGCAGCACCACTGAGCCGATCGCACCGCCGAGCGGGAGCGCCATCTGCCGTAGGCCCAGCGCGGTGCCGCGCTCTCGCCAGCCGAACCAGCCCATCACGGCCCGGCCGCTGGCGCCGGTAGCCGCCGCCCCTGCGGCGCCGGCGAGCGTGAGCGCGGCCACGAAAGCCGCGTAGGAGCCGGCGTTCGCGGCCCACACCATCGCGCCCGCGGTGCCGATGAGGCCGGTCGCGAGCACGAGTCGCTCGCCCACCCGGTCGGCGAGCATCCCCCACGGGATGAGCGTGAGCATCGTGCCCAGGGCGACGGCGGCGAACGCGATTCCGACCTGCCCGAGACTCAGCCCGAACTCGGTGCGAATCGCCGGGCCGAGCGACGGCAGTCCCATCCGCAGGCCCGAGAACGCGGCCGCGCCGAACGCGGCGCCGGCGAGCACGACCCAGCGGTACGGCCCGGCGCCTCGCCCTTCGGCGATCCGCGCCAGCTCGCTGCGTTCGTCGTGCGTCACCGCCGTTCACGCTAGGACGCCGCCGCCGCGCGTCGTGTCGGAGGGGACACAGGTCGTTTGGCAGCAAGTCTTGGCGCCGCTACGCTGCGCATTTCTGTGGGTGCCCGTGCGCCTGCGCGCAGTGCCCACCCCGCTGCTGTTCCCGCCCGCCGCTCGTCCGAGGCACCCGCCCATGTGGCCGTCCACCGCCG
>JAGIBJ010000132.1 GCA_017744415.1 Solirubrobacteraceae bacterium
GGTCGGCTCGGGCGTCGGGGTCGGCTCGTCGGCCGGCGCCGGCGTGGGCGTGGGTTCGCCGGGGTCGGGGCTCGGCGTCGGCGGGACGATCGTCGGGGTCGGATCGCTCGGCGACGGTGTCGGGCCACCGAGGATGTTGAAGATCGCGACCGTGGAGTCCGCGCCTTCAGCGAGCTTGCAGTAGACGTCGAACGTGTCCGGGTTGCCGTCGGAGTCGACGACCGGGTTGCCGTCGAGATCGGTGTCGAGCGGCGGCAGCACGAGCGCCGAGCCGTCAGCCTGGCGCAGCGCCAGCGAGAGCTGGAAGTTGTCGAGGGTGAAGGTGCCGAAACCGTCGTTGGGGAAGGTGGTCGACGGCAGGCTGCCATCGGCCACGAGCTCAAGCGGGTCGGTGACCGGCGCGGCGAGCTGCACCGGCGGGATGAAGGCGTTGACGGGCAGCGCCTGCGTCGCACCGGCAGCGTCGTGCGAGGTGTAGGTGAGGTACGCGACGCCGCTGGCCGTGCCCGGCTCGGTGACGCCGGCGTAGGCCTGCGCGAAGCCGTAGGCGTCGATGTCGCCGTGCACCGCGTAGCCGCTGGTGGGCTTGTTGCGCGGCCAGGACGTCGGGAAGGCGGTGTCGAGGCTGAGATCGAGCACCTGCGTGCCGATCAGCGGGTACTTGCACTGGTAGCTCAGCGCAGCCTGCTGGCCGGCCATGGCGGGAGCTGCGCCTGTGGCGGCGAGCGCGGCAACCGACGTTGCGAGCGCGAGCGAGCGGGAGATGGACATGGGACCTCGGTTGGGACAGAGAGGCCGCCGCGCAAGGGGGACCGAGCAGCGGGCGTGGACCTCCGCAACATAACTCCGGATGCGCCAAAGTCAACCGGTGCGTATCGCACAACCGAGCACCGGGCGGCGACGGCGCGCCGCCCGGTGCTGGCACGAATCAGGCGCCAGGCTTCGGCGTGAGCTTCACGGCGATCGTGTTGCCCGTGCCAGCGGTCACCGGCGAGACCAAACCGTTCAGCGGCCCGCAGCCGTTGAGGTCGCTGATCGCGTACGTGCCCGCGAGCGTGCCGCCCGTGCCGATGGGGTCGAAGGGGCCCGTCGACTTCAGGGTGATGTCGCTGAGCTGCTTGGTCTGGCAGCTGTTGCCACTCACGAGTGGAATGGCACCGAACGCCTTCACGCCGCCGACCTTGATCCGCACCTTCGAGTTCGTGGTGAGCTGATCGTCGACCACCTTGCCCGTCGTCTGGCCCGACGTCACGAACCTCACGTTCACCGTCACCGGCAGGAAGCCCAGGGCGATCACCCGGCCCTGCGTGTCATTCAGCGTGAGATCGGCAACGATGTCGCCGGTCGCCAGGGCAAGCGTGGCGTTCACACTGCCGCTCAGCGGCATCGTTCCCTTGGTGAGGGTGTTCAGGGTCGTCGAGCCGGTCAGTGCGTAGGCGTACTTCGCGCTCGCCGGCGTTGGCGTCGCCGTCGGAGTGGCCGGCTTCGGAGTCGGAGTGACCGGCTTCGGGCTCGGGGTCGGGGCGAGCGTCGGGGCCGGCGTCGGCGTTCCTTCGTACAGGGTTCGGTAGTTGAGGTAGAGCGGCAGCGAGACGTTGCCGGCCTTGTCGACCGCGTAGACGAACACGTCGAAGTCGGCCTCCGGCCCGAGACCGTCCAGCTTGTAGCTCCGCGCGGTCGCTGGCGCGATGAACGATTGATCCTCGTAGGTCACGACGTAGTGGTCGATGCCCGAGCCGCCCGGATCGTCCTGCGCGGCACCCCACCGCACGATGATCGAGGTGGGAGTGATGTCGCTCTCCACGCCGTCGAACGTCTCAGTCGGCGACGACGGCGACGTCGTGTCGGCACCGGGGTAGGGCGTCGGTACCACGGTCGGAGCCGGCGTCGGCGTGGCCGGCTTCGGTGTCGGAGTCGGAGTCGGCGCGAGCGTCGGGGCCGGGGTACCGACCGGAGTCGGCGCCGGGTTACCGAGGATCTCGAACGAGCCCCACTTCGTGCCCTGGTTCGCCGGATCGAGCTTGCAGTAGACGTCGAAGGTGTTGCCGTCGCCGTCGGAGTCGCTCACCTTGTTGCCGTCGATGTCCTTCGTCACGGGCGGCAGCGGGATCGGATCGCCCGCAGCGTCCTTGGCCGTGAGGTTGATCGCGAGCTTGTCGAGGAACAGCTCCTCGACACCCGGATCGTCGAACGTGAGCGCGGGCGTCTGCCCGAGCGACGTGAGCACGAGCGGATCGGGAACGGTTGAAGAGATCGCCACCGACGGGATGGTCGACACCGTCTTCGCCGGGACGTTGAAGCCCTGGGCCGTCTTCACCGTGGCGAACGCCGTCGTCGTGCCCTGCAGCGAGCTCAGGCCCGCGATCGCCTGGAGGCCGGCAGCCATGTCGAAGAGCCGGAACTCCTGCCGGACCGCGAACGGGCTGGTTGGCACCGACGTGGGCCACGTGTTCGGCATGTCGATGGTGCTGTCGAGCGTGAGGCGCTTGATCCCGACCAGCGGGTATTTGCACAGGTAGGTCGCCGTGAGCTTTTGCTGGCCGGGACCGGGCGTCGCGGTCGGGAGGGGCGTCGCCGTCGGGATCGGCGTCGGCGTCGGGATCGGCGTCGCCGTGGGAATGGGGCTCGGTGTCCACCCCACGGGAGTCGGGGTCGGCACCGGCGTCGGCCCAGGCAGCGTCGTGAACGCGAGGTAGAGCGGCAGCGACACGTTGCCCGCACCGTCGACCGCGTAGATGAACACGTCGTAGTCGGAGTTCGGTGAGAGGCCAGTCAGCTTGAACGTCGTCTCGTTCGGCCCGACCGTGAAGGACTGATCCTCGTAGGAGACGACGTAATGGTCGAGGCCCGAACCGTCCGGCTCGTCCTGGGATGCGCTCCAGCGCACGAGGAGCGAGTCGGCGCCGATGTCGCTGGCAGGCGCACCGAAGCTCTCGCCCGGGACCGACGGCGGCGTCGTGTCGGCGCCCGGTACGGGCGTGGGGGTGGGAGGCGGCGTCGGGCCCGGGGTGGGCGTCGGCGTCGCGTTGGGATCCGGCGTCGGCACAGGCGTCGCGGTCGGGAGCGGCGGGAGGGTCGGCCGCGGCGTGATCGACGGCACCGGGCCGTCGCCGACCACGAACCGGCCGATGCCCGGGTCCTGGTCGCTCGGCGCGAGCCTGCAGTACACGTCGAACGTGAACGGATCGTCGTCGGAGGGCGAGACCTTGGAACCGTCGAGATCCCTGGTGATCGGCGGGAGCGCGATCGGGTCGCCGACCGAGTCGATCGCGGTGAGGTTGAACGAGAGCCGGTCGAGGCGCACCTCCTCCACCCCGGGATCGTCGAACACCAGCGCCGGGAGTTGCCCGTCGGACACCCACACGAGCGGGTCGGGGATCGGATCCGGGAGCATCGTGAACGGGACGGTGCCCACGGTCTTCGCGGGGACGTTGAAGCCCTGCTCCGTCTTCACCGTCGCGTACGCGGTCGATGTGCCTCGGATCGCGGTCAGATCGTCGATCGCCTGGAGGCCGGCGGCCATGTCGAACGCGCTGGCCTGCACCCGGAGCGCGCTCGGCCCGATCGGCACGCTGGTGGGCGTGCGATCGGCGAGATCGAGCTGGAGCTGCGCGTCGAGCATCTTGATGCCGACGAGCGGGTACTTGCACTGGTAGCGCAGGTCGGTGGTCTGCTCGGCGGCGGCGGAGGCCGGGAGCGCGACGAGGGCAGTCGCGGCGAACGCGAGCGGGCGACGAAGGGACATGTTGGGACTCGCTTAGCGCTTGGGCGTGAGCTTCACGCCGATGGTGTTGCCGGCGCCCGCGGTGACGGGCGAGATGAGACTGTTCAGCGGCCCGCAACCGTTGAGATCGCTGATCTTGTAGGTGCCCGCGAGCGTGCCGCCGGCGCCGACCGGATCGAAGTCGTTCGTCGACTTCAGGGTGATGTCGGAGAGTTGCTTGGTCTGGCAGGTGTTGCCACCCGCCAGGGGGATCGCCCCGAACGCCTTCACGCTCTTGACCTTGATCCGCACCTTGCTGTTGGTCGTGAGCGTCCCGTCGACGAGCGTGCCCGTCGTCAGCCCCGAGTTCACGAAGCCGACGGTCGCCGTCACCGGCAGGAATCCGAGCGCGGTGAGACGACCCTGCGTGTCGTTGAGCGTGAGGTCGGCGGCGACCGCCCCGGTGCTCAGGATGAGGTTCGCGTTCACGCTGCCGGTAAGCGGCATCGTGCCCTTCGTGAGGGTGTTCAGCGTCGTGGAGCCCTGCAGGCTGTACGCGTACTTCGCCGATACTGGGACCGGAGTCGGTGTCGGCGTGGGCGTAGGCGGCGTAGGCCCGTTGTAGGGGGTCGTCGTCGGAGTCGGCGTCGATGCCGGGGTGGGCGTTGTGGTCGGCGTGGCGTTCTCGACCGCTTCGGTCACGGCCACGGTCTGGTTCTGGTTCGCGTCGAACTTGGTCGGCGCGTCGAAGGTGAGAGGATCGCCGTCGCTGTCAGCGACGGGCAGTCCGTCGATGCTCTTCGTGACCTTGGGCAGGAGGATCCGCTGCCCTTCAGCGTCGTACCACTCGAGGTTCTGCTGAACGTTGTCGAGGGTGATCGGCGTAACGCCGGGATCGTCGAGCGTGAAGGTGGGCAGCACCCCCTTCGCCGTGAGCACGATCGGACTCGGCACCGGGAGGGTGTGGGTAACCCGGGTGATCGGCAGCTCCACCTTGAGCGGGATCTTCAGCCCGGAGGACGCGTGGATGGTGAGCGAAGCGGTCACCGTGCCGCCCGTCGCCGACAGACCCTCGACCGCATCGAACGCTTGGTACATGTCGTATTGCGAGAGCGTGAGCTCGATCGGCACGCCCGAGACGGGCACCCCGACCTCGACCGTGTTCGGAAGCGTGAGCCCGAAGTTCACGTCGAGCTGCTTGGTCCCGATCAGCGGATACTTCGCCTTCAGCGTCATCGTGCCGCCAGGAGTGACCGGCACCGGCGTGGGCTTGGGCGTGGGCGTCACGATCGGCGTCGGCGACCCGACCGGCGTGGGCGACGGAATCGGCGTCGGTCCGCCGGGGGTCGGGGTCGGGGTCGGTCCACTCGGGGTCGGCGTAGGCGTCACGCTCGGCGACGGGGCGGGCGTCGGCAGCGTGTCGCCGGGGAGGCAGCGGATGTCAAGGGTGTTTGGGTCGCCGTCGGAGTCCGTCACCGGCAGTCCGGTGAGGTCCTTGGTGACGGGCGGAAGGATGATCGGCGCGCCCGCGGAGTCGCGGAACACCAGGTTGGGTGCGAACTTCGTCGCGCGCAGCGAGGTGACGCCGGCCGGCAGTGACACGGTGCCCGACGCGTGGATCAGCGACGGATCGCCGAGATCGGCGCTGTCGATCGCGAGGACGCGGTCAAGGGCCGTGCCGCCGCCCTCGAGCCGCACGCCGAGTTCGCCCGTGATCGAGGTGAGGTCGTCGATCGCCTCAAAGCCGGCGGCGGTGCCGAGATTGCGCCACCAGACGTCAACCTTCGTGCCGCCGGCGCTCACGGCCACGTACACCTGCGAGCCCTGGATGCCGAGCAGCGGCCACTTGCACATGAACGGCTCGGCGGTCGCATCGCCCGGCACCACCGGCGGCGGGCCGGGAGTGGGCGTCGGCAGCGGCGTGGGCGACGGCGTCGGGGTGGGATCCGGCGTCGGAGTCGGCGGACCGATCGGCGATGGCGTCGGCGTCGGCGTCGCCTCGGGAGCGACGATGTCGAACGTGCCGATCCGGTACGCGTTGCCGACCTGGCCGCTCTGCCCGGCGACGAGCTTGCAGTAGACGTCGAACGTGTTGGGGTCACCGTCGGAGTCAAACACCGGGTTGCCGTCGAGATCCTCGGAGAGCGGCGGCGGCGGAACGATCGGATCCCCCGACGCGTCGCGAGCGGCGAGGCTGAGCACGATCCGGTCGAGGAGCACCTGCTCCGTGCCGGGCTCGTCGAACGTGAACGCCGGACCGAACCCGTCGCCCTCGAGACTCAGCGGTTCCGTGAGCGGTGCCTGCGGGAAGGTGACGGTCGTCTTCGCGGGCACGTCGAAGCCCTGCTCCGTCTTCACCCGAGCGAACGCGGTGAGCTTGCCGCCAATCGTGGAGATCCCGCTGAGCGCCGCGAGCGACCCTCCGGTCACCTTCGCGCGGAGCTCGAACGGATTCGTCGGCACGCTCGTCGGCCACTGCGACGGCGCGTCGAGGTCGAGCGTGACCGTGTGCGCCTTCACCCCGATCAGCGGGTATTTGCACTGGTACTGGATCGTCGTCGTGGTCACCGCGCCGGCGGGGGCGACAGGAACGGCGGCGATGGATGCGGCGGCAAGCGCCAGGGTGAGCGGACGACGGACGGACATGGGGTGAGCCTCGGTGGACGGGTGAGACGGGGAGCGGAGACGCGCGGCGGCCGGGGGTCGCCGCCGCGCGTGGGTGGATCTAGGCGATCGGCTTCGGCGTGAGCTTCACGCTGATGGTGTTGCCCCCGCCCGCCGTGATCGGCGAGACGAGGCCACCGAGCGGGCCGCAACCGTTGAGATCGCTGATCGCGTAGGTGCCGCCGAGCGTGCCGCCGGTGCCGGTGGGATCGAACGAGCTCGTCGACTTCAGGGTGATGTCGGAGAGCGACTTCGTCTGGCAGTCGTTGCCACCCGCCAGCGGGATCGCACCGAACGCCTTCACGCTCTTGACCTTGATCCGCACCTTCGAGTTCGTCGTGAGCTGATCATCGACGAGCTTGCCCGTCGTCGGCCCGGAGCTCACGAAGCCGACGGTCGCCGTCACCGGCAGGAAGCCGAGCGCGGTCAGACGACCCTGGGTGTCGTTGAGCGTCAGCGTCGCCGACACATCGCCCGTGCTCACCGCGAGTAGCGCGTCGACGCTGCCGGTGAGGGGCATCGTGCCCTTGGTGAGGGTGTTCAGCGTCGTGCTGCCCTGCAGGGAGTACGCGTACTTCGCGTTCACGGGCGGCTTCGGCGTCGGCGTGTTCGGCCACGGCGTGTTCGGCGACGGGGTCTGCGGCTTGGGCGTCGGCGTCGGCGTGATGACGATCGGCGACGGCGACGGGGTCGGCGTGCCGAAGATCGGCGTCGGCGTGGGCTTCGGCGACGGGGTCGGCGTGCCCGGGATCGGCGTCGGCTTGGGCGTGTTGGGAACCGGGGACGGCGTCGGCGACGGCGTCGGCCCAGGCGTGCCCACAGGGGTCGTCGTCGGGGTCGGCGACGGGGTCGGGGTCACCTTCGGCGTCGGCGTCGGCGTGCCGATCGGCGTCGGCGGCGGGGTCGGCGTCGGCGTGCCCACCCACGTCGGCTTGGGGGTCGGCGTCGGCGTCGGCGACGGCACCGGGGTCGGGTCGACGACGATGGCGTCGGTGCTCCCGAGGCGGTCGTCTTGTCCGGTGGCCGGCGAGAGGTGGCAGTAGTCCCCCAGCGTCTTTGGATCGTCGACGAACAGCGTGACCGATTCGCCGTCCACGGTGGTGGTCGCGGGCGGCAGTGTCAGATCGAGCGAGAGCTTGTCGAGGCGGAGGGTGTACCGACCGGGATCGGAGGCGCTCGTGCCGATCCCGACGACGCCCGACATCGGGACGACACTCGGGAACGCCTCTCCTGCGGAACCCCCGCCTGTCGAGGGATCGAGCCTGAGTCCTGAGATCCCCCACGCGCCGGACGGGCCCCAGGTCAGCGCAGAGCCGCTGATCCCGCCGCCCCACGACGTCGCGCCGGCGCGCGCGAGCCCGTGCTCGAGCGCCGGGAACGTCATCAGGCCGGTGAGCGGCACGAACGGGGAGTTGCCGGCCGGCAGCGTGGCCGGCATCTCGGTGGTGACATCGAGGGTCATCGGCGTCGAGCCGATCACCGGGAAGGTGCACTCGTAGGTGAGCGACGTGGTGTGCGTACCCACCACCGGCAGGGGCGACGGCGCGGGGCGCGGGGGTCCCGGCGTGGGCGTCGGCCCAGGCGTGGGCGTGACCGTCGGCGGCGGCGTGGGCGGCGCGACCGTGTGCGCGGGCGTAGGCGTGGGCGTGGGCTGCAGCGGCGACGGGCTCGGCGTGGGCGGCGTCGTCGGGAGCGGGCCGTCGCCGATGGTGAACGCGCCGAGGCGCACGCCACCACCGGGCTCCGTGATCTGGCTCGGATCGAGCTTGCAGTAGACGTCGAACGTGTTCGGGTCGCCGTCGGAGTCGCTCACCTTGTTGCCGTCGATGTCCTTCGTCACCGGCGGCAGCGCGATCGGATCGCCGAACGAATCGAGGGCGGTGAGGTTGATCGCGAGCTTGGAGAGGAGGATGGTCTCGACGCCCGGCTCGTCGAACGTGAGCGCCGGCGTCTGGCCGGTGGCCACGAGCACGAGCGGATTCGGGATCGGGTTCGGCAGCACCGTCTCGGCGATGGTGGCCACCGTCTTCGCCGGGACGTTGAAGCCCTGCGCCGTCTTCACCGTGGCGAAGGCCGTTGAGGAGCCCTTGATCGAGGTGAGGTCGTCGACGGCCTGCAGGCCAGCGGCCATGTTGAAGGCGTTCGCGGTCGCCTTCACGCCGAACGGGTTCGTGGGCGTGCTCTCAGGCCAGCGGTCGGGGATGTCGAGCTCGACGTCGAGCGCCAGCGACTTGATCCCGATCAGGGGGTACTTGCACTGGTAGGCGATCGTCGTCGATTGCACGGCCGAGGCTTCGGCAGCGGGCAACAGAGCGAGCGACGCCACGACGGACGCGCACAGGCGGAGCTTCATGGGAGGACCTCGTTGGGACGTAGAGGCCGCGAGCGCGTTTCGGGGGCACGAGCAGCGGTCGTTGCGCCCAACCTAATCCCTGGTGCGACAAAGTCAAGCCGGGGCGTAGCGCGTTGGCGTTCGGCCGACGCGTTGGTGGCACGTGGGGGGCGTGCCACCAACGCGTTCGGCCGACGATCAAGCCTTGGGCGTGAGCCTCAGGCTGATCGTGTTGCCCTCGCCGGCGGTGAGCGGCGAGATGAGGCCGTTGAGCGGGCCACAGCCGTTGAGGTCGCTGATCTTGTAGGTGCCGGCGATGGTGCCGCCGGTGCCCGTCGGATCGAACGAGTCGGTGCTCGCGAGGTTGATCTCGGAGAGCTGCTTGGACTGGCAGTTATTGCCGCCGGCCAGCGGGATCGCACCGAACGCCTTCACGCTCTTCACCTTGATCCGCACCCTGCTCTTCGTCGTGAGCACGTCGTCTTCGAGGTGGCCCGAGGTCTGGCCGGACGGAACGAAGCCGACCGTCGCCGTCACCGGCAGGAACCCGAGCGCGGTGAGACGGCCCTGGGTGTCGTTCAGCGTGAGGTCGGCGAGCAGGTCGCCGGTCGGCACGGAGAGCGTCGTATCGACGGCTCCCGTGAGCGGCATCGAGCCCTTCGTGAGCGTGTTCAGCGCGGTGCTGCCCTGCAGCGTGTACGAGAACTTCGCCAGCGGCGGCTGCAGCGGCGGAGTCGGCGTCGGCGCCGGAGTCGCGGTCGGCAGTGGCGTCGCGGTGCCGGTCGGCGCCGGGGTGGGCGGCGGCAGGAACGGGGTCGGCGTCTTGAACGGGGTCGGAGGCGTCGTCGTCGGGATAGGTGACGGGCTGGGCGGCGGCGTCGGTTTGCCCACCGGCGACGGGGTCGGCGGGATCGGGGTGCGCGTCGGCGAGGGCGTCGGAGTTGCCGTCGGCGGGGGCGTCGGGCTCGGGGTGATCGGCGGAAGCCCGGTCGGGGTGGGCGTGGGACCGACCGTCGGCGACGGGGTCGGGCTCGGCGTGATCGGGGGCAGCCCGACCGGCGTCGGCGAGGGCGACGGCAGACCGACCATCACCACGTCGAACGATGCGAGCTGGAAGTCGCCGAACCCGCCGGGCTGGTTCGCATCGGGCTTGCAGTAGACGTCGAACGTGTTGGGGTCGCCGTCGGAGTCGCTGACCTTGTTGCCGTCGATGTCCTTGGTGACCGGCGGCAGCACGATCGGCTCACCCGACCCGTCGAGCGCGGTGAGGTTGATCGCGACCTTGTCGAGGTAGATCTTCTCGGTGCCCGGGTCGTCGAACGTGAGCGCGGGCGTGCTCCCGGTGGCGGTGAGCACCAGCGGATTCGGGACGGGGTTCGGCAGGACGGTCTCGGCGATCGTCGCCACCGTCTTCGCCGGCACGTTGAACCCCTGCGCCGTCTTCACCGTCGCGAACGCCGTCGACGACCCCTTGATCGAGGTGAGGCCGTCGACCGCCGCGAGCCCCGCCGCCATGTCGTAGGCCGAGGCCACGGCGGTGACCCCGAACGGATTCGTCGGCGTGCTCGTCGGCCACGTGTCGGGGATGTCGAGGCTGATCTTGAGGCTCAGGGCCTTGATCCCGATCAGCGGGTACTTGCACTGGTAGGTGATGGTGCTCGTCTGCACGGCGCCGGCAGAGGCAGCCGGGAGAAGCGTGATGACCGCGGCGGCGAGCGCGGGGGTGCGAGATTTCATGACGATCTTTCGGATGGAGGCCGCGGCCTACTGGAGGGACGAACCGGGCTTGGGGGTGAGCTTCACGCTGATCGCGTTGCCCTCGCCAGCGGTGAGCGGTGAGACGAGCCCGTTCAGGACGCCGCACCCGTTGAGGTCGCTGATCTTGTAGGTGCCCGCAAGGGTGCCGCCGGTGCCGGTGGGATCGAACGAGCTCGTCGACTTGAGCGTGATGTCGGAGAGCTGCTTGCTCTGGCAGTTGTTGCCACCCGCGAGCGGGATCGCCCCGAACGCCTTCACGCTCTTGACCTTGATCCGCACCTTCGAACTCGTGGTGAGCTGATCGTCGACGAGCTTGCCGGTGGTCTGGCCCGACGGCGCGAAGCCGACCGTCGCCGTCACCGGCAGGAAGCCGAGCGCGGTCAGGCGGCCCTGCGTGTCGTTGAGCTGGAGATCGGCGGTCACGTCACCCGTGCTCAGCACCAGCGTCGCCGCTACGCCGCCCGTGAGGGGCATCGTGCCCTTCGTCAGCGTGTTGAGAGTCGTCGAGCCCTGGAGCGTGTAGGCGTACTTCGCCGTCGGCGGCGTCGTCGGAGTCGGGGACGGGCTGGGCGGCCCGGGGACGAACCCGTTCGTCGAGCCGAGCACGTCGTCCTGGGCGGGCGGCGCGAGCTTGCAGTAGACGTCGAAGGTCGTGAGGTCGCCGTCGGAGTCGGAGACGCGGTTGCCGTCGATGTCCTTCGTCACGGGCGGGTAGGCGATCGGATCGCCAGCGTAGTCACGGGCGACGAACACGAAACCGAGCTGCTCGAGACGCAGCGTCGCGAGCCCCTCGGTCCGAGTGATCACGCTGGGCACCGGGAAGCTGGAGGACGCCGACTCGAACCCGAAGGCCTCGTCGAAGAGCGGGTACTTCGTCGGCGGCAGCGTGGCACTGAGCCGGGCGTGAGTCACCGCACCGGCCGGATCGTAGGCGGCGAAGTCACCGACGAGCGAGCCCTCCCAGGACGCCGGGTCCTCCGGCTCGTCGAGGCCGATCCGGAGATCGTCGATCGCCACGGTCGCCTTCAGCCCGGCGCCGGCGGGGTAGCCGTAGGGCGTGTACTCGAGGATGTCGGTGTCGAGCTTCACGCTCACCGGCCTGATCCCGATCAGCGGGAACTTGCACTGGTAGGTGAGGTTGATCGTGCGCGGGCCCGGGGTCACGGGGGTCGGCGCCGGCCGAGGCGCCGGCGTCGGGTTCGGGGGATTCGGCGTCGGGATCGGCGTCGGGGGCCCGGGGGTCGGGGTCGGGGTCGGGGTCGGGGTCGGGGTCGGCGACGGCGCGGGCGTCGGCACCGTGAGCCCGGGGCTGCAGGAGACGTCGTAGGTGGTCGGGTCGCCGTCGGAATCCGTGATCGGCTGCTGAGTGATGTCACGCGTCAAGGGGGGCAGCACGATGCGCTGCCCCGAGGCGTCGAGCGCGGTGAAGTTCGGCGCGACCTTCGCGACGGTGGCCTGCGTCGCACCACCCAGTGCGTCGCCGGGGATATCACCCGCGGCGTAGAGGATGGTCGGGCCGCCGACGCCGCCCGCGCTCACGCGGTAGCCGCCGACGGTGAGGGTGGTGTCGATCGCGCGACCCTCGGCAGTGAGTTGGGCCTTGATGGCACCACCGAAGCTCGTCAGCCCCGGGAATGCGTCGAACGACTCCTCGTCGGACGGCACCTCCAGCCACAGGTCGACAGCGGCTGGAGCGCCGAGCGTCGAACCGGGCGTGACCGCAACGAACACGTCGGCCTGGTGAACGCCGACGAGCGGCCACTTGCACTGAAACTGCGAGAGCGTCGCGTCCGACGAGACGGGCGGCCAGGTGGGCCCGGCGATCGCGGGCGCGACGGGCAGCGCCGCGGCGACGGCGCACCCGAGCAGCGGGAGGCGGAGCTTCATTGGTGGACCTCGATGGGACTGTGAGGCCGCGGGCGCGTCTCGGGGGAACGAGCAGCGGTAGGACGCCGTCAGCCTCGCCGAACGCCCGCGGGATGTCAAGCCGCTCCGCAGCGGTGCGGCACGAGGCCGGCTCGGACTGGCGCCGAACAGACTTCCTCTGCAGCGCTGGCTACAGAGGAAGTCTGTTCGGCGCTACGCGCGGCCAGCGTGGCGCAGGCCGCCGAGCGTGAGGCGGACGATGCGGCGCGCGCGCTCCTCGAAGCGCTCGTCGTTCGGCATGCTCCAGAGGCCGGCCATGGAGAGGAGGAGATCCTCACCGTCGGCATCCGAGGTGATCGTGCCTGCCTGGCGGCCAGCGTCGATGAGCTTGTCCATCGACTCCGTGAGCACGCCGCGCGGATTGACCCGCACGTCGCCGCGCTCGCGCAGGGCCTTGAGCGCCTCGCCGAGCCCGCGCTTGGTGGACGCGTACTCGATGAACCGCTCGGCCCAGGCGTCGAGGGCCTCGTCGGCAGTCATCGTCGCGAGGTAGTCGTCGACGGCGTTGCCGAGCTCCTCGAGCTCGTTGCCGTAGACCGCGGCAACGAGATCGTCACGCGTCGGGAAATGGCGATAGAGCGTGCCCGCGCCAACTCCGGCCCGCTTGGCGATCTCGTTCAGCGAGGCATCCGGCCCATCCTGCGTGAAGTGAAAACGCGCTGCCTCCAGGAGTTTCTGGCGGTTGGCGAGCGCGTCGGCGCGGGGCTTGCGGGTGGCGGGAGTGGTCATGGCTGGAGAAAGATCCGGAGAAGTTCTCCGCATCGGCGCTAGTGTGCTGCTCAAGCGGAGAGGCTTTCCGTTTCTCCAGTGTAGCGACAAGAAGGAGCACGATCATGAGCAAGGTTTGGTTCATCACCGGGAGCTCGAAGGGCTTCGGCCGCGTGTGGGCTGAGGCCGCCCTCGAGCGCGGCGACCGGGTCGCGGCGACCGCCCGCGACGCCTCGACGCTCGACGCCCTCGTCGAGCGGTACGGCAGCGACGCGGTCCTCCCCCTCACCCTCGATGTGACGAACAAGGCGCAGGTCGATGCGACCGTCGCCCAGGCCGCAGAGCACTTCGGCCGGCTCGACGTCGTCATCAACAACGCGGGCTACGGCCACTTCGGGATGATCGAGGAGGTCACCGAGGACGAGGCCCGCGCGCAGCTCGAGACGAACGTGTTCGGCGCGCTCTGGGTGACGCAGGCGGCGCTGCCGTTCATGCGCGAGCAGGGCTCCGGCCACATCCTGCAGGTGAGCTCGATCGGCGGCGTGAACGCGTTCCCGGGCATCGGCCTCTACCACGCCTCCAAGTGGGCGCTCGAGGGCTTCAGCACCTCGCTCGCGGGCGAGGTCGCCGAGTTCGGCGTGCGTGTGACGCTGATCGAGCCGGGCGGCTACTCGACCGACTGGCGCGGGCCGTCGTCGGTCACCTCGGAGCCGCTGCCGGCCTACGCCGGCGTGTGGGAGGCCCGCAACAAGCAGTGGGCCCAGTCGCTCCAGATGCAGGGCGACCCGCTCGCCACGAGCGACGCGATCTTCGCGGTCGTCGATGCCGAGCAGCCGCCGCTGCGGCTCTTCCTCGGCAAGGTCGGGCTGCCGATGACGCGCGCCGAGTACGAGCGCCGCATCAAGGAATGGGAAGCCTGGGACGACGTGGCGAGCGCAGCCCAGGGCGAGCAGAAGACGGAGGTGAGCGCATGACGACGCTCCAGACACCGACGGTGGCGGGTCGTGGGCCCGACGCCAACTGGGCCGGGTGGGCCGGTTACGCACCGACCGCCCGCGGCCCCGAAGCGCGGCGCGCTCGCGCGCAGGCAGCGGGCATCCTCGAACCGGCTCCGGCGGCGCTGGCCGCCGGGGCCGGGCCCGCGGCCCAGCTCGAAGTCGTCGAGCTCGGTGCCGAGCCGCCGGTGCGATGCACCGGCCGGGCGCGCGGCGCGGACAGCAGCCGGCTGGCGGCCATCCGCGCGCGCAAGCGCCTTATGGCTTCGGCGTGAGCTTGACCGAGATCGTGTTGCCGCCGCCGGAGGTGAGCGGCGAGACAAGGCCCTGGAAGGGGCCGCAGCCGTTGAGGTCGCTGATGGCATAGGTGCCTGTGAGGGTGCCGCCGGTGCCGGTCGGGTCGAACGGCGTCGTGCTCTTCAGCGCGACGTCGGAGAGCGACTTCGTCTGGCAATTGTTCCCGCCGACGAGCGGGACGATGCCGAACGCCTTCGCACTCTTCACCTTGATGCGGACCTTGCTGTTGGTCGTGAGCTGATCGTCGACGAGCTTCCCGGTCGTCGGACCGGAGGCCACGAATCCGAGCGACACCGTGACCGGCAGGAACTGCAGCGCGACCAACCGGCCTTGCGTGTCGTTGAGCTTGAGGTCAGCGGTCACGTCGCCCGTGCTCAGCACAATGGTCGCGTCGACGCCACCGGTGATGGGCATCGATCCCTTCGTCAGCGTGTTCACCGACGTCGAGCCCTGCAGCGTGTACGAGTACGTCGCCGTCACCGGCTTCGGCGTCGCCGTGGGCGTCGGAACAGGCGTCGCAGTCGCCGTGGGCGTCGGGACCGGGGTCGCAGTCGCCGTGGGTGTTGCCGTCGGCGTGGGCGTCGGGGTCGGCACCGCTCCGCGTCGGCACGAGACGTCGAAGCTGTTCGGGTCGCCGTCGGAGTCCGAGGTCGGGTTGCCGTCGATGTCCTTCGTCAGCGGCGGGAGTGGGAACGGCGCGCCTTGGTCGTCGAACACCGTCAGATTCGGGGCTGCCGCGACCACGCGGACGTCCTCCACCGGGGCGGGCAGATCGCCGGACTCGAGATCGACGACGGCGTAGACCAGCATGGGAGCCGGCGCCTCGTTGTTGACGTTCGCCGACGCGGCGACCGTGGCGAGCTTGGTCACCGACGCCCCGCCACTGGCGAGCGTGACCTTGACGGTCCCGCGCAGGCTCTCGCTCGGATCCGCAACCGGACCGCTCGGGCCCCGCAGATCGGTGTGCAGCCAGATCCCGATCCTCGTCGCGCCCGCGGGCCCGGAGACATCGCTGCGTGCCGCGATGAAGTCCGCCGGCTTGATCCCGACCAGCGGCCACTTGCATTGGAAGGGCTCGGCCGTCGCGTTGCCGGGGATCGCGGGCACGGTAGGCGTGGGAGTCGGCGTCGGCGTCGGCTCGGAGCCACCATCGATCACGCGCACCGATCCGATGTCGGTCGAGCCGCCCGGGGTGATCGCGCAAGGGGCATCGAACGGCGTCGGCGGGCTGCCCCATCCGTCGGCAGACATCGTCAGGGCGTAGCGGACGCTGTCGACCCGCAGCGTGTAGTCACCAGCCGCGGCCGGCGCACCACCATCGAGGTGGCCGGCGCCGGCGAGCACCAGATCGCCTTTGCCGCCGGTGAACTGGGTTTTGTCGACGGCGAACTCGCCTGTGACTGGGATCGGAGCGCCGCCGCCATCCGGGACGAGCGAGAGCGAGGCGATGAGCTTGCCTTCGACGCGCCGGAAGTAGTCGAGCGCCAACGGCCGGTCCGGGAACGTCGCGCTGGCCGAGGCCTGGATCACGAGCGGCTCACCGGTACGGAAGTGGGGGAGGAACCCAGAGGTGAACTTCACGGTGCCGCTCTTGTCCGGGGCGATCGGGTAAACCGGACAGGTGACCGCGACACTGCCGCTGAGCGCAGGGTCGAGGTCGGCGATCTCGAAGGTCGCGATCTGCTTCGACTGCGTCGCGGGGTCGAGCACGCAGGTGGCGTCGAACGTGTTCGGATCGCCGTCGGAGTCGATGCTGGTGTTGATGCCGTCTTCTTCACCGGGGCCACGCGGCACGACGATGGGATCGCCATAGACGTCGAGTGCGGTGAGGTTGAGCGCGAGCTTGTCGAGGCGGAGCACCTCGACGCCGGGGTCATCGAAGGTGAGTGCGGGCGTCGTTCCGGAGGCCGTCAGCACCGTGGGCGAGCCGACCGGAGCGGCGGGGATCGTGGCGACCGTCTTCGCCGGCACCATGAAGCCCTGCGCCGTTTGCACGGTGTTGAAGAACGTTGCCGCGCCCTTGATCGACACGGCGCCTGGGATCTTCGAGGCGTTCAGGGTCGACGAAATCTCGGCACTCACCCCGAACGGCGCCGTCGGCACGCTGACTGCCCACTGGCTCGGCACATCGGTCGTGACCTTGGCCGTGAGCGCGTACGAGCCGAGGCCGGAGGTGGCGCACTTGTAGGTGAGCGTCGCCGTCTGCGCAGCGGCGGCCTGACCCGCCGGGAGGGCGAGCAGCGAGGCCGCGACGAGCGCGACCGAGCGAGGGAGCTTCATCTGGGGTGACCTCGTTGGGACTGTGAGGCCGCGGGCGCGCTTCGGGGGAACGAGCAGCGGGTGGACGCCGCCAGCCTAATCGCTGGCGGCGCCCTGTCAAACGCTGCGGAGCGTATGTGCGCCTAGGCGGCGGGCTTCGGGGTGAGCTTCACCGAGATGGTGTTGCCGCCGCCGGAGGTGAGCGGGCTCACGAGACCGTTGAGCGGGCCGCAACCGTTGAGATCGCTGATCGCGTAGGTGCCGCCGAGCGTGCCG
>JAGIBJ010000133.1 GCA_017744415.1 Solirubrobacteraceae bacterium
GCGCGGCGACGATGCTCGCCGGCAGCGCGTCGCCGCCGATCGCGCCGACCACCTCGCGGAGCGTCTCAGCGCCCGTGTCGCTGCGCACCGCCGCGAAGAACTCCTGCTCCAGATCGCCGCGCGGCGCCGGCACGCCCGTCTCCTCCGCCAGCGCGATGCCGAGCGCCGTCTGCACCGTGATCCAGCGCCGCCCGAACCCCTGGAGCAACGTCGGGCTGCGGAACACCATCCGGATGAACGCGGGCACCTGCGAGTCGAAGTCGTCGTCGGCGTCGATCTGACGCTGGAACTCGAGCCGCGCCTCGGCGCGGATCGCCGCGACTGCCGACACCCCCGGAGCACGCGCACGCACCGCGGCCGCGAGATCAGGGAGGCCGCGGTCGGAGGTGAGCTCGAAGACGAGATCCTCCTTGGCCGGGAAGTGGTTGAAGACGGTCATCTTCGACACGCCCGCCGCCTCGGCGACCTCGGCGACCGACACCTCATCGAACCCGCGCTCGAGGAAGAGCCCAAGGGCCGTCTCCGCGAGGCGGCGGCGCGTCTCGCGCTTCTTGCGCTCGCGGAGTCCGAGTTCCTCGGGCATGGCGCCAGGCTACCGGCTGACGCGCCAGGCTGAGCCGAGTCAAATATTTGACTTGACCAAATCTTATACCCGTCCTATGTTTGTCGTCGTCCGAAGCATCGAGGACCCGATGACCGCCACGACCACCAGCCCTGCGACCACCGAAGCCGACGACCCCACCTCCGCGCCGCGCCACACGGTGCTCCTGCTCGCGCTCCTCGGCACGCTGCTGCTCGGCATCCTCGAGATGAACATCGTCACGTCGGCCGCCACGTCGATCGGCCGGGAGCTCGATCCGGTCCACGGCATCGCGCGCATCCCCTGGCTGGTCACGGCGTACGCGCTCGCCAGCTGCATCGTCCAGCCGATCTACGGCAAGCTCGCCGACCGCTACGGCGTCAAGCCGGTGTTCCTCTGGACCGTCGGCGTGTTCATGGGCGGCTCACTGCTCTGCGCCGTCGCGGGCTCGATGGAGCAGCTCATTCTCTTCCGCGCCATCCAGGGCCTCGGAGGCGGCGGACTGATGAGCGTCACGTTCATCGTGTTCGGACACCTGAGCGCGGAGTCGGGCGAGCAACGCCGCACGAGCGCGCTCGCGGGCATGCTCGTCGGCCTCGGGCTCGTCGCCGGCCCGGTGCTCGGCGGCCAGCTCGTCGACCACGCCGGCTGGCGCTGGGTGTTCCTCATCAACCTGCCGCTCGCTGGCGCCGCGTGGCTGATCGTCGCCCGCCGCCTGCAGGTGGCGGCGACCCACCGCCCCACGCCCATCGACGTGCTCGGCACGGCGCTGCTGAGCGCGGCCGCCGGGGCGGTGCTGCTCGCCTGCGAGTGGGGCGGCCAGCGCTACGCGTGGACGTCGCCGATGATCGTCGGGCTCGGACTGTTCGCGGCGCTGAGCGCGATGGCGTTCGCCTGGCGGCAGACCACCGCACCCGAGCCCTACTTCCCGCCGCGACTGCTGCGCCACCGGATCTTCCGGGTGATCACGGTGCTGCAGCTCGTCGCGGGCATCGGGCTCGCCTCCACGATCGTCTACGTCACCCTCGACCTCCAGCTCGTGCACGGCATCTCGCCGTCGTCGACCGGCCTGCACCTGCTGCCGATGGCGGCCGGGCTCGTGCTCGCCTCGATCATCGGCTCGCGGCTCGTCGGCGGTGGCGGGCCCGTGCGCCTCGCCATCGCGGGCGGGCAGCTGCTCGGCGGCCTCGCGCTCGCCGCCCTCGCACTCACCACGTCGGTGGGTGGGTCGACGATCGTCCTCTCGCTCGGCCTCGCGCTCTTCGGCTTCGGCCTCGGCCTCGGCCTGGGCAACGAGCTCGTGCTCGTGCAGACCTCGGTGGGGCGTCACGAGATGGGCGTCGCCACCACGGGCCTGCGGTTCGTCGAGACGATCGGCGCCGGCATCGGCGCCTCGGCCTTCGGCGTCCTCTTCACCTCGCTCACGCACCACGCCATCTCCCCCGCCTCCGTGGCGAGCGCCCTCCACTGGGTGTTCGGGATCGGTGCCGTGCTCCTGGTCCTCGCGTCAGCGCTAGCGCTACGCCTCCCCGACGTCCGCTTCACGGAGGCGCCGGCAGCGCCCTAACACGTCGCGGGCCCGGACCGCCTGACTGGCGATCCGGGCCCGCGGGCAACTCAGGTGAGGCCTCCCTCCTGAGCGAGAGATCGCGCCGCAGATCTCGTTCGCGTGGAGCCGGCCAAGTACGAACGTCGGGTCGGATCCACGCGGACGGGAGATGCAAGCGAGATCCGCTCAGGAGTTACTTGACGAGGCCGAGGCCCTTGACCGCGTCGCGCTCGCCGACGAGCTCGGCCACGGTGGCGTCGATCTTCTCCTGGGCGAACTCCGGAATCTCGAGGCCCTGGACGATCTCCCACTCGCCACCAGGGGTGACGGTGACGGGGAAGGAGCTGATGAGGCCCTCAGGCACCCCGTAGGAGCCATCCGACGGGATGGCGGCCGAGGTCCAGTCGCCGGCGGCGGTGCCGTCGACCCAGGTGCGGATGTGGTCGATCGCGGCCGAGGCGGCGGAGGCGGCCGACGAGGAGCCCCGCGCCTCGATGATCGCGGCGCCGCGCTTGCCGACGGTCGGCTGGTAGGTGTCGCGGTACCAGTCGAGGTCGGAGCCGACGGCCTCGAAGGCGTTCTGGCCGTTGATCTTCGCGTTGTAGAGATCCGGGAACATCGTCGGGGAGTGGTTGCCCCAGATCGCGAGGTTCGTGATGTCGGTCGTCGCGCAGCCGGCTTTCTCGGCGAGCTGGGCGAGGGCGCGGTTGTGATCGAGGCGCGTCATCGCGGTGAAGCGGCCGGCCGGGATGTCCGGGGCGTGCTGCTGCGCAATGAGGGCGTTCGTGTTGGCGGGGTTGCCGACCACGAGCACCTTGATGTCGTCGGCGGCGCCGGCGTTGAGGGCCTCGCCCTGCGGGCCGAAGATGCCGCCGTTGGCCTCGAGGAGGTCGGCGCGCTCCATGCCGGCGGTGCGCGGGCGGGCGCCGACGAGGAGGGCGACCGAGGCGCCATCGAAAGCGGTCTTCGCGTCGCTCGTGATCTCGATGTTCTTGAGGAGCGGGAACGCGGAGTCGTTGAGCTCCATGGCGGTGCCCTCTGCGGCCTTGAGGGCCGGCTCGATCTCGAGCAGGGAGAGGTTCACCTCGGTGTTCGGGCCGAGGAGCGCGCCGGAGGCGATGCGGAACAGCAGGGCGTAACCGATCTGGCCGGCGGCGCCGGTGACGGTGACCTTGACGGGAGCCATCTCAGGATCTCTTTCGTCGATTAGGAAGGGTGGGCCTAGGCCATTGCGGCCTGGAGGTTCTCGTCGATCGCGGCGAGGAAGTCCTGGGTGGTGAGCCACTCCTGCTCCGGGCCGACGAGCAGCGCGAGCAACGCGATGCCGTAGATCCAGAACCAGGCGTCGCGGGCCGCGCTCGACTCGTCACCGGTGGTGATGATGAGCATCAGGCCGAGGCTGCCGAGCAGATAGGTGCCGAGGCCATCGTCGTCGGCCGGGCTGTCGCGAAGCCCGAACCATTCCAGCGCCCGCTGCATGCCCGAAACGTACCGCGCCGTCGCCGCGGACCCCCGACCCTCAGCCGGAGCATGCGACGAGCCCGATGGCGTGCGTCGGTGGGCGTGCGATTCACTCCCAGAAAGCCGTACCACCGCCGCCGCGGACACACGTGTGCGACGGCGGTGGGACGTGGGCGGCGGCGACAGCTGAGCGCGGCCCGCTCGTCACTCGGTGACGAGGCTCAGCCGGCGTCGCGCAGGGGCTGCGTCTGCGGCAGGAGCCGCAGGCGGCGAAGGCTCTGGCCCTCGATCTGGCGCACGCGCTCGCGCGTGATGTCGAACATCCGCCCGACCTCGTCGAGGGTGTGCTGCTCGCCACCGTCGAGGCCGTACCGCAGGGCGAGCACCTGGCGCTCCCGCTCGCCGAGCTCGGCGAGGGCCTGATCGACGTGCGCCTTGCGCATCTCGGCGGCGGCGACGTCGAGGGCCGTGGGACTCTGCGTGTCTTCGACGAAATCGCCGAGCGAGGTGTCGTCCTCGTCGCCGACGGGCTTGTCGAGCGAGACGGGCTGCATCCCGTACTTCTGGATCTCGCGCACCTCCTGCTCGGTGAGCTCGAGCTCGGCGGCCAGCTCGGCGATCGAGGGCTCGCGTCCGAGCTGCGCGAGGAGGCGGCGCTCGGCGTGGTTCACCCGGCCGATCTTCTCGACCATGTGCACGGGCACGCGGATGGTGCGGGCCTTGTCGGCGATCGCGCGCGACACGGCCTGGCGGATCCACCAGGTGGCGTACGTGGAGAACTTGAAGCCGCGGCGGTAGTCGAACTTCTCCACCGCGCGGATGAGGCCGAGCGAGCCCTCCTGGATCAGGTCCAGCAGGCCGAGGCCACGGCCGAGGTAGCCCTTCGCGATCGAGACGACGAGGCGCAGGTTGGCCTCGACCATGTGCTGCTTCGCGCCGAGGTCACCCTTCTCGATGCGCTTGGCGAGCTCGATCTCCTCGGCGGCGGTGAGGAGCGGCACGCGGCCGATCGCGCGCAGGTACATGCGCAGCGCGTCGACGCCGCCATCGAGCGGCTCGTCGTCTACATCGGACTTTCGTCGCTTCGGCGTTCGCGCTTCGGTGAGCGCTTGCAGCTCACCGTCGATGTTCGGAGCCGCGCTTTCGCTCTCGGGCTCTTTCCACGCCGATTCGTCGATCGAAACGATGCGTCCGCTCATGAGTTCTCTCCCCCCATGGGACTGGGCCTCCGCACGACGACCATCCCAAAGGGCGGGAGGGCGGTCGTTGTGTTGCGGGTGCTCACCGGTGGTCCTGGTTCTGCATCCGTCCCCTCCCTCTGCTGCGTACCCACCTCACGCGAGGCGTCCAGCTCGTACGCTGTCGAGGCAGCGGGGCGTATGAGTCCATGGTTTGTAGCAAACCGGATGGATCTCACACAACGTTCCGAACGTAATTTCCCGACGAATGACGCCGATCGACGCCGTGAGCAGCCCCTCCTCGCCCATGACCAACTCCTCCGTCGATGTCCAGGCGTCGCGCCCGCGGGTGCCGATCAGCCTCACCCATGTGGGGGTGAGCGACTCCGAGAAAGTCATCCGGTTGCAGACGCCCGAAGGCGAGCAGCGATTCGCCGCCACCTTCGCATGCTCGGTCGAGCTCGGCGGGGAACAGAAGGGCGCGCACATGAGCCGCTTCGAGGAGGTGGTCAACGACGCCATCGGCGAGGTGGTGCTCGGAGGCAGCGCCCCGAGGGCCGAGATCCTGGCTGCGCGAATCGCCCACGTCGTCCGTGAACGCCAGGGCGCACGCCGCGCCGAGGTGTCGCTCATCGCCCGCTACCCGGAGCACAAGCCCGCGCCCATCTCCGGCATCGAGACGCAGGAGATCTACACGCTGCTCGCCACGGCCGCCGCCTCCGACCGCGGCACGCGCCACATCGTCGGCGTGCAGGCGCAGGGTATGACGGCGTGCCCGTGCGCCCAGGGTCTGGTGCAGGACAGCGCCCGCGAGCTGCTCCTCGCCGACGGTTTCGACGAGTCTGAGATCCGGAGGATCTTCGAGGCCGTGCCGGTCGCGACCCACAATCAGCGGGGCCTTGGCACGCTGGAGATCGGGCTGCCCGAGGGCACCGAGTTCGATCTCGACGCGTCGACGCTCGTCGCCATCGTCGAGGCGTCCATGTCGTCGGAGATCTTCGAGCTGATGAAGCGCAGCGACGAGGGCGCCGTCGTCGAGCGCGCCCACCGCAACCCGCGCTTCGTGGAGGACTGCGTGCGCGAGACGATCGCCGGCGTGATCGCCCGCCTGCCGCAACTGGGCGACGACACGTGGATCCACGCCCGCCAGCAGAACCTCGAGACGATCCACCAGCACGACGTGGTCGCCAGCCGCACGGGCTTGCTCGGCGAGCTGCGCCGCGAGGCCGCGGGCGATGAGTCGGTGCGGTCGCAGCACCTGTCGCGCGAGGCCTGGCTCGCCGGCGGAGCCTGAGCGGGCGCCGCGCCCGGGTCAGCCCAGGCCTTGGAGGCCGCGGGTCACCGCGACCGTGCCCAGCACCAGGAAGAGCGTGCCCGAGGCGAGATCGATCCGGCGCCGCCAGTGCTGGGCACCCGCGCCGCTCGTCGCGCGGCCGACGAACACCGCCACGCTGCAGAACCATGCGGCTTCGCTGATCACGAAGACGACCCCGATCACGACGCGGTCGGCCGTGGTGGCCGCGGCGGGCACGATCGCAGTGAAGATCGCGCCGAAGAACAGCAGCGCCTTGGGATTCAGCAGATTGGTGATCAGCCCGACGAGGAAGCTGCTCGACGGCCCGCGGCGCACCGCCGCGGCCTCGGCTTCGTCGGCCTCGGGTCGGACGGGCGACGGGCCCCCGCCCGGCGCCCGCATGCTCCCCACCCCGAGCCACACGAGGTAGGCGCCACCCGCGAGCTCGAGCGCGGCGACGAACCGGCCGCTGCCCTCGGTGAGCGCCGCGCCGGCGATCGAGGCGACGACCACCCACACGCCAACGCCGGTGGCGATACCGAGCGCCGCTTCGATGCCGCGCGCGCGTCCGCCCCGCATCACCTGCCGGGTGACGAGCATCGCGTCGGGCCCCGGCGAGATCACGCCGAGCAGCCAGATCGCGAAGACGGCGGAGTAGTCCGCGGCGGTCATGCCCGCCCGCGGCTCAGCCGGTGGTCGTGGTGGCGCCCGGCGCGGCAGCCGGCTGGCCGCTTCCGCCGCCTCGATAGGTGCGCCAGTAGAAGTCGATCGCCGAGACGACGGTGAGGAGCACGGCCGCCCAGATCACGAGATCCACGAGCAGCGGCGTCGGGTCGTAGACGATCGCGAGGAGGATCGCCCACAGCTGCACGACGGTCTTGAGCTTGCCGAGCTGCGCGGCCGCGATCACCTCGCCACCGCGGCGCTTGATCTGCATCCGGCTGAGGGTGACGAGCGCCTCGCGCAGGATGATCACGGCGGCGACCCACCAGCCGATGCGGTCGCGCAGGACGAGCGGGATCAGCGCGCCGACGACGAGCAGCTTGTCGGCGATCGGGTCCATCAGCTTGCCGAACGCCGAGATCACGTCGGCGCGGCGTGCGAGGTAGCCGTCGACGAAGTCGGTGATCGAGGCGATCGCGAAGATCACGGCGGCGATGGTGTCGCCGCGGCGGGAGTCGGCGGCGAGCGCCACGATCATCACGGGCGTGATCGCGATGCGGCCGACCGTGAGCGCGTTCGGGATGCGGGCGTTCACGTGATGGGGCGCGACTCGGGCACGAGACCAGAGGTTACGCGCCGGGGGCGGCGCGCAGTGCCGTGACGGCCATGCAGGCTGCGCCATCCGGCGTGACGTCACCGGCTCGCAGCGCCGTTCGTCGAGCGAGCTGCACCCCTGCATGCAACGCGTGGCGGGACGAGTAGGCTCCCGGGCATGCCCTTCGTCCCCACCGTCATTGAGCGCACGAGCCGCGGTGAGCGCGAGTACGACCTCTACTCGCGGCTCCTGAACGACCGGATCATCTTCCTCGGCAGTGCGGTCAACGACCAGGTGGCGAACCTGATCGTCGCGCAGCTCCTGCACCTGGAGAGCGACGACCCGGACAAGGACATCTCGATCTACATCAACTCGCCGGGCGGCTCGATCTACGCGGGCCTGGCGATCTACGACACCATGCAGTTCATCAAGCCCGACGTGCGCACCATCTGCGTCGGCATCGCGATGAGCATGGGCTCGCTCCTCCTCGCGGGCGGCGCCGCGGGCAAGCGCATGGCGCTGAAGAACAGCCGCATCATGATCCACCAGCCCTCCGGTGGCTTCGAGGGCCAGGCGACGGACATCGAGATCCACGCCAAGGAGATCATCGACATCCGCAGCCGCGTCGACGGGATCTACGCGAAGCACACGGGCCGCTCGCTCGAGCAGCTCAAGGAGGACATGGAGCGCGATCGCTTCCTCGACCCGGTGCAGGGCATCGAGTACGGGATCATCGACCAGGTCCTCACGCGCGAATCGCGCGGCCTCAAGACCGAGTCGTAGGCGTCACGGCGCGAGCCGCTCGGCTCGCGCCCCCGCTCAGGCGCCCGGGTTTGGCGCCTGTTTGGTCGCGATCACGTGCTCGACGCCCTCGCGGAAGGTCGTGCCTGTCGCGACCGGGTCGCCGAGGTAGCCGGCGACCATCGCGCCGTCGCGGAGCATCACGAAGTGCCGCGCGGCGCCCTCCGGGTCGTAGTGGCCTGCGGCGACGAACGCATCGCGGACGAGGCCGAAGAACCACGCGCGGTGACGCGCCACGGCCTGGTGGATCGGCGACTGCGGATCCTCGAACTCCGAGGCGGCGTTGATGAACTCGCAGCCGCGGAAGCCGTCCATGTTGATGCGGTGGACGATGTCGTCGGCGATCGCGCGCAGCAGGTCGTTGCCCGCGAGCGTCTCGGCCTGCGTCGCGGCTCGGCCGGCGATGAAGTCGTGCCGCGCCTGGAGGTAGGCGAGCACCAGCTCGGCCTTGCCCGCGAAGTGGCGGTAGAAGGTGGCCCGCGTCACCTGCGCCTCGGAGACGATCCGGTCGACGCCGACGCTGTTGATGCCTTCGGCGTAGAAGATCGCGCCGGCGGTAGCGAGCAGGCGGTCGCGGGCCTCTGAGGCTTTGGCGGGCGGGAGATCGGCGATGGCTGGCACTGTCACCCCAATGTTAACAGAAAGAACGATCGTTCTTGACAGCCGTCGAGAGGTGTGGTTGGGTGGTCACCGTGAAGCAAGAACGATCGTTCTTTCCACTCAATGGACACCGACCCACACCGAATCCAGGAGCCATCCGATGGCCATCTCGATCAACCGCACCAACATCCTCACCAGCGCCGTCGCGTTCGCCGCGAGCGCTGGCGGCGGAGCCACGGCCGCCGAGGCCGCCCCGGCGGCGAAGCCGACCGGTGGCAAGCCGACCGTCGTGCTCGTGCACGGCGCCTTCGCCGACGCTTCCGGCTGGAGCAAGACCGCCAAGCGCCTGCGCCGCGATGGCTACGCCGTGCGCACGGTCGCCAACCCGCTCCGCGGTATCGCGTTCGACGCCGCCACCGTGCGCAGCGTGCTCGACGCCGTCGAGGGCCCGAAGGTGCTCGTCGGCCACTCGTACGGCGGCGCCGTCATCACCGCTGCCGCCTCCGGCCGCCAGGACGTGAAGGCGCTCACCTACATCGCCGCGTTCGCACCCGATCAGGGCGAGCCGCTGGGTGCACTGCTCGAGCGCCCGGTCGACCATCCGATCGCACCGCTCGCGCTCGTCCCGGCCGAAGTGCACCTGCCCGACGGCTCGGTGCAGGCCGACCTCTCGATCGACCCGTCGCAGTTCCGCGCGCAGTTCGCGGGCGACCTTCCGGCGGACGAGGCCGAGGATCTTGCTCTGGCGCAGCGCCCGCTGAACGCCGCGGCGTTCGGTGAGCCGCTCACCGTCGAGCCCGCGTGGAAGACGATCCCGTCCTGGTACATCGTCGCCGGCAAGGACCGTGCGATCGCCCCGGACCTCGAGCGCTTCATGGCCGCCCGCGCGAAGGCGAAGACCGTCGAGGTGAAGGGCGCCTCGCACGTCGTCTTCATGAGCCAGCCCGAGGCCGTCGTGAAGGTGATCGAGCAGGCCGCGCGCGCCGCGCGATAGCGACGTGACGCATCCGATCCGCGCTGAGCGGGCGGTCTCCCCGAAGCAGTCGGGGCGGCCGCCCGTTTGGCGTTCCCCGGGAGCGCTAGGCGCCGACGCCGCTCGGCATGAGGCTGCGGATCCAGCCCTCGAGATCGCGCGGGTTGCGGCTCTGGGTGACGATCTCGCCCGGGCCGGTGAGATCGAAGACGAGGTTCTCCCCGCTCTTGAAGCTGCCCATCATGCTCTTGGCGGCGCGGCGCGAGGCCATCTGGACGCCCGGGGCGAAGGCGACGAGGTGGCCCGAGTCGACGGTGATCGTCTCCCCCGCGGCGAGCTGGCGACGGTCGATCGCTCCGTAGCACGCGGCGACGAGCGTTCCGGTGCCAGAGACGTGGACGAGGAACCCGCCCTCGCCACCCGCCAGGTTGCCGAAGCCGCCGAACTTCGTGTTGAGCTCGAGGCCGAGCGACGAGGCGAGGTAGGCGCCGCGCGTGAGGAAGTACTCGCCGTTCACCTCGACCGTGAACGCGTCGCCCGGGAGCGTCGCGCTCACCTCCACCCAGCCACCCTGACTCGGCGCGGTGTACTTGCTCATGAAGAGGCTCTCGCCGCCGAGCACGCTCCGCTTGAGGCTCTTCATCAGGCCGCCCTCCATCTTCGCCTCGAGCTCGAGCCCGGCGGAGTGGGCCGCCATCGCACCGGCCTGCACCCGCACCTCCTCCCCGCCCGCCAGGGTGAGGCGGATGAGCGCGAACGACGGGGCGTGACGGATCTCGGTCTGCATGCTGGCCGGAACCTACCGCCGTATGCCTTCCGCCGGGCCCGGTTGGCGTGAACGTCATTTTGGGTTCGACGGGTCACCCCAAAATGACGTTCGCGCCGTCAGACGATGCCGTGCTCGATCGAGCCGAGCAGATCGATCTCGATGCGCACGCGGTCGCCGGGCTCGAGCGGCTGCTTCGGATCGAGGGCGTAGCCGACCCCGGAGGGCGTGCCGGTGAGGATCAGGTCGCCGGGCTCCAGGCGGGTGATCTGCTGG
>JAGIBJ010000134.1 GCA_017744415.1 Solirubrobacteraceae bacterium
GCTTTCGTCGGCCTCGCGGAACCCGGGACCACGCAGGCGGCCCAGCAGGTCGACGCCCACCTCACGCTCGTACCGATCCGCCGACGCCGTGAGCTCGATCGCGCGCTCCAGCATCACCGGCCCGGAACGCCACTCGAGCACCGACACCAGCTCCCAATACGCCGCGTACGGATCGCTATCGGGACCGGTCTGCTCGCGCAGCTCGGCGATCGCGCCCACGATCAGCGCATCGTCGGAGCGGGGGTCAGCCGCCCATCTCGCTCGCCTCGACACGACGGGAGTACACCAATCCACGGACCACATCCGCGCCGACCATGGACGGGGTGGCCGCCCTCCGCGGAGACCCTGACCCCAGCGACGCCGCCGTTACGCCGGCTCGGGGTCGCCTTTTTTCTTCTTGGGCTGGGCGGGCTGGCGCAGCTCAGGCTCGACGGCGGTGCCGGTGAGCCATGCCTCCGGGGTGTTCGGCAGGCGGCCCATGATGAGGAAGGCGACGCCGCTGAACCAGAAGGCGCGGAGAATCTCCGCGGGGCCGAGCGGCACGATGAAGAGGAAGGCGATGAAGAGGCCCAGGTAGCCGATCATCCGCGGCAGCAGGCCGACGCGGATGGCTTGGACAGCGGCCATCGCGAGGGTGACGCCGGCGAGGACGCGTCCGAGGAAGTCGCCGAGGCCGGCGGCCGCGCGGGGCGAGTCGCGCACGGCGTCCCAGATGTCGGCGGGCTCGAAGCCGGCGTCGCGGGCGGTGCGGTAGACGGAGAACTGCAGGAGAACGAGCGCGACGGCGGTGACACCGAAGACCACGTAGCCGATGATCGCCGCCGGCTTCACCCAGGCGCCGAGCTGGCCGCCACGGTCGCGGACCGCGCTCACGAGCAGCAGGACCATCGGGATCAGCAGCAGCACGGCAATGGTGCGGCAGAGGGTGCCGAGGAAGATGCTCGTGGAGTGGTCGAGCGTGAACTGCGCGGCCGCCGGCAGGAAGCTGCGGGGCAGCGTGTCGCCGTTCTGCACGGCGGAGAGGGTCTGCACGAGGTCGGTGCCGTCGAAGTCGGGCACGTTCGCGCGGGCGACGGTCGCATCGATGATCATCGCGAGCACGACGAACACCGCCGACGCCATCGCGGAGTAGGCCGCGATCTTCCGGGCGCCCGCCTCCTTGGCGAGGATTGCTTCGGGCGACGGCAGCGACGGCTTGGCCATGAGCGCGCAGTCTACGGAGCCCCGCCGCTCCAGGCATCCATCGCCGCGGGGCGCCTGCAGACGCGGTGCCTCGCTGGGGCAACACCCGTCCAGGCCAGGAACTGGCGCATCGGATGCATGCCGGACGCATGCCAGACCGCCTCAAGAGGTTGGATGAGGAACCCGACTGAAGTGGTGTGATCTTTGGATCGCTCACCCCTGCCCGTGCGCGGATCGCCGCGCCGACGGGCCCCGGCACCCCGGCGCGCACCCCATTCCGCGTGCCCGCGTCGCTGCTCGTACGCGCGCTCGTGGCGGCCCTGCTCTTCGTCGCGGCACTCGCCGCCGCCCCAGACGCCAACGCCGCCGGCACCCCCAACCTCAGCCTCAGCGCCTCTTCACCGGCCACGCTGCTCGTCGGCGACGACATCGACGTCGATCTCCGCGCGAGCACCTCGGGCGGCGCCGTCGAGGCCTACAACCTGAGTTATCGCGTCGTGCTCCCCGGCGCGTCGTCGTACGTGGCGGGCAGCGCGACCTCGAGCACGGGCACCGCGATCGGCGATCCGGTGCAGGTGGCCGACCAGCCGTTCGCCGGCCAGACCACCCTGCTCTTCCGCAACGTCACCGATCTCGCGGGCGGCACGAACTTCAGCCTGCGCTTCAAGGTGCATCCGAACTCGAGCACCTACGGCGTGAACACCAACCTCGGCGTCACCGCCGACGCGTACGCCAACTCCGACCCCCGCTGGACGCCCCCGTTCACCACGGCCGGCCAGCACGACGCCGCCGCCGCGCACCCCGCGACGAGCTCGGATGTCGGCCGCACCACGAGCACCGGCTACCGCGCCCTGGCGCTCTACCAGTCGGCGACCAACCAGCCGGGCGGCAAGCTCCTGCGCGGCATCCACACGCAGCAGTCGGTGGTCACCCTCTCGCTGAAGACGGGGCCGACGGGCGGCGTGACCGGCACCGTGCTCGACGACTACCTGCCTGCCGGCATCGAATACCTCGGCTGCGGTGGCGCCGGCGCCGACCACACCACGAGCGCCGCGACCAACCTCGGCAACAACCGCGAATACCCGAGCGCGCCGGCGATCACGGTGAGCACGGTCGTCGGCTGCCAGACGCCGCAGAGCGTCACCACCGGCACGTACGACCCGCCGGGCGCTCAGCCCTCCGGCACGTACACGCGCGTGCGCTGGAACATCGGCAACGTCTCCACGGGCACGACGATGAACTTCCCGTTCGCCGTCGCGATCCCGCTGCGCAGCAACACGCTCACGTGGACGGGCGGCACGACGCCGAGCACCACGACGGGCGCACAGGCCGCGAACCTCGACAACAACAGCGGCGCCGAGATCGCCGACGGCGCCACGCTCACCGACGCCGCCTCGGTCTCCGCGACGTTCGGCATCACCGCGGTGACGAACCAGCTCGACACGGCCCGCACCGCCGAAGACCTCATCCTCCGCAAGAGCGCGTCGGCCGCCACGCTCACCCAGGGCGCGAGCACCACGTGGACCCTCACCGCCCTCACGAGCGAGTACCGCAGCGCCGCCGACGTGGTCGTCACCGACACCGTGCCCGACGGTCTGTGCCCGCTCGACGGCGCGGCCAACCTCACCCAGACGCCGAACGACCCGTCCGACGCGGAGTGCGCGCCCGCCACCGCGCCGTCCGACCCCTACACGTCTGCCGCCGAGCAGAGCAACGGCACGTTCCTGCTGCGCTGGGACAAGACCACCGTGCCCGCGCTCACCGAGCTCGCCCCGAACTCGACCCGCGCGATCACGTACGCGACGGCCACCCGCAGCCACTACCAAGAGGGCTTCGCCGACGCCGGCGCCGTGCTCGCGGGCGACAAGGTGACCAATGCGGCCGCGCTCGCCGCCACCGGGCGCGTCGCCTGCGGTCCCGGGCCGACCACGAGCGCCTGCCCATCCGGCGGCCCGACCGGCAACGAGCTCTCCCACGACGGCGGCCTCACCACGGCCCTCAGCGAGAACGCCAGCGTCACGCTCTCGGCCAACCCCGGCAGCGCCGATCAGCAGGTCGCGCTCTCCGGCACCAACTGCACCACGGCCTCCTACGTGCAGTCGATCCCGTCGTACACGCCCGGCGACCGCATCTGCTGGCTGAGTCGCGTCGACTACCCCGCCGGCCTCGACACCACCGCCACGCAGGTGCGCGACTTCCTCCCGGCCGGCCTGCTGCTCGACACCTCGTGGGGCACGAGCGGCGACGAGCGCACCGGCAACGACAGCGTCGGCGCCTCCACCTACGACAGCTCGGCCGCCACGCCCGGCCCGGGCGGCTCGGTGAGCTGGACGCTGCCGACCGCCAACACCGCCGGAGCAAGCGTGTTCGAGCACCGCCTCGCCACCAAGCTCCAGCTGCCGACGGCCGGCACCGACGGCATGCTCGTCGAGAACCTCTTCAAGGCCAGCGCCGGCACCACCGCCAGCGACCGCATCGCGCTCCGCGATACCGCCAACGTGCAGCTCCGCATGCCGGTGCTCGGCATCACCGAGCGCATCACCGCCGTCGACGGCTCCCCGATCACGGCCGCCACCACGCGAACGATCCGCGGCGGCGAGGTGCTCACCTACCGCCTGCGCGTCACGAACACCGGCGGGCGCGACGCCGAGCAGCTCGAGGCCTGGGACAAGCTCCCCACCGGCCTCACCTGCGCCGACATCGTCGCGCTCTCCTCCGCCGGCGCCTGCTCCGGCGGCATCGTCACGTTCGGCAAGACCCCCGCCGTCGGCCCGACCGTGCCCGCCACCACCGGCAGCGTCGACCTCACCTTCGATCTGAAGATCCCGACGACGATCGAGGTCGGGCAGGTGCTCAGTACCGCGTCGGGCGTCCGCAAGTACCAGGTGTCGACCAACGTCGGCGACACCTACTCCTACTTCCCGGCGAACAACGTCGACAGCTCCGCAAACGCGGGCGCCAACGTGCCGGCCGTGGGCGACACCACCACCATCACGGGTGCGGCCCCGACGATCACCGAGAGCCGCGTCACCTCGCTCACCGAGACGGGCAACGCCGATATCCAGGCCACGATCGGCGAGACGGTCTCCTACACCGTGAGCGCGACGATCCCGGCTGGCCTGACGATCCGCGAGATGAAGGTGACCGACGCGATCGACACCCGCCACACCTACGTCGCCGGCACGCTCCAGCAGACGGCCGGTCCGGCGATGAGCCTCGCGCTCGCGAGCGGCACGATCACCCTCACCACGGGCACCACCTGGACGGCGCCCACTGGCACCGACACCACCTTCACGTTCACGTTCGACACGCTCGTCACCGACAGCTCCTCGAACACCCGCGGCGGCTCGAGCCTGCTCAACCAGGCCGTGCTCCGCTGGACCCCGCCGGGCACGGCGAACGGCGGCACCCAGACCACGCTCAACGGGCCGCAGATGCTCACGGGCATCGTCGAGCCGGCGCTCACGCTCACGAAGACGGTGGATGTCGGCAGCACGCCGATCGCCGGCGGCGACAACGTGCTCTACACCCTCACGCTCGGCTCGAGCTCGGGCACGGCGCACGAGTCGACGCTCGTCGAGACCGTCTCGCCCGACATCACCCCGCTGAACGCGGCCGGCAACCTGATCGCCGACGGCGAATCGACGCTCTCGGGCGGCGTCTGGAACCTGGCCGCCCGCACGATCACGTTCTCGCCGAACGCGACGATCGTCACCGGCACGCCGCAGGTGTTCACCTACCGCGCCCGGGTGAACACGCCCGTCGTGAGCGGCGGCCGCCTCACGAGCACCGCCAATGCGACCACCACGAGCCTCCCTGGCGTCGTGGCCGCCGAGCGCACCGCGAGCAGCAGCTACACCACCGGCTACACGGCCTCGGCCGCGGTGACGCTCAACGTGAAGACCGCCTCGGTGACGACCACCTCCGACGTCACCACGCGCACGCCCGGCGAGAAGGTGCTCTACACCATCGATCTCACCCTGCCCGCGAACGTCAACTACTTCGACGTGCACGTGCGCGACACGATCCCGGACGCGATCGACCTCGACGGCTACGAGCCCGTCGGCGCGGCCAACTGCCTCTCCGGCTGCACGCCCGGCAACGAGCCGACGATCCAGACCTACACCCCGATCACCAACGGCGACGGCACGATCACGGCCGCCTGGAACCTCGGCGACGTGGGCTACGAGCCCGCCCAGCGCGTGATCCGCTTCCAATACCGCGCCCACCTGCGCGTCACCCACCGCCCGGGCAGCACCAACGTCACCCGCGGGCAGACGGCCGCCAACAGCGCCCGGGTGATGACGGACCGCACCGACAAGGTGACCGCGCCGTTCAACGCCGGTGCCCTGCCGGCCCCGAGCGGTGGCTTCGACGACACCTCGACGCTCGCCGCCCGCACCATCACGGTCGTCGAGCCCGGCGCGTCGATCGACAAGACAATCTCCATCGCCGGTGGCAGCTACCTCAACGGGCCGTCGATCGTGAAGGACGGCCAGGCGCTGGGGTACCGCCTCACGATCACCAACACCGGCAACTCGCCGCTCTATGACGTCACCGTGCGCGACACGCCCGATGCCGGCCTGCGCAACGTGACGATGGCCTCGGGCATCTCGACCACCACCCAGACCGACGGCTTCACCGCCGGCGACCCCCAGATGACCTGGCTCGTGCCCGGACCGATCGCGGCCGGCGGCACGGCCGTGATCCAGTACACCGCCGATCTGCCGGTGATCACGTCGCTCACCGACGGTCAGAACCTCGACAACACCGCCCTCGTGACGAGCGCGTACGGCGTCGCACAGGCCACCCGCACCGCCGACGGCTTCCTCTACCGCAGCTACTCGACCTCGTCCGATACGACGCGCGCCACCTACGATGCCCCGACCCTCACGTTCGTGAAGACCACGGGCGCGAGCGGCTTCCCCGACAGCTCGCAGGCCGAGGTGGGCGTCTCGTTCCCGTGGCGGATGACCGTGACGAACACGTCCGGCAGCGAGACGGCCACGGCGCTGACGATCAAGGACACGCTCCCGCCGAACTGGCGGTACGTGGCGGGCACCGCGAGCATCACCGGGACGGGCGGCGGTTCCGTGACGCCGACGATCGTGAGCAACGCGGCCGGCGACCAGCTCACCTTCAGCACCGCGCTCACGCTCACGCCGGCGCAGAGCCGCGTGCTCACGTATTCGGCCCGGCCGATCGTCGAGGCGTCGACCACGCCCGGCACCGGCGCCGGCAACCCGCACATCAACACCGCCTACGCCGGGGTGAAGAACTCCAACGGGGTCAGCGGTGACGGCAGCGGCCTCTTCCAGAGCGCCCCGGACACCGCCCGCGGCATCCTCGCCGTGCCGGCCCTTGGCGTCAGCGTCACCCCGGATGCGGGCACGGGCACGCCCGCCAGCCCGGCCTCGTTCAACGTGCGCGTGACGAACTCGGGCGCCGTGAACATGTCGAACGTCGTGCTCTCGGCCACGATGCCCAGCCAGATCACGTACCTCCCAGGCACCGCGACGGCATCGCCCACCACCGGCTTCAGCGAGACCGCCGGCTCCGGCACCGCGGCCACCTGGCGCATCGCGAACATCGCGGCGAGCGGCGTGGTGAACATCACCGTGCCGATGGCGACGAGCCCGACGCTGGCGACCGGCACGAACCTCGTGCTCGGCATCGACGCGACGTCGGATCAGACCGTCGGCACGACGAGCGACGACGGCGACATCACCCTCACGCGATCCTCCGACGTGCAGGCGCAGCTCAGCGCCGCGCCGACGTCGGTGGTCGCCGGCTCCGGCCTCACCTACACGCTCGGCGCCCGCAACAACGGGACGAGCGCGGCGGCCAACGTGGTGGCCTCGATGGTGCTCCCTGCCACGGTCACGTTCGTCAGCGGGCCCGCGGGCTGCGTCTACACGAGCGGTCCGCGCACCGTGGTGTGCACGTTCAGCGGGGATCTGCTGCCCTCGGCCACCGTGAGCGCGGCGATCGTGACGACCGTCGATCCGGCGGCCACGGGCAACGCGAATGCCACGGCCACGGCCGCTTCCGACGATGCCGATCCGGCCGCCGGCAACAACACCGCCAGCGTAAGCGTGCCGATCACGCAGAGCGCCGACCTTCGCCTCTCCGGCACGGCCAGCCCCACCAACCTGGCCCGCAACGCCGACGCGACGATCACCTTCGTGATGACGAACGACGGCCCCTCGACGGCCGCGGCCGCGCAGCTCGTCGCCACGATCCCCGCGGGGCTCACCTACCAATCCGACGACGGCGGCTGCACGCTCGTCGGGGCCACGCTCACGTGCCCCGCCGCGGCGCTCGCACCGACCGCCACGCGCACGGTGCACATCGTTGCGCGCGGCATCACGACGAGCACCCAGGTCACCAGCGCCAACGCGTCGACCTCGACCACCGATCCGGCGAGCGCCAACAACACGACCAGCGTAGGCGTGACGGTCGCGCCGGGCGCCGACCTCGAGATGGTCGTCACGACGCCATCGACCATCGCCGCCGGCGGCACCATGACCGTCGGCCTCGCGCTCACCAACTACGGCCCCGATGCGGCGACGGGCGTCACGGCGCGCGCCACCCTCCCGGCCGGCACGGTGTTCGTGAGCGCCGATCCGGGCTGCGCGGCCGCGGGCCAGGTCGTCACCTGCACGATCAGCGGCGGGCTCGCGAACGCGGCGACCGCCACGCGCCAGGTGCAGGTGCAGGTGCCGACTGCCCTCGGCGACCGCAACCTCATCACCACCGGGAGTGGCAACGCCGCCGAGGTGGATCCGGATGGCTCGAGCGCGCTGTCGGCGACGCTCGTCGGGCCGTCGGCCGATGTGTCGGTGAATGTGTCGAGCCAGCAGGAGGCCACGGGCGGCGAGGATGCGCGCGTCGGTGTCGACGTCTCCAACGCCGGGCCCTCGGCGGCCACGAACGTCGTCGTCAGCGTCGACATCGCCCCGGAGTCGCGGGCCTCGAGCACGCTCGTGATCAGCGGCGTCGAGCAGCCGCCCGGCGGCAACTGCACCATCTCGGGCGCGACGGCCACGTGCACGTTCGCCTCGCTCGCGGCAGGCCAGACGCGCCGCTTCACGCTCATCGTCTCGGTGCCCTCGAGCCTGATCGGGGGCAAGTTCACGAGCCAGGCATCGGCCAGCTCGTCGACGCCGGATCCGAACGGCGCCAACGCCACCGCCGATCGCAACGTCGCCGTGATCGCGGCCCCGCCGGCACCCACGCCCACCCCGGCTCCGGCGGCCACGCCTGCGCCTGGCGTGTCGGCCCCGGTCGCCCCGGTCGTCACCGGTAAGCCGACCCCCACGCCTGAGCCTGACGACGATCAGCCCGCCAAGCCGCACCAGCCGCCCACCACGCTGAAGATCGGCGTGAAGTCGTCGGCGAAGAAGCTGCGCGGCGGCAAGTCCGTCACCTACACGATCACCGTGAAGAACACGGGCAAGAACGTCGCGACCGGCGTGAAGGTGTGCTCGAAGCTGCCGCAGTTCATGGCCTTCTCCGGCAAGAGCGCCGGCTTCCTCTCGGGTGCCGATCTCTGCTTCCGCGCCAAGCGCCTGGAGAAGGGCAAGCAGATGGTCGTCAAGGCCAAGGCCCGGATCTCCAAGCGCGCGAAGAAGAAGACCGTGCTCACTGGCCGCGCATTCGTCGAGTCAGACAACGCCAAGCGCGCGACGGCCGGTGTGGCGGGCACCGTCGTCAGCGACGGCCGCGTCACCCCCGATGCCGTGAAGGGATTCACGGGATGAGGCTGCGGGTCGCTTCAGCCGTCATCTGGCGGCGCGGTGAGGGCGGCGCTGCTGTGCCGGGTCGGTGGCAAGGCCGTGGGCCGCGCGCGCTGCGGGCCGCGCTCGTCTCCGTGCTGCTGGTCGGTGTCGTCGTGCCGGGCGCCCAGGCCGCCGCAGAGCCCACGCCTGCCGCACCGACGGCCAAGGTGGCCTGGCTCGCGCGCGTCACGTCGCCCGTCGACCTGCGCAGCGGCGCCTCCGATTCGTCGTCGCTGATGGAGATGATTCAGCCGACCACGCAGTGGGGCGGCGACACGCAGCTGCTC
Source organism: Solirubrobacteraceae bacterium (assembly GCA_017744415.1). Taxonomy (GTDB): domain Bacteria; phylum Actinomycetota; class Thermoleophilia; order Solirubrobacterales; family Solirubrobacteraceae; genus JAGIBJ01. The sequence continues at coordinate 9,251 of JAGIBJ010000134.1, forward strand.
GTCAAGGATGCGACGAAGACTGCCGGCGAATGGTGGGTCGACGTGCGCGTGCAGGGCCGCCCGAACGGCCGCCACGGCTGGATCCGCGCCGACAAGGTGAGCCTCTCCAAGACCGGCTACCGCATCGAGGTACGCCGCTCCACCAAACGCCTCACGCTCCTCAAGGGCGGGCGCACGGTGCGTTCGATCAAGGTCGTCGTCGGCGCGCCCGAGACGCCCACACCCGCCGGCTTCTTCTCCATCGCCGACAAGCTCGAGCTCACGAACGCCACGAACTTCCTCGGCAGTTGGGTGCTCCCGCTCACCGGCTACTCCGACGTGCTCCAGACCTTCGACGGCGGCATCGGCCAGGTCGCCCTCCACGGCCGCGGCGGCGCCAGCCTCCTGCAGCCCGTCGGCACCGCCGCCTCCCACGGCTGCGTACGCATCGAGAACAGCCAGATCGCCAAGATCGCCGCAGCCGTCCCGACCGGCACGCCGGTCGTGATCATCTAGCGCCCCGATACGCCAGCGGCCGCCCTCCGCGCCGCACCCCGATACGCCAGCGGCCGCCCGGGCGTGAGCGGGACATAACAGGGGTGCCGGCCACGGTTATGTCCCGCTCAGGCCGGTCCGGACGGGCGGAAACGGCGTCGTGTGACCGGCCAAGTTCACGAAGTGCTGGCCAGACGCCGCGCGGGGTCCTATCTTCCCGGGTAACAGGGGTCCAACGACCAGGAGCACCACCCCGATGACCCGCTTTGATTTCGACGACGACGGCGAGATCCCGGGCGCGAGCGACGCAGCTCTCCCGGGGCGCGACCTCGAAAACCCGGAGACCGATCGCCTCGCGACCGACTCCCTCGACGACCTGCGCGACCAGGAGCTCGGCGGCGGCGCCAGCGGCGCCTACGGCGACGACGGACCCGTCGACCCCGCCATGGCCGCGGTGATCGAAGCCGGCGGTGGCGTGTCCGAAGGCTTCGAGCAGTCCGAGGAAGAACTCATCGAGAACGCCACCGACTCGTACGGCTCCACCCGCGACATCCTCTTCGACGCCATCGACGAAGACGTCGACGACGAGGACTACGACGACGACGGCACCTACGGCGAAGCCGACGAAGCCCGCTCGTCCGCCGACTGGGACGACGACTTCTAGGCCCGCGAGGGGCCGCCTCAGCCCGAGGCGCGTGCGTTGAGCGGCGCCTCGCACGCACG
>JAGIBJ010000135.1 GCA_017744415.1 Solirubrobacteraceae bacterium
GGGCCTCTGGCCCATTGAGGCTTCGGGGTGGCTCAGCGTGCGTGCGAGGCGCCGCTCTCCGGCCGCATCACTGGCTGGCGTCGGCCGGGACCTTGTCGGTGGGCGCGATCACGGCGTGGCGGTCGGGCTCGACGCCTTCGCTATAGCTGCCGACGCCGTCGATGTCGCGGACCATCTCGTGGACGTAGCGACGCTCGCTGGAGGTCATGGGCTCGAGGGCGGTGGGTTCGTCGCGCTGGAGCGCGCGGGCGACCAGGCGGTGGACCTGCGCCTCGATGGCCTCGCGGCGGCGCTCGCGGTAGCCCTCGGCGTCGACGATCACGCGCAGGCGCACCTCGTGGTCGAGGGCGACGCGCTGGGCGAGGTGCTGGAGCGCCTCGAGGGTCTGGCCGTGGCGGCCGATGAGGAGGCCGAGGTCTTCACCCTGGACGGCGATGTGGAGCTCGTCGCTGCGCTGGTCGGCGGTGACGGCCTCGTCGATGCCGAGGCACCGGGCAACGCCTTCGACGAGTTCGCGGACAGCCTCGATGCCGGCGGGATCCGCCGGATCGCTACTGGGCTGGCTGCTCGTTCGGCTGGTGTGCTCGCTCATCGACGCTTCCCCGTGCGCTTGCGCTTCGTCGGACGCTCGGAGGGTCCAACCCTAGCCGCTACCTCGGTAACGACATCTTCAATCATGCCCACCGGCGTCTCGTCGGTCGCGACGCCCGGCGCACCGTAGATCCGGCGCAGGGTGACCTGCTGGAAGACGGTGTAGAGGTTGGTCGTGATCCAGTAGACCATCAGGCCGGCCGGGAAGTTGATGATGAACGGCACGAACAGGAACGGCAGCGCGTAGAAGATGTTGCGCTGCATGCCGGTGACCGTCGACGGCATCAGGAGCGTCGAGAGCAGCTGCGATCCCACGTAGAGCACGAGCAGCACGACGAGCACGGTGCCGACGGCGTTGTCGGTGAGGTCCGGGATGAAGAGGAACTTGCCGGAGCCCGGAGTCACCTGCTCGCAGGCGATCTTCGTGAGATCACCGCCGGCCTTCACGACGCCGTTGCCGATCGGGTCGCAGATGTCGATCTTCAGGTCCTTGCGGAGCATGTAGAAGAGCGAGATGAACACCGGCGCCTGAAACAGCAGCGGCAGGCAACCGGCGGCGGGATTCACGCCGCTTTCGCTCATCAGCTTGCGCTGCTCCTCGGCGAGCTTGGGACGGTCGTCCTTGTACTTCTCCTGGAGCTCCTTGATCTTGGGGCCCAGGGCGGCCATCCCCTTCATCGAGCGGTACTGCACGACCGCGAGCGGCAGCAGCAGGGTGCGGATGACGAGGGTGAGGCCGATGATCGCGAAGCCCCAGGATCCGATCACCGAGTGCAGCCCCTTCAGGAGCTCCTCGAAGACATCGATCAGGGGCTGAAGCGCGTTGGCGACGACGAGAGGGTCGGTCATGCGTGGGGTGCTCGCTTGGTGCGTCCGATGAGCGGGAAGATGCGTTGGTCCTCAGGGCGATCGATGCCGGTCCCACCGAAGGGATTGCATCGCGCGACTCGCCATGCGGCGAGCACCAGACCGCGGAGTATGCCGAACTGGTCGATCGCTTGGACGGCATAGTGCGAGCAGCTCGGCTCGTACCGGCAGTGCGCGCCCATTCCTGGGGAGAGCCAGCGCTGGTAGGCGAACACGGGCGCGAGGACGATCCGTCGGCCGAGCGACCGGCGAGGGGTGGGCGATTCGCCCGCGTGGGCGTGGTCGCAGGAGGCGTGGGCGTCAGCCATCGGCCTGCTCGTCATCCGTTGCGGTGGCGGGAGCAGTCGACTGCGTGGCTCCCGGCGCGGCGGGGTCGCCGCCGGCCCAGGCTGAGGTGCGCTGGAGCAGCGCGCGGAGCTCGCGCTCCACGCCGGCCTTGCCCTCGCGCTCGTCGAGATCGACGGAGTCGGCGCGGGCCGTGATCACGAGATCGCTGCCCGCGGCCAGATCGGCCTCGAGTTCGGCAACGGCCTCACGCAGCACCCGCTTGATGCGGTTGCGGGTGACGGCGTCGCCGACCTTCTTGCTGACCGACAGTCCCACGCGCGGAGGATCGAGTGATGCCTCGCGCGGGAAGACGTGTACGACGAATTCGCGCCCACCGGTCGAACGACCTTGGCGGTAGACGCGATCGAAGTCACCGCTGCGCGACAGTCTGCCGCGCTTACGGCGTGCTCCGGCACCGGTGCGCGGAGCGGGCATGAGTCCGTCAGACGGTGAGGCGCTTGCGGCCCTTGGCGCGACGGCGCTTCAGGATGAGCTGGCCGCCCTTGGAGCTCATGCGCTGGCGGAAGCCGTGGGCGCGTGCGCGCTTGCGCTTCTTCGGTTGATACGTGCGCTTCATTGGTCAAGGAAAGATAGAGCACTCGCGCGTATCGCGCGGTGCGGCGGAACGGGAAACTGGCCACACAGCCCCAACGGGGTCGCAAAATTCGCGCGCCTAGCGGGCTCACCTCCCCAGACCGGGCCCCTCACCCGCTCCGCGTCACCCCGGCGCTGCTACGTTCAGCCCTCTCCGCGTGCGTGCCGCCACCACAGCAAGCGCGCCGCCCTATCTGCCCGTGTTACGCGCCCGCCCCGACGGGTGCGCCTGCATGCTCGAACCGCCCACCCATCAGCCCTCGACCGATCCCGCTGCCGCCTGGCGCCTGATCCTCGACCGGCTGCACGGGCGGATCGACGAGACGACGCTGGAACTCTGGCTCGAGCCGTTGCACGCCGTCGCCCACCAGGACGACACGCTGCTCCTGGCCGGCCCGCCTCATCTCGTGCGCTGGGCTCGCGACCGCTGCACGCCGCTGCTCACCGAGGTGGCGCAGTCCTGCCGCGTCGCCGGGGCCATCGCGTGGATCGAGGCAAGCGCCGGCGAACTCGCGGCCGCACCGCCGACGCGCCATGCGGGCGATCGCCGCTCGTCGGCCACTCCGCCCGCGTGGGCCACGATCCCTGGTCAGGCGGGGGCCGCGGGCGATCGCCGCATGGCTGAGCCCGCCGAGCCCGAGGCGCTGCAGGTCGGCGATCCGATCGACCCCGAGCTCACCTTCGAGACGTTCGTGATCGGCCACAGCAACCGGCTGGCCCACGGCGCCGCCCTCCAGGTCGCCGAGCTCCCCGCGACCGTGTTCAACCCGCTCTTGATCTGCGGACCGCCCGGCACCGGCAAGACCCACCTCCTCCACGCGATCGCGAACTACGTCGCGCAGACTGCGCCTCACCTCCACGTGCACCTGTGCACGAGCGAGGGCTTCGTGAACGACTTCACGGGCGCGCTGCGCAACCGCCGCATCGGCGACTTCAAGGATCACCTCCGCGGCGCCGACGTCCTACTCGTCGACGACGTCCAGTTCCTCGCGGGCAAGGACAAGACGGAGGAGGAGTTCTTCCACACCTTCAACGCGCTCGAGCGCAGCGGCGCGCAGCTCGTCCTCACGAGCGATCAGCCTCCCCACGAGCTCGGCACGCTCAGCGAGCGGCTGCGCGATCGGTTCGCCTCCGGGCTCGTCGTCGAGGTCGAGCGGCCCGACGACGCCCTGCGCCGCATCTACGTCGCCCGCCGGGCGGCCCAAGAGCTCGAGACGCCGGCGGAGCGCGCGAACCTCTCGCACCTTGCCGACCGCGTCACCGACGGCATCCGCACCCTCGAAGGCGCGATTCTCTCCACGATCGCCTACCGCAGCCTCACCGGCCGCGAGCTCGACCAGGCCCTCGTCGACGATGTCGTTCGCCGCCTCTACCCCGCGAAGAAGGCCAAGGGTGCCCGCGAGCGCCCGACGATCCGCAAGGTGCAAGACGTCGTCTGCGCCGCCTTCGAGCTCGACCACGACACCCTCGTCGGGCCCGGCCGCGCCGCCGCCGTGAGCTGGCCTCGTCAGATCGCCATGTACCTCGCGCGCACGCACACGGAAGCGTCTCTCCCTGCAATCGCCCGGGCTTTCAACCGCCGCGACCACACCACGGTGATGCACGCCGTCTCACGCGTGACCGAGCAGATCGACCGCGATCCGACTCTCCACAGCCAGGTCGCCGGACTCGTGGACAAGCTCCGGTAACCACGCCCGCCGCCGTCCGTGCGAGACTCGGGCGCGCACGCCATCCACAGGGCTCACGCACCACCGGGCCCCGTCGGCACTGGCTCCGCGGCAGTCATCCACACTGTCCACAGCACTACTCCTTCTAGAGAATCTCTCCACTCTCCCTCCCGATGATCTCCATCAGCTGTCAAACCGCCGATCTCGTCGAACGCCTCACCGCCGTCTCGCGAGTCGCGAGCGGTCGGAGCGCGATGCAGCCCATCGCGGGCGTACGACTCGTCGCCCAATCCGGCTCGGTGGCGCTCGAGGCCGTCGACTCCGATCTCGCGATCCGCACCGAGCTCCCCGCCACCGTCGGCGGCTCCGGTGGCGTGGCGCTCCCCGGCAAGCTCCTCCTCGACGTTGCCCGCGCGCTGCCCGCAACGGCCGTCGAACTCACGAGCGACGAGACCGGGTTCGTCGAGGTCAAGAGCGGCGCCGCCACGTTCAAGCTCCGCGCGCTGCGCGACGACGACGTGCCGCCGCTGCCTCCGATGGAGGGCGAGCATCCGGTGCAGCTCTCCGCCGGCGCCCTGCGCGACACCATCGCCAAGGTCGAGAAGGCCGCTGCCCGCGACGCCACCCGCCTGATCCTCACGGGCGTGCTCGTCAGCGCCTCCGGTGACGAGCTGCGAATGGTCGCCACCGACGCCTATCGCCTCGCCGTGAAGGAGACGAAGCTCGACACGTCGATCGGTGGCGAAGGCCTTGAGGCCACGGTGCCGCACCGCGCCCTCGCCGAGGTTGCCCGCGCGACCGTCGCCGACGACGCCACCATCGAGCTGCGCCGCCACGAATCGCGCCTGATCGTGAAGTGGGACGGCACCACCCTCGTCTCCCGCCTCCTCGACGGCCAGTTCCCGAACTACCGCCAGCTGCTCCAGGAGAACTTCACCAGCGAGGTGGAACTCTCGACGAAGGAGCTCGCCGAGGCCCTGCGCCGCGTGAGCCTCCTCGCGCAGAAGAGCGCCCGCCTGCGACTGAAGTTCACCGAGGGTGAGCTCCAGATCGGCGCGCAGACCCAGGACGTCGGTGAGGCCTCGGAGTCGATTCCCGCCCCGTGGCACGGCGAAGACCTCGAGATCGGCTTCAACCCGGACTACCTCCGCGCCGGCCTCGACAACGTCTCGACCGAGACGGTGAAGCTGCGGCTCATCAACCCCGTGCGCCCGATGGTGCTCGAGACGACCGACGACTCGGCCTTCACCTACCTGGTGATGCCGCTCCGCCTCGACGTTTGAGCACCCGTTGAGCGGCGCCTCGCACGCACGCTGAACCACCGCTGTACCTCGATGTAGCAGGGCTACACCCTGCGTCCCATCGGCGGTCCATCGCACGCACGATCCACCACTCCCCGAGCACTCAAAGGCTGATGAGTAGGGTCGGACCATGAGGCTTGCGTCGCTGCGCGCCGCGCAGCTGCGGACCCATCCACAGGTCGAGATCGCCCTCGATGCCGACCTCACCATCGTCGACGGCCCCAACGGCGCCGGCAAGACCAACCTGCTCGAGGCGATCGTGCTCGCCGCCACGGGACGCTCGTGGCGGACGCGCACGGATCGCGAGCTGGTGCGCCACGGCGAGGACGCCGGACGGGCGGAGCTGCGTTTCACCGACGAGGTCGGCGCGAGCCATGCGCTGAGTCTTACCGTCCACCGTGGGACGGCTGAGCGGATGCACGTGCTCGATGGCTCGCGCGTGGAGATCACCTCGCCGCGCCCGCAGGTGGTGGTGTTCGCGCCCGACCGGCTTGCGCTTGTGCAAGGTTCTCCACAGGGCCGGCGCGGGCATGTGGATCAGTTGGTCGCGGCGCTCTGGCCAAGCCGCTCGGGGGCGCGCGCCGAGTATTCGCGGGCGCTGGGCCAGCGCAACGCACTGCTCCACCGGCCCGGGGCGCCGGCGATGGAAGCCTGGGAGGCGGAGCTGGCACGACACGGCGTGGCGCTGCGCGAGGCGCGGGCGGCCGCGATCGCGGAGGTGGCCGAGGGCTTCGCTGAGGTTGCCGCCGACCTCGGGCTCCCCGGCAAGCCGTCGCTCGTCTATCGGCCCGCAGACGACACCGCCACGGTCGAGGAGCTCGCCGCGCTCCTGGCCGAGCGTCGTGATCGCGACCGCGAGCGCGGCTTCACCCAGGTGGGCCCGCACCGCGACGAACTCGCGATCCGCCGCGACGACCGCGACCTGCGCAGCTACGGCAGTCAGGGCGAGCAGCGCCTCGCGGTCCTCGCGCTCCTGCTTGCCGAGCGCGCGAAGCTCCACGAGGTGCGCAGCCGCCCGCCGGTCGCCCTGCTCGACGATGTCGGCAGCGAGCTCGACCCCGGCCGGCGTCGCCGGCTCGTCGAAGAGGTGTGCCGCTACGGCCAGGTCGTGATCGCCACCACCTCGGCCGAGGAGCTCGGCGCCGTGGATCTCCCCGCCAGCCAGCGCCTCGTGCACGTGAGCCCTGTGGACAACGCCAAGTTCCCGACGAGCAGCGTCACCGTCGAGTAGCCTTCGGATCCGCTCGGCCTATCGGTGGACTAGGTGGACTAACCGAGCTACGATCGATCGATGCGCACCGTCAAAGTGCACGAAGCCAAGACGCAGTTCTCGAAGCTGCTCGCCGACGTCGAGCAGGGAGAACAGATCGTCGTCCAGCGCGGCGACGTCCCAGTCGCGATGCTGGTGCCCATGCCTGTGCTCGCCGAGCGCAAGCTCGGCATCCTCCGCGGGCAGTTCACCGTTCCGGATGACTTCAAAGCGATCCCGGCCGACTTCGAGGGCTACGTCTAGTGGCTGGCTGGCTCGTCGACTCCCATGCGTTGCTCTGGGCACTCGCCGAGCCGGAGCGGCTTTCAGACTCCGCGCGTGAGGTGCTTCAAAACCCCGCCGCGCCGGTGTGGGTGAGTGCGGCGTCGCTCTGGGAGATCGCGATCAAGAAGCAAACCGGCAAGCTCGCATCGCCCGACGATCTCCCTCAGATCGCCGTCGACGCCGGGTTTCTCCTGCTCGCCATCCAGCCCCGGCACGCTTGGGCCGTTCAGCACCTCCCGCTCGACAAGCACCGCGATCCCTTTGATCGCATGCTGGTCGCGCAGGCGAAAACGGACGGGCTCCCGATCATCAGCGCCGACAAGGCGCTCGACGAGTACGAGATCGCTCGACTCTGGTGACCTGCGGCGCGTGCGACGATGGGCCCGTGACCCGCGTTCCTCGTCGCCGCACCCCGCGCTCGATGGCGACCGTGATGGACGGCGTGCTCGCCGACCTCGCGCCGAGCGATCCGCTGGCGCAGCTGCAGATGGTCTGGCCCACGCTCGCCGGCCAGCGGTACGGCGCGATCAGCCGGCCGACTCGCCCGCGCAAGGACGGGACCATCGTGATCACGTGCGACTCCGGCATGGCGGCCGCCGACCTGCAGATGCGCGAGCCTGAGCTCACCGCCCTGATCGAGGAGCATCTCAGCCTGCGCTGCGCGCTGCGCTTCGAGGGCCCGCGCCGCGGGTAGCGCCGTTCCAGCTGACGGCTGACGGGCGACAGTTCCGTCTCACCAGCGCCGGTCTGTCGCCGATCATGAGGGCCGGGCCTACCCGGTGCTGCGTCCCAGCGGCGGCGCGCCATCGCCTCTCGCGCCCGTTGCCCGCGTTCTGACGCGAATCACGCGATCACCGACGTGACACCTTGCGGAGCGCCCCCAAGCGCTCAAATCGCACGTTTCCGCCATCGGCGCCGCTAAACTGCCTGATAGGCCGGTCTCCGCTCCCGGCACCCCGACTTCCCACCCGGCCGCTCCGCGGCTCGGAGATCGCTCACCCATGGCAGACGACACCACCTCCCCCGACGGCACGCCCGAGGACGAGAACGAGCCGAAGGTGCCCCAACCCGCACCCGAAGCCACCGGCGACGGCAGCTACGGCGCCGACGACATCACCGTCCTCGAGGGCCTCGAGGCGGTGCGTCTGCGCCCGGGCATGTACATCGGCTCGACGGGCATCCGCGGCCTGCACCACCTCGTGTGGGAGATCGTCGACAACTCGGTCGATGAGGCCCTCGCCGGGCACGCGACCGAGGTCGACGTGACGATCCACAAGGACAACTCGGTCACCGTCAAGGACAACGGCCGCGGCATCCCGGTCGCCACGATGGAGAAGGAGGGCAAGAGCGCCCTCGAGGTCGTCCTCACCGTCCTGCACGCCGGCGGCAAGTTCGGCGACGGCGGCGGCTACAAGGTGTCCGGCGGCCTCCACGGCGTCGGCAGCTCCGTGGTGAACGCACTCTCTACCACCCTCGATGCCGAGGTGCGCCGCGACGGGTTCGTCCACCGCCAGAGCTACGAGCGTGGTGCGCCGAAGGGCCCGATCACGCAGGGCGAGCAGACCGACGACACCGGCACGACCATCACGTTCGCGCCGGATCCGGAGATCTTCGAGGAGGTCGTCTTCGACTGGAACATCCTCGAGACGCGCCTGCGTGAAACGTCGTTCCTCACCAAGGGCCTCAAGATCACGCTCGTCGACGAGCGCGGCGAGGGCAAGCAGGCCGTGTTCCACGCGGAGGGCGGCATCGCCGACTTCGTCGCGCACCTGAACGCGGCGAAGGAGACGATGGGCAAGAAGATCGTCTACTTCGAGGGCGAGTCCGACGAGGGCTCGGTCGAGATCGCGATGCAGTGGAACACGACCTACCAGGAGTCGGTCCACAGCTTCGCCAACAACATCAACACGCACGAGGGCGGGTCGCACCTCTCGGGCTTCCGCAGCGCCCTCACCCGCACGCTCAACCGCTACGCGCGTGAGAAGGGCCTCCTCAAGGAGAAGGACGACAACCTCTCGGGTGAAGACATCCGCGAGGGCCTCACCGCGGTGATCTCGGCGAAGCTCGGCAACCCGCAGTTCGAGGGCCAGACGAAGACCAAGCTCGGCAACCCGGGCATGGAAGGCTTCGTCGCGAACATCGTCAACACGAAGCTCGCCGAGTTCTTCGAGGAGAACCCGCAGGACGCCGGCGCCGTGGTGCGCAAGGCCGTCAGCGCCAGTCAGGCCCGGGCCGCCGCGCGCAAAGCGCGAGACCTCACCCGCCGCAAGAGCGCGCTCGAGAACTCCACCCTCCCGGGCAAGCTCGCCGACTGCTCCGTCAAGGATCCGACCCTCGCCGAGCTCTTCATCGTGGAGGGCGACTCGGCCGGTGGCTCCGCCAAGCAGGGCCGCGACCGCACCACCCAGGCGATCCTCCCGCTCCGCGGCAAGATCCTCAACGTCGAGAAGGCCCGCATCGACAAGGTGCTCGGCAACCAGGAGATCCAGGCCCTCATCACGGCCATCGGCACCGGCGTGCGCGACGAGTTCGACATCGAGCGCCTGCGGTACCACAAGATCATCCTCATGACGGACGCCGACGTCGACGGCGCCCACATCCGCACGCTCGCGCTCACGTTGCTGTTCCGCGAGATGCGCCCCCTCATCGAGGCCGGCCACGTGTACATCGCCAAGCCGCCGCTCTACCGCCTCAAGCGCGGCAACCAGACGCGCTACATCGAGCGCCAGAGCGAGCTCGAGGAGATCCTCCTCTCCGACAAGTGGGAGAAGGTCGAGGTCTCCGGCCGCGGCGACAAGCTCACCACCGTCACCGAGGTGCGCTGGCAGAAGCTCACGCGCCTGCTCAAGCAGTACGACGCCTGGGCCAGCCAGCTCCGCTCCGAGTACGGTCACGAGGCGCTCGCGTTCCTCGAGAGCTCCACCCTGCTCGACGACGCCCTCAAGGACTCGAGCGAGGCCGAGGCCGCGATCAACCGCACCAACGACGCCGCCGAACCGTTCGACACCAGCGTCGAAGAGAGCAACGACCATGAGATGTGGGTGAAGTCCGTCGAGAAGTCCACCGGCCACGCCCGGATCTTCCGCATGCGACGCTCGCTCTTCGATCCGGTCGTCGGCAAGTCGCCCTACCGCCAGCTCTGCGACGCCCGCAAGGGCCTCGTCGACACGTTCGGCCAGGGCCCGTTCACCATCGCGCTCGATGGCCACACCGGCAACGCGGTCACGTTCAACGAGCTTCGCGACCAGATCCTCCGGCTCGCCCAGCGCGGCGTCACGCTCAGCCGCTTCAAGGGCCTCGGCGAGATGAACGCCGACCAGCTCAACGACACCACCATGGATCCCGCGAGCCGCACCCTCGCGCAGGTGACGATCGAAGACGCCGCAGCGGCCGACGCGATCTTCGCCAAGCTCATGGGCGACCTCGTCGAGCCCCGCCGCCAATTCATCGAAGAAAACGGCGCCAGTGTGGCAAACCTTGATGTCTAAGTTCGAAGTGAAGAAGGGAGGTAACGCATGAGCTC
>JAGIBJ010000136.1 GCA_017744415.1 Solirubrobacteraceae bacterium
GGTGGCCGCCGAGATCGAAGCGGTAGCCGTCGCGCTCGACGGTCATGGCGATGCCGCCGACCTGGTCCTCGGCCTCGAACACGCGCACTGAGCGGTCGGCCTTCACCAGCTGGTAGCCGGCGGTCAGGCCCGCGGGCCCACCACCCAGAACGACCACCGGACGGCCATCGCTGCCGTCGCCGGAGGGGCCTGAACCCGGTTTGCTATCGAGCGGAGCCGTCATAAAGAGCACCTTACCTAAACGTCTCCTAAAGAACATCAGGTCGGGCGGCGGAGCCCCGGTCAGGCCCCGGCCCGAGGGACGTTTTCGTTCAAACCTCGAACAAAAACGTCACACCCCGACCGGCCCAAACCGAACCCGGTGACGTTTCCGTCTCAACCCCAGACGAAAACGTCACACCCCGGTCGGCCCGAATCAAACCGCGGGCCGACTTCGTTCAGGCCCCAGACGTAACCGTGCGACGCTCGGTTGTCGTTGGCCGGGTCTCGGTGACCGTTGGTCGGGTGAAACACGCACGGAAGTGCTGGCTTCGGCACGTGCAACGCACGGAACTGCACCAATTCACGCCCGCCAGCTGAAGCGGTGTTCGGTGTTCGCTTCTCTGAGACGCATGAGACGGCGACGACGGACCTGGCGCGACGAGCAGCGCATCATCGAGGCGCTCAAGCGCGAGGCGGCCCCACAAGCCGGTGTCCTCCACCGCAAGCAGTTCCTCGCGCAAGGGCTTTCGAGCGACGAAGTGCGTAGCTGGGCGGCCAGCGGACGGATTCAGCCGCGGTTTCGTTGGACGTACGTGTTCCCAGGCACAGGGCTGACGCTGGCGACTCGCGCGTGGAGCGCACAGCTGAGCTCGGGTGGCGACACCGCGGTGACGAGCAGCCAGGCGCTCGCGCTCCTCGACGTGATCAAAGAGCTCCCGGGCGCGTTCGAGGCGACGCGCAGTGACGGCCAGACGAGACGCCAGTCAGGACTGATCGTTCACCGAACCGACTGCCTGCCGGACGAGGACGTGACGAGGGTCGGCGGCGTACGAACCGCGCGCTTTCCGCGGGCGATCCTGGACCTCGCGGCGCGCGGGGATGTCGACCTCGTCTCGCGCGCGCTCGACAGCGGCGCGAGGCTCAGGCTTTTCGATGGCCGCGCGTTCGAGCGCCTTCAGCGACAGCACGCGCGGGCAGCGGGCCTTGCCGTGCTCGATGAGGCGTTGACTCGACTCGACGAGAACACGGGTCGCAAGCGCTCCGAACTCGAACGACGGCTCATCAAGCTGATTCTCGAGAGCGGGATGCCAACGCCGCTCGTCAACACCATGGTCGGGCCCGACGAGGTCGACATCCTGTTCCCCGGAACACGAGCGATCATCGAAGCCGATGGCCGTGAACACCACTCCTCGCCCGCCGACATCGCCGCGGATATCGAGAAGCAGCGACGCCTCGAAGCGCTCGGCTTTGTCGTCAAGCGTTTTGATTGGAACGCGGTGGTCTACGAACCCGAGCGCACCATCGAGCGGGCGGAGGCGTTCCGACTCGCCAATCTCGAGCCACCCATCCCGCAGCTCATCCTCCCTGCGAGCCTCGACGGGTTCCGTCGCACCGCACGCCACGGCAGCCCGTGACATTTCCGTTCAGGGTGCAAACGAAAACGTCACGCCCGCGCCAGCCCCGCCCACACGTAGCGGCAGCCCGTGACGTTTCCGTTCAGGGTGCAAACGAAAACGTCACGGGGTGTGATCGTTCTCGCTGCCGTTGCGCTCGTAGACGATCGCGCGTACGCCGCGGGGGAGCTTGCGGTCGCCATAACGCGGGAGCTCGACGAGACGGGTGAGGCCTGGGTCGGCGTCGAGGGTGCGCTGCCAGTCGATGGACCGCTTGCGGACGAGCCAGGTCCACGGGGCCTCCCAGTTGGCGGAGCGCAGCAGCGGGACGATCAGCACGACGTGCTCGCCGCGGTCGATCGAGGGCCGCATCGACGCCCATACCGCATCGGAGCGCGCGGCCTTGAGGCGGTCGAGGGCGTGGCGCCAGTCGAAGATGCGGGTGTCCGCCTGCCAGCCGAGGCTCGTGGCATAGCGCGGCGCGCCGCCGAGGTAGTGACTGATCACCGGCAGCTGCTCGGGGTGCGGCGACACGACCACGTCGCCACGCTGCACCACCCCGTACTGCTGCAGGAGCGCCGCGACCTGGGCGACGTTGCTCTTCGCCGAGATGCGGGCATCGAGCGGCTGCGCCCACGTGACGACGAGCAGGCAGAGCACGGCCGCGCCGACGGTGGGGATGCGGGCGAGCACGAGCCCTGCCAAGAGGATCGCCGGGCCGACCGACACGGCGAGGTAGCGCACCGACCAGGCTGGCGACACCTGCGACGCTGCCCACGCGATGCAGGCGCTCGCCACGATCATCGAGACCAGCAGCAGCGCGGCGCGGGACGTCGGACCGTCGCCCCGGCGGTGGCGGGTGGCGATGCGGGCCGCGGCCAAGGCCGTGATCAGCGCGAGGACGACGCCCGTCACCTCGTAGCCGAAAGGCACCACCATCGCGGAGAAGAGATCGACGAGGCTCGGCTGCTGCGACCACGGCGCTCCCGTAGAGCGTGCCTGCGCGAGCAGCGAAGGCACCCATGGCAGGTAGAGCAGGCCGATCGCGCCGTAGGTGATGACACCGTCGACGATGCCCGCCCGGCGCTCCTCGCGCGGACCGGTGAGCACCGTGAAAAGCGAAGCGAAGAAGCTTGCCATGCCCGCGAACAGGCCCCAGTTGTGGGTGTAGAGCAGCGCCGCGCCACTGAGCACGGCGATGGGGATCCACCGCCGCCGGCGCTGCGTGAACACGAGCACGAGCGCACCCGAGAGGATCAGCGCTTCGAGGGCCACCAGCGAGTACATCCGCGTCTCCTGCGCGTAGTACGTGAGGAACGGGTGCCCGGCGGCGATCAGCGCTGCGATCCACGCGGCGCGGGTGCCGGCGATCCGCTTCGCGAGCACCCAGGCGACCGGGATCGTGAGGATCGAAGCGACGAGCGAGAGCGATCGGGTCGCGAACTGCCCGGTGCCGAAGAACGACTCCCACACGTGCAGGAGCAAGTAGTAGAGCGGCGGCGAGCCGTCGAGAAGCAGCTTGCTCGGGATGTCCCAGAACGGGTAGCGAGCGATGCCCGTCGCGATGCCCTCGTCGATCCAGTACGACGTTTCCATCGCGGTGGTACGCAGGGCGATCGAGAGCCCCATCAGGATCGCGAGCGAGAGGATTGCGAGGATCCAGCGCGTCGAGGCGCGCGCGTACACCCCGCGGTGGGGCTCGGCCGGCGCCGGGGCAGCGATGGCGGGAGTGCCGTCGGCCCCCGCCGCGGGCGCGGCGGCAGACCGATTCATCGCTCGCCGGCCAGCCGGATCTGACAGGTCTGCAGGATGCGGGTCTGCTTGGTGTGCGTGAGGTGGTGCAGCGGCACGCCCTCGGGCAGCACCGGCAGCGCCGTGGCCCGGGCGATGTTGCGGCCACGGATGAACGTGCCCTGCTGCTCCTCCTTGAACTCGAGCTCGTCGAGGTGCTTGTCGAAGGTCCAGGCGACCGGCGGGATCATCAGCGGGTGCGTGATGATCGGCGGGCAGGAGAGGATCGCCGCACGCATCGCGGGATCGGCCGCGAGCTGATCGAGCTCGATGCGATTCTCGGCCTGGTAGCTGATCTCATCGGTGCGGCCCGGCAGACGGCTCGCGCCGTTGAGGACGATCACGAGGATGCCGGCGAGCACCGCGAACTCGCCGATCACGCCAAGCCCGCGGTCGGCGAGTACGCGCACCGTCCAGGCCAGTCCGCCGATGGCGACGGGCACGAGCAGACCAAGCGGCGCGGCGAGGTAGCGCGGGTTGCCGGCGTAGCCGGCCTCGGTCATCGCCGCGACGATCGCGACCCAGCCGAGCGCGAGCGCCGTCAGGAACGTTGCGTCGCGGAGCACGCGGCGCTCGATCAGATCGGTGCGCGAGCCCCAGGCCCATGCGCCGACGATCACCGCGACGACCAAGCACACGGCCGGAAGCCAAAGCAGAAGGTTGCCCATCGAGCCGAGCACCTCGAGGCTCGGGCTCGAGGCGAAGGCGGCACTGTCGGGGTTGGGGGCGTTGGCGCGGGTCGCTGCGCGGAAGTAGGCGCCGGAACCGACCTTCTCCGGGACGAGCCAGGCGGCGATCGTGACGAGGCCCGCGGCGCCGACCCACGGGAGCCTCGCCGGACGCGTCCACAGCCGCTCGACCCCGACGACGGCGGCGTAGAGCCACACCTCGGGTCGCAGCAGCGAGGCGGCGACGAGCCACCAGAACGCGTGGCTGCGGCGCCCGTCGAGCCACTCGGTGGCCGCGAGGCAGCAGACGAGCACGAGCATGCCCTCGGAACTGCCCTGGATGCCGTAGGCGTAGTAGAGCGGCGTCGTCGCGAGCGCGACCATCGCGAGGATCCCGGCGAGCCGGCCCCCCAGGCGCGCGCCGAGCTGGCCGGCGGCAACGAGTCCCATCAGCGCGAACGCCCGCGACACCCAGAGCCAGAGATCCGGCTCGGCGTGCCCGAAGATCGCGAATGGGATCGTGAAGACCATCGGAAGCGGCTTCCACGACGGCCCGGTGGTCGTGACGAGGTCGCCGTGGATGATCTCGCGGCCCCAGATGATCCAGGCCCACGGGTCGTACGTCGGCGCGCCCTGCCAGATCAGGGTGAAGATCCCGGCGACCAGCAGGCTGCCGATCGTCACCTTGCCCCACGGCACCTCGGTGCGTACGGGGTCGGTGAGCGCGAGGAGGCGCTCCCGGCGATGGCTGACGGATTGGGTGGTCACCGGCTCGTCGAACCGGCCGAGCCGCGCAGCTGCGCCACTGCGAGTGCGGCGACGCCCTCCCCGCGGCCGACGAACCCGAGGCCCTCGCCCGTCGAGGCCTTCACGCCCACCGCGCTCGGGTGCAGGCCGAGCACCTCGGCCAGGCGTTCGGCGATCGCGCGCTTCTTCGGGCCGAGCTTGGGGCGCTCGGCGACGACGGTGGTATCGACGTTCTCGACCTCCCAGCCGAGCGCCCGCACCTTGCCGAGCACGTCCTCCAGGAGCTTGATCGAGTCGGCGCCGGCGTAGGCCGCGTCGGTGTCGGGGAAGTGATCGCCGATGTCGCCGAGGCCGGCGGCCCCGAGCAGGGCGTCGGTGATGGCGTGCGCGAGCACGTCGGCATCGGAGTGGCCGTGCAGGCCGACGGGCGAATCGATCTGCACGCCGCCGAGGATGAACGGTCGGCCCTCGACGAGCCGGTGCGAGTCCCAGCCGATGCCACTGCGGCGATCGGCGGGCGTCGGCCGAGGCGCGGTCACCCGATCGGCTCCTTGCGGCGCTGACGCCCCTCGAAGACGGTGAGCTCGGTGACGCCGTGCTCGGCGAGGAACTCCACGGCCTGGTCGTAGTGGGAGGCGAGATCGCCGGGCACGTGCGCGTCGCTGGAGATCGTGATGTCGCAGCCGGCCTCGAGCACCATCTCGAGGAACGCGCCGTCGGGGTAGAGCTCACCGACCGGCTTGCGCAGCCCTGCGGTGGAGACCTCCACGGCTGCGCCGCCTTCGACGATGCCCTCGATGGCGAGCTCGTAGAAGCGACGCAGGTCGCCGTCGGGCTTGGGCCGGCGGCCGCCCCACACCTTCACGAGGTCGGGGTGGGCGAGGATGTCGAAGAGGCCCGAGCGGCCGCACTCGCCGAGCGTCTCGAAGTAGCGCTTCCAGATCTTCTCGGGGTCGGCGCTGGTGTGGTCCCAGATGTCGTAGCCGAGGTGGTCGACGGCGAGGTCGCCCAGGAAGTGCACCGAGCCGATCACGTAGTCGAAGTCGCGGGCCTCGAGCAGCGACGCGATGCGGTCCTCGCGGCCGGGGATGAAGTCGGCCTCGATGCCGCGACGCAGACCCTGCTCTCCGAGGAACTCGACGTAGGCGTCGATGTCGTCGACCGCCGCCCCCTTCCAGAGGTCGTGCTGCCAGACGTCGAGCGCCGCCGTGAAGCGGTAGATGTGCTCGCTGACGCCGAGGTCGCCCACCCCGCGCTCCTCCGCGACGACCTTGAAGCGGTCGGCATTGGCGGCCGTGAAGTACTTCTCGGCGGTGGTGCCGGGCTCGTCGGGCCTGAGGTGGACGTGGTAGTCGGTCAGCACAGGCCCCGGATTCAATCAGCGCACGCGGCTGGGCCGCGCCGCGCCTCCCAGGGGCGCCCCTCAGCCGACGGCGAGCATGGCGCGCGCGGGGTACGGGCGCGTGCTGAAGAAGGCCGCCTCGGCCTCGCCGAGGTCGGTCGCCGGCTCCGTGCCGTAGACCCACTCGCGGGCGATGTCGAGCCAGTTGTTGGTCGCCTCGAGCTGGCCGAGGACGCCGAGCACGAGCATCACGCCGCGCAGCAGGACGAAGTGCTCGGCGGGCAGCACGAGATCCTCGAAGCCGTCCGCGTTGCGCAGCTCGGTGTACACCCGCATCATCTCGGCGGTCTTCGACGACTCGATCTGCAGCGGCCCGTCGACCATGAGCCAGCCGAACACGGCGTCGTAGCTCGCGAAGAGCAGCGGCGCGAGCGCCGGGTTGTCGGGCAGGGCGCCGGAGCGGGCCACCACCTCGAGGAGTGCCTGCGGATCCCCGTCGCGCGTGGCGATCGTCGAGTCGATGATCTGCGCGATCTCGTCGTCCGGCAGGCGCTTGGCGAAGCCGAAGTCGAGGAAGGCCACGCGGCCGTCGCCCAAGAAGAGCGTGTTGCCGGGGTGCGGATCGCCGTTGAGGAATTGGTGGCGCACAGCGCCGTTGAGGTAGAAGCGCACGAGGATCTCGCCGAACCGGTCGCGCTCCTCAGGCGTGGCCGTGGCGACCATGTCTTCGAACCGACGCCCCTCGACGAACTCGGTCACGAGCACGCGCCGGCCACAGAGACGGGTGTGCACCTCGGGCACGACGATGAACGGGTGGCCGCGGTAGAGCCGCGCGATCGTGCGCTGGTTCTGGGCCTCGAGCTCGTAGTCGAGTTCCTCGTAGATGCGCTCGCGGATCTCGTCGGCGATCGCCGCGGTGTCGATGCCCGGTACGATCGTGCGCAGGAGCTTGAGCCCGAGCGCGAGATTCTTCATGTCGCTCTCGATGGCCTCGGCGATGCCGGGGTACTGCACCTTCACGGCCACGCGGCGGCCGTCGGCGAGGGTGGCGCGGTGCACCTGCCCGATCGAGGCGGCGGCGATCGGCTCGCGCTCGAAGCTGGCGAAGAGCTCGTCGAGATCGCCATCGAGGTCGCGCTCGATGATCTTGCGCACCTCCCGGAACGGCGCAGGCTTGGCCGAATGCTGCAGCTCCGCGAGGATCTTCTGGAACTCGGGGCGCACCTCCTCGGGCACGAGCCCCATGTCGACCGTCGAGAGCGACTGGCCCACCTTCATCGCGGCGCCGCGCATCGAGCCGAGGATCGTGACGAGTTGACGGGCGGCGGCGAGCTGCTGGCGGGTCGCTGCCGACGCGCGCGCGCTGCCCTCCTCCCCGCCACCGCCGGCCGAGAGCGCCCGCGAGGTGGCCATGCGCACGGCAACGCCGCCGGCGGCACCCGTCATCGAGGCGACGCGCATCACGCGAGAGGTGCGGATCTTGCTGGCCACGGGCGCTCCTGGGATCTCTTCGGCGACGACGTTTCGACGGGCGAGCCGCCACGTTCGAGGTCGAACGGAGCGGGCGGGAATTCGTCGATCACCTGATCGACGAGGCGGAGTGTATAGCATCATCGATCAAGTGATCGATGAATCCGTCACACCCGCCGCCCGTACCGACGAGGTGGCTGCTCGCCCAGTCTCCGATGCCGCTCCCGGCGCGGGGAACGATGGCGCCGCGCCCCAAGCACCGGGACCGCGCGAGCAGCAGCGCCAGCGCACGCGGAGAGCGATTCTCGACGAGACCGTGCGGTGCCTCGTCGATGACGGCTACGGCGCACTCACCACGCGCCGCATCGCCGAGCGCGCCGGTATCGCTCAGAGCACGCTGATGCATCACTTCGAGACGCGCGAGGGCTTGCTCGTCGAAGCGGTTGCCACCCTCGCGGAGCAGGTCGCGAGCGCGTCGATCCGCGAGGTGCAGGCGATCGGTGCGCGTGGCGCCGCGCAGCGCGAGGCCGTGCTCGACCAAGCCTGGGCCACGTTCACGAGCCCGGAGGCTCTGGCGGCCGCGCAGCTCTGGGGCGCGGCGTGGGCCGAGCCCGAGGTGGCGACTGCGCTGCGCGATCTCGAGGTGCGGGTTGGCCAGCTCATCCTCGGCGCGGCCCAGGAGGTGCTGCCCGACGAGACCACCGACCCGCGCTTCGCGATCTACATCGATGGGGTCTACCAGCTGATCCGCGGCCTCGTGATGGGCATCCCGGTGTGGGGCAAGGACGTGATCGATGCCCGCTGGGCGCTGATCAAGCCCGTGCTTCTCGAGGCCTCGCTCGAGGTCGTGCCCGTCGACGGCTGAGCCAAGTGCGAGCGCGCCTGGGGTCGTCCCCTTGGGACCCTCCTGGGCGGTCCCGGCGGGACCCGCTGGCGCGCCGGCACTAGCGGCGCTGGGCGAGCAGCAACTCGACGACGGTCAGGTCGTGCGGCGTCGTGACCTTGAGGTTCGGTCCCGGCGCCGGGACGAGCGCCACGCGACCGCCGAGCGATTCGACGATCGAGGCGTCGTCCGTGGCCTCCGCGAGCACCTCGTCGGGCTGCGATAGGGCTCTTTCGAGCCATTCGTGACGGAACGCCTGCGGCGTCTGCACGCCCCAGAGCTCCGAGCGATCGAGGGTGCCGTCGACGTGCCGGCCGTCGACCGAGCGCTTGATGGTGTCGGCGACCGGTGCAGCGATGATCGCGGCGGCGAGCTCCGGCTCGTCGGCGAGGGCGCCCACGGCCGCTTCGGCGAAGGCCGGCGTGATGAGGGGCCGCGCGGCATCGTGGACGAGGATCGGGGTGCCGGTGCTCAGCGCGAGCGCGGCCCGCACGGAGTGACTCCGCTCGGCACCGCCGACCACCGTCCGCGTGCCTGCCGGAAGGACGAGCTGCGCCGCAGCGCGCACCTCAGCCGGATCCTCGGCGCGGGCGACGAACCCGTCGGGCAGGGCGCCCTCCGGCGGCATCGCGATCACGATCTCCCCCACGCCGGCCGCGGCGAAGGTGTCGAGCGACCACGTGATCAGGGGCCGGCCGCCGACGTTGACGAACGCCTTCGGCAGCGCGCTCCCAAGCCGCGCACCCTTGCCGGCGGCGACGATCAGCGCGGTGGCCTGCTGGAGCGTGGCGGTCGGCATCGCCGGGCATTTTCCACGGTTTCGTGTGAAATGCGCGGATCAGGACAAATTGTCCGCCGGGCGGCCCCGAAACGACGACGGGGCGGCCCGAGCCGAAGCTCGGTGCCGCCCCGTCGTGCGGGTGGGTGAAGGGCTAGCGCTAGCCGGCGACCGTCTGGCCGTGTGCGGCCAGCAGGAGGTCGTCGAGGTGTGCCTCAGCCTCTTCCTCGTTCTTGTCGAGCGCGTACATGAGCTCGGACGCGAGGATCTTCTTGGCGCGGGTGTACATCTG
>JAGIBJ010000137.1 GCA_017744415.1 Solirubrobacteraceae bacterium
GATCACCCAACCGCCGGCACCCCACGAGGGTGCCGGGCGTTGGGGGATGCCCCGCCTAGAGGTAGTTCATCGGGTTCTGGACCGCACCGTTCAAGCGCACCTCGAAGTGCACGTGGGGGCCGGTCGAGTGCCCGGTGCTGCCGGAGGCCGCGATGGTCTGGCCCTGGCTCACGGTCTGGCCGACGCTCACGAGGAGCTTCGAGTTGTGGCCGTAACACGTGGAGAGCGCGGCGGTGTGCTGGATGCAGATGTAGTTGCCATAGCCTCCGACCCAGCCGGCGATCGCGACGCGGCCGGAGTCGGCGGCGTGGACCGGCGTGCCGGTCGGCACGGCGATGTCGATGCCCGGGTGGCAGGATTCCCACGAGCGCGACTCGCAGAACGGCGACGTGAGCGTGCCCTGCACCGGCCACACGAAGCGCCCGTTGCCGCGCTTGACGGGTGCATCGCCCGCGGAGCCCGAGAGGATGCCGCTGATGCGCGCCTGCTGCTCCTGCATCTGAGCGAGGTCTTCCTCGAGCTCCTTGCGCGAGCCCTTCACCGAGGTGAGCAGCGCGCGCTTGCTGTTGCGTGCTGTCCGTAGGGAGTTGTCGGTTGCCGAGACGGTCTGGCGGACGCGCATCACGTCGTTGCGGCGCGCGGTGATCGCGGCGGCGACGGTGCGCTGGCGCTTCTCGATGGCCGCCAGCTTGCGCTCGGTGGTCGTCGCGTCCGAGCGGGCGTCGGCGACGATCCCGATGATCTGCCGGTCCTTGGCAGCGAGGCGGCCGACGTACTCGCCGCGCTCGATCAGGTTGGCGAAGCCATCGGCCTCGAGCACCACGCTGGCGAGATCCGGGCGGCCCTCCTTGTAGAGCTGCACGAGCCGCGCGGAGAGGGTGGCGCGCACCTCGCGAAGGCGGCGCTGGAGCCGGGCCAGGCGGGCACGCTCGCTGCGGAGCTCGCCCTGCGTCTTGCCGAGCGCGGCGCGCTTGGCCTCGAGGTCGCCGTTGAGCGTGTTCTCGCGCGACTGAAGCTTGTTGAGCCGGCTTTGGAGCGCACTGATCTTGGAGCTGTAGCCCGCGATGTCACGCGTGAGCACCTTCTCCTTGCCCTTGCGGAACTCGACCTTGCCCTGGGTCTTCTGGATCTTCTTCGCCAGCTCCTCGGCGGAGGGCGCAGCGGAGCTCATCAGCGGCAGCGAGCCCCAGAGGAGCAGGCAGGTGCCGACGAGGCCGGCGATGATCGTCAGGCGTCGACGCATTCAGCGAGGGAGTGTAGGAGCGAGCAGGGGGATCGCGCGCAGGATGACCTGCGCCCCGCGCTCTTCGACATCGCGGCGCGCCACCCTGCGTGACGTTGGCTGCACCGCGACTTGCGGTGGATCAGCGTGCGTGCGAGGCGCCGTTCAACGCGCCGCAGATCACGCCGAGTCGGCCGCTTCTAGAGGCCTTCGGGGTGGCGGGCCTTGAAGCCCGAGGTGGAGCGGAGCACCGGGCGCCAGCGCGGGCCCTTGTTGCCGCTCGGGTCGCCACTGGCGGACGTGTCGAGGCGGAGCCCGGCGATCACGACGAAGGCGTGACCGGGGTTCGTGTAGACGGTGATCCAGTCGCCCTCGCCGGCCTCTTCCCACTTGAGAAAGCTCGAGGAGTCGAGGGGCGACTCGACCAGCTTGCCGCCGCGCAGAGCGAAGGAGACGGTGCCGGAGCAGTCGTAGCCCGAATCGTTGAAGCGAGCGTGGCCACCGCCGTAGCGGTAGGGCTTGCCGATGATCTTGTTCGCCGCCCAGATCGCCTTCTTCACGGCGTCGGGGGCGAGGGTCGGCGCAGCGGCACGACCGTCATCGAGGAGCTTGGCAGTGGGGCCGTCGACCGTGGGGTACTTGATCGAGGCGGGGACGGGATCCTGGCTGATCGTCACGCCGCCGGCGACGTCGCGCGCCTGGGCGACGGAGGCGCCGGGCACGACGAAGACAGCAGCAAGCGCGAGCGAACGCAGGGCTTTGGCAGTCCGAGTCATGGTGGGGTAGTTCGCCTCCGGAGTTAGCTGACGGGCTCGCGCAGTACGCGTCTCGCTGCATCCAGCGGCGAGATTCGCCCCGATGGGGGTGTGGTTCCCCCGGTCGACCCTCACTAGGGTCGATTCGGCGTTCGCGAGAACCTAGCACAAGGAATGGGCGTGATCTTGCGCTGTGTGGCGCAGCGCTCGGACCAGCACGAATCCGGGCTGCCCTCGGCTGTCCGGCCCGGGCCGCACGAAGAAATACCTGCAAAACATGGGGTTGCTGGCGAGGTGGGCACCATCCACCGCCCGCGCCCCCTCCCCTGCAGGTGCGCCAACCGCCCGGCGCGCAACCACTCGGACGCTCCCTGGCATGCTGGCCCGGCGCAGTGCGAGCGACGGCCTCGATATCGTGGCCGCGATGCGCCGTCTCCCCCTGCTCACGCTGCTTGGTGCAGCGCTCGCCTCCGCCGCCGGTCTCGCGGCGTGTGGTGACGACGACAAGCCCGTCGCCACGACGACTCCCTCGGTCACGACGCCGACCACCGACGGGTCGGCGAGCGCGACGACCACCACGCTCGAAGCCCCGCGCGCGTTCACCAAGAACACGACGAGGATCGACGCCTCTGATGCCACCGGCGTCGCGGCGCTCACGGCACTCACCATGTACCCGTCCACGGCGCGCGACCTGCGCCCGGATGCGGTCGCCTTCGCCGGAAAGAACGACTGGCGCTCGATCCTGCTGGCCTCGTCGTTCGCTGCGAAGCCGCTCGGGTTCCCGCTCCTGCTCATGGACGGCCGCAACCTGCCGCCAGTCTCCTCGGCGGCGCTGGCCCAGCTCCAGCCCGCCGGCGCACCCTCGATGAACAAGGCCCAGGGCCTGCGCATCGGCGTGAGCACCCGTTCAGGCGATCTGCGCACCCGCTACCTGACGAGCGCGACGCCCGCCGGCCTCGCGCGCGCGGCCGACCGCCAGCTCCAGCGCCTTCGCGGTCGCGCCTCCGATCGCGTGATCGTGGTCAACAGCGACGATCCGAAGAGCGCCGCGCCCGCCGCGTTCTGGGCGGCACGCTCCGGCGACCCGATCCTGTTCACGGGCAGTGGCACCGTGCCCGCCGACACCAAGGCCGCGCTGCAGTCGCACAGCAACCCGCGCATCTACGTGTTCGGCAACGGCGACACCGTCAGCCGTTTCGTGATCAGCCAGCTCCAGGAATACGGCACCGTCAAGCGGGTGCAGCCGGAGGAGGCCTCGGGCGGCCCGTCGGATCTCTCCATCGCGTTCGCGAAGTACTCCGACCAGGACTTCGGCTGGAACTACAAGGATCCGGGCCACGGGTTCGTGTTCGCACCCACGAGCGACCCGACCTCGGCGATGGCCGCGGCGGCGCTGTCATCAGGCGGCACCTACCCCGCGCTGCTCTTCGTGGACCGCTCGAACCACCTCGAGCAGCCGCTGAAGAACTACCTCCTCAACGTGCAGCCCGGCTACAACGATCAGAACCCGCCGACGCTCGGCTTCTACAACCGCGGCTGGATCGTCGGTGCGACGACCCAGATCTCGACCCAGACGCAGTCGCGCATCGACAGCCTGCTCGAGATCATCCGCACCGATCAGGCCAACCAGCTCGGCGACAGCGCGACGAACACGGCGAACTAAGGTAGAGGGCGATGAGCGAAGCGGAGAGCAGCGAGCGGATCGGGCGCAAGCCGACGATCGACGACATCCTCGCGCTGTCGGGTCCTGCCACCCCCCACTTCGCGCTCCAGCTGCGCGGACGCATTGCGCGGCTCATCGATGGCCTCGACCCGTCGGATCCGGTGCGCCGCCTCGGCGAGCGCGAGCTCGAGCGGCTGCGCCAGCTGGCCGCCGCGGGCGAGCAGCGCGGTACGGGCTCGGTGGAGACGCTCCCGAAGATGGAGTCGCTCGCCCCCGCCGCCCCCGCCGAGGAGTAGCCCGATGGCTGCGTGGGCCGAGGAGGCCTGGACCCGGCTCGCGGCGTTGCCGCTCCAGGTCGACGAGGTGAGCCTGAGCTTCCCCTCGATCACCGTGCGATCCGGCTGGGAGCGCGTGACGACCGTGATCGCGCTGCACGGCGCCGGCGAGGAAGGGCTCGGCGAGGACGTCACGTACGAGGCCGAGGAGCACCGCGCCGTCGAGGCGGC
Organism: Solirubrobacteraceae bacterium; assembly: GCA_017744415.1. GTDB lineage: Bacteria > Actinomycetota > Thermoleophilia > Solirubrobacterales > Solirubrobacteraceae > JAGIBJ01. Next base: position 4,147 of record JAGIBJ010000137.1, read on the forward strand.
CGGCGCGCCGCTCGACGCCACGGGCCAGTGGACCCTCGGGAGCTTCTGCGAGCGCGTCGCCGCCACCGATCTCTTCCCGTCGGGCGCGCCCGATCACGACGTGAGCCGCAACTACCGCCGCTGGGCGTGGGAGTCGGCGGCACTCGATCTCGCGCTGCGGCAGGCCGGCACCGATCTCGGCGCCGTGCTCGGCCTCGAGACGCAGCCGGTGAGTTTCGTCGCCTCCACGCGTCTCGGCGAGCCCTCAGCGGTGAGCGCGCTCGACGACCACCTTGCGGCCGTCCCCGACCTGCGCTTCAAGCTCGACGCCGCCGAGGACTGGGACGAGGCGTTCCTCACCGACCTCGCCGCCCTCGACCGCACCGACTGCATCGACCTCAAAGCCTTCTACACGGGCACGGTCGTCGACGTGAGCATCACGCCGGAGCAGACGCTGGCCATCGCGAACGCGATCCCCGACTGCACGCTCGAGGATGTCGCGCCGGGCCTGGCGACGGAGCTCATCGCTGCGGAGTACCCGGATCGTCTGAGCTGGGATGCGCCGATCCTGAGCGTCGCCGACCTCGAGGCCCTGCCCATCGCACCGTCGCGCATGAACGTGAAGCCGTCGCGGATCGGATCGATCGCCGAGCTCCTGGCCGTGCACGGCTGGCTCCGCGACCGCGACGTGGCGAGCTACGGCGGCGGGCAGTTCGAGCTCTCCGTCGGGCGCGGCCAGATCATCCTGCTCGCCTCGCTCCTGCACCCGAGCACGCCGAACGACGTCGCCCCGGTCGAATACCACGCGTTCCAGCCGGGCGGCACGCTCCCGGCGTCGCCGCTCACGCCCGCTGGTGCGGTGCGCGGCTTCCGCTGGCCCGGCCACTGAGCTCAGCCGGGCTGCAGCCCCGTCACCACGACGGGTGAGCCGGTGAGCTCCACGCTGACGACGTCGCCGCGCGCGAGCCGCCGCCGTTCACCGCTGACGACGTCGGTCGCGAGCGCGCCGCCGACATCGGCCGGCACCGTGATCCGCACGGGCTCAGCCGGGACGGGGATCTCCTCCTGCCGCTCGGCGTCCCACACCGACGCTGAACGCCAGAGGGCCAGCGCGATCGTGTCATCCCGTTTTCGGAAGGCCAGCACGCGCAGGTCGGCCGGCGCTTGCTCGACGGTCGCCCGCACCGGCTCGGCGGCCACATCCGGCCGGCCGTTGTCGAGCAGCGCGCGCTGGAGCCGCACGAGCGCGCTCCACGCGGGTTTCGGGTCGAGGTCGTGCTCGAGGAGGCCGAAGTGTGCGGCGGTGTCGACGTGGAACGGGTCGCTCCAGCGGTCGACCATCTCGTAGAGGTACACCTGCGGCACGCCGCGGCGGATCGCCTCGAGGATCGTGCGCGGCACGTAGGCCGCAGCCGCCTGCGGCGAGGTGGGCGTGTGGTACTTGCGCTGGCGCGTGTCGGTCTGGAAGCCGCTCTCGGTGACGACGATCGGGCCGCCCGGCACCTCGGGCTGCATCGCCGCCAGCCACGACCGCAGCGCAGCGCCTGGCTCGCCACCGCTCGCGTAGGCGTGAGCGTTGGCCGCATCCGCGAGACCGCTCACATCTCCCAGCGGCTCGGCGTTCGCTCTGCGCCCGACGCTCGGCGCGATCACACCGATCGGATCGCCACGGTCGGGCTCGACGGTGCCGCTCACCTGCTCCTGGTGGCGGCGGGCCACCTGCACCCAGTCAGCCCGCTCGGTGAGGTCGGCCTCGTTGGTCCCCTCGACGGCGTCGACGTAGGGCAGCACGCTCCCGCGGAGGCGCTCGGCGAGCGTCGCGTAGGGCGCCGTACCGAACCGGCCGTACCCATCACCCATGACGACGTCGAGGCGCACTCCTGCCCGCCCGAGCTGCTGCATCCGCTCGAGCCCGTACGCGGCGCCGGCCTGCATCCCGACGCGCGCGTGGCGGAGCCGCAGCTCGCGCACTTTGTCGACCACGGCCGGGAAGTCGGCCCAGGCGTACTCGGTGCGCCACAGATCGACGTTGAGGCCGATCGTGTCGCGCATGCGCGATGACGGCACCGTGGGCAGGTCAGCCGGTCGGCCGAGCTCGGGCGCTGCATCGGGCGACGGCCAGGCAGCCGCCTGCTCCGCGACACGCCGCCAAGCCGCGGGAACGTCGGGCACGCGGGTCGCCTGCACCACCTCCCCGCGATCAGCGGAGGTGCCAGAAGGCGTCGCTTCGCCGGCGCGGTCCTGCGCGTCGGCATCCGCCTGCGCGGAGGCCAGCGGCGCCGGCTTCACGTTCGGAGGCTGCGATGGGCCGCGCACCGCGTTCACCACCGACCACGCGACGATCACCACCACGACGAGCAGCACGGGCCGGGCGCCACGGCGGCGCAGCAGACGGCGGGGGAGCTCCACCCCACCATCGTGACCGACGCCACCGCGGGGCGCGCAGCACCGCGCGTCCGCCCCGCTCCTTGAGCCTCCGCCAGCGCCCCGCACGCCAATCCGCGCGCCGCCTGACTACCCTGTGGCGCCTGTCGGCCACGTGCGCGTGCGCGAGCCCGGCGCTCAAGTCCAAACGGGCGGCGTCATGCCGGCCACTCCCCACACCAACGAGGAACCCATGGCAGAGAAGCTCGGCATCGCCGGCAGCGGCACCATCGCGACCGGCCTCGCAGCCGTCGGCTCGATCACCGGCGAGGTGATCCTCTGGGCCCGCAGCGACGCCTCCGCAGAGCGCGCCACCGCCGCCATCGAGAAGTTCGCGTCGCGCCTCGAAGGCGCCGACACCTCGAAGGTCACGGTCACCACCGACCAGACCGCTCTCGGCGCGGCGACGTACCTCGTCGAGGCCGTCTCCGAGGACTACGACGTCAAGACGCCGCTCCTCAAGACGCTCGCCGAGCTCGCCGGCCCGGACGCCATCCTCTCGACCACCACGTCGTCGCTCTCGATCGAGAAGCTCGCCGAGCTCTCGGGCCTGGGCGACCGCTTCGTCGGCCTGCACGTGTTCAACCCCGTGCCGCTCATGAAGCTCGTCGAGGTGATCTACCCGGCCGCCGCCACCGACGCCACCAAGGAGCGCACCCGCGCGCTCGTCGAGGCGCTCGGCAAGACGGGCGTCGAGGTGCCGGATACCCCGGGCTTCGTGGTCAACCGCCTCCTGTTCCCCTACCTCTTCGACGCCGTGAAGCTCATGGAGGAGACGGGCCTGGATGCCAAGTCGATCGACACCTGCATGAAGCTCGGCGCCGGCCACCCGATGGGCCCGCTCGCGCTGCTCGACCTCGTCGGCCTCGACGTCTCCAAGGCCATCGGCGAGATGATCAGCACCGACATCCCGGGTCTCGTCGACGAGAAGATCGCCGCCGGCGAGCTCGGTCGCAAGACCGGCTCGGGCATGTACCCGCCGCGCGACTAGCCACACCGCCCCACCTGCTCACGCGGGGGCTTCATCCCGAAAACCCCCGTGAGCAGGAGCTTTCAGCCGAATTCGTCCCGGCTGGCGCCACCCGAACAGCATCTGGTTTGTCCAACAAACGTCCAGGCGAGTAAAGGGAAACCTCGATTCCGCCGAATCAATGAAGGCAACGATCGTCTGGACAGCGATCGAAGCGGACACAGCGAACGACTGGACACCGTTCGCACTTCCTCCAGATGTTGGTGACACACATTGGGAAAGGGCCCGCCATCGGCGGGCCTTTTCTTTTGCCCCAACGCCTGTGGAACCCGCAACCCCACAGGGTCCCGATGTCACCCGTGACACGAGCACACCGTGAGGTTGCGGTTGGCGGCCGCCGACGGTGGGCGGCTCACCACTAGCCTGTGAGCTCGTGCGCATCGTGAGCCTCGTCCCCCACGCCACCGAGCTGCTGTTCGCACTCGAGCTCGACGACGAGGTCGTCGGCGTCACCCACGAGTGCGACTACCCGTGGGCGGCCACCGAGCTGCCGAAGGTCACCAAGGACCGCCTGCCCGAGGGCGGCTCCGCTGGCGAGATCGACGCGGCGGTGCGCGAGAAGACGCTTGCCGGCGAGTCGATCTACCAGCTCGACGAGGACGCGATCCGCGACCTCGAGCCCGACCTGATCGTCACGCAGGAGCTGTGCACCGTCTGCGCCGTGAGCCACGACGACGTCGTCGCGTTCGCGCAGACCCTCGACAAGGTGCCCGAGGTGATCACGCTCGATCCGCACACGCTCGGCGAGGCGCTCGGCGACATCCGCACCGTCGCCGGCCAGACCGACCGCAAGGACGAGGGCGTCGACCTCGTCGAAGAGCTCGCCGGCCGCATCGACCGCGTGCGCCTCGCGTCGCGCGGTATGGAGCGCCCGAAGGTGCTCGCGATCGAGTGGCTCGACCCGCTCTTCATCGGCGGCCACTGGGTGCCGCAGATGATCGACTACGCCGGCGGCGAGGACGTGCTCGGGATGCCCGGTGAGCCGTCGGAGGTGTTCGACTGGGACGTCGCCAAGGCGTCCGAGCCCGACATCGTCCTCATCATGCCCTGCGGCCGTACGGCCCTGGAGGCGCGCGAGGAAGCGCTCGAGCACTTCGGCAAGCTCGAGCAGCTCGGCGCCAGCCGCATCATCGCCGTCGAGGCCAACGCCTACTTCTCCCGCCCCGGCCCGCGGCTCGTCGACGGTCTCGAGCTCCTCAGCGCGCTCCTGCACCCCACCTCCGGCATCGAGGCCCCCGACGGCTCCTGGTACGAGGTCCGATGAATCCCGAGGATGGCGCCTCGCACGCACCCATTAGTGCCGTTGCGCACGCGACGCACCTGAAGCCTGCTGAAGCGCCCTACACTCAGTCCCAGGACGCCGCATATCGCGTCCTACGTTCTCAGGGCGGGGTGAAACTCCCCACCGGCGGTGATGGCGACCTGATGGTCGCATGAGCCCGCGAGCGCCTCGTGGCCGGCAACGGCGGCGAGGGTCAGCAGACCCGGTTGGAATCCGGGGCCGACGGTCACAGTCCGGATGAAAGAGAGCACGCGCGCGCCGCACGGCCATCGGCCGATCGTCGCGCGCGTTCCTTCACAGCCCTGGTTCACGGCAACCCCCTCATCGAGGACACCATGAATCAGCACCACGACTCCACCTCCCCCCTTCGCGTCGCGATCCTCGCGGCGTCTTGGCACACCGAGCTCGTCGACCAGGCCGTCACGGCCTTCAGCGACGATCTCGCCGGTGAGGCCCTGCGAGACATTGACGCCCCGCAGCCGTCGGATGCGCTGGTGGGCGTGGCCGATGCTCTCCCGGGCGCCGGCGACAT
>JAGIBJ010000138.1 GCA_017744415.1 Solirubrobacteraceae bacterium
GCACCCGGCAGGCGATCGCCGATCTCGACACGTCTCCGTGCTGCAGCAGGTGACGATGCTCAACCTGGTGCGCGGGCTCTCCGGCGTCCCGCGCGCCGAGTCGGCCCGGCAGGCGATCGCCGATCTCGACACCGCCTTCGATCTCCTCGAAGGCGGCCTCGCAAACTACGCGATCAAGGGCTGACGCCCGGGGCTACGCCCCGGGGATGTACCAGCCGCGGCCACGCTTCTGCAGCTTGCCATCCTGCTCGAGGGCAGGGAGGACGCGGTAGAGGTAGTTCTGGTTGATGCCGAGGCGGTCGGCGATCTCGCCGGCGGTGAGCCCGGGCTCCTTGGTCACCGCGGCGATGGCTTCCTGGGCGCGGGTGCCGGTGCCGCGGGGGCGGCCGCGGCGAGGAGCGTCGCTGCTGGTGGCGGCGGGTGATCCACCGCGGCTCACACCGTCGAGGGCGTCGAGGGCAGCCTGGAGGCGGTGGTACTCGTCGACGGCCTCTTTGAGTTCGTCGAGCCGTGACTTGATCTCGGCCTTCTTGCTATCCAGGAAGTCGGACACGGTGCGGGCTCCTTCTGGTGGATGTCGGGGAATCCACCATGTGCGACCGTACACCATCGATCGGCACTGTGTGAGGTAAAACCTGCGGGCTGCGACGGTGTGTGTCAGCTGCTGCGATACGAGTCGGTGCGGGGCGTGCACGTGGCCGTCGGATGTGTCACCGGTCGATCAGCTCGGCGAGGCGGTTGAGCGAGGCGATGGCCTCTTGGTCGGGGGCGTCGCCGACGAGAGCTCGTGAGGCGGCAGCGCCGAGGAGGCCGCCGGGTGCCTTGAACTCGTTGCGGTAGCGCAGGCGGGTGCCGCCATCCGGCAGCGGCTCGAGATCTTGGGTGATGAAGGCGGTGGAGCGGGCGGGGCCGCGCCCCTTCCAGCTGATGTGGCGGTCTTGCTCGATGCTGTCGAGGGTCCAGGTGACGACGAACGGTGCGCCGCGGAGTGCGTAACGCTGCTTGCACTGCCAGCCGGGTGTTGGAGTACCTGGATCGAGGTGCAATACCGCGCGGCAGATCGTCACCCATTCCGGGGTGCGAGATATGTCGAGCAGTACCTCGAACACGCGGTGCGGTTCGGTGGCGAGATCGATGCTGACGTCGACGGGTGCCATCAGTCACCCACCTCGTCAGCGCCGCGCAGGGCGTGTTCGATCGCAGCGTCGAGGTCGTGACGTGGTGGGCGCAGGGCGATGTCCTGGTGGTCGGGGCGGGGGAGGAGGTCGGTGCCAAGGGATTGCATCAGCGGCGCGACGAGTCCGAGGTCTTCACCGGCGATGGCGGCGGCGACGGGGGCGGCGATGCCGGTGAGGGCAATGGGCAGCGGCATCACGGGCCGGCCGATGAGGAGGTGGTCGCGGATGCGCTCGATGAGCTCTTGGTAGCTCACCTCGTCGGGGCCGGCGGCGTCGTGCACGGTGAGCGGCGCGTGAAGCGTCGCGGTGGCGGCGTCGACGAGCTGGGCGAGGAGATCGCGTTCGTCGATCGGGCAGGTGCGCCGCGAGCGCCACGGCGGGAGGAGGAGCACGGGCATGCGCTCGACGAGCCGCAGCAGGAAGCGGAAAGACCGCGAGTCGGTGCCGATGACGATCGAGGCGCGGAGTGCGACGACGGGGACGTCCGTCGCGGCGAGGGCCTTCTCCACGGCGACGCGGCTGCGCACGTGCCCGGAGGCGCGGCCTGCGTCGGCGGGCGTGAGCACGCTCATGTAGACGATCCGCTGCACGCCCGCGTCGGCGGCGGCGACGGCGAAGCGCCGCGCGGCGGCAAGCTCGGCGGCGGCGTAGTCGCGCGTGCCCTCCATCGAGTGGACGAGGTAGTAGGCCACGTCGGCGCCGTCGATCGCGTCGGCGAGCCCGCGGCCGTCGGTGAGGTCGACGGCGCGCACCGGGTAGGGCAGTGGGGCGCGCTCGGGGTGGCGGGCGAGCCCCACGACGTCGTGGCCTTCACGCGTGAGCGCGTCGGCGAGGAGGCGGCCGACGTAGCCCGTGATGCCGGTCACCAGGATCCGCATGCGCAGAGCCTACGTCGCAGCCCCCGCGCGAGACCATTGCCGGTGTGGCCGGTGCCCGCCGGCGCCATCCATCGGCCGCCGAGCGGTGGGCTTGATGGCGCCTCGGCGGTGCTCCCCGCTCTGAGCGGTTTTTCGCGTTGTCCCCCCGGCGAGAGGTTTCTCGCTCTGAGCGGGAACACCACTGGCAGGCCACGGCGCCGGTCTGCTTTCTTCGTCTGGCGCCGCTCGAAGCCGCTCGGTTCGCGCCTCGCCCCGCCGCTCTCACCATGACTCCGCCGCCCTCCGCCTCCGACCCGAAGCCCAGCTGCGAGGGGTGCTTCTTCGGGCGTCAGCGGCTGTGCGCGCTCGAGCTCGACGCGCCCTGCGCGACGTTCCGCCCGGACTCGCCGGAGGGGCTTCGCCCGCAGCGCCAGCTGCGCTTCGCGTTCCGCATGAGCGACGCCTCCCCGGAGCCCGAGCCAACGCCCGGGCCGGTGCGCCGCATGCCCGCGCGCCGCACGCCGCTGGCGCGCCCCGAGCAGCCGATGCTCGTGCCGGGCGCCTTCGCCTGAGCGCGCGCTGAACTCGGGCGGCCGACCGTCGCGGGCCGCGAGGGCTACCATGCCGCGGGGTGACGGACCAGCGCGCGAACCTGACCGTCCTCGGGTGTTCCCCCTCGTGGCAGAACACCGGCGAGGCGTGTTCGTCCTACCTCGTCGAGGCGGCCGGCACGCGCCTGCTGATCGACTGCGGCAACGGCGCGTTCGCGCAGCTGCGCGAACACAGCGACTACGCCACGATCGACGCCATCGCGATCACGCACACGCACGGCGACCACGTGCTCGACCTGCTGCCGTTCGCGTACGCGCTGCTCTACTCGCCGCGCGCGCTCCGGGGAGAGCTCAACAGGCCGCTGCTGCTCCTCCCACCGACGGCCCACGAACGGATGCGCTCGATCTTCGCGCTGATCGATCGCGCCGAGCTGCTCGACGACGCCTACGAGGTGCGCGAGTACGAGCCTGCCGAGCCGATCCAGGTGGGGTCGCTCGTGCTGGAGTTCGCCGAGGTTCCGCACTTCGTGCCGGTCCACGCGGTGTCGGTGCGCACCAGTGAGGGCGGGCGCTTCGTGTTCGGCGCCGATCACCGGCCGTGCGACGAGATCGTCGACTTCGCGCGCGGCGCCGACCTCCTCATGCTCGAGGCGACCCTGATGCAGCCCGAGACCGGCATCCGCGGACACATGACGTCCGAGGAGGCCGCGGAGATCGCCCAGTCGGCCGGCGTCACCCGCCTCGTGCTCACGCACATGAGCGATGAGCTGCCACGCGAGGAGCTCCTCGCGCAGGCGAAGGCGGTGCACGCCAACACCGTGCTCGCCGCCGCCGCCGACGAGTACCGCTTCTAGCGCCGGCGCCGTCGCCAGCCTGGACCGGCCCTAGCGTGCCACCTCGGCGTCCACCGGAGGCTAGGCTGAACCGCGCATGCCTACCGACCGTGATCTGTTCGCCGGATTCGACCGGATGCGCCGCGAGATGGACGAGCTCTTCGGCGACGTCTTCGATCGCGCGCTGGCGCCCCGTCGTGCCGGTTTCGCGCCGCGCATCGACGTCTATTACACGGAGTCGCCGCCCGCGGCCGTGATCGCGATCGACCTGGCCGGCATCACGGTCGAGGAGCTCTCGGTCGACGTGCAGGGCCGCGTGGTGCGGATCTCCGGTCGCCGGCCTCCGGTGGTCGCGGCCGGCCGTATCTACCAGCAGCTCGAGATCGAGCATGGCCCGTTCGAGCGCGTGATCGAGCTCGGGGCCGACGTGGAGAGCGAGGCGGCCCGGGCTACCTACGTCGACGGCATGCTCGAGATCGAGCTCCCGATCGCGCGCCGCAACGTGCGCACCCACAACGTGCCGATCACTCGCGGCGAGGACCCGGAGGCATGAGCACGACCGAGTCGTCCGGTCTCGTGGTCGTCGGCGCCGACGGCGCGCCGCTGGTGGAAGACCCGTCGGTGCCCGCGGCGCTCGCGGTGCTGCCGCTGCGCGACACCGTGCCGTTCCCGGACATGGTCATCCCGCTCGCCGTCGGGCAGGAGCGCTCGCTGCGGCTCGTCGACGACGTGCTCACGGGCGACCGCCGATTCGTGATGGTCGCCGGTCGCGATCCCGAGATCGAGACGCCGGGGCCGGAGCAGCTCTTCGAGGTCGGCGTCATCGGCACGATCGCTCGCATGATGAAGATGCCCGACGGCACCTCACGCCTGCTGGTGCAGGGTGGGCAGCGCGTCCGCATCACCGGGTGGACCCAGACCGAGCCGTGGATCGTCGCGACGATCGAGGAGTTCCCCGACGTCGTGCAGGAGAGCGACGAGCTCACCGCGCTCGTGCGCGAGGTGCAGCGCACGTTCCTGCAGATCGTTGAGGCGGTGCCCTACCTCCCCGAGGAGCTGCAGCTCGCGGTCACCAACGTCGACGATCCCTCGCAGCTCTCGCACCTGATCTCGAGCGCCCTGCGGATCACGGCGGAGGAGAAGCAGCAGCTGCTTGAGGAGCCGGACGTCGAGCGCCGGCTGCGCCGGCTCGTCGGCCTCCTCGCCCGCGAGCTCGAGCTGATCTCGATCGGCAGCCGGATCCAGGACCAGGTGCAGAGCGAGATGGACCGCGGCCAGCGCGAGTTCGTCCTGCGCCAGCAGCTCCGCGCGATCCAGGAGGAGCTCGGCGAGGGCGACGACGCCCAGCGGGAGGTCGACGAACTCCGCGACCAGCTCGATGCGCTGCCGTTGCCCGAGGAGGTGCGCGATGCGTCCGAGCGCGAGCTGCGCCGCCTCGCCGGCATCCCGGCCGCCTCGCCGGAGCACGGCGTGGTGCGGAGCTACCTGGAATGGATCTGCGCACTGCCCTGGGAGATCGGCGACGACGCGCCGATCGATCTCGCTCTGGCGCAGGAGATCCTTGACGGTGACCACTTCGGCCTCGAGCAGGTCAAGGACCGGATCCTCGAGCACCTCGCGGTGCTCTCGCTGCAGCCCGATGCGCGCGGCACGATCCTCTGCCTCGCCGGTCCTCCCGGGGTCGGCAAGACCTCCCTTGGGCGCTCGATCGCCCGCGCGATGGACCGCAGCTTCCAGCGCATCTCGGTCGGCGGCGTGCGCGACGAGGCCGAGATCCGCGGGCACCGCCGCACGTACGTCGGCGCGATGCCTGGCACCGTGCTTCGCGCGATGCGTGACGCGGGCACCACCAACCCGGTCGTGCTCGTCGACGAGATCGACAAGATGAGCTCCGGCATGGGTGGCGATCCCACCGCCGCGATGCTCGAAGTGCTCGACCCCGAGCAGAACGGCACCTTCCGCGACCACTTCCTCGATCTGCCGTACGACCTGTCGCGGGTCACGTTCGTCTGCACCGCCAACGAGCTGGACCGCATCCCGGGGCCGCTGCGCGACCGCATGGAGATCGTGACGATCGCCGGCTACACCGAGGCCGAGAAACTCGAGATCGCCCGGCGCTACCTCGTTCCGCGCCAGATCCAGCGAGCCGGGCTACGGCGCGGGCAGGTGGCGTTCAGCGATGCCGCGCTCCGCGTGCTGATCACCCAGTACACCCGGGAGGCCGGTGTGCGTGGCCTCGACCGCGCGATCCGGGCGGTATGCCGCAAGGTCGCGCGGCAGGTCGCCGAGGGCACGGTCACCGGCCGGGTTTCGATCAGCGGACCGCGCGTGCGCGAGCTGCTGGGCAACCAGCGGCGCGAGCGCCAGCAGCGCCGCCGGCGCCTGCAGCCGGGCGTGGCGAGCGGGCTAGCGTGGACGCCCGCCGGAGGCGACGTGCTCTACGTCGAGGTCGCGGCGACGCCGGGCGGCGGCCGGCTCACCCTCACGGGCCAACTCGGCGACGTGATGCGCGAATCCGCGCAGGCCGCGTACACGTGGCTGCGCGGGCACCTCGATGAGGTCGCGCCGGATGCTCCTGCCGACTGGTTCAAGACCCACGACACCCACGTGCACGTGCCGGCGGGCGCGATCCCGAAGGACGGCCCCTCGGCCGGCATCACGATCGCGACGGCCCTTACCTCGCTCGTCACTGGCCGGCCGGTGCGTGACGACGTCGCCATGACCGGCGAGATCACGCTCACGGGCGAGGTGCTCCCGATCGGTGGCCTCAAGGAGAAGGCGCTTGGCGCCCAAGACCTCGGCTACAAGCTCGTGATCGCCCCTGGCCGCAACGCCGCCGACCTCGAAGACTTCCCGGAGTCGTTGCGCGAAGGCATGGAGTTTCGGTTCGTCGAGCGCATCGGCGATGTGCTCGAGCTGGCATTGCGACCACCGTCAGGTCGCAAGCGCGCCACGGTTTAGGCGCCCGATGCAATCGATTGCGGGAAACCCGCAGTCGATTGCGGCCCTCCCCGATACGGGACGGCGCTCCGTGCGCTGAAGTTGGACCGAGGTCCGCATTCTCATCCCCCGCGGCGGACCTGCCCTTCATGATCTCGCCACCCAACTCGCCCGGCTCCGGCCGGCCGTCGTTCGCCGACCTGCTCGAACTCGTTCCCGACGCGACCGTCGGCGTGGACACGTCCGGTGCCATCGTGCTCTGCAATGCCCATGCCGCCGACGTGTTCGGCTACTCGGCGGAGGAGCTGCTCGGCTCGCCGATCGAGGTGCTCGTCGCCGAGGCGTCCGCCGAGCGCCACGCCGGGCTGCGTGCCGGCTTCGCCGCCGAACCCCGCAACCGCTCGATGGGCAACCACGAGCCACTCTCCGCCCGCCGACGCGACGGCTCCGAGTTCCCTGTCGAGGTGTCGCTCTCGTGGGTGGAGCAGGAAGGGATCGTGCTCGCGGCCGTCCGCGACGTCTCCGACCGCGTCGATGGGGAGCTGTTGGCTCGCCGGCTGCGAGACGAGCTGGAGCAGTCGCGCAAGCTCGAGGGACTCGGTCACCTCGCGGGCGGCGTGGCCCACGACTTCAACAACCTCCTCGCGGTGATCCTGAACTTCTCGACGCTCGCCGCTGACGTCGTCGTCCCAGGCACTCAGCTCGCCGACGACATCGGCGAGATCCGCCGTGCCGCGGAGCGGGGGCGGGTGCTCACGCGCAAGCTCCTCATCGTCGGTGGCCGCGACACGGGGCAGCCTGACCGTCTCGACCTGGCGGCGATGCTCACGAGTCTGCGCCCGCTCCTGCTCAGCGCGACCGGCGCGGGCATCGAGCTGCGCCTCGAGCTCGCCGCCACCCGTTCCCTGCACGCCGATCTGGCGCAGATGGAGCAGGTGGTGGTGAACCTGGTCGTCAACGCACGCGATGCGATGCCGCGGGGCGGCACGCTCACCATCCGCACGGAGGATGCAGACCTGCCCGCCTACGACGGCGTGCCTGGCGCCGCCGAGCGGCTGCCCGCAGGGCGTTACGTGGCGCTCACCGTGGCCGACGGCGGCACGGGAATGACGCCCGACGTGCTCGGCGCCGCCCTGGATCCGTTCTTCACGACGAAACCCGCCGGACAAGGCTCGGGCCTCGGCCTCTCGACCGTCTACCGCATCGTCCGTGAGCTCGGTGGACTGCTCTCGATCGACTCCGAGTTCGGGGCCGGCACGAGCGTCGTGATGCTCCTGCCGGCGTACGCGAAGGTGCCGCCCGCCGACGCGTCCGCCGCCGCCTGAGGGCGCTGCCGGCGGTTGCTCGACGCGCGACGCCCGCTGAGCTACGCGTCCACAGCGCACTGAAGTCCTGTGCGAACCAGCCGATCAGACGGTCAACTCGCGCGGTGTCTTCACCCGGAAGGCGTCGCGGTTCCCCGAGACCAAGTTCCCCTTTGCTCCGACGCCTTGCTTTCGTCTGCGCGCTCGCGCTTCTTCCCTCGGCTGCTCCTGCGCACGGCGCGCAGGTGGTCAAGCTCGATCTCGCCGCGGCGGCCAACGCCACGCCCGGCGGCGTCGCCGCGCAGAGCGCCCGCCTGCGGGCCCGCGCGGCGTACGTGGTGACCATTTCGGGCACGGGTTCGCTCTGGGCGCCGGCCGACGACCAGCCGGTCGACTGCGGCACCCCCGAGCCCGGCACCACGATCACCGAGCCGAGCCCCGGTCGCGCGACGACCGCCCCGACCGCAGATGCCGCGATCGTGTTCGCGGCGCCTCGCGGCCTTCCGTTCCTCGGCGGCTTCGCGTGCGTCGAGCCCACGCCGACCGCTCCGCCAGCGCAGGCCGCCCTGCGCATGGGCACACGCGGAGTGCTCACGCCAGCCGTGCCGATCGGCGGCGTGCCGACGGTGGCCGCCGCCGACCACACCTACCAGTACGCGGTCCGCGGGACCGGTCGTCCGCTGCAGTTCCAGTACGCCGACCCACTCGTCTACGACAACTCGGGCATCCTCACGATCACGATCCGTGGAGCGCGTGAGTGCCGCAAGGTGCGCTGCCTGAAGCGCCCCGGCAAGACCCAGCCCGAGGCCTTCGCCGCTCGTTCACTGCCGTGCGTGTTCGACGCGCTGCCCGCCGTCGCCGGTCGCGACGCCGAGCGCGGGCTCTGCCGATGAGCGCGCCACGCACCTGGCTGCTCGGACTCGCTGCCGTCGCCTCGCTCGGCCTGGGTGCCGCGCCCGCCGGCGCCGAGGAGATCCTCCAGCTCGATCTCGCGAACCCTGCGAATGGCACTCCCGGCGGGGTCGCCGCGCAGAGCCAGCCGCTCACGAGCGGCGCCGCCTACGTCGTGACGATCGAGGGCACCGGCTCACTCTGGAGCACGCCGTCGGACCCGTGGACGAGCTATTGCGGTGAGCCCGAGGCCGCCCCGATCACCCAGCCGTCGGCCGGCATGCCGGACACACCCCCGACCGCCGACGCCGCGGTGATCTTCGCCGCCCCGACCGGCTCCGGGTTCATGGGCGGCCAGGCCTGCTCCGGCGCCAACCCCACCTCGCCGCCGGCCCCTGGGCGACTCCTCATGGGCAGTGTGGCCAGCGGCATGACCCCTGCGATCCCGATGGGCGGGCAGCCCACCCACGCCGACCCCGCGCACCGCTACGCCTACGCCGTCACCGGTGACGGCACCGCGCTGCAGCTGCAGTACGACGACAGCGTCGTCTTCGACAACTCCGGCATCTTCACCGTCACGGTGTGGACCGACCTCGAGTGCACGCTCGCCGACTGCCTCGGCACCGGCGTCGTGCCGACGCCCACCCCGACTCCGGTGGCGCCGACGCCGACCCCAGTGG
>JAGIBJ010000139.1 GCA_017744415.1 Solirubrobacteraceae bacterium
GCGTCGCTGAGGCGCCTCCCCTGCTCGCTTCGCAGACCCCACCCGGCCCCGCTCGTCGGGCGCAGTGGCTCGGGCGCGGCGAGAGTTTGGCCCCTGGTCGGCGGCCGCGCTGAGAGTGGTGGTGGACTCTGGTTGGTGGCCGCCCGTTGGGTTGGGCTGGCGGTGGGGCCGGTCAGACGAGCTCGATGCAAACGTCTCGGTCGAGTACCCGCTTTGCTCGTTGTCTTCTGGCCAGCGGCCGCCCGTCGGGGCCGTGCCGGTGTGGGTTGGCGGCCGCCCGTGGGTCGGGCTGGCGATGGGTCGGGCGTGAGCGTCATTTGGGGTGACCCGTCTCGACCCAAATTGACGTTCGCGGGATCGTTGGCGCGGTGGCGTTGCGCGCCGACACTGCGCGGTCGAGATCGCCGTCGCCCCGGCTGAGCGGCCGCGAGCGCTGGACGGTGCTTGAACTCGGTGGCGTCGCCCAGGACCGACTGCTCGGCTGGCCGCAGCGAGACGAGGTGCCTCGTAGGGTATGGGCCGTGAGTGCTGAGGCTGCTGCGACCGTCGCGCTCGAAGGCGACGAGTTCCGTTGGGAGCTCGAGCTGCTCTGGGCCAAGTACCGCGGAGACTCCGAGCTCGATGGCGAGATCATCGATGCGAAGGTTTCGATGCAGCTGACCGGCGTCGGGCGATTCACAGCAGAACGCCCGGTGAACGTTTTCACGGCTGATCTTGCCGCCTTTCGGGAGTCGCTCGAGGAGCTACTCGGGGGTCGCCCGCAGGAGTCGACATTCCTGACGCTCGAGCAAGACGCCGGGCTCGTCATCACCCGCGGCACCGACGACGACGTGTACGACGTCGAGGCGTTCGTGCTCTGGCGTCCGTCACCCGAACTCCGTGCGAGCCAGCTCCGCGTCGCGAAGCGCGAGCTCCAAGTACTGCTCTTCGGGGTGCAGGAGGCGTCCGAGGCATTTCCAGTCGGGACGCGCTGGGCGGAGGACGCGTGAGCGGTCCGCCAGCGGCGACAGGCCATGCCGGAGACGCTGAGCCCACCAGCTACGAGGACTGGCACCTGCTTGGCCGGGATGAGCGGGTGCCGACGGATCCGGAGCGGCCGTGGCTGCCTCCGCCGCGGCCGGCGCCGGAGAGCGGGTGGACGACGAAGCTCGTGGTGGAGTACGACGGGACGGATTTCGTCGGCTGGGCGAAGCAGCCGGGGAAGCGGTCGGTGGAGGCCGAGTTCGAGCGTGCGATCGGGCAGATCTTCGGCGGAGAGTGCCCGCGGATCATCGTCGGTGGGCGCACCGACACGGGCGTGCACGCACGCGGGCAGATCGTCGCGTACGACGGCGAGGCGCTGGCACCCTACAACCTCAACGCGCTGCTGCCGAAGGACATCGCCGTGGTGAGCAGCGAGCCGGCGCGACCGGGCTTCGATCCGCGGAACGAGGCGATCTCGCGCACCTACCGCTACCGGGTGTGGCACTGCCGCGAGCGCAATGTGTTTCGCCAGCGCGACACGTTGCTCTGGGGCCGCGAGCTGGATCTCGGGGCGCTACGGGCGTGCGCGGAGGCGCTGCTCGGCAACCGCGACTTCACCGCGTTCACCCCGACGGAGACGCTGCACTCGTGGTTCCGCCGCACCGTCGACCACGCCGCCTGGGCCTACGAGGACGGTCTCGAGGGCGACGGGCGGCCGATCTCGCGCACCGCGGGCCGGTCGCCCATCCTGGTGTTCGAGATCACCGCCGATTCATTTCTGCGTCACATGAACCGGGCGCTCGTCGGGACGATGCTCGATGTCGGCCTCGGGATGCGCAGCGTCGACGAGTTCGCCGCGCTGCTCGACGGCGCGCCGCGCGACCAGGCCGGGTGGACGGCGCCGCCGACCGGGCTCTCGCTCGAATCGATCCAGTATCCCGGGGAGCCGTCGTGAGCGACCCGCTCGACCGGGTGATGTGGCCCGTGGAGACCGAGCGCTTGATGCTGCGGAGGGCCGAGCCCGAAGACTGGGCCGAGGTCTACGCCTACACGCGCCTGAAGGAGGTGGCCGACTACGCGGGCGGCCAGCCGGACGACGAGGAGGAGTTCGAGGAGAAGTGGGCCAGCGAGATGGTGCTCAACCGCATCGTCGTGCTGCTCGACGGGGCGATCATCGGCTACGTGATGCTCCGGATCTACGATGCCTGGGCGCAACCCGAGGTGCGGGGCGACGCGGCGGCCGTCCAAGCTGAGGTTGGCTACACGTTCGCGCCGGAGGCCCAGGGCCAGGGCTACGCCACCGAGGCGGTGCGCGCAGTGATCGACCTGTCGTTCGGGCCGATCGGCCTGCGCCGGGTGACCGCGAGCGTGTTCACCGACAACGAGCCCTCGTGGCGACTGCTGGAACGGCTCGGGATGCGGCGCGAGGCTCACACCATCGCCGACTCGCTCCATCGCGACCGCGGCTGGCTCGACGGCTACGACTACGCGCTGCTCGCCACGGAGTGGACGCGCTAGTCGATCCAGACCGGGTCGGCGGTGCCCGGGAGCGGTGGCGGCAGGCGCCAGCCGGCGTTGAGGCCGTCGACGCTGACCGGGACCGGTGCGTGGAGCGTGACCCCATGCTCGCCGGTGAACTCGACGGTGCCGGCAGCGACGGGTGCGGGCTTGGCGCCGGCATCCAGGAGCTGGCCGCCGTGCTCTGCGAGCTGAGCCGCGGTGCGGGCGAGCGAGCCGACGACGGTGCGCCCGCGGCCGTCATCGGCGCGGCCGGCGAGGGCGCGTAGCGTCGCGGCGGCAAGGAGCAGGCCGGTGCCGTGGTCGAGGATCTGGCAGGGCAGCGCGCGGGGGTGGGGGAGGCCGCCCGGCCCGGGATCGGTACCGGCGGCGGCTGCCTCGGCGATCGCGAGGCCGGAGCTGAGCTGCATGAGACTGTCGAAGCCTCGGCGCCCGGCCCAGCCGCCGGTGTCGCCGTAGGCCGAGAGTGACACGTCGATCAGGCCCGGGCGAACGGCGGCGCGCTGCTCGGCGCCGAGGCCGAGGCGCTCGAGGGCGCCGGGGCGGATGCCGTGGAGGAACACGTCGGCGCCGGCAAGGAGATCGAGGAAGGCGAGGCGGCCCTCGGGCGTGTGGAGGTCCAGCTGCACCGAGCGCTTGCCGACGCCGAAGTCCTGCACGACGCCGAGGAGCTCGTCGTGATCGGGTGCCTCGATGCGCAGCACGTCGGCGCCGAACCAGGCCAATGCTCGTCCGGCGGTGGGTCCGGCGATCACGCGCGTGAGTTCGAGGACGCGTGGGCGGCGTGGCTCGCCGGCGGCCGTCCCCCGGTCCAAACGGAGGCGGGTCTCGACGAGACCCCGGTCGCCGACAGTGCGGCCGTGGGGGTGTGAGCGCCAAGCGTCGAGGGTGCGCGCGGCTGCGGCGACACCGCCGGCGCGGTGCAGGGCGGCCTCGACGGCGTCCGCCTCCTGCTGCGCAATCGCCGATGCGACGGCCTCGGCGTCCTTGGAGGCGAACACCTTCTCGATGGCGGCTTGGTGCTGGGCATAGTTGCCGTGCAGCCGCACCCAGCCGTCGGCGGCCTCGTAGATCGTGCTGAGTGGATCCCACGGCGACGCGGGCGGCTCGCCGTCGACCCGCAACGCCTGCTCGGAGCGGATCGCGCTCGCGACGCCCACGGGGTCGAGATGCACGGAGCCCGCGCCGTCGCCGGCCCACTCGGCCGCGGCGAGGCCGAGCGCACCGAACGCGCCCGCGGCGAATGCCTCCACCGCGAAGCTCGACGGCAGCGCGCCCGGCAGCTCGTCAGCGGACCGAGCGAGGCGCGCTGAGGCATCGGCGGAGCCACCGATCCCGGCCCAGAGCTCGGCGGTGAGCGTGTTGGCAGTCGCTGGCGGCACCTCGGGACGAGCCTACTCGCCGCCGGAACCGTCGCCCACGCGCACGACGCGGTGCTCCGCCGTGCGGGTGACCGCATGCTCGGCGGTGAGCTCCTCGCGCGTGACGCGGTTGACGGCGGCGATCACCTCGTCGGCGAGCAGCCAGCCCTCGTCCGGGTCGACGGGCGTGCACGTGATGCGCACCACCACCTCGTCGTCGTCGACACGTTCGAGCGCGATGTGCGGGCGGCCGCGGGTCGCGACCGATACGTGGTCGTCGAGCAGGCGCTGCACATCGCTTGGGCGCGTGCCGGCGCGGAGCCGGGCCTCGAAGTCGACCGCGTCGACATCGCGAAGTGGCGTGACGGCGGCGGCGAGCGCGGCCGAGTTCGGGACGACGACGCGGTTCGCGCCGTCGGAGAGCTCCACGTACATCAGGCCCAGCGAGACGACCGTGCCTTCGAGCTGCCCTGCGAGGTTGCCGCCCTGGAACCGCACGCGCTCTCCGACCCTGAAGGGCCGCGCCGTGAGCATCACGGTGCCGGCGAAGAGGTTGCCGAGCGTCTGCTGGGCCGCAAGGCCGATGACCACAGCAGCAGCCGCGCCACCGAACGCCAGCGTCTGCGGCGGTAGGCCGGCGAGGCGGAGCGCCACGAGCACGAGGATCACGAGGGCGACCAGCCGGATGGTGAAGCCGAGTGTGGCGGCCGCCTCCGGGCCGAGGCGGCCCAGGAGTTGCGGCGCGAAGGCCCGCCCGAGATCGCGCGCGATCATCCAGCCCAGGCCGACGAGCAGGACCGCCGTGATGATCCGCACCTCATGGCTGAGCCCGGGGAACCACTCCCGGCGGTTGTGGGAGAGGACGAACAGCGCCACCACGATCGGTAGCACCGCGATCAGCTCCTTGCGGGCCCGGCCCGCAGCTTGGGCGGCCTCCTCCCGCAGTTTCGTCATCTTCGGTCCGCGCATGCGGATCGGTGTGCGCGCGCTTTGCAGCATGTGGTGCCTCCCGCGGTTGCCGTTCGTCGAAACGCGTTCGATCACCGAACCACGAAATGCCCTCGGTATGCCGCAGTCCCGCGCCTGCTGTGCGCCGCGTCACGGCCCACGGCCAGTCAGCACCGGTCACGCGAACGTCCACGCGCCTCGCCCGGACACCTCTCGTAACCCGCGTGATCGCAGGTCCTCGTCGGGGCACCTTTTGTCACGCGCGTGACCGCAGGTCCCCAGCGGAGCGGCGTCAACTTGGGTTGACATCCGACGGCCTTGTCAACTAAGGTTGACGCAATGGCCGACGGAGACCTGCAGTCGCTTCCCCTCCCTGACGACCCGGGCGATGCGCTGGCGGCGGTCGTGGCGCTGCGCCGACAGGCGGACCGGCTTGAGTACGCCGCTGTGGCGCAGGCCGTGGCGCGGGGGTGGAGCTGGGCGCAGGTGGCCGCGGCGCTCGGCGTCACCCGACAGGCGGTCCACAAGCGTCATGCCACGAAGTCGTGATCAACGCGAAATCCCTGCACAGTAGGAAGAAAGGAGCAGCATGAACTTTCCGAACCCGTTCCGGAGTCAAAGCAGTTGGGGGCGCCTCGTCGAGGCGTCGATCGACTACGCGGAGCGCCTTGGCGACCGGCAGGTCGGTGCCGAACACCTGCTTCTCGCCGTGCTCGACGATCCCACCGGTGCCACGCGTCGTGCGTTCGCGGCGGCCGGCGCCGACCCAACGGCCGTGGAAGACGCGATCCGCTGGTCGCACGCCAATGCCCTGCGCGCCATCGGGATCGAGCCGGTGCCCGAGGCGGCGCTCGACGTCGGTGGGCGTCCGGGCAAGCACCGGCGCTCCGACTTCGGCGAATCGTGCCGGCAGGTGATCGGCACGGCTGCCACCCGAGCCAAGCTCGCCGGCGTCGGTTCCATCGACCTCCACATGCTCGACGCCATCGGTGATCTGCGCGAAGGCACCGCCGCTCGCGCGCTGCGCGAACTCGGCCTGGGTCCCGGTGCGCTCCACGCGGCCGTGCTCGATGAGCTCGCGGCCGCCTCGCGGGCGGCCTGAGTCGCGCCGGCCGGCCGGCCGGGGAGCCACCCGCCACCGCCGCCGCTCGTAGACTGGGACGGGTGCGCCTGCTCCTCACGAACGACGACGGCATCGAAGCGGGAGGCCTGCACGCGCTGCGTGATGCGCTGCTGCGGATCCCCGGCGCCGAGGTGATGGTGATCGCGCCCGACGGCAACCGCTCGGCCACGGGCCGGAGCATCACCACGCGCCGTCCGCTCGTGAGCCGGCACGTCACGTTCCTCGATGGCGGGGAGGGGTACGCGATCGACGGCTCGCCGGTGGATTGCGTGCGGCTGGCTTGGCACCGCCTGGCAGGCGAGCGTCCCGACGTGATCGTCGCGGGCATCAACCACGGCGCCAACCTCGGCGACGACATCACGTATTCCGGCACGGTCGGCGCAGCCCTCGAGGCCCACCACCTGGGCTTGCCGGGCCTCGCGGTGTCTCAGAACGCGCGCGACGCCAACCTCGGCTTCAGCGACGAGGGCGGCTACGACTTCTCCGTGATCGCGGCCTTCGCCGCCGAGCTCGTCACCCGAGGCGCGGAGGTCGGGCTGACGGCCGGCACCGTGCTCAACGTGAACGGCCCGCCCGGCCCGGTGTCCGGAGTGTCGGTCACGCGGTTCGGCAAGCGCGTCTACGAGGACCACCTGCGCCGGCTTCCGGGCGAGGCACCCGAACGCGCCGCCCGGCATGGTGCCGCCGAGCCCGTGGTGCACTACGGCGACGCCGAACGCATCGCGATCTACGGCGTCGCGGCCGGCCACCACGACGAGGAGGGCACCGATCTGCACGCCGTCG
Organism: Solirubrobacteraceae bacterium; assembly: GCA_017744415.1. Lineage (GTDB taxonomy): Bacteria > Actinomycetota > Thermoleophilia > Solirubrobacterales > Solirubrobacteraceae > JAGIBJ01. The sequence goes on from JAGIBJ010000139.1 coordinate 6,697, forward strand.
CGAACGGCCGCATCTCGGTGACGCCCGTGAGTATCCGCTGGACCGACGCTGCCAGGATCGCCGAGATCTCGGGCGATTCGCTTGATCATGCGTTCAATGCATGTGCTGGGAGTGCGCCCGCGTGAGCGCCGATGAGCAGCCCCAGGACGGCGTCGACGAGACCCTCCCGGCCGGTCTGGAAGGCAACCAGGCCGCCCAGGCCCGTGTCGACGCGCTCCGCGCCGAGATCGCTCACCACAACGCGCGCTATTACGAGGACGACGATCCGGAGATCGGCGACGACGAGTACGACGCCCTTCAGCGCGAGCTCCGCGAGCTCGAGGAGCAGTACCCGGACCTGCGCACCGTCGATTCGCCCACGCAAACAGTCGGCGGGCGCCCCGCCGGCCACCTCGCCAAGGTCGAGCACCCGCTCCCGATGCTCTCGCTGGCCAACGCCCGCAATGCCGAGGAGCTGCGCGGCTGGGTGAGCCGCATGCGAAACCACCTCGCGCGCGAGGGCATCGAGGATCCGACGTTCGAATTCGTCTGCGAGCCGAAGATCGACGGGCTCGCGATGAGCCTGATGTACGAGGCCGGCGCGCTCGTGCGGGCCACGACCCGCGGCGACGGGCGGATCGGTGAGGACGTCACCGCCAACATCCGCACGATCGGCGAGATCCCCCAGCAGCTCGAGGGCGACGGGCCCTTCCCGGCCGTGCTCGAGGTGCGGGGCGAGGTCTACATGGCCACCGACGACTTCCTCGCGCTCAACGAGCGCCGCGCCGCCGCCGGCGAATCGACCTACATGAACCCGCGCAACACGGCCGCGGGCACCATCCGGCAGCTCGATGCGCGCCTCGCCGCCGAGCGCCCGCTGCGCTTCTGGGCCTACCAGATCGGCGTCTGGGCGCCGGAGCCTGCCGACGAGCTGCGCCCCCTCGACGAGCAGGCCGCGGCGGCAGCTCGCAGTGAGGCCGCGCGCACGGCCGCCACCCTGCCACTGGCCCACTCGGAGGCCCTCGCGTGGCTGAAGGCCTGCGGTTTTCCGGTGAACCCCGATGTCGAGCTGGTCGGCGACGAGGACGCCGTCGTCAAGCTCTGCGCGGGCTGGGAAGGCCGCCGCGCGAGCCTGCCGTTCGAGATCGACGGCGTGGTGGTGAAGGTCGACGACTTCGCCCTGCAGCGCCGCCTCGGCGTGGTGGGCCGCGATCCGCGCTGGGCGATCGCCTGGAAGTTCCCGCCGACCACGAAGGTCACGCACCTGCGCTCGATCGAGTGGTCGGTCGGCAAGTTCGGCGATCTGCACCCGTTCGCGGTGCTCGAGCCCGTGGAGGTCGGCGGCGTGACCGTCTCCATGGCCACGCTCCACAACGAGGAAGACCTCGCCCGCAAGGACATCCGCCCTGGTGACGACGTGATCGTGCTGCGCGCCGGAGACGTGATTCCGCAGGTGGTCTCGCCCGCGCCGCACGTGGTCGAGCGCAAGGATCGCGCCCCGATTCCCGTGCCGCCCACCGAATGCCCGCGCTGCGGCACGCCCACGGTCAAGCGCGAGGACTCGGTCTTCACCAACTGCCCGAACCCCGTGTGCCCCGGTCGCCAGTGGCAGCTGCTGCGGCACTTCGTCGGCCGCGGCGCCATGGATATCGCCGGCCTCGGCGAGCTGCAGGTCGGCTCGCTCATGCAGGCCGGGCTCGTCACCACCGCCGCCGACCTGCCCGAGCTCACGCCCGAGCAGCTCTACGAGAAGGACGAGGAGGGGCAGCCCCGTATTCGCGGCTTCGCCGAGAAGAGCGCCAACGCGGTGATCGACGCCATCCAGCGCAGCAAGAGCCAGCCGCTCGCGCGGGTGCTCTTTGGTGTCGGCATCGAGGGTGTTGGCGAGGTGACGGGCCGCGCGCTGGCCCAGCAGTTCCGCTCCGTCGATGCTCTGCGGGCCGCGACGCCCGAGCAGCTTGCCGAGACGCCCGGCATCGGCGGCAAGAACGCCGAACTCATCGCCCGCCAGCTCGCCGAGCCCGCGATGGGGGAGCTCCTCGATCGCCTCGGCGCGCTCGGCCTACAGATGGAGGAGGCCGGCCCACCGCCCGGCGAGGGGCGCCTCAATGGCACCACCGTCGTGCTCACCGGCACGCTGCCGAATCTCACCCGCGAGGAGGCGACCGCCATGGTGCTCGCCGAGGGCGGCAAGGTGACGAGCTCGGTAAGCAAGAAGACGCACTTCCTGGTGGCCGGAGAGGCCGCAGGCAGCAAGCTCGAGAAAGCCGAGCGGCTCGGGGTGCGCGTGCTCGACGAGGATGAGCTGCGTCTGCTGATCTCCGGCGAGCTCCCGCTCGAATCGCCCGGGGAATCGAGCGATGCGGACGCCTCTGTCGACGAGACTCAGTCTCAAGTCGAAGGTTAGATATGGGGAGTCCGACTGATTCGCGGGGCGCTGCCGCGATGCGTTCCGCGCTCGCGTACCGCGCGAACCTCCTCCTGGCGCTCGTGGCCGGCAGCGGGCTGCTGCTGCGCCTCGTGCTCACGATCGTCCATCCGGATTCCGCCCCCGACAACCCCGAGCTGCTCACGCGCCTCGTGCGGTTCTTCAGCTACTTCACGATCCAGAGCAACATCGCGGTGCTCGTGGCGGCCCTCGCCGTGCTCCGGCTGCGCGATCTCCATACGCCTGGGCAACGCGCCCTCCGGCTCGCGGCGCTCGTCGGCATCAGCGTCACCGGCATCGTCTACGTGACCATCCTCGCGGGCGACAGCGCACACAACGGCGTCCTCTCGGAGCTCGCGAACGCGCTGCTGCACTACGTCTGCCCGCCGCTCGCGGTGCTCGTCTGGCTCGGTCTGGGGCCGTGGCCGGGCCTCTCGCTCGGCGATCTCGGCCGGATGATGGTCTGGCCGGTGGCGTGGATCGTCTACACGCTGATCCGTGGCGCCATCGTCGACTGGTATCCGTACGGCTTCATCGATGCCGATCTCCACAGCTACGGCGAGGTCGCGGTGAACGTCGGTGCGATCGTGGTGTTCGCGATCGGCCTCGGGGCGGCCTACGCCACCCTCGACCGCTGGCGGGCTCGCAATGCTGGTTCCGCAGCGCGATGATCGTCGCCGCTCCTGCTTCGAGGGCCCGCACCGGATGACGCCGATCGATCCAGCCGCGGTGGTGATCAGTGAGGCTGATCTCGGCGAGCCGGCGGACGGCGCGGCGATCGTCGCCGGCCTCGTCGCCTAGTCGGCCGATCCGATGGGCGGCGGCGAGCCGTTGCCGCACGAGATCCGCGAGCGCATCGTGCCGGGGCTCCGCGAAGCCGCCGTGCGCGTGTGGCTGGCGCGCGCCGGTGAGCAGCCACTGGGTGTGTGCGTCGTGCAGCTCGGCTACTCGACCTTCGCCGCGCAGCCGCGCTGGAACGTGCACGACCTGGCCGTGGTGCCCGAGGCTCGAGGCCTGGGGATCGGCAGGCGCCTGCTCGAGGCTGTGCTCGCGGCTGCCACCGACGCAGGCTGCTCGGCCGTCAGCCTCGAGGTGCGGCAGGACAACGCCCCGGCTCGCCATCTCTACGCCTCGCTCGGCTTCGAAGCCGGCGATCACCCGATGGACTTCTGGGTCCGTTCGCTCACGGGTTGAACCCATGAGGGGACCCGCCGCATAGGCGGGCACGTCACGTGGGGCATCTGAGGGTCGGATCGCGGTTGATCCGGCGAGACGTCGAAGCAGGGGCGCCGTGAACAAGGGCCCGCGATGGCGAGCTGCAAGGCTGCGGCCGCTAGAACGCTCACATTCAGCGCCCCACAACGGCCGCCGCGCTCGGTAGCGTGCGCGCCATGCTCTCGATCTCGTTCTCGAGCGTCTTCGTCGACGATCAGGCGAAGGCCCAGGACTTCTACACGCGCGTCCTCGGGTTCGAGCTGTGCGCCGACCTGCCGCTCGGCGAGGGTGCCCGTTGGCTCACCGTCCGCAGCTCGACGGCGCCGGGGTCGGTGGAGCTGGTGCTCGAGCCGAACGGCAACCCGGTGGCCACGGCCTACCAGCAGGGCCTGCGCGCGCAGGGCATCCCGATCACCTCGTTCGCGACGGACGACATCAACGCCGAGGTCGCGCGCCTGCAGTCGCTCGGCGTCGTCTTCACGCAGGCTCCGACCGACATCGGCCCGGCGATCCTCGCGACGTTCGACGACACCTGCGGCAACCTCATCCAGATCGCCCAGGCCAAGCCGCAGGCGTAGCGAGGCACCAGCCCGCTCCGCGCCGTGACCGGCGAGCCGCTCGATCCACGGGCGGCGTCGTGGAATCGATGATCTAGGCTCCCGGCCGTGCTCGCGCGCCACCGCATCACCCGCTACGTCGAGCCGCTCCGCGAGGGCGGCTCGCTCCCGGGCCTCGTCGAAGCCGACGACGACGGCCTCTACGTCGTCAAGCTCCGCGGCGCCGGCCAGGGCATCCGCGCGCTCGTCGCCGAGCTCGTCGTCGGCGAACTGGCCCGCGCGATCGGCCTGCGAGTGCCCGAGCTGGTGTTCCTCGAACTCGGCGACCCGATCGGCCGCGCCGAGCCCGACCCGGAGATCCAGGAGCTGCTGCTCGCCAGCGTCGGCGAGAACGTCGGCCTCGACTTCCTCCCGGCCTCGCTGCCGTTCGCAGTGTTCGCCGGCCACGAGATCCCGCTCGAGGAGGCCGCCGCAGTCGTGTGGCTCGATCTCGTCACGACGAACGTCGACCGCACGCCCCGCAACTCCAACCTGCTCTGGTGGCACGGCCAGCTCTGGCTGATCGACCACGGCGCCGCGCTCTACCGCCACCACGCCGCGACCGTCGGCGCGGGCGAGGCCGACCGGCCGTTCCCCCAGATCGTCGACCACATCCTCATGCCGCTCCTCGGCGACGACCCCGCCGCGCGCCTCGAGCCGCTGCGCGCCGCGCATGCCCGCCTGGCGCCGCTCGTGACGCCCGAGGTGCTCGCTGCGATCGTCGCCAACGTGCCCGACGACTGGCGCGGCGAGCACGACTACGCCGGCTACCTCGCCGAGCGCATCGCCGTGGTGGGCCGCTGGCTCGAAGCGATCGACGGCATCGACCAGACCTCTTCGGCAACGTCCGGGCCCGGCACCGGCGGGCTGCCGCGTGGCCCGGAGGCCGGCAAGGGCCTCGGCCCGCGCGTTGGAGCCCCGCCGAAGGCGCTTGGAACGGACGGAGCACCGCCGAAGGCCGACGGCGAGGCCCCGGCATGACTGGCGGCGAGCCGTACAGCTGGGCGCTGCTCCGTGTGGTGCCGCGGGTGGAACGCGGCGAGCGCATCAACGTCGGCGCCGCCGTCTACTCGCGCCGCAAACGCTACCTCGGCTTCGCCTTCGAGCTCGACGAGGTCCGGCTCCGCGCGCTCGACCCGGCGCTCGACCTCGACACGCTCCGCCGCCAGCTCGAGGGGCTCGAGCGCGTCGCCGCCGGTGCGCCCGAGGCCGGCCGCATCGCCGGCATGGAGCCCGCCGACCGGTTCGGGTTCATCGCCGCGCCCTCCAGCACGGTCCTGCAGCCGTCGCCGGTGCACGTGGGCGTCTGCTCCGGCGATCCGGCCGACGAGCTCGACGACCTCATGCGCCGCTACGTGCGCCTCTAGCGGGCTCAGCCGCTGATTTGCTGCACTCCAGCAGGGGAAATCAGCGGCTCAGCACGGTGACCGCCCATGACGAACGTCATGGGCGATCCCTGACCTTCGCCTCTACCGGCAGAGGGCGCCCGAGCGCAGGATGGTTGCCATGACCGAATACATCCTCGATCTCGCCGGCCTCGACCACCGGTACGGCGATCGCCAGGTGCTCCACGGGGTCGATCTCCGCGTCGCTCCCGGCGAGGCCGTCGCCCTCCTCGGGCCCAACGGCGCCGGCAAGTCGACCACCGTCTCGATCCTCCTCGGACTGCTCGACCCGCTCGCCGGCACCGCCGAGGTGTGCGGCCGCGCGCCGCGCGAGGCGGTGAGCGCGGGGCTCGTCGGCGCGATGCTCCAAGACGCCGGCCTCCCCGCGAACGCCCGCGTCGACGAGCTCGTCGCGATGTTCGCGCAGCTCTACCCGAGCCCGATCGATCCGTTGCAGGCGCTCGCGATGGCCGGCGCCGCCGACATCGCCGATCGCCGCACCGACGCGCTCTCCGGCGGCCAGGCCCAGCGCGTGCGCCTCGCCCTCGCGCTCGTCGGGGATCCGACCCTGCTCGTGCTCGACGAGCCGACCTCGGCGATGGACCCTGAGGCTCGTCGGGCCTTCTGGACCGCCCTGCGCGAGCAGACGACCGGCGGGCGGGGCGTGCTCTTCGCGACGCACCACCTCGACGAGGCCCAGGCGATCGCCGACCGTGTGGTCGTGCTCGCCGGCGGCAAGGTCGTCGCGGCCGGCACGCCTGCGGAGGTCGCGGCGCTCGGCGGCCAGAACCTGATCCGCGCGATCGTGCCCGACGGCGTGGCGGCCGAGCTCGCGCAGCTGCCGGGCGTCGCCCGCGCCGCCGGGGAGCCGGGCGGCCGCTTCGCGCTGCACTGCACCGATTCCGATCTCGCGCTGCGAGCGCTGCTCGCACGCTACGCCGACGCGTCGCGCATCGAGGTGCGCGAAGCCGGTCTCGAGGACGCGTTCCTCGCGATGGCCGAAGGTGGCTGGGGCGAGGCCCCGGCGACGCCCCCGACCGAACCTGCGACCGACCGAGTGGAGGCGATCCGATGAGCGCCGCAGCCATGACCCCCTACCTGCGCCTGGAGCTGCGCCGCACGCTCCGTAACCCGAGGGCGATCCTGCTCACCTCGGTGATCCCGGTGATGATGTACATCCTGTTCAGCACGTCGACCTCGCCGGGCGACGACCCGCTCGAAGTGCGCCGGGCCGTCCTGGCCTCGATGGTCGCGTACGGCGCGATCGGCGGGGCGCTCCTCGCCTCCGGGCCGCCGCTCGCGGCCGAGCGCGCCACCGGCTGGCTGCGTCAGCTCGCCGCGACGCCGCTGCCGTCGAACGCCGCAGTGATCGCGAAGATCGCGGTCTGCCTCACGCTCGCGGCCTGCGGCAGCGCGATCGTCGCGGTGGTCGGCGCAGCCGACGGCGCCGAGCTCGGCGTGGTCACCATCGTCGAACTCGTGGTCGCCATGACCCTGGGCGCCACGGCCTTCGGGATGCTCGGGCTGTGCTTCGGCGCCGCAGTGAAGCGCCCCGATACGGCGCAGGGTGCGACGATCCTCACGTACCTTACGCTCTCCGCGCTCGGCGGGCTGTGGGTGCCGCCCGATCAGTTCCCGGACTGGCTCGCGAAGCTCTCCTCGGTGCTGCCGAGCCACCTGCTTCTCGACGTCGGCCGGGCGATCGTGCTGGGCGACCACCTGATGATCACGGCCGTGCTGGGGCTCCTCGCGTGGACGATCGGCCTCGCAGCGCTCGCTCGCGTGGCCTGGCAGCGCGGGATCCGCGTCCGGTGACCAGCGCCGCGAGTACCGTGGACTGCGTGACGCACGCGGCGGACGACGACTGCGCCCCAGGCATGGCCGAGCGGCGCGTGGGGCTGTGGGCACGGCCCGGCGTCGGCGTGTTCTACGCCGGCGTCTGGCTCGTCTACCTCGTGCCGGCGTTCTTCGAGGCCGCCGACGGACGCCACGGCCTGCTCGAGCAGATGCTCGGCCTGGCGGTGCTCACCGCCTTCGTGGTCACCTACCTCTGGTGGATGATCCTCTCGTGGGGCGGCGACCGCCAGATCCCCGCGACGCAAGTGTGGCCGTCGCCGATGACGCCGGCACGCTGGTGGATGGCCGGCGGGCTCGTCGTCCTCGCCGTCGCGGCGGTGTTGTTGGTCGGCGAGCCGGGGGCCGCGACGATCGTGTTCCTCGCGCCCGTCGCGGCCTCGGCGCTGCCGATGCAGCGCGCGATGATCGGCATCGGTCTCGCGGTGGTCGGCGTCGTCGCCGCAGAAGCGTTCGCGACGCGCCCGCCGGGTGACGAGGTGACTTCCGGCGGGATCGCGGGCACGGCCTTCGGCTGCCTGATGGCCGGCGTGATCACCCTCGGCATCCGCCGCATGCGGAGCGTGATGCACGAACTCGACATCGCCCGCGCCCGCGCGCAAGAGCTCGCAACGGCCGAGGAGCGCGTGCGGATCGCTCGCGATCTGCACGATCTCCTCGGCCACAGTTTGACCGTGATCTCCGTGCGCAGCCAGCTTGCGCAGCGGCTCGCCGAGCGCGGCGAGATGGACCGTGCCGCGGAAGAGATCGGGGCGGTCGGCGAGCTCTCGCGCACCGCGATGACCGAGGTGCGCGCGGCCGTCGCCGGCTACCGGATGCGGCCCCTCGCCGCCGAGCTCGCCGCCGCCGAGGCGGCACTCGACGGCGCCGGGATCGCGGTGCGCGTCGACCGCCCGAGCCAGGCGGTGCCGCCGGCCGGGGAGGAGGCGCTCGGGTTCGTCGTCCGCGAGGGCGTGACGAACGTGCTGCGCCATGCGCGCGCCCGCAGCTGCGCGATCACCGTCGGCCACGCCGGCGATGCGATCGTCCTCGAGGTCGCCGATGACGGCGCCGGCTCCGGCCGGACGCTCCACATCATCGATCCCGAGGCCGAGCCCGAGCTCGCGGGCAACGGCCTGCGCGGGCTCGCCGAGCGGGTGGCCGCCGCCGGTGGCCGGCTCAGCGCGGGCGACCGCGACGGCCGCTTCGTGCTGCGTGCCGAGGTGGCCGCGTGATCCGCCTCCTGCTGGCGGAGGACCAGGGCATGGTGCGCGGCGCCCTCGCTGCCCTGCTCGAGCTGGAGGACGACCTCGAAGTGGTCGCGCAGGTGGCCCGCGGCGATGAGATCGTCGACGCCGTGCTCGAGCACCGGCCCGACGTGGCCCTGCTCGACATCGAGCTGCCCGGGCTCGACGGCATCGCCGCCGCGGCCGAAGTGCGTCGGCGCGCCGCGCAGACGCGCGTGCTGATGCTCACCACCTTCGGGCGCCCCGGCTACCTGCGGCGCGCCATGGAGGCCGGAGCCTCCGGCTTCCTCGTGAAAGACGGCCCCGCCGACGAGCTCGCGGCCGCGATCCGCCGGGTGGTTGGCGGCGAGCGCATCGTCGATCCCGCCCTGGCCGCCAGCGCGCTCACCGCGGGCGAGAACCCGCTCACGGGCCGCGAGCGCGACGTGCTCCGGGCGGCCCGCCACGGCGCCACCGTCACGGCGATCGCGAACGAACTGCACCTCAGCGAGGGCACGGTGCGCAACTACCTCTCCTCCTCGATCGGCAAGACCGACGCGGCGAACCGCATCGAGGCCGCCCGCCGCGCCGACGACCTCGGCTGGCTGTAGTCGGGCGATCCCGCGCCGCTGCACTGCGTCTGCACGGACCACGCGGCGGTCTGCATCCCCTGGTGATCAACGGTGGGCAGCCGCCCGACGGTCGGTCACGCGAGCAGGAGCAACCCGTCCTGGCGATCGAGGAGACGGCGGCCGAGCGTTCTCAGTCGGGTCGCGAATGCGTTCCGCGGTTGGCAAGGCCGTCGACGAAGAGGTCGAGCAGGCGCTGGCCGATGCCTGGGTCCGCAGGCGAGCGCTGGGCGATGAGACCGACTGCGGCCAACGCCATCATCACGTCGTTTGGCTGCACGTCTGAGCGAAGGGTGCCGTCTCGCTCACCCGCGGCGAGCAGCAGCGTGATCGCGTCCAGGACCATCGATCGCGTGGCCGTGCCGAGACCTTCGCGAGGCGCCAGGATGCCGGGGAGCGCTTCGATCATCGCGTGCTTCACCCGTGTGACGGTCAAGAACTGCAGCCCCCAGCGTCGCAGCCCCTCAGCGGCTCCGTAGTCGCGCAGCAGCGGCTCGGCCGCCTCGCAGAGCATGGCGACCTCGGAGCGGAAGGTGGCCTCGACGAGGTCGTCCCGGGTTGGGAACCGGCGGTAGAGGGTGCCGATGCCGACACCGGCATCCTGCGCGATCGCCTTGAGCGACGCCGACGCCCCGTCCTTCGCGAACGCTGCGGCCGCAGCGCGAAGCAGGCGGTCGTGGTTCTCCTGCGCATCAGATCTGAGGTTTGAACGGTCGTGGGTCATGGCGAAAAGCGGAGTCGACTCCGCTTAGCTGCTACCGTCTAAGCGGACGCGGCTCCGTTTGATGACGATACAGGGCCGAGACTCGGAGGAGACGTTCACCATGCAGTACCGCACGCTCGGGCAGACCGGCATCAAGGTGAGCCCGTATGGGCTGGGCGCACTGATGTTTGCCACCCGGATCGGCAACCCGGATCCGAAGGACTCCGCCCGCATCCTGCACAAAGCGCTCGATGCTGGGATCAACCTCGTCGACACCGCCGACGCCTACGAGGACTCCGAGGAGGTCGTCGGTCGTGCGCTGGCCGGCCGCCGCGACCATGTCGTGCTCGCCACCAAGGTGGGCTTGCCGGTCGGAACGGACCCCAACGAGCGAGGTGCCTCCCGCCGGTGGATCACGACGGCGGTCGATGGTTCGCTGCGTCGGCTGCAGACCGACTACATCGACATCTACCAGCTGCAGCGCCCCGATCCCGACACCGACATGGAGGAGACGCTCTCCGTCATGACCGACCTCGTTCGCAGCGGCAAGATCCGCGCGTTCGGCACCTCGATGCTCCCGGCGGCGAACATCGTGCAGACGCACTGGATCGCCGAACGGCGCGCGTTGCTGCGCCCGCGAACCGAGCAGCCGGCGTACTCGATCCTGAACCGCGGCATCGAGCGTGAGCTCCTCCCGATCGCTCAGCAATACGGGATGGGGATCCTCGTGTGGGGTCCGCTCGCACAGGGAATGCTCACGGGCCGGGTGCGGCGCGGTCAAAACACCGACGTCATCCGCTCGAGGTTCAACGCGGTGTTCGGCGACCAAACACGGCTGGACGCCGTCGAGCGGCTGGTCTTGCTGGCCGACGAGGCCGGTCTTCCGCTGACTCACCTCGCGATGGCGTTTGCCACCGCACACCCAGGCGTGACGAGTGCGCTGCTCGGCGCCCGCACCATGGTGCACCTTGACGATCTCCTGAACGGGATCGACACCGTCCTCAGCGATGACGTGCTGGACCGGATCGACGAGATCGTTGCGCCCGGCACCGAAGCCGGAGCGCTCGACCAGGCGTACATGCCGCCCGCACTGACGCACACCGCCCTCCGGCGGCGACCGCTGGACGAACGCGCTGCCGCTTGATTTAACGACGAGCCACGCGGCATGGATGGTTCGCGACGGTTGGTGTGGCCGTCTTGGGCCCCGAGGGCTGAGGCGCTCTCGCGGAGTGTCTCCTCGAGCGCGTTGAGTGAACCCCGCCCGCTAGGCCGCGACGACCCGGGGCACGCGCTCGAGCTCGGTCGCCACCCGGGCGGCCGTGGAGCGCAGCAGGCGCAGCTCGTCGCCCGACCAAGCGTGGCGCCCGGTGCGTGTGGCGCAGATGGTGCCGACGATGTGCCCGCCCTGGCTCACGAGCGGAACGCTGGCGCAGGCGCCGACGCGGCCGGTGGCGACGAGGCGGTGGTCGTGGAGCGCGGGGTGACGGGCCGCGTCGGTGGCGACGAGTGGCCGCCCCGTGACGACGCACTGGTGGGCGAGGCTCTCCTCGGCGGGGGTGCTGGCGCGCGCCGCGGGGCCGTCGACGCCGAACGCGCCGATCACGTGCTCGAACCGATCGTCGACGAGTGAGATGGTGACCATTGGCTCTTGCAGGAGCCAACCGAGGCTCGAGGCCGCGCGGTCGAAGGTGCCGGCGACGCGGGCGCCGGTCACGTCGGTCGCCGCGACGGCCGCGAGGCGGGCGGGGTCGCGGAGCACGTCGCCGCCTTGGAGCTGCGGCGCGGCATCGAGCGCGTCGCCAGCTCGGGCGAGGAGCTGGCGACCGCTCTCATGGCGGTCCCAGGTGGCCGCGCCGACGGCGCAGACGGCACCCGGAGGTGTGGCATCGCGCAGGCGGTCGACGACGCGCGAGGCCGAGCTGAGCGGGCAGTCCGGCAGGAGCACGGCGAAGCGATCGTCGGCGACCCGCGCAAGGCGGTCGGCGGGGCGCAAGGCCTCTTGCCAGTTCACGACGGCGAGCACGATCCGGCGGCGCAGCTCGTGTGGCTCGGTGGAGCCGCCGACGGGCACCAGCGCGAGGCGGAGCACGGTGACGTCGGGTTCGCCGCGACGGAGCACGCGGCCGAGCTCGCGCTCGAAGTCGGCGAGCACCGGAACGCCCGTCAGCGGATCCGGAGTGATCTCGTCCCAGGTGCTTCCCCGCGCAGGTGCCGCGACGGCCCTCGCATGTCGGCGCCGCAGCAATGACGGCAGTGGGCCGGACGGCGACGTGGGGTGCAGCGAGTGGCGTCGGGGCATGGACGAGGGAAGTGCGGGGCGGGCGAAACCCCGGCGCCTACCTTCAACCGTCGCGCCGCGCCTCGGTAGGGATGTGGACACCCTGGCATGGCGCCTTCCCGCAACGTGCGGGTTTTTCGTGCCAGGCGACGCTGATTGGCGGTTCAGCGTGCGAGCGCGCCGCCGCCGGCGGCCGGCGAGGTGCCCGCGGGCGTGGTGGAGGTCGGCCCGTTGCTCGGCGACGGCACCGGCGTGACGAGATCCGCGACAGGCTTGTCGCTCCAACCGGCGATGGTTGCGGCGATCGCGTCCTGCCGCGAGCGGGCGGTCGCCACGTTCACCTTGTTCTGCAGGATCGCGAAGGCCACGTTGCGGCCGCCCATCGTCGTGCACCATCCCGCGAGGGCTGAGACGTTCGAGAGCGTGCCCGTCTTCGCGCGGCAGCGGCCCGAGGCGGCGGTCCCACGCATGCGGCTCGCGAGCGTGCCGGTGGCGCCGGCGAGCGCGAGGCTCGCGCGGAACTGGCCTCCCTCGGTTCGGCTCGCCATCTGGTCGAGGAGCCGGACGATGCTCGAGGGCGCGACGCGGTTGCCACGGGCGAGCCCGGAGCCGTCGACCAGCCGGGCGTTCACGCCGAGCGTTCGCAGGTGGGCGCGCTCGACGGCGAGGCCGGCCGCGGTGGTGCCGCCGGCACCGTGTCTCGCTCCGACGCCGCGGAGCAGCTCCTCGGCGTAGAAGTTGTCGGAGGGCTGGTTCGTCGCACTGATCAGCTGGAAGATCGTCGGCGACTTCACCGTACCCAGCAGCGTCGAGCCCGTGCTCGTGCGAAGTGCGCTGCCGAACGTCACGTTGCCCTTGAGGCCGCCGGCCTTCAGCGCGTCGCGCAGCCGCACGAGCACCTGACGCGACGGATCGGTGACGCTTGCGGACGCGAATCCGCGCGCGACGACCAGCGCGCCGAGGCGCCCGCCGATCTCACCGTTGTAGCGGCCGCGGGTGAGCGGCGTGCCCTGCTGCGTCGTCCAGGTGCCGAGGTCGGCGCGCAGCGTGCCGGCGATTCGCACGATCCCCGCGTCCTTGGCAGCCTCGGCGAGCGCGTCGACGCCGGCCGTCGAGAACGACGGGTCGCCCGCCCCCTTCACGATCAGGTCGCCCTGGAGCACACCGTCGGCGTCGATCTCGCCGCTCGCGCGGAGCTCCGTGGCCAGCGTGGCCGTCGGGCCGTCCTGCAGCAGCGCGGTGCTCGTCGTGAAGAGCTTCGTGACCGAGGCCGGGATGCGGCGGGTGCTCGGCGTCCGCGATCCGAGGACCGTCTGCGTGGCGGCCTCACGGATAAAGACGCTGGTGCTGCCCGGGAGCGCCGCGACCTGCGACTTCAAGCGGGCCTTGGTCTGGGCGAGCGTCGCAGCATCGGCCGTGCCGAGCGGCAGCACGACGGCTGAGCAGGAGGCGGCGATGAGCCCGGCCGCGAGACGCGGATGAGACCGGTGTCGCGCCGCCGCGCGGCAGCGCGCGTCGAGAGCAAGCGTGGGACGCACCCGGCGCAACCTACCGGCCGGGCCGGAGGGGCGACCCCAGCTCGGCGCGGACTCACTCGCGCGCGGCGAGCTGCTTCCAGAACCGCAGGAACTCCCGCTCCTGACCGATTCCGAGCTCGAGCGCGAGGCGCTGACCCGGCTGAAGGGCGTCGAGCTGCTCGAGCTCGAGGTACTGCGCCAGCTGCGCCTCGTGCTGGGCGACCTGCTCGGCGGCGAGTGCGGCGGGATCGCCGCCGAAGAAGAGCTTGAGGGTGGCGAGGCTGCGGATCTCGACCGGGTCGGGTGCGGGGGCCGCCCGCCACTCGGAGAGCGCCGCCTTGCCCTCCGGCGTGATCGAGAGCAGGCGCCGCCGGCGGCCCGTCGCCTCGCGCTCCTCGCTGAGGAGGCCGGCCTCGACGAGGCGATCGCACTGCGCGTAGATCTGCGTGTGCGGCAGCGCCCAGAACTTCGCCACCGAGATCTCGGCGAGGTTCTTGAGGTCGTACGGCGTGGCCGGCTCGAACTGCTCGACGAGCCCGAGCACGAGGTAGCCCGGCGTCGTCAGCTTGATCGGCGTCATCGGGGTTGCAGTATGGACCAGACGCGTTATGGTGCGAAGTGTACCGTTCAGAATGAACGATTGAGGGAGCCTCATGAGCACGACCACCCGTCCGGGAACACCGGCCGCTGCGCCCGCCGACCGCGCACGCCAGCGTCTGCGTGAGCTCGCCTTCACCTCCGCCGAGGAGATGCCCGAGGGCGCCGAGCTGCCGGTCGTCGGCGAGCTGCCCGCCTGGCTGCGCGGGCAGCTCCTGCGCAACGGACCCGGCCGCTGGGACTTCGGCGGCACGGCGGTGCACCACTGGTTCGACGGCATGAGCCTGCTCCACAGCTTCGAGGTCGACGCCGGCCGGGTGACGTACCGCAACCGGTTCGTGGAGAGCAAGGCCTACACGGCCTTCCGCGACACCGGCAAGCTCAAGTACTCCGAGTTCGCCAGCGATCCGTGCCGCACGCGCTTTCAGCGGATCCAATCGATGTTCCAGCCGCAGGTGACCGACAACCCGGCGATCAACGCGTTCAAGTTCGGCGAGCACTACATGGCGCTGAGCGAGACGCCCATGGCCTACGAATTCGATCCGTCGACCCTCGAGACGCTCGGCGTGCTCTACGAGAACCCCGACATGTTCGCCACGGCGCACCCGCACGAGAGCCCTGAGGGTCACATGCTCAATCTCGCCGGCAAGTTCGGGCCGCGGTCCACTCAGACGTTCTTCTCGATGGACCCAGCCACGCTCGAGGCCAAGCGGATCGGCGGCGTGCGGCGCCAGCGGCCGACCTACCAGCACTCATTCGGGATGACCGACCGCTGGCTGATCCTCACGGAGTTCCCGTTCAGCGTGAACCCCGTCGACATCCTCCGCACCGGCCGGCCGTTCATCGAGAACTTCAAGTGGCAGCCCGAGGCGGGCACGCGCATCGTGCTCATCGACCGCCGCACCGGCGAGCGCGGAGGGGAGTGGGAAGCCGAACCCGGCTTCTGCTTCCACCACGTGAACGCGTGGGAGGAGGGCGACGACGTGGTCCTCGACCTCTGCCGGTTCGACGACCCGTCGATCGTCGAGAACCTTGCCCTCGCCCAGCTGCGCGCGGGCGCCGACTACCCCGAGGACGGTAACGCCTACCTGCACCGCTACCGCCTGCGACCGGGGGCCCCGCGCGCTCAGGAGACTCGCCTCAGCGACGCACCCATCGAGCTGCCGCGCATCAACTACCGCCGTCACAACGGGCGCGCCTATCGCTACGTGTACGGCGTTGGCAGTGGCGCCGACGTCCCGTTCGACCGCCTCGTGAAGATCGATGCGATGTGGGGTGCCGTGCGCGAGTGGCGCGAGCCCGACGCGCTCGTCGGCGAGCCGGTGTTCGTCGCCACGCCGGGCGGCGCGGCCGAGGACGACGGCGTGCTGCTCTCGCTCGTGCTCGACGGCCGAGCCGAGCGCTCGATGTTGCTCGTGCTCGATGCCGCCGACCTCTCCGAGCTCGCCCGCGCGACCATCAGTCGGGCGGTGCCGCCTGGCTTCCACGGAAACTTCGTCCGCGCGAAGTAGCGATCGCAGCGAGCCCAGTGCCGCGGCGGCTGGCCACGGCGCCGCCCGCGGCATCGACGCTCCGCTGAGCCGGACCGTCCGTTGCGTCGGAATCCGGTGTGAGGTGAGCCAAAGGGATTGAGCGCGCGCGTAACGCGGCCGACAGTGGGGTCGAGGCCGTCCCAAACGGTCACTCGCTTCACGTCCCAGGATCTCGATGCCGCTTCGCAAGTCCCCACGCACCGCGCTCGCAGCCGCCACGCTCGCGACGCTCGCCGTCGGTGCGGCCGTCCCCGTCGGCGCCTCCGCCGCGCTCAGCTCGTCGCTGAACCTCTCGTGCACGGCGCCGGCGCTCAGCAAGCCCCTCGCGAAATGGGGCGACACCTCCGACTACTGGCTCGCCACCGGCGGTGACTTCGAGAGCAGCCTCGCCGGCTGGTCGGTCAAGAACGCGGCGATCGCATCCGGCAACGAGACGCTCGGCGTCATCGCCGGCACGAAGTCGCTGAAGCTCGGCGTTGGCATCGGCAGCGCCGAGGCGACGACGCCGGAGTTCTGCGTCGATCCGCTGCACCCCAAGTTCCGCTTCGTCGTGAAGACGAACTCGACGGTTGCAGCGCTCAACACCTACATCAACTTCAAGACGCCGCTCGGTGTCACGCTGACGGTGCCCGCCAAGCTGAATTCGGTCGGCAGCGGCAACTGGACCCTCTCCCAGAGCCAGCCGCTCTCGACGGCCATCCCCGACGTCTTCCTGGGCACCGGCACCACGGCCTCGATCACGTTCAAGTCGGTCACCTCCACGCCCGGGGCCGCAGTGAGCGTCGACAACCTCCTCATCGACCCCTACCGCCGCGGCTGAGCCCAGCCGCGCCCATCCGGTGGGCGCCCGAGCCGTCTTCTTCGGGTGCCCGCCCCTCTGAGCGGGCAGCCCGGCTCCGCGCGCTGCGGAGCCGGGCGCGCCGTCCCTCGGAAGTCGCAGGCTGAGGCTAGCCCTCGTACATCGCGTCGAGTGCTGTCGCGTACATCTGCTCGACGACGTTGCGCTTCACCTTCAGGGTGGGCGTGAGCTCTCCGGTCTCCTGCGAGAAGTCGCGCGGGAGGATCGTGAACTTCTTGATCTGCTCGACCTGCGCGTAGTGCGCGTTCGCGGCGTCGAGCGCGGCCTGGAACTCCGCGATCACCTTCGGCTGCTTCGAGAGCTCGGCGAGGTCGGTCGGGAGGCCGTTCTGCTCGGCCCACTGCGGTGCCGACTCCGGGTCGAGGGTGACCAGCGCGACGGGGTAGGGGCGGCGGTCGCCGTGCATCACCACCTGCGAGACGAGCGGGTGCAGCTTGAGCTCCGCCTCGATGTTCGCGGGTGTGAGGTTCTTGCCGCCTGCCGTGATGATGATGTCCTTCTTGCGGCCGACGATCGAGATGAAGCCGTCGGCGTCGATCTCCGCGAGATCGCCGGTGTGCAGCCAGCCGTCAGTGAGGGTCTCGGCGGTCGCGGCATCGTTGTGCCAGTAGCCCTGGAACACGTTCTTGCCGCGGATCAGCAGCTCGCCGTCGTCGCCGAGCTTCGCCTCCACACCGGGCAGCGGCTTGCCGACGCTGCCGAGCTTGTTGTCCTCTGGCGTACAGCAGGAGGTTGCCGTGGCCGTCTCGGTCATGCCGTAGCCCTGCATCAGCGGCACGCCGCACGCGGTGAAGAAGCTGATGATGTCGATGCCGAGCGGCGCGGCGCCCGTGATCGCCCGGCGCAGGCGGCCCCCGAAGAGGCCGCGCACGAGGCCGAAGAGCCGGCCCTCGAGCTCGTCGTAGCCGGCCTGCAGCTCGGCGGGGATCGGCTGGCCGGCAGCGTTGAGCGCCTGCACCTTGAGGCCGACGTCGGTGGCCTTGGCGACCGTCTCGGCTCCAGCCATCTGCAGCGCGATCGTGAAGATCTTCTCGAAGATGCGCGGCACCGACGGCAGGATCGACGGCTTCACCTCCTGGATCTCCCCGATCACGGCCTTCGTGTCGCCGCCGAAGTACGCGAGCACGATGCCGCTGTCGAAGGCGGTGAGCTGCATCAGGCGCGCGAAGGAGTGCGCGAGCGGCAGGAAGCAGTAGAGGATCTCGCCCTCGACGTCCTCTCCCTCCTCGACGATGCCCGACTCGAGCGAGCTGTCGACGATGGCGCGGTAGTTGCCGTGCGAGAGCACGCAACCCTTTGGCGGACCGGTGGTGCCCGAGGTGTAGATGATCGTGTACGGATCCTCGGGCTTCACGGCCTCGGCACGCGCCGTGAGCTCGGCTGGATCGACGCCCGCGCCGGCGGCCGTGAACTCGGCGATCGGGGTCGCGCCCTCGGCCTCACCGTCCCAGACGATCACGTGCGCCAGCGCCGGCACGCGATCGCGGATCTCCGCGATTTTCGCGGCCTGGGCGGCATTCTCGACGAAGATCGCCACTGCGCCGGAGTCGCTGATCACCCACTCGCACTCCGTTGGCGAGTTGGTCTGGTAGATCGGCACGACGATCGCGCCCGCCCTCGTGGCGCCGAAGTCGACGACCGACCAGGGGCGTGACGTGTCGCCGATGATGCACACGCGCTCGCCGGGCTGGATCCCGAGGGCGATGAGGCCGAGGCCGACCGCCGTCGACTCGTCGAGCAGCTCGTTGTAGCTCTGCTGCACCCAGTTGTCGCCCTGCTTGACCGAGGTGGCCGACCGATCGCCGTAGAGCTCCGCGGCGCGCGGGAGCAGCGTCGCGATCGTCGTCGTGCCGGTGCCGAGCGTTTGGGTCATGCCGTCCTCAGGTGGTGCCGTGGGTCGCGGAGTCCCCTGAGCGGAGCGGGGGGACACGCGCTACAGGCCGATCGTACCGTGACGCCCGTCACCTAGAAGCCGGTGCGTCGACGGGTTGGCTGCCGGCCGCCGCGCGCCTGGCGCGGCGACCCGTCAGACCGGGTTGGCGATGTCGACGAACGTGTGCTGAACGCCGGCGAACTCCGCTGCCACGCGCTCGCCGAGCTCGCGGATTCCGAAGCGCTCGGTGGCGTGGTGGCCGGCGGCGAAGAAGTGGACGCCGAGCTCCTCGGCCATGCCCTGCGAGCGCTCGGCCGGCTCGCCCGTGACGAACGCGTCGAGCCCGAGCGCGGCCGCCTCGGTGATGTCGTCAGCGGCACCACCCGAGACGACGCCGACGGTGCTGATGCGCTCGGGGCCACCCGCGAACGCGAGCGGGCGCTGGATGAGTCCGGCGAGCAGATCGGCGAACTGGCTGGGGGAGAGCGCGGACGGGAGGTGGCCGGCGATGCCGAGGTGGCGGCCGCGGTGCGGGGCGAAGGTGCGGCGATCAGTGAGGCCGAGGGCGTCGGCGATCAGGGCGTTGTTGCCCACCTCCTCGTGCGCGTCGAGCGGGAGGTGGTAGGCCGCGAGGCTGATGTCGCCGACGAACAGCGGGCGCAGCCGTCCGGCGGTGAGGGCGTCGATCGGGCCGATCGAGGGCCAGAAGAGCCCGTGGTGCACGAGCAGAAGGTCGGCCTCCAGGCGAGCGGCCTCCTCGATGAGCGCGCGGTTGGCGCTCACGCCGGTGACGACGTGCCGCACCTCCTCGCGCCCCGGCACCTGCAGCCCGTTGGGGCCGTAGTCCTCGAAGTTCGCGCTGTCGAGCAGTGCGTCGAGGAAGGCAACGATCTCGTCCCGGCTGGCCACGGGCGAACCGTAACGCCCGCGGCCCGTGGCACGCGCCTGATCGCACCGCACGACCCGTTCGCGAGTGGCTTGTTACTCTCTCCCAACCTCTCGGGGCGTGGCGCAGCCTGGTAGCGCGCACCGTTCGGGTCGGTGAGGTCGGAGGTTCAAATCCTCTCGCCCCGACTAGGAGTTGGTGGTGTCCGGCGCACACATGCGCACGGGCGCCACCAACCGACCCACGCCTACGCGCCGGGTTCCTGACGCTCCTTCAGCGGGCTGTCACCACCAACGAGCGCCCGGGTACCTGCAGCCGCGGCTCTGAGAGGGCCAAATTTCTGCGCAGTGGGCGCGCCGCGCCGGCCTCGGTGTCACACGATCGTGCCATCGGAGCCGGTGCGTTGCGCGTTCCGCTCAAGTCGCCGAGTCAGACGCCGAGGAGGAGGTGGTGGACCCCTTCGCGACCTCGGACCCCGCGGCGACCGCCGCACCCGCTCCGGCCGCCCCGCCCGCGGCACCGGCGCCCACCCCTCCCGCTGCGCCGGCGGCCAACGGCGCAGGCCTGGGTGCCGCCGTCGCCGAGGTCGCGCACCTCGGCGAGCGGATTCGCGGGGGCATCCGCCGCAGCATGCTCATCGCGCCCGACCGCCTCGAGGTCATCCTCGCGACGCTCCTCTCCGGCGGCCACCTCCTGATCGAGGACCACCCGGGCGTCGGCAAGACGCAGCTCGCCCGCGCAATCGCCGGCACGTTCGCTGCCCGCTTCGCGCGCGTTCAGGCGACCGTCGATCTCCTCCCGACCGACATCCTCGGCGCCACCGTCTGGAATGCCGGCACGAGCAGCTTCGAGTTCCACCCCGGGCCGGTCTTCACGAACGTCCTCCTCGTCGACGAGCTCAACCGCGCTACCCCGAAGACCCAGTCGGGGCTCCTCGAGGTGATGCAGGAGCTGCAGGTGACGATCGACGGCCACACCTACCCGGTGGAGGCGCCGTTCATCGTCGTCGCGACGCAGAACCCGACGGCGGGGTTCGACGGCACCTACCCGCTGCCGCCGGCGCAGCTCGATCGTTTCCAGGCGCGCATCTCGCTCGGCTATCCGACGTCGGGTCAGGAGGCCGCGCTGCTGCGCGAGCGTCCCTCGACCACTGCCCAGCCGGTCGCGACGCTCGCCGAGCTCGTCGCCGCGCAGGCCGCCGTGCACCACGTCGCCGCCACCGACCCGCTGCTCGAGTACGTCGTCGCCCTGCTCGACCACACCCGTCGCCATCCTCTCGCCGAGACGGGCGCCAGCCCGCGCGCCGGCCTCGGCCTGCTCAGCGCCGCCCGCGCACGTGCCGCGCTCCAGGGCCGCGAGTACGTGCTGCCCGACGACGTGCAAGCGATGGCTCACCCCATGCTCGCCCACCGCGTGCAGCCGGTCGCGGCAGCCCCGGCCGACGCGCAGCACCAGATCGTCGGCGACGCGCTCGCGCAGGTGCGCGCCCGGTGAAACGCGGCACCGAGCTGGCCATCGGGCCGGTTCTGCTGGCCGTCGCGGCGGTGCTGCTCGGCTCGCTCGCGATCTTCGCCATCGCGGTCGGCCTCGCGCTGATCTACATCGGCGCGGCGTGGGCCGTCTCGCGTGCGGAGGAGCAGGTGCGTATCGCACGCCAGCTGCTGCACCATGAGATCGTCGAGGGCCGCCGCGCTGAGCTGCAGTTCGAGACGACGGGCGTGGAGGGCCTGCCGGTCACGATCGAATACGCCTGCCAGTGCGGCGAGTGGCACACGCTCCCGGCCGGCCGCCACACCGTCGGCTGGACGATGGATCACCCCGGCCCGCACGTCGTCGGCCCGTCGCCGCTGCGCATCCGCGACGACCTCGGCCTGTTCACGCGCTTCCTGTTCGCCGGCGAGCCCGACCGCCTCCTCGTCCTGCCCGACCCGGAGGACGTCAACGCTCACCGCCGCGTGAGCGGCTCCGACATGGCCCACGACCCCGAGCCCGACGGCCTGCGGGAATACGTGCGCGGCACGCCGATGAGCCGGATCCACTGGAAGACGGCGGCACGTACCGGCCAGCTCATGGAGCGCCGGTTCGTCACCTCCCGCGACGAACTGCCGCTGATCATCGTCGACACCGCCGGCGCGCTCACCGGCGCCAACGTCGACTGGGCAGCGCGCGAAGCGGCGGGGCAGGCGCTCGCGCTGGCGCGCAGCGGTGGCTGCCGCGTGCTGCTGCCAGGCGACCGCACGCCCACGACGCTGCTCGATCCCGTCGGCAGCTGGACCACCCTGCACCGCCGCCTGGCCGATCTCGCCGAAGGCCGCCCGACGTTGCCGCACGGCGTTCACGTGCGCGACGCCGTCGTCGTCGCCGCCGCGGCCGCACCGCCGCACCGGGTCCGCCCGCGCCGCGCGCTGCCGCCGGGCTTCGTGGGCGAGGGAGTCTGGGCGGGCCGATGACCACCATGCTCCGCCCGCCGGCGCCCGCGGCCTACGGCACGCCCGAGCCTCCCGCCGACGAGCCACGCAAGCTCGACGAGCACTGGCAGACGCGCACCGCCGCCGCGCTCATCCTCGGCCTCGCCGCCCTCGGCATCTGGCTGCCGCAGCTCGGTGGCGGCGTGCTCTGGGTCGCGCCGGTGCTCGGGTTCGCGATCCTCGTGATGGTGCGCGCCGTGAAGGCCGAGACGCCCCTGCAGTCGCATCTGCTCACCTTCGCCTGGGTCGTGTGGATCCCGCTGGCCGTGCTCCTCGGCGGCGCCGGTGCGAGCGCGATCTCGCCGTCGGCGCTGATCGCGGGGCTCGCGGGCATCTTCCGCGGCGCCTCGGGCACGCTGTCGCTGTCGTCGTGGCTCGCGTTCACCGGGAGCTGCTGGATCATCGGTGCCGTGCAGGCCGTGCGGCCCGGCCGCGGACCGGCCGCCGCCGGCTTCGTGCTCCTCACGCTGCCGTTCGTTTTCGCGCTCGCCGTGCCCCACACGGACGACGCCTCGTGGTACGGCGGCGCCATGCTCGGTGCCGCCCTGCTCTGGGCCACGCGCGGCACGCTCCGCGGTGCCTGGCCGGCCGTGCTCGCCGTCGCGGTCGTCGGCACGCTGGTGTCCGCAGCGATCGGTCCGACCGAGCGCCGCATCCCGCAGCGTCAGGCGCCCGCGCCGAGCGGTGGGGCAGGCGGCATCGGCCAGAGCAACGGATCGCAGCAGCAGGAGGGCAACCAGCAGGGGCAGCAGGGCGACGCCGACCAGAAGGGTGGCGGCAAGCCGCAGCCGCTGTCGCAGACCGTCCTCGACACGAGGCAGCAGTACGACCCCGTCGAGGAGGACGGCGGTGACGTGTCGGTCGACTTCGAGGTGCGCTCGCCGCAGCCCGCGCTCTGGCGAATGCAGGTGCTCGAGCGGTGGGACGGCCGTGGTTGGTCGACCGCCGAGCAGCCCCAGCGCGAGCTCCGGCAGCCGGCGGCCCGGTCGGTGCCGACGAAGATCACCATGGGCGCGCTCAACGATCGGCGCGTGATCAGCCCTGGCCGCGTCGTATCGGTCGCCGGGAAGAGCCCTGAGCCAGGGATCGGCGAGTCGCAGTTCTTCGAGCGCGCGCCCGCGCGGGGGACGAGCTACGACGTGGTGTCGCAGGTCGTGAAGACCGATGTCGCCGCGGTCAGCCGGACGGGGCTGCCGTCGCCCGCCAAGTACGCGCCCGAGACGCTGATCTGGGATTCGCTTCCGGCCACGATCCCGCTGCCGCAGCGCATCTCGATGCTGCCGCCCAACGTCGCCGACAGTGGCTGGGGCGACGTCTACAAGCTCGCGTGGAGCCTCTCGCAGGGCGAGGCGACGGAGATGGGCGTCGTGCGCAACGTGCTCGACTACCTCAGGAATCCCTCGAACTTCAGCTACTCGCTCAAGGTCGACAAGCCCGGGCCTCAGCCGCTCGTGTCGTTCCTGCTCGATACGCACGTCGGCTATTGCCAGCACTTCGCGGGTGCCGCCGCGCTGCTGCTGCGGCTCGCCGGCATCCCGACCCGCGTGGCCACCGGCTACGCCACCGGCGAGCAGAAGGGCGTCGACCAGTACGTGGTGCACAGCAGCGATCCCCACGCGTGGATCGAGGTGTACTTCCCCGGCTACGGATGGGCGCCGTTCGATCCGACGCCGGGTGATGCCGCCGCGCAGGTGGCGCCGAGCGTCGATCCGACCGCACCGCCGCGCCGCAGCGGGCACGCCGGCTTCGACCTTCGCCAGGTCGCGATCCTGATCCTCGGCGGCGTCGCGCTCGCGCTCACCGTGCATGCCGTTCGCCGCTGGCGTCGGCGGCCCGCCGCGAGCCTGCCGCTCGCGGACGTGATCGCTCGCGTGGTTCCGGGGCCGCCCGGCCCGGGCGCCACGCTGCACTCCTTCGGCCCCGACCTGCAGCGAATCGGGCCCGCGACGGCGGCGCTCGGCGCGGCGGCCGAGCGCGAGCGTTTCGCGCCCGGGGCCCCTCCGACCGCCCGCCACCCTCGTTGGCTGCTGTGGCGGGCGATGCGCCGCGACGTCGGTGTGGTGCACGCGACGTGGCTGCTGCTCGTCGGCGCGCCACGAGCCGAGGCCGAGACGGGTGTGGTCGACCGCGCGCAGTCGCTCCGTGACACCGCCTCGACCGCCCCACCCGGCACCTGAGTTCGACGACGGGGTCGCCCGCAGGCTGCCCCAGACGCAAGACCACGCCCGGCGTGCCTCGTCGGTGTCCCCGGATCAGAGCACGACCAGGCGCGTCGCCGTGGTCCCGCGCGCGGTGCCCGGTGGTGCCCACAGCCATCCGTCTGGACTGGCGTGCGCGGGCGCCGCAGGGCCGTACCTTCGAGGCACTGAGTGACGGGTCGTCGCCTACCCGGGGTGGGTGTAGGCGGCGGCCCTGTCCCAGCGTCTCGCGGCGACGAACCTGAGCGTTCGCTGAGCGGCGGCCCGCGCGATCAGGGGGTTTCGCGCGGACCCTGAGCGTTCGCTGGGAGGCCCTCGGTGTCCCGGTGGCGATGGGCGATGATGCTGGTGAGAAGTCCCACGCCTCACCGATCCAGCTCCGCACCGAATCCCACGCCCAGTGCCTGAACCCACCGCAGCGCCCACCCGCATCCTCGTCGTCGACGACGAGCCGCCGATCGTCGAGGTGATCGGGATGGCCCTGAAGTACCAGGGCTTCGAGGTCGCCACGGCGGCCACGGGGAAGGAGGCGCTGCAGCAGGTCGACCGCGTGAAGCCCCACCTGATGGTGCTCGACGTCGGTCTGCCCGATCTCGAGGGCTTCGACGTCGCCGATCGCCTTGGTGTCGCGGCCGACCGCGTGCCGATCATCTTCCTCACCGCGCGCGACGCGACCGAGGACAAGCTCCGCGGGCTCGCGGCCGGCGACGACTACGTCACCAAGCCCTTCTCGCTGGAAGAGCTCGTCGCCCGCATCCGCGCGGTGCTGCGTCGCTCGCTCGACGAGCAGACCGAGGCCGTGCTGCGGTTCGACGACCTCGAGCTCGACGAGGAGACCCACGAGGTCACCCGTGGCGGCGAGGCGATCGAGCTCACCGCGACCGAGTTCCGGCTCCTGCGCTACCTGCTGAGCAATCCGCGCCGCGTGCTCACGCGGCAGCAGATCCTCGACGAGGTGTGGGAGTACGACTTCGGCGGCGACGCTCGCGTGCTCGAGACCTACATCTCGTACCTGCGGAAGAAACTCGACGCCCACGGGCCTTCGCTGATCACCACCGTGCGCGGCGTCGGCTACGCGCTGCGCGCACCGAAGGCCTAGGCGGGCGAGGTGGCGGGCCGGCCCCATCCGGTGCGGGCGCTCAGCGCGTTCGCCGAGCGGATCCAACACCGCACGCTGCGCACGCGCCTCACCGGCGTGCTGCTCGCGCTGGCGGCGGTGGGCTTGGTGCTGCTCGCCGCCATCACCTGGGGATCGCAACGGCAGTTCCTCCAGAACCAGGTCGACGATCGCGCGCGCTCGGCGGTGCAGTTCGTCGCCGCCCAGGTGGTGCTGAAGACGCGCTACGAGGCGCTGAACGGGACCTCGAGCAGCTCGGGGACGAGCGGCGGGGCGGCCGGGCCGACCTCCGGTGCGACCGACGAGTTCGGCCCGGACAGTGACGACGGCTTCGGGCCGCCGCCGGGTGTCGGCAACCGGAAGGATCGCGGCGACCTGCCACCAGGCACCTACGGTGTGCTCCGCAACGCGGCCGGCAAGCAGCTGGGCGTGGCCTACGCGCAGCGCACGCTCGGCGGTGAGTCTCTGCCGGCGCCGAATCTCCCGACGAAGATCGCGTACGACGAGCCGATCACGGTCGACGCCGTGTCCGGCAGTACGAAGTACCGGGTGGTCGCGTCGCTCGTGCGGTTCCCGAACCAGTCGACCTCGTCGTTCGTCTCGGTGGTCGCGATCCCGCTCGACAGCAACAGCGACCAGCTCCGCAACCTCGTGCTCGTCGACGGGGTGGTGATCCTGCTGATCCTCGCCGCGCTCGGGTTCGGTGCCACGCGCCTCGTGGGCGCCGAGCTGGCGCCGCTCGAGCACATCGCCGCCGACGCCGACGAGATCGCTGGCGGGCGTCTGGATCGCCGCGTGCCGGCGGCCGAGGAGGGCACCGAGGTGGGGCGGCTCTCGGTCGCGCTCAACGCGATGCTCGAACGGATCGAGGAAGCGTTCGCCGAGCGGCAGCGCTCGGAGGACAAGCTGCGACAGTTCCTCTCGGATGCCTCGCACGAGCTGCGCACGCCGCTCGCGTCGATCCGCGGCTACGCCGAGCTGCAGCGCACCGGGATGCTCAGCTCGGACGACGAGCGCAACCAGGCCGTGGCCCGCATCGAGGAGCAGGCGGCGCGCATGGGCACGCTCGTCGAGGATCTCCTGGCGCTCGCCCGCCTCGATGAGGAACGCGCGCCGAAGACCGAGCTCGTGGAGCTCGCCGTCCTCGCCCGCGACGCCGTCTCCGATGCCGTCGCCCTCGATCCCGGGCGTGAGGTGAACCTCCGCGTCGACGGCGATCCCCTCGTCCTCGGCGACGAAGCCCGCCTTCGCCAGGTGTTCACCAACCTCCTCGGCAACGCCGTCGCCCACACACCGCCCGGGTCACCGATCCACGTGGCCGTGGAGCCGCGCGACGATACGCGTGCGGCCGGCCCGGGCGGGCGCAGCGACGCGCCGGTGGCCGGCGGTGGCTGGATCGCCGTGCACGTCGACGACGCCGGTGCCGGCGTTCCCGCCGACCGCCGCGAAGCGATCTTCGAGCGCTTCCACCGCGAGGCCGGCGGTACTGCCCGCACTCGCGGCCCGGCGGGCGCCGGCCTCGGCCTCGCTGTGGTGCGCGGCATCGTCCAGGCCCACGACGGCACGGTCGTCGTCACCGACTCCCCGCTCGGCGGCGCCCGCTTCACGGTCACGCTGCCCCTCGCCGACACCGGCGACGACGACTAGCCCGCGCCGCGACACGCCAGCGGCCGCCCGACGCCAGCGGCCGCCCGCGCCGAACAGACTTCCTCTGTAGCTCTGACTACAGAGGAAGTCTGTTCGGCGCGAGGGGGGCGAATTTTGGTGGGCTGCGGCCTCTGAATAGGTAGTGAATGCCTTGATCAGAGATCGACTCAAACGACAACGCGGTGTCGTCGCCGACTGGCAGCTCACCCTGGAAGTGAGCGCGGGAAGCATCCGCCACGTAAAGCCCGACTGGCAGCGGATGTACGACGGCGTGCACATCAGCGGACACGCCGCGCCGACCGACTGGCAACGGCTGTACGGGGCCACGGTGACCGCCCCCGATTCGGTGCTCGACGCCTGGGCATCCGCCTGGTTCTACGGCCTCGTCGACCGCTTGGACGGAGCCGTCGACATCGTCCGTCCCGGGTCGGCCGGAGTGCGTGAATTGCCCTCGGTCTACGTTCCCCTGGATCCACAGGCCGCCGGGGATGTCGGGAGCCCCGACTCTGATCTTGCGACGACCGCAGCCGGTAGTCAGGCACCAGGCCGCGGCCCGACCGACGACACGCCGCCCGCGACGGGGACGGCGATCGGTCGACCGGATGACGGGGACGATGCCTCCTCGTCGACGGACGACAAGCCGCTGGTCGATCCCCGCTTCGCGCTCAACGTGCGCCGCTCGGAATGCCTCGACGAGGTCGATCTGCGAACCAATGACGGGATCGCGATGCTCAGTCCGGCTCGAACCGTCGTGGATCTCCTCGCGTTGCTCTACTCGTCGAACCGTCGCGCACGGCTGGTGCGAGACGCACTACGTCTCCGCGTCGTGACACCCGCGGAGCTCCACGAGATCGCCCGCCGGGGCCGCGGCCGACGCGGCGTGGGCCGCTTGCGGCCGCTGCTGGACGTCTACGCGCGGCTCCCGATGGACGAGGCGAAGAGCGACGCTGAAGCGCTTGCCGTGGCGTTGCTGGTGGCCGCAGGCTTCCCAGAACCGCGGCTCAACGTGCTCGTCGAAGGCGAGGAGGGTGATCTCGTCTTCCCCGCCGAGCGCCACATCGTCGAGCTCGACAGTCACGGGTTTCATCCGTTCCCGGGCGAGGACGAGCGGAAGCAAGCCATCTGGATCAATGCAGGGTGGACGGTCGATCGCGCCCCAACCGACTCCGTCTACACGGATCCCGCGGTGCTCTACCGGGCCGCGACTCCACCACGCCTCCGCTAGCTGGCCCCCTCCTCCGCGCCGAACAGACTTCCTCTGCAGTCAGAGCTACAGAGGAAGTCTGTTCGGCGCTGGTGTGGGCACGCGCGCTCGGCCGGCTTGAGCTAGCTCGAGGCGGCGCGCAGGGCGGTGTCCTTGCCCTGGCAGTCGTAGAGGCCGTCGACGCTTGAGACGGCCGTACAGGTATTGGTGACGGCGTTCATCACGGTGTTGGAGCCCGTGCGGCTGTCCCGAAGACCGCCGCTGCTCGTGACCACCCAGCGGATGTTGCCGCTGGCGACCCGGTCGGCAAACCAGCTCACGCTCACCTCCGACTCGCGGCCCGAGAAGCCGCCGATGCCGGCAAGGTCGGCGTCCGAGCTGAGGATCGCCGTCGCGGCGCCCATCTGCCCGGAGACGACGACCGTGCCGCCGCCGTTGGCCTTGGCGTAGGCGAGGGCCGAGTTCACCGACGACTGGTCGCCGCCGAACATCCCGCCGGCGCCCATGCCGCCACCGCCGCGGAAGCTGCGCCGGGTGCCGGCAGCCGACGAGCTGCCGCCCTGCGACGAGCCGCTGGTCGAGCTGCCGCTCTGCGATGCGCCGCCGGCCGCGCCGGGCCTGCCCGGGAATCCGCTTTGGATGCCGGACGACGAAGTGCCGCCCGGCATGCCCGGAAACCCGCTCGAGCCGCTCGACGCGGAGCCCGGCAGCGCCGGCGGCTGTCCGCCGCCGAACCCGCCGCGGAACCCGTTGCCGCGGCCGAAGCCGCCGCGGCCACCGCCTGGTCCACCGCCCATGCCGCCACCCTGGCCGGCGGGGCCGCCGGTAGGGAAGGTGCTGCCGACGTTGTGGTTCAGGGTTTGCGCCGACCAGACGGCCGGGGCGACGAGCAGGAGCGCGGTGGCCGCGGTGACGGCGGCGACCCGGATGCGCCGGCTCCGCACCGCGACGAACGCGACGGCCGCGACGATCGTGCCCGCGTACAGGAAGGGGGTGAGCCAGCCGAGCTGGGTCGCGTTGCCGAGCACGACGCCCTCGGTGATTGCACCGGCGACGAGCATCGCGCCGCCGAGCACGCCGAGCACGAGTCCTTCACGCGAGCGCACGCCGCTCGCGGCGGCCGCGGGCACATCGAGCCCGGTTGCCCGAACCTGTGTCGCGGCACCCGCACGGTACGCGGCCGACTGATGCTGCGCCGACGCCTGAGCCTCCGCGGCGCCCGCCACCATCGGGTCGCCGTCGCGGTCGGCCCAGAGTTCGGCGGGCACGTGGCCCGCTGGACCCGCGAACGCCGCCGCCGGCACCGCGCGGGCGCCATCAGTGTCGCTGGCCGCGGCGGCGCGAGCGCCCCCCGCCGCTGCAGCGCTGGTCCGCGCCGCTCCGTCCGAGTCACCGCGAGCGACAGCACCAGCAGCCGAACGGCCGGCCGCAGCGCCGGCCGCTGCAGCGCTGCCGACCGGCGCCACGCCGCTGTCCACGGCCGCGAGCCGCGACGCGGCATCCGCATCCGCCTCGCGGCGCGCCAGCGTCAGCATGGTGCCCACGCCGCCGCCAACGAGCGCGGCCGTGAATGGTGCCAGCGCCGACACGTAGTAGGGATGGAAGATGCCGGAGGCGTAGGAGAACGCCACGGCGGTGATCGCGAAGGCACCCCCGATGGCGATGAGCCATCCCGTGCGCGCATCGCTGCGGCGCAGCCGCGAGGCGGCGAGGATCAGCACGCTGGCGCCGATCGCGGCACCGAGGAGCCAACCGCCCTGGCTGCCGAGCGACGAGTTCAGCAGTCGCAGCGGGCCGGCGTCGCCGCCGAACACGCCGCCGCCACCGCCGCCGCCGGGCCCACCGCCCATGCCGCCGCCCGGTCCACCGCTCTGCCCGAGCAGCCGGCCGAGGCCGTTGTAACCGAGGATCAGGCTCCAGATCGAGTTGTCGCTCGTGCCCGAGATCCACGGGCGATCCGCGGCAGGCGTGAGCCAGACCGCGATCGGCCAGGCGAGCCCGAAGACCAGCGCCGACGCCCCGAACGCGAACAGCTGCCGCACGGCGCGCAGCAGCGACGCGCCTGCGGGACGCACCCACAGCCACGCGGCCACCATCGCCGGCACCACGAGCAGCGCCGCCGCCATCTTCGCCTCGAAGCCGAGCCCGACGGCGACGCCCGCGAGCACGAGCCAGCGCGTGCGGCCGTCCTCGAGGCCACGCACGAGCGCCCACACCGCGAGCGTGATGCAGAGGACGAGCGCGGCATCCGGGTTGTTGTGGCGGAAGATCGCCACGGCCGTCGGCGTGAGCGCGAGCACGAGGCCGGCCGCGAAACCGCCGGCCCGCCCGAACACGCGCCGCGTCATCCCGTAAGTGAGCTCGACGGCCGCGATGCCCATCAGCGCCTGCGGTGCGAGGTAGGCCCATGAGCTGAAGCCGAAGAGCCGCACCGAGGCGGCCTGGACCCAGAGCGCGAGCGGCGGTTTGTCGACGGTCATCAGCCCGGCCGGGTCGAACGTGCCCCAGAGGAACGCGCTCCACGACTCGCTCATCGAACGCACGGCTGCGGAGTAGTACGTGTTGGCCTCGCCGTTGACGGAGAGGTTCCAGAGGTTCAGGAAGGCCGCGAGCGCGAGGAGCACGAGCAGCTCAGGACGGCGGACGAGCCCGGCGCCGAAGGCGCGCACGCGCGACCCGGAGGCCGCGTGGTCGCGCTCGGCCTGAGTGCCGGGCGCATCACCCGCGCGGGACGCGGGCTGTCGGGGGAAGGAAGAGGAAGCTGAAGACATCGGGCGTGGGCCTGTGGTCGTCGGTGAAGGGGGTCAGGCGTGGTGGCCGCCGGTGCGGCCACGGCCGAGCGTGCCGAGGAGCAGCTGGACGGTCGAGGCGCGGCGCGCGGGCCGCTCGCCCGCGAACACCCAGTTGCGCAGCGCGAGGTAACGCACCACCGTCGCGAAGAGGTTCGCGGCGATCAGCACGCCGAGCTCGACGGGCCGGGGCGGCGAGCCCCATAGCCAGTGCAGCGCGCCGAGCGCGCCGGTCGAGACCGCGAGGGTGAGCAGGAACACCATCGAGCCCTGCAGGTGGTGACGCCCGAGATCGTCACGGCCGCGCACCTTGAACGTCAGATGGCGGTTGGCCTGCGTGTTGCCGATCGCGGTGATCGCCAGCGCCGCGGCGTTCGCGCCGGCCGGCGAGAGCGGCCCGCGCAGCACGAGGTAGAGGACGGCGTAGACCAGCGTCGAGATGACGCCGATCGCGAGGAAGGACGGCACTCGCGTGCCCCCGATCAGCCGAGCGATGCCGCGCAGGTCGTCCTTGGCGGTCTGCACCACGTCGACGCGCGAATCCGGGTCGTCGACCCAGTCGACCGGCACCTCGTGGATCCGCAGGCCCGAGCGCTGCGCGAGTACGAGCAGTTCGGTGTCGAAGAACCAGGCTTCGTCGCGCACCTGCGGCAAGAGCTGGCGGGCGGCATCGGCGCGGATCGCCTTGAAGCCGCATTGCGCATCGGAGAACCGCGCTCCCAGCGAGTAGCGCAGGATGCGGTTGTAGGTGCGCGAGATCAGCTCACGCTGAAGCCCGCGCTCCACCCGAGAGGTGCGGGCGAGCCGGGTGCCGATGGCGAGGTCGCTGTGGCCCGAGAGCAGCGGGGCGACGAGCGGGAGCAGCGCAGCGAGGTCGGTGGAGAGGTCGACGTCCATGTAGGCGAGCACGTCGGCCGGGGAGTCGGTCCAGGCGGCGCGCAGCGCACGGCCGCGGCCCTTCACAGGGAGGTCGAGGAGCATCACGCCGGGGAGATCGGCGGCGAGAGCCCGGGCGACATCGGCGGTGTGATCGGTCGACGCGTTGTTCGCGATGACGATCCGCGCCGGCACCGGGAAAGTGCGCAGGTGCTCGTGGAGCCGGCGAATCGATGCCGCCAGCACGTGCGCCTCGTTGTAGACGGGCACGACCATCTCCACGAGCGGGCGCACCGCTTTGTCTCCGCCCGCGAACTCCGCGTGGCCGTCGACGGTGCCTGCCAAGGCAGGGCCGCCGACCGTGTCCGCTAGTGCGGGCTGGGTGCCGCGGCCGGCCGCGCGGGGTACCCGGAGGGCGCGGGCGTGGGCGTGGGCTGGAGGGTCGATCATGGGGGAAGCCGTGCGGTGGCGGGCGCTGCGCGGTGGCGCCACGCCGGAACCGGCGGTAGGGGGCGTGCTGCTCATGCAACGCACGTTGGACGGAGTGTGCGAGAAGCCGCCCCGCGCTACCTGAGGGTTTCCTGAGACCGCCGACTGGTGGTTCCGCGGCGCGCCCCTGAGCGCGGTCTCGTGATGGGGAGCCGTCCCCCGTCGGGCCCGCTTCGGTGAGGCGGCTCACGCTGGCGCATCGGCGCTGTATCACCGCCCGGGCATGCCGCTCTGTATGGGTACCGCCGCGTCAGGGGGCGCGGCGACCCCGACAGAGAGTCCATCCATGACCGCGCTGCACACCGCACTCGACAGCGAGCCCGTCCGACCACGCGGCTCTGCCCGGCTGCTTGCCGCCTGGCAGGCGCCCGCCGCCGATCCGCTCGACGCCCTCGCCGCCGACCTCGCCGGTATCGCCACCGGCCCGGGAGCGGAGGAGCTCGCCGACCGGGAGCGCTGGAGTCGCCTGCTGCGCCGCCACGGAGGCCGCCCGCAGCCGCCGCGGGCCATCACCGACGGCGTGCCCGTGCACGTGCCGGCGCTCGTGGGCGCGGGAGCCTTCGATGCGTGACCTCTCCAGCGGCCCGGTGCTGCAGGTGCACCCGTCGCGGCGGTGCAACCTCAGCTGCGGCCACTGCTACTCGTCGTCCGGCCCGCGCGAGGACGAGACCCTGCCGCAGCGCCTGCTCGTCGACGCCATCCGCGAGGCGGCGTGGTTCGGCTACGAGCAGCTCGCCGTCTCCGGTGGCGAGCCGATGCTCTCGGAAGACCTCCCGGTGCTGCTGCGCCGCGCCCGCACGCTCGAGATGACGACCTCGGTCACCACCAACGGCCTGCTGCTCGGGCAGACGCGGCGCTGGCAGCGGATCGCCCCGCTCATCGACGTGCTCGCGATCTCGATCGACGGCACCGAGGAGGAGCACGACCGGCTCCGCGGCCGCCAGGGCGCCTACGCCCACGTGGTGCGCAACCTCGAAGCGGTGCGCGCGACCGGCACGCCGTTCGGCTTCATCACCACCCTCACGCAATACAACGCGGCGAGCATCGAGTCGGTGGTGCGTCTCGCCGCCGAGCAGGGCGCCCGCTCCGTGCAGGTGCACCCGCTCTCGGGCGCGGGCCGCGCCGCCATCGAGCTCCCGGGCGAGCAGCCCGACGCGATCGAGCTCGCGGCCGCCCTCCTCGAGGCCCGCCGGCTCGGCGAGCAGTACGGCGTGCCCGTGCACGTCGACGCGCTCACCGCCGATCAGCTCGTCCTCTACCGCGGCGACCTCGTGCCGCCGTTCCCGGCCCGCTCGGTCACCCAGCTCGCACCCGTCCTGATCGTCGAGTCGAGCGGCCGCGTGCGCCCGCTCGCCCACGAGCTGCCGGACGAGCTCGCCATCGGCAACCTGCACCGCGCCCCGCTGCACCGGCTCGTCGCCGAGTGGGAGCGCTCCGACCGCGCCGCGCGCCTGGCCGCCGCCTGCGAGGAGACGTGGACCGATCTCGTCGGCGCCGACGCCGACCCCGCCGCAGCCTGGGCCGACGAGGTGGCCCGCCGCGCGGCGGCAAGGGTCGCCGCGGAGCGGCAAGCCGTGCTGCCGATCGCCGCGTAACGCCGGGGCGATCAGGCTCGACGGGCGGCCGGTGTGGCCGCCCGAGCCGGCCTACGGCAGGACGAGCGTGCCGCCGTCGAGGATTCGCTCGCGAGAGGGATCGTCGATGAGGCGGTAGGCCGCCTCCTTCACGGGGATGCCCTCGTTGGCGGCGAGCTGCAGGATCGCGCCGGCGACCGCCGGCGTCGCGAACGACGTGCCCGTCCACTCGGCGCCCTCCAGGAAGGTGCGAGCGCCGGTGCCCTGCTCGGCGAACTTCACGAACGCGCTCACGGCTGTGCCCGGCGCGGATGCGTTCACCCAGGTGCCGCGGCCCGTGTAGTCGGTGAGCTCCCAGTCCTTCGACCCCTCGGGCTGCTTGACGGCTCCGACGGCGATGGCGAGCTTGGAGGCCGCGGGCCAGTGCGGGCGCGAACCGCCGTGGTTGCCGGCCGCCGCGACGACGACCGTCTTGGGCGAGAGTCGCTGCAGCGCACGGTCGATCGAGAGGTGCGAGCCATCGGCCTGGGCGGGGCCGCCGAACGAGCAGTTGATGACGTCGACCTCTGGGAGATCGAGCAGCGCCTGTGCGATGTCGAGCTCGCTTGCGAGGCCGGCGGGCGTGGTGAGGATGCGGCGCACGATGACGTTTGCGGTGGGCGCGTACCGCAGGATCACGCCGGTGACGAACGTGCCGTGGCCGGCCGCGGGATCGAGGAGCTGATCACCGTCGTCGTCGAGGCGCTCCTCGTCGGCGGGGTCGACCGAGACGGGCAGACCCCAGTCCGGCCAGACGCCGGTGTCGAGCACGGCGACGGTGAGTCCACTCTCGCGCTTCAGCACCTCGTCCGGAATGTCGGTGGGGCGGTCGGCCGGGATGGCGGGGTCGCAGCCGTGCATGCGCTGAGGGTCGGCGACGAGGAAGTGCTCGACGCTCGCGGCCGACGGAGCGATCTTGCGCAGGTTGCGGGCCAGCGACGGCACGGCGACCTTGTCATCGACGGCGAGAAGATCGAGGCCGACGGCGAGCGACGTGCGACGGGATTCGTCGGGGGCGAACTCTGCCCGCGCGGAGCGCAGGAGCTCGAGGCCGTAGCGCCAATCGGTGCGCTTGCCGCGGAGGAGCTCGGGATGCACGAGGAGCCGTCCACGCCGGTAGAGGAAGCCTGCGCCGGGCGACGAATCGATCGCCACCTCCTTCTGCGCGGCGATCGCGAGTTCCCAGCGATCAGTCTCCGGTTGCGGCTCCCACGGCTCCCCTTGCACGGTGGCTCCAATCGGTAAGGTCGGTCGGCAGACCCCGCGCCCGCCAACTTCGTGAACCTACCAGCCCTTCTTTCGGCCGCCGCCGATGGCGATCGCGCCGCTTGGAACGCCCTTGTGGAGCGCTTCACACCGCTTGTCTGGGCAACGGTACGCGGGCACCGGCTGGGCGACGCCGACGCCGCCGACGTGGTGCAGACCACCTGGCTTCGGCTCGTCGAGCACCTCGGCCGTATCCAGGAGCCGGAGCGGGTCGGCGCATGGCTCGCAACCACCGCTCGGCGCGAATCACTGCGCGTGCTTGCAGCCGGCGGACGCGTCTCACCGACCGACCAGCTCGACGAGATCCACGACGCCACGCGCGGGCCGGAGGAACTCGCGGTGCAGAAAGACCGCGACGCGCTGCTGCACCGAGCGCTCGGCCGGCTCGGCGACCGCTGCCGCACCCTGCTGCGTCTCCTCGCCACCGAGCCGCCGCCGGCGTACGAGGAGATCTCGGCCATCCTCGAGATGCCGATCGGCTCGATCGGGCCGACGCGTGGGCGCTGCCTCGAGCAGTTGCGCGCCGAACTCGCACAACTTGGTATCAGGGGCGCGGCGTAGCGCTCTGTGTGGGTACTGATGACGAACGACCAGCACAATCCAGCGCCAGACGATCCGCTCACGGACGAGCTGCGCGACTTCTTCGCGCGCACGGATCCCGTTCCGCCGCAAGTCGTCGACGCTGCCCGCGCCGCGATCGAGTTCCGTGACCTCGACGCTCAACTCGCTGAGCTCCTCGCTGATTCCGCGTTGGAAGACAAGGAACTCGCTGGGGTTCGCGGGATCGGCCAGCGCATGCTGAGCTTCGGCGCCGGGGAGCGGTTCCTCGAGGTCGATGTCGCCGAGGACGGCGCGCGTCGCGAACTGACGGGCTACGTCGTCCCCGCGGGCGCGGGGCGGCTCCGTGCGCAAAGCGCCGACGGTGAGATCGAGGCGGAGATCGACGCGCACGGCCGCTTCCGGCTAGCCCGTGCCCCACGCGGCCCGATGCGCCTGTGGATCGCGATCACCGGCATGCCCGAGATCGTGACGCCTTGGGTGACCGTCTGAATCCACCGGCCGACGGCCGCACCGACCACCGCTCCCGAGCCGAGGAGGCGTGGCAACTCGTTGCAACCGAGGTGCGCACGGCACGCGCGCTGGCCCTGGAGGTGATCGACGCCTCCGACGACACCGCCGCCCGCTCGGTCGCGTTGCGAACGCTGGGGCTTTGCGCCATCGAGCTGGGAGCGGCGGACGAGTCTCTCGAGTGGATGAGCCGGGGGCTGGCAGCGGCACGTCAGACGCGCGATTCGGAACTGCTCGCCCAGGCCGAGATGGGCGTCGCCGTCGCCCACCAGTACCTCGGCCGGCGGGGTGAGGCACTCCGCCTCGCGGCACGCGCGGAGCAGCGCGCGCCCAGCGATCCCCGAATCGCGCTCTCGCGAGGCTTGATCCTCGAGCGCTTCGGAGATCCCGATGCGGCGAACGAGGCCTTCGGGCGCGCTATCGCCCTCGCCGCTGAGCAAGGCAACCAGCAGGCGCTGCTGAAGGCGTACTCGAACCGCGCGATCGTGCGGGCGTATCAAGCCGACCTCGACGGCGCGGACTCCGACCTGAACGCCGCCGAGGTCGTCGCCACCACGCACGGGTACGGGCACGCTCAGATGATGATCGCGGCCAACCAGGCGTTCGTCGCGGCTCGCCGGGGAGAGGTCGTGATCGCGCTCGGTCGCTACGACGAGCTGAGCGACGAGGTCGGCACGCTCGGCGGATTCAGGCAAGGCAGTCACGAGCTCGATCGATGTGAGGTGCTGCTTGCGGCTGGCCTCGCAGGCGACGCCGTCGCGACCGGACAGGCTGCGGTCGAGGCGTTTGCATCCGCTGGCGCAGTTCTGGAGGTCGCCGAGGCGCGGACCCTCGTCGCCCAGGCCGCGCTCGTGGACCAAGACCTCGAGGTCGCGGAGGCCGAGGCTACGCGCGCACGCCGAGAGTTCCAACGTCATAGCCCCGACAACCCGTGGCGGTCGCTGGCGGAGGACGTGGCCGTTCGGACGGCGTGGGCGAGCGGCCGTCGCACGCCCGCGCTCGCGAGTCGGGCGGCCACGGTCGCTACCGCCCTCGACAAGGCCGGCTGGTCGACTTCCGCCGCCAGCGCGCGCGTTCTCGCTGCCCGCATCGAGCTACAGCTCGGGCGGCGCGAGCGTGCCGCGGAGCAGCTGCGGTTGGTGCGGGATACGCCGCGGTCGCCGGTGGGACTGCGCATTCAGGCTCGGGCGGCGACGGCGCTGCTGCGACGGGAGGCGGGCGATCGGCGTGGAGCGCGGGCGGCGCTGCGGTCGGCGTGGGAGCTGCTCGAACGCCACCGGGCCACGCTGGGCGCGACGGAGCTGCGGGCCGGCGCGACCGCGCACGTGGCGGAGATCGTCAGCATCGCGATGGAGATGGCGATCGAGGACCGCCGGCCGCGTGAGGTGCTGCGATGGGCCGAGCGCGGGCGGGTGGGTGCGCTCACGCCGCGCGCGACGGCGCCGCCGGAGGACTCCGAGCTGGCGCGGCTGCTCGGCGAGCTGCGCGTGGTGGCCGCCGAGGCCGACGCCGCGGCCAAGCGCGGCGACGACAGCCGCGCGCTGCTGCGCCGCCAGGCCCAGATCGAAGAACGCGTGCGCGGTCGCGCCCGGCTGCTCCCGCCGGAGGCGGGCGGCGGCGCGGCGCCCGAGATCGACCCCGCCGACATCCTCGCCGCCGTGGGCCATCGCGCCCTGCTCGAATATGTGGTCAGCGGCGACGACCTCTGGGTGGTCGTCGGCACGCGCGGCCGCTTCACCCTGCGACGCGCCTGCACCGTCGCCCAGATCGCCGACGAGGCCGACGGCCTGCGCGTCGCGCTGCGCCGCCTCGCCTTCGGCTCGCCGGTGCCCCAGCTCCGAGCCGCCGCCCGGCAGGGCGCCGACTACGCGCGCGGTCGTCTGCGCCAGCTCCTCTTCGACCCCGTCGCCGACCTCGTCGGCGAGCGCCGCCGGATCATCGTCCCGATGGGCGCGCTGCACGCCGTCCCTTGGTCGGCGCTCCACGAGCCCGACGAGCACTACGTGGTCGCCCCGTCGGCCGCGCTCTGGGCCCGCGCCGCCGCCACACCACCGCGCCGCGGCTCAGCGCTGCTCGTCGCCGGCCCACGCCTCGCCGAAGCGGGCGCCGAGGTCAGCGCCATCGCCACCGTCCTCGCCACCACGTCGCTCGTTGCTGGCCAGGGTGACGGCAGCCCGACCGCCGACGCCGCGCACGCACCCACCGTCCTCACCGGCGACGACGCCACCGTCGACGCCGTGCGCGATGCGATGGGCGGCGCAGCGCTCGCCCACCTCGCCTGCCACGGCCGCTTCCGCGCCGACAACCCGCTCTTCTCCTCGCTCGAGCTCCACGACGGCGCGCTCAGCGTGTTCGAGCTCGAACGCCTCGGCCGCGCGCCCGCCCGGATCATTCTGTCCGCCTGCGACGCCGGCCTCTCCGCCGTGCACCCCGGCGACGAGCTCCTCGGCCTCGCCGCGGCCCTCCTGCGCCTCGGCACCACCGGCATCGTCGCCAGCGTCCTCCCAGTCCCCGACGCCGCCACCCGCCGGCTCATGGAGGCCCTCCACCTGCACCTCGCCGCCGGCGACACCGGTCTGGCCGACGCCCTAGCCGCCGCCCGCGCCGGCCTCGACCCCGAGCGCGACGACGACCTCGTCGCGAGCTGGGCGTTCCAGGTGCTCGGCGCTGAGTTAAGTGACGAACGGCACCTAACGCGTGGTATCAACCGACGCTCGCGTCGCTCTGTGTGGGTACCGGTCGGATGGGGACATCGTCCGCCGGCACCGGTGCCGGAACGGCGTGGCTTGCAGGATGCGGGGGTTTCCTCGCCACGTCGTTCCCACCCGGCCGGTGCCACCTGACGGGCTCTCGCTTGCATCTCTCGCCCGCGTGAATCCGACCCGTGCGGGTGCACTTGGACGGCTCCGCCCGAACGAGATCTGCGGCGTGATAGCCGCCTCAGGGGGTGCCGGCAGTGAGGGGTTGGCTCAGGCCGGAGCCGAGCCGCAGGCCGGCCATGCCGGGCGGATGAACGCGTCGGGCCGGGGCAGCTGGCCCTCCTGCCAGATGGTGCCGAAGGCGACGTGGGGCAGGTCGAGGGCGTGCTCGACGACGACGAAGCGCTGCTCCCACTGGGGCGAGAACTTCTCGTTGTGGGAGCGGAGGTCGTCGATCTGAGTCCAGCGGGTGGCGAGTCGGGCCAGGAGGTTGGCGACGTGGGGCCAGAATCCGACCACCTCCTCGTGGAGGTAGCGGCGGGCCGCGGCGAAGTTGAGCGAGATCGCCTCGACGCCGCGCGCCCGAGCGGTCTGCAGGGTATGGACGATGAGGGCGTCGATCACGCCGTTCGGCGACTCGGGATCGCGGAGCTGGAGCGCGAGCGACCACATCGAGCGCTGCGAGAGCGGCATGAAGGCCATGGCGCCCGCGATGTGGCCGGACGCGGCGTGGCGGGCGATCATCAGCACGGCATCGTCCAGTGCGGGCGCCTCGATCGACTCGGGCGCCATCGCGAAGCTCTGCTCCTCGTCGCCGCCGCGGGAGCGCCGCTGCAGCGCTCGCAGGCCCTCGCGCTCGGCGGCGCTGAGCTCGGCGCGGGTGCGAGCCTCGAGCACGTAGCCAGCGTTCTGCACGCGCCGATGGGCCTGGCGCACCTTCTTGATGCGGCCGCCGTCGAGCGAGAATCCGGCCGTCGGCACGATTGCCTCGCAGCCCATGTAGATCGGCCGCATCCCGAACTCGTCGCGCAGCCCGTCGGCCAGCGCCCGGCTTGCCGTGCTCACTCCGAACCGCAGGCCCGCACCGTGCGCGAGCTCTCGGGCGAGCTGCAGCACGGCGCGCTGGCCGGCGGCAGCGCCGACGGGATCTCCGGCCACGAGCAGCGTGCGGTTCTCCACGCGGAAGGCGAGCACGGCGTCGCCCTCGGGGGAGAAGAGGTGGCCGACATCGGTGCGCAGCTTGAACGGCGCCATCGAGTCGCAGCCGTGCTCGCGGACGAGCGCCTCGGTGCGGTCGAGCGCGGCGGGCGTCGGGAGCATGTGCCGGCGCAGCATCTCGCGGTAGGGCTCGGCGACGAGGCGGCGGCGCATCGCGATCAGCGAGCCGAACCCTGCGATCGGCGCGGCGACGACGGACGGCGAACGATCGTGCACCACCTCGAGGACGGCGATCACGCCGAGCAGGCCAAGCGCCAGCATCCACGCCCCACGGCGCTTGCGCAGCACGCCGAAGGCGAGGACGGACAGCAGCGCAGCGAGCGCCAAGGCCCACCAACCGCCGGCGATCATCGGGTGAAGGCGCGAATCGGCGACGGCCTCGCCGACGTCCTGAACGTGATCCGACGGCGCCTCGGACAGGGCGCCCAAGGCATTCGCGAACGCGAACGCACCCGCGGCAGCGACGGCGACGCGCGTGTGCCGGTTCGAGCGCGGCAGCGGCTTCATGGGTCTCGACCTCAGCTAGAGGGTGATGGCTCGGGCGTCGTGGACGCCTCGGCCATCGTGGCAGGCTCGGCGCCCACCGGCGCCACCTCGTCGCCGGCGCCGCGCGAGGCGCCGTCGGTCGTGGGAGCCTCGTCTGCGGCATCACCCTGCGGCGACTCCGGCAGCGGCTCGTCGTCGCCCAGCCGGGCACGGACGATGGCGCCGATGCCGCCGATCCCGATCGCGAAGAGCAGCGGCACCATCCGCAGGCTCATCCGCGATTCGGACACGAAGATCGTGTTGAGCGCGGTGACCGCGAAGAGCGCGGCGAAGCCGAGCGCCACGTAGCGACGGCGGCGCCCCGCGAGGAACAGCGCCGCGAGCATGCCGATCAGCGAGATGCCGAGGAGCACGTGGTGTTGGAGCACGCTCGACTCCTGCCGCCCGATCGCGCCGCCGCCCCAGGGCCGGCCCCAGATGCGGGTCGACTTGTCGAGGAGCATGTTCGCGAACTTCAGCGGCTGCCCGAGGGCGTAGTCCTGGATGTTGCGATCGAGCTCGGCCTGGATCGCTTCGTCCTGGGTGAGGCCGGGGTGGCGGCGCTGCAGCAGCTCGAAGATGAGGCGCATGTCCATCTGGGTGGCCGTGACGCCGCACGCATCTTGGCGATCGGGGAAGGTGGCGCACACCTCTTTCATGAACTGCCGCTTGACGATGATCTGGCGCCCGCCGGCAGGCAGGTAGGTCGCGACCCACAGCGAGCTCGGGCCAGCCGTGGTGATCGGCGTCAGCCTCTTCTGCTCGATGCTCGCGTACGTAACCCACGGGAGCACGGTGATCACGGCCCCGGCCACGAGCAGCGCGCCGAGGCGGAACCCCTCGCGCAGGCTCTCGCGCCGCCACGTGAACAGGAACGCGAGCCCGGGCATCACGCCGAAGAGCAGCAGCAGATCGTTGCGGGAGAGGACGGCGAGGCCGAGCAGCGCGCCGGCTCCGCCCGCGAGCTTCCACGAGCGCCCGGGCCGCGAGAGCGCCACGCAGAACGCGAACACCGCGAGCACGAAGAACAGCCCGCCGAGCGGCTCGGAGAGGTAGCTGCGCGAGACGAGCACGAGAGGGTCGAAGATCGCGGTCATCAGCGCCGCGAGCAGGCCAGCCCAAGCGCCGCCGAGCCAGGCGGCGAACGCGAACACCGCCGGGATCGCGAGGATCGAGACGAGCGTCTGCGCGTAGACGGCGACGTTCTTCTGCCCCGGCAGGCGCTGGTCGATCGGGCCGCTGCCCGTGAGCTTCATCGCGGCGGCGAAGAGGAACGGCGTGCCCGGCGCCCAGTGGAGCGGATCCTTGCCGTAGGCGTAGGAGCGGTGCACGACCATGTTGTTGGCGATGCCCAGGTAGGAGCGCTCGTCGACCGATACGCGCGTGCCCGTGCCGAGCTTGTCGATGCGCAGCGCGGCGCCGAGCACGACGATGAGCAGCAGCAACGCGGCGACGACGGGGCGCCGGCGAACGGCGGCGATCGAGGACGACAGAGCAGTCACGGAGGCGAGGTGCGTCGCGCGGCTCGAGGCCCGGGGGTCGACGCGACCGGCGGGATCGTACCGGGGGCACCCCGCGCGAGGTCGCGCTCGCGGGGCGTGGTGTGACTGGTGTCTCCGAGCGCCGCGCTGAACCGGCGTGTCGTCCGCACCGGTGACGGATCGGAGACTTGTGGGTACCATCACCGCCATGAGCACCGCCGAGGCGTCCGCCACCGCGATCACCACGACCTGGCCCGCTGGTTTCCCGGCCGACGCCAAGGGCATCAACGGGTTCGCCGTCCGTGAGGTCGACGCGCCCGCCGAGGCCGTCTACCAGTGGCTGCTGCGACCCGACCTCCAGACGGAGTTCTACGGCGCGCTGCGCGGCGTGCGCGGGAAGGGCGACGCGTGGCCGGCGCTCTCGGCCGGCGCCACCATCTCGTTCTTCATCGGGCCGCTCTTCATCCCGCCGATGAAGGTGCTCCGGGCCGATCCGCAGCTGCTGAGCGTGGCGTGGGGCTCGAAGGCTCCCGGCTTCCAAGCCTGCCACTGCTTCACCGTGCAGGCGATCGACAGCAAGCGCTCGGTGCTGCGCTCCGACGAGACCTGGGTCGGTCCAGTCGCCCGTGCCATCGGGCCGCTCACCAAGGGTGTCCTGCAGAAGGTGCAGACCGACTGGTGCACCGCCGTCGCTCGCGCGGCCACCACGCACCCCTCCGGCCCGCCGGCCTAGCGCCTCCGGCGCTCGTGTATGACGCGTGGAGGGTACGCAACGCGCACTCCGCGCGTCATACACGAGCCCGGAGGGCCTAGGGGTGGAAGCGCTCGAGCTCGCGGCCGATCGCCGCGAGCGTGTCGGCGCCATCGAGCAGCCCGCCGCGGTCGGCAACGAGCGTGAGGTGGAGCTGCCCGGCGTAGGAGAGGGCGGTGAGCGCGACCGGTTGCCCGGCCGGTGACGGCGCCCAGCCCCACATCCCGGTGATCTTGCGGCCGAACAGCTCGATCGGGTCAGGCGGCCCGGGCACCGACGACACGATCACCGGCGCGAAGAACT
The DNA here is from genome assembly GCA_017744415.1 of Solirubrobacteraceae bacterium. Lineage (GTDB taxonomy): Bacteria > Actinomycetota > Thermoleophilia > Solirubrobacterales > Solirubrobacteraceae > JAGIBJ01. Next base: position 49,945 of record JAGIBJ010000139.1, read on the forward strand.
GCCCGGCGACGCTGCGGGTGACCGTGCCTCGGATCGCCGCGGGCAGGTCGTCGGCGCGGCGCGAGATGTCGGCGATCGAGCCCGCCTCCTGACGGGACGCGCGAAGCGCGCGCGTGGTGACGCGCAACGCCGAAATCGCATCGCCCGTCGCGTGGAGCGGTGCGTAGATCACCGAGACCGGGTTCGCGAGCTCGTCACCGTCGCGTCGGGCATTGAGCGGCACGAAGGCCTCGCCGCCGTTCGGATCGATCACGCCGGTGCCGCGCAGCGCTCGGGCGATCGCGACGATCAGCGCGGCCGTCACGGTGCCGCCGTGCGCGCGGGCGCCCTCGCGGAGCGGACCGAGCGGCACGCTGCTGCGCGCGATGAAGCGAGGCCCGTCCCAGGCGGGCTGCGACGGGCCGGCGAGGCGCTCGCCGTAGATCCGCAGCGCGGTGGCGAGATCGGCGAAGCCGGAGAAGTCGGTGAGCGTGCGCAGCGTGCCCGCGAGATCGGCGCGCACGCCCTCGAGGAGGGTCGGCGGCGGGAGGGTGGGGGAGACGGGCGTCTCGTCGGCCATGATCCCGCCGACCAGTGCGAGCGCCAGCTCCACCGAGCCGACGCCGTCGGTGATCACGTGGTGCAGTTGCCCCGCCATGAGCGTGTGGGCGCCGTCGCTGAGCGCCTGGAGCCGCCAAAGCGGACGGTCGCGCGGCAGCATCTCGGCGAAGAGGCGCGTGATGAGGGCGTCGACCGCGGTGCGATCGGTCATCGACTCGACCGCGAGCGCGTCGATGTGGGACCCACAGTCGAACCACGGGTCGTCGAACCACCGCAGCGCGCCGGTGATCGGGTCGCGCACGAGGCGGCGCGTGAGCGCGGGCGTCGCGCCGACGGCGCCAGCCATCACGGCCCGCATCAGCGCGGGCGACGGCGCGCCGCCCTCGAGCTCGACGGCCCAGCCGATGTGAAGCGGTGGCCGCCCTGGCTGCTCGAGTTCGAGGAACGCCTGATCGAGCGCGCTCGGCCGCAGCACCCCCATGCTGCTGGGCTCGGCGCGGTTCGTCACGACGGGATCCGCCGCCCGTCGAGCGGTCGATCCGTGGCGGGCACGCCGAGGCGCCCGCTCACCGCCTCGATCGCCTCGGCCGTCACCTCGACGAGATGACGCAGCTGCTCGGCCGAGATCGCGAGCGGCGGCATGAGGACGACGATGTCGCCGAGCGGGCGCAGCAGCACGCCGCGCTCGCGGGCCTCGACGATCACCTGGTGGCCGGCCCGCTCGAGCGCCGGGTGCGGCAGGAGCTCGACGCCCACCATGAGGCCGCGATGGCGTACCTCACGCACGCCGGGCAGCGGCGCGATCAGCTCGTCGAGGAGCTCCGTGAGCTCGGCAGCGCGCGCTTGGGCGGCGGCGAGCGTGCCCCGTTGGAGCAGATCGAGACTGGCGATGGCGGCGGCGCAGCCGAGCGGGTTGCCGGTGAACGTGTGGCCGTGGAAGAAGGTCTTGAGCTCGTCGACGCCGCCCAGGAAGTGCTCGTAGATCTCCTCGGTCGCGAGGGTCGCGGCGAGCGGGAGGTAGCCGCCGGTGAGGCCCTTGCCCAGGCAGAGCAGATCGGGCTTCACGCCCTCGAGCTCGCACGCGAACATCGCGCCGGTGCGGCCGAAGCCCGTCGCCACCTCGTCGCAGATCAGGTAGGCGCCAGCGGCCGTGGCGGCCTCGCGGATGGCGCGCAGGTAGCCCTCGGGCTGCACGAGCAGGCCACCGGCGCCCTGCACCACGGGCTCGACGATCACGGCAGCGAGCTTGTGGCCGTGCTCGGCGATCAGCGCCGCGGCGGCCTCGGCGTCGCCCCACGGGAGCCGGATGCCGTCGAAGAGCAGCGGGCGAAAGCGCTCGTGGAACACCTCGATGCCCCCGACGGAGACGGCTCCGAGGGTATCGCCGTGGTAGCTGGCATCCACATAGGCGAAGGTCGTCCGTTCGGTCGACCCGGCCTGGAGCTGGCCCTGGTAGGCCATCTTCAGCGCGATCTCGGTCGCTGCGGCGCCCGTGTCGGAGTAGAAGACTCGCGAGAGATCGCCCGGGGCGATCTCGATCAGTCGCTCGGCGAGCTCGATCGCGAGCGGGTGCGTGAGTCCGAGCATCGTGGTGTGGGCGACCTTGTCGAGCTGCGCGCGGATCGCGTCGTCAAGCTCCTGCACGCGGTGGCCGTGCACGTTGCACCACAGCGACGAGGTGCCGTCGAGGAACCGGCGGCCGTCGGCGTCGATCAGCTCGCAGCCGTCGCCCTCGACGATCACCGGTGCCGGTTCGCTCGTCCACGCCTGCTGCTGCGTGAACGGATGCCAGAGGACGGCGTGGTCGCGTCGGCGGAGTTCGTCGCTGGCGGTCGGGGGCACCCCGGACACGCTACCGGCGTCCGCACCCCCGCGCCGGGTGCGCGCGCCCGCCTGCAGCCTGCGCAACGGAGCAGCGCGCGTGGGCGAGTGCGTAGGGTGCGTCGCGTGCGGAGCCCCGCCCCTCCCTCGCTCGGCCTCGTGGTCGCCACCTCCGGCATGGCGACGCTCGGAGCCGAGATCGCGACCGCCCGCCTGCTCGCACCGGCGTTCGGCAGCTCGACGGTGATCTGGGCCAACACGATCGCGATCGTGCTCGTGGCGCTCGCGCTCGGTGCTTGGCTCGGCGGCCGCATGGCCGATCGGGGCCCGCGCCCGGAGCGGATGTACGCGCTGCTGCTCGGCGGTGCCGGCCTCCTGGCGCTCACGCCGATCCTCGCGACCCCGCTGCTCAGCGCCGGCGGTCGCGCGCTCGACGACATCAGTGCGCCCGGCTTCTTCGGCTCGCTCGTCGCGGTGCTGATCCTCGTCGCCACGCCGCTTGCCCTCCTCGGAGCGGTGACGCCCTACACGGTGCGGCTCGCGCTCGACGCCGTGGAGGCCGAGAGCTCGGATGCCATCGCCCAGGCGGGCCGCACCGCCGGCCGGCTCTCCGCGCTCGGCACCGGCGGCTCGCTCGTCGGCACGTTCCTCTCGGCGCTCGCCTTGATCCCGCTGCTCGGCACGCGGCGCACGTTCCTGCTGTTCGCGCTCGTGCTCGCGCTCGTCGCGGCCTGGGGATTGCTGGGCACCCGTGGCGAGCACGCCGCACCCGCCGCATCGAGTGACGACGACGGCCCAGCCGACCCGGTCGATGACGATCCCGTGGCCGGCCGACCGGTGCTCCCCTTCGCCGTGGCGGTCCCGGCGGCGATCTTCGTGCTGCTGCTCCTGCCCGTGCCGACGATCAAGGCGGCGAGCGGCGGCCAGCGGCTGCTCGAGGAGCGCGAGACGAACGAGCAGTACGCACGCGTGCTCCAGAGCGCCGACGGCACCCGCACGATGGAACTCGGCGAGGGCCATGCGATCCACTCGCTCTGGCGGCGCGGCACCGTGATGACGGGCCTCTACTGGGACGAGCTCCTCACGCTGCCCTACCTCAGCGGCCGGGCCCCGAAGCGCGTGCTCATCCTCGGCAACGCCGGTGGCACTGCGGCAACGGCGATGCGCGCGCTCGAGCCGCAGGTGCACGTGGATGCCGTCGACTACGACCACCAGCTGGCGGAGCTCGGCAAGCGCTGGTTCGGGCTCGGCGGTGATCGCCTGCAGCTCCTCACGGGCGACGCGCGGGTCGAGCTGCGCCGCAGCGCCGGCGGCTACGACGCGATCATCGTCGACGCCTACCGCCAGCCCTACATCCCGTTCCACCTCTCCACCCGCGAGTTCTTCACCCTCGCCCGCGAGCGGCTCGCGCCCGGCGGCGTGGTGATCGTGAACGTCGGCCATCCCGAAGGCGACGACGAACTCGAGAAGGTGCTCGCCGCGACGATGCGCGCCGCCGGTCTGCGCACCGTGCTTCGCGACCCGGCCCAGGATCTCAACACCCAGCTCGTCGGCGCCGCGGGGGCACTCGATGCCTCATCGCTCGGGCAGGCCGCCGAGCTGATCGACGGTCGTGCTGCCACCGGCGACGGCATCCGCGCGCCCGCCACCATCTCGGATCTCGCCTCGCTCGGCGTCACGATGCGCCAGACGGCCGCCCGGCTCGAGCCGGCGCGCCGCGGCGGCCCCGTGTACACCGACGACAAGGCGCCCGTCGAGCTGCTGATCGATGGCTCCCTGGCGAAGGTCGCGACCGCGGGCAGTTGACCCGGTCCGGCAGGCTCCGGGCGCGTGAATCGGCCATGATGCGGGGCATGCGCGGCGTGTTCGTCACCGGCACCGGCACCGGCGTGGGCAAGAGCGTCGTGTCTGCTGCCCTCGCAGCCTCACTCGTCGCTCGAGGCGAGCGCGTCGTAGCCAGCAAGCCGCTGCTCTCGGGCCTCGACGACGACTACCCGGTCTGGCCGCCCGATCATGAGCTGCTCGCCCGGATCACCGGCGAGCCGGCCGACGTGATCGCGCCGCACCGCTATGGGCCGGCCGTCTCGCCACACCTGGCAGCGCGCTGGGCGGGCGAGCGCCACACCGCCGAGGCGCTCGCGACGGAGGTGCGCGCTCGCCACCACGCCGCCGCGCTCGGCGGGCACGACCCGGTGCTCGTGGTCGAGGGTGCCGGTGGCCTGCTCGTGCCGCTCGACGATGACGGCGCCTCGATGGCTGATCTTGCCTTTGAGCTGGGGCTGCCGGTCGTGGTCGCCGCCCACCCGGGCCTCGGCACGATCAATCACGTCCAGCTCACGCTCGAAGCCGCCCGCGCCCGCAACCTTGAGGTGAGCGGCGTCGTGCTCACGCCCTGGCCCGAGATGCCCGGCGACATCGAGCGCGACAACCTCGCCTACCTGCTCACGCGCAGCGGCGCGCGGCTGCGTCAGCTGCCGGTGGTTGCGGCGCCGCAGCCTGCTGCGCTGGCTTCAGCCGGTGCGGCGGCAGGCCTCGCCGACTTGGTTCGCGAGGCCTGAGTCGCCGACACCTCTGCCGCGGCGATCGCGCTCGGTTAGCGCTTGCTCCAGCCCGCGCTGCGCGCGTTGTCGGCGATCACCATCGGGCCGAAGTAGGCGACCTGCTGCACGGTCCAGTCGTCCGAGCGGTAGAGGCCCTGCTTGAGGAACACCGGATCTGCGGCGCCCGGGCCATCGGGCGTGTACACCTGCAGCGTGCGCAGGCGCTTGATGCACTTGATGGTGTGGCCGTCGCGGCGCACGCAGAGGCGGCCGTCGGGCCCCTGCGACCAGCGGATCTGGAACACGAAGCGGGTCCACTTGTTGACGGGCGCCTTGCCGAGATCCCACTCGTTGCGCGTGGCGCCGGCGAGCTTCGTGCACGTGTCCTTCGGGTTGGAGGCGCACTTGTACTTCTGCACCGAGCCCATCACCCGCACGAGCTTGAGCCGCCCGTTGTAGACCTGGATCGCCATCGGCGGCTCGCCGCCGTTCTCGCCCTTCCACTGGGTCACGATCGTCCAGAGCTTGCCGTTCGTGCTCATCGGGAACGGCCCGAGGCGCAGGCTGAAGGCGTAGTAGCGCAGGTCGCCCGGGTTGCCCTTGTCGGCGGTGTGGAGCACCTCGGCCCGCGGGCGCTTCAGCCCGCCGGTGTTGGTGACGTCGCCCTGCTGCAGCTCCGCGCGCAGCACGTAACGGGCCTTCTCGATGCGGTTGCGCTTCGGGTTGGCGACCACGCCGAGGCGGTTCGACTTGCCGTTCGTGAGGGTGGCGTTGCCCGACGTCGGCACTTGCGCGCCCGTCCAGCCGGCAAAGGGCTTGTTGGGCGTAGCCGCGCCGTCGGTCGAGTGGTAGCGCGGCGAGAAGAGGCGCTCGGTCGCGGCGCTGGCGACGAGCGCGGAACCCCCGCTGGCCACGGCGACGACAGCGGCCGCGAGCAGCGCGAGGCGCGTGCGCCGGCGACGGGGCGACGCGGGACTCGCTTCAGGGGTGGCGGCGTGACGCGGCACGGCAAGAGAAGGTATCGAACCGCTCCTGACGCGGTGCCGAATGAGCGACGCGGTCGGCCTCAGCCGCGCAGGCCGAACTGCGGGCTCGTGCGGCGGGCACGCACCATTCCGGGGTCGATCTGCTCGACGTCGAAGAACGCGCTTGAGCTGGCCTTGCGGCCCGCCTCGGGCTGCGCCGCACCGTTGCGGCTCGGGGCAGCGCTCCACTCACCGAGATCGTCCTCGCGGGCGTTGGTCATCGACGGGCGCTTGGGGCCCTCGCCAACGTCGAGGCCGTGCGCGCGGGCCACCTCGGCGATCGCCTGGGCGGCCTTGCGCAGCTCCTGCGGCGTGTGCGAGGCCGACACCGTCACGCGCAGGCGCGACGTGCCCTCCGGCACCGTGGGCGGGCGGATGCCCTGCGCGAACACGCGACGCTCGAGCAGGCTCTCGGTCACGTTCATCGTCGTCGTGGCATCGCCGACCATGATCGGGAGGATGTGGCTCGGGTCGTCGGGCATCGCGAAGCCCTCGGCCTGCAGGGCGCCGTGGAGCGTGCGGGCGTTGGCCTGGAGGCGCTCGACGCGCTCCGGGCTCTGCTCGAGCAGCTCGAGCGCCGCGAGGGCACCGGCGACGATCGGCGGCGCGGGCGCCGTCGAGAAGATCAGCGGGCGGGCGGCGTTGACCAGGTACCGCATCAGTTCGTTGGAGCCGGCAACGAACGCGCCGTAGGCACCGAGCGCCTTGCCGAGCGTGCCGACGATTGCGTCGATCTCCTGCTCGAGCCCGGCGGCGGCGACGGCGCCGCGGCCGTTCGGCCCGATGCAGCCGGTGGCGTGGGCCTCGTCGACGATGGTGCGGGCGTCGAAGCGCTGCGCGAGATCGGCGATGCCCTCGAGCGGGGCGATGTCGCCGTCCATCGAGAACACGGAGTCGGTGACGATCAGCGGGCGGCCCGCGTTGCGCGGCGTCTTCTCACGCAGGCCCCAAGCGAGGTGCTCCAGGTCGTTGTGGCGGTAGACGAACACCGGCGCCTTGGCGGCGCGGCAGCCCTCGACGATCGAGGCGTGGTTGAGCTCGTCGGAGAAGATCATCGACGACCGGTCGCCGAGCGCCTGGATCACGCCGAAGTTCGCGAGGTACCCGGAGCCGAAGAGCAGTGCGCCCTCCGTGCCCTTGAAGCGGGCGAGGCGCTCCTCGAGACGGCCGTGGATCGTCATGGAGCCCGACACCAGGCGGGAGGCGCCGGCGCCGACGCCCCAGCGCATCGCGGCATCGGCCGCGGCCTCGCGGATGCGCGGATGGTCACTGAGGCCGAGGTAGTTGTTGCTGCAAAGGAGCAGCACCGGAGTGCCGTCGAGCACGACGCGCGGGCCCTGCGGGCCGCTGACGAGTCGGAGCCGCCGGTAGAGACCGAGGTCGCGGAGTTCGTCGAGGCGCGTGCTGAGCTCGTCCATCCCGGAACTCAGTCTGCCCGCCTCACCGGCGGACGTCACCGTCGGCGGCGGGTTCGACCCCGCTACCTCCGGCCTTTGGTGCGCTGGCGGCATTGGCCGGCTCGACGTGGGTGACCATCCGCCACAGCATCTCGGTGGTGGTGTCGACCACCTCGGGGAGCTGGTCGATCTCGTCACGTACGACGGCTCGATCGACGAGCTCGGTGACGGCACCGGTCAGGCCACGCGCCATCAGCACCGAGAGCGATTGGGAGGGGATGTCGGGGTGCAGCTCGCGGCCGCGCTCGACGAGTTCGATCAGGAGGTTGGCGAAATCCTCCAGGGTCTCGTCGCGCTGCTGGCGCGCCTCCTCGCTCAGCGTGGCGAGTTCAAGGCTGATCGCGCGCGTGAAGAGCGGGTACGCGGCGAGCGCGCCGTAATACACCTGGAAGCCCTGGCGCATCACATCCTTCCAGGGCTTGGAGAAGTCGAGCGACTCGCGCACGATGCCCGTCATCTGCGAGACGAGTTCGCGGTGCAGGGCGAGGAAGCACTGCTCCTTCGTCTCGAACTCCGCGTAGAAGGTGCGCAGCGACACCTTCGCCTCGCGGGCGATGTCCTGGATGCGCGCGCCGTGGAAGCCATCCCGCTGGAGGATGGTGGCCATGGCGTCGAGCAGCCGGCGCCGCTGATCGGCGCGCAGCTCGTCACGGCTTGAAGGGGCTGACATGGCGGGGATCGGTTGGTTCGGCGTGGTGGAGAGAGCGACCGGCCGGCGCGGCGGTTCAGCCAGCGCTGGCCTCGGCGACGGCACGCTCGCGCGTCGTGCGGCCGTGGCCGGTGTTGGGGGCGCCATCGGGGCGCGGCGGCGGCGGGTTCTTGCGGGGGCGGTAACGCAGCTGCGTCGACGGGTCCCAGAGGCGCACGTTGAGGCCGTCGCTGCCGTCCTCGGTGCCCACCTCGGTCGGCGGGCCGTCGACGCGCTCGGCGCCGATGATCGACGGCGGCAGCTGCGGGGTGACGCCGCGCTCGGCGACGCCCGCATCCCACTCGGCCTGGTCCATGAAGGTCTCGATGACGTTCGGCGTCTCGCCCGAGAGCCAGCCGTCGCGGTTGTCGGGGCGCGGGTTGGAGCCGTTGTCGGGCTGGCGGGAGATGTCGAGGCCGAGGTCTTCGAACATCGCGCGATCCTGCTCGGGCGTGTTGCCGAGCGTGGTGAGGAAGTTGCCCATCATCACGCCGTTCACGCCGGCCTTGACGGCGAGCGGCTGCAGATCGCCGATGTTCTCGACGCGGCCGCCGCAGAGGCGGAAGAGCGCATCGGGGAGCACGAGGCGGAAGATCGCGATCCACTTCACGGCCTCCCACGGGTCCATGAAGTCGCGGTCGCCGAACTTCGTGCCCGGGCGCGGGTTGAGGAGGTTGATCGGCACCGAAGTGGGGTCGATCTCGGCGAGCTCGAAGGCCATCTCGACGCGCTGCTCGGGCGTCTCGCCGAGGTTGAGGATGCCGCCGACGCAGCTCTCCAGGCCAGCTTCCTTGATCGCCTCGACGGTGCGGATGCGGCCCTCGTAGCGGACGGTGGTCGACACCTCGGGGTAGTAGCTCTTCGCCGTCTCGACGTTGTGGTGCACGCGCTGGACGCCGGCCTCCTTGAGGAGCTTCGCGCGATCGACGCTCATGTGGCCGATCGAGATGCACCGCTTGAGGTTGGTCTCCTTGGCGACGAGCCGCGTGCCCTCGAGGAGCTTCTCGAAGTCGCGCTTGGAGAGGCCCTGGCCCTGGGTGACCATGCAGAAGCGGTGCGCGCCTGCGGCCTCCGCGGCACGTGCGTGCTCGAGGATCTGCTCGGGCTCCATCATCGCGTGCATCGGGGTCTCCGATTCGGCGAACCGCGACTGCGCGCAGAACCCGCAGTCCTCGGCGCACCCGCCCGACTTCGCGTTCACCAGCGAGCACATGTCGGTGCTGGTGCCGAAGCGGTCCTTGCGCACGGCCCACGCACGTTCGACGAGCGCTTCGATCTGCTGGGGGTCGCGCAGCTGACCGAGCTCCAGCGCCTCTACACGGGTGATCAAGGGGGCCATTCCGCGAAATCTACCGGAGCCGCCACCCGTCGACCCGGGATGTGGGCCAGCGCGGTACCTCTTCTTGAGGGTGACTCAGCGCTCACAGCGCGCGGCTGGCACGAACATCGCGCGTGCGCATCGCCCCGGGTCCTGGTGCGGACGCCGGGGCCACAGGAAAGCGGAGTTACCGGCGGTCAGCGGGTGAGGTCGAGCTCGAGCGGCGCGTGATCGCTCGGCTTGCTGCCTTTGCGCAGGTCGCGCAGGATCCGCACGTCGGCAATCCCACTCGCCAACCCTTCGCTCACCATGTGCACGTCGATCCGCAGACCGAGGTTCTTGTGGAAGTGGCCGGCGCGATAGTCCCACCACGTGAACTGCTGGGTGTCCTCGCCCCAGCGCTGCACGTGCGCGTCGACCAGCCCGCCCTGCTCGAGGATCTCGAAGAAGGCCTTGCGCTCGGCGGGGCTCACGTGGGTGCGGCCTGCGGTCTCCACCGGATCCCAGGCGTCGATGTCGCGCGGGCAGACGTTCACGTCGCCGGAGATGATCACCGGCGTGCCCTCGTTCTTCAGGTCGGCGGCTCGGGCGGCCATCGCCTCGAGCATCTCGAGCTTCATGAAGTACTGCTCGTGGCCGAGTTCGCGGCCGTTGATGACGTAGACGCTCGCGAAGCGGATCCCGTCGATCGTCGCCTCCACCCAGCGCGCCTCGCCGGGCAGCGGGTTACCGAACAGCTCGGTCGTCGGCGCCTCGATGGCGAGGTCGGCGCGCGTGAGGATCGCGACGCCCGCCCACTGTCCGCCCGAGCTTTCGGCGGCGTGGTAGCCGAGGGCAGCGAGCTCCTCGTGCGGGAACGCCTCGGGGCTCACCTTCGTCTCTTGCAGCAGGACGACGTCGGGCGCGTGCTGCGTCAGCAGTTCCTCCACGCGCGGCAGCCGCGCGCGGAGCGAGTTCACGTTCCAGGTGATGACGCGCATGCGTGCGGCGCGGGCTACTTGCCCTGCCAGTTCGGCTTGCGGCGCTCCGCGAAGGCCTGCACGCCCTCGATGAAGTCGTCCGACTGGAAGCAGTCCTTGCGTTCCTGGATCACGTACGCCTCGAGGTCCTCGGGCAGCCGGCGGCGCTCGGCGAGGATCGTGCGGAGCACGCGCTTGTTGCCGCGCACGGAGAGTGGGGCGTTGCCTGCGATCTCGGCGGCGACGGCGACGGTGGCGTCGTCGAGCGCCTTCGCGTGGGCTTCCTTGATGATCTCGTCGCGGTGGCCGGCAGCGCTCTCGGGCACGGGCACGAGCTCGTTCACGAGTCCCCACACCTCGGCCTTCACGGAGTCGATGTACTTGCCGCGCAGGAACAGGTCGCGCGTGCGCGCCTCGCCGATCACGTCGAGGAAACGCATCAGGCCGGTGTGCGAGTAGACGAGCCCGAGCTTGGCGGGCGGCATGCCGATCTTGATGTCGTCCCGGGCGACGCGCAGGTCGCAGCAGAGGGCGAGCTCGAGGCCGCCGCCGATCGTGTGGCCGGAGAGGCCGGCGACGACGGGCACGTCGGTGCGGTCGAGCGCCTCGACGGCACTGGCGAACGGGTGGGCGACGAGCGGCTCGGCGAGCTCGTTGAAGCGGTCGGCCGGGATGTTCCCGATGTCGTAGCCCGAGGAGAAGAGGCCGGGCTCGCCGGTGAGGATCACGCAGCGCACGTCGTCGGTGAGGCCGTCGAGCGCTTCGGCGATGCCGTCGAGGATCGGGTGGTCGAGCGCACCGCGCTTCTCGGGGTTGCTGATGCGCAGGCGCAGGACGCCGTCGGCAGGGGTGTCGCGGATCAGCTGGCCGGGCATAGCGCGGCAGCCTACGCGGCCGGGCTTCGGAGCGCTGCGCGCGGATGGGGGAGGGCGGCGGTTACGGGATGCGGCGAACGGGCATGGTCTGCGTCGGAGGGCTGAGGGGCTGATGGATGCGAGCCGCCGGCGGAGATCCAGCGGCTCGCGATGATGGGATTCCCGTGCACCTCGCGCGGCCCTCCTGCCCGCATCGCGAACTCGGCATCCGTACGAGTGTTCGATCGCGAGTGCGACCGATCGCTCAAGCCGCGCGAACGCCAGCCGATCAATCCGCACCGCCGGCCCGTTCTGGCATGCGTTTCTCCGGACACTGTGGAGCAACGCATGCCAGAACGGGCCGGGCGGGGTGTGCGTGAGGCGGCGCTCCCGCCGTGGTCCCCAGCGGTACGCTCCTGCCGTGAGCGCGAAGCAGGCAGAGCGGCCCGAGGGCGACGACGGGCTCGTCAAGCTCAAGGAACAGGTCTACGTCGATCCGCGTCCGTCGGAGTACTTCGACCGCTTCTACGCGTACACGCGCAGCCACCCGAATCCCGGCTGGGTCTACACGACGGTGCGCGTGATCACCGTGGTCATGAGCCGCGCGTTCTTCCGGATCCGCGGCATCGACGCCCAGAACGTGCCGGCGAGTGGGCCGGTGATCATCGCGCCGAACCACTTCTCGCACATCGACCACTTCTTCGCCGGCGCGTCGCTGCGCCGCAAGCTGCAGTTCATGGCGAAGAGCCAGCTCTTCGTGCCGCCGCTGCAAGGCATCTACATGCGTGGGGGCACGTTCCCCGTGCGCCGCGGCAACCGCGACTCGCGCGCGATGGACATCTCGCGCGAGATCCTCGAGCGCGGCGGCGCGATGGTCATGTACTGCGAGGGCGGTCGCAGCCGCTCGGGCGAGCTGCAGGAGAAGGCGAAATGGGGCATCGGCCGCATCGCGCTGGAGACGGGCGCGCCGATCGTGCCGACCGCCATCCTCGGCTCGAGCCACGTGCGCAACTTCAAGAAGGGCGAGTTCCCGACGGTGACCGTGAAGTACGGCAAGCCGCTGCGCTTCGAGAAGGTCGAGGATCCGACGCGCGAGCAGTCGCAGGCCGCCGCCGACCAGATCTTCGACGAGATCAAAACGCTCTACTACGGCCTCCGCGACCAAGGCCGCGGCCCGGCGCTCGCCGCAGCGCGCGCGAGCCTGCGCCGGGGCTGACGCCGCCGCCGGCGGGACGATGCCTTCCATGGGCAGCCTCGCCGACGATCCGATCCACGCCGAGCTCGACGCCCTCCTCGCGCCGCACCATGGCGCGCTCGGCGCCGACGCCACCGCCTACATCGGTCACGTGCACCGCATGGCGGGCCTCGTGCTCGCCCAGGAACCGGCGCCCGGCTGGGAGCCCGACGCCCGCGGCCAGCTCGTCGTCGCCGCGGTGTTCCACGATCTCGGCATCTGGCTCGACGGCACGTTCGACTACCTCGACCCGTCGGCCGCCCACGCCGCCGACCACCTCCGCACCACCGGCCGTGACGCGTGGATCTCGCGCGTCGACCGGATGATCCAGCGCCACCACCAGCTGCGGCCCATCCGCGACGACGCGCTCGTCGAAGCCTTCCGCCGGGCGGATCTCGCCGACCTCACCTTCGGCCGCGTGCGCAGCGGCATCCCGCGTGGCGCGTGGCGCGAGCTCCGAGGGCACTGGCCGGTCGCCGGCTTCCAGAAGCGCCTCGCGCAGCTCACCGTCGCGCAGGCACGGCAGCATCCGCTGAAGCCGTTGCCGATGCTGCGCTGGTAGCGCGTGAGCGGGACATAACTGTGGCTACAACCACAGTTATGTCCCGCTCACGTCGACGGCTGCGCTGGTAGCGCGATACTCGTCGGGTGGGCAACGAGCTCCTCACCGCGTTCCTGGCCCTCGGCCTGATCACGATCCTGCCCGGCCCCGACGTCGCCGTCGTCACCCACGCGGCGCTCACGCAGGGCCAGACCGGCGCGCGCCGCGCCGCCGCCGGCATCACGCTCGGACTCACGATCTGGGGCGTCGCCACGGTCGGCGGGCTCGCGGCCCTGCTCGCCGAATCGGCCGCGGCGTATTCAGCCGTGAAGCTGATCGGCGCGGGCTACCTGATCTTCCTCGGGGTGCGCACGCTCATCCAGCTCCGTGGCGACGTGCACCAGGCCATCGCTCACGCAACGCCCGCACCGAGGGGCCGCGGGCCGTTCCGCCGCGGGCTGCTCACCGACCTCCTCAACCCGAAGATCGCCGTGTTCTACGTCGCCGTGCTCCCGGGTCTCGCGCCCGACGCCCTTGCTCTCTCCGCCGGCCTCGCGTTGCTCGTTGCCATGCACGTGGTGATCACGATCAGCTGGCTCACGTTCTACGGCACGTTCGTCGTCAGAGCCGGCGACGCGTTCCGCCGGCCCGAGATCCGGCGACGGATGGAAGCCCTCACCGGTGCGGTGATGGTCGGGCTCGGCATCCAGATCGCGCTCACCGGCCGCAACGGCTGAGCGGCCCGATCGCAGCGAGCCTCCGAAACGCCGGGCCCCTCTAGGCCCAGCTGTCCGGAACCTCGACCTCCCGCGGACCGGCTCCGCCCGGCGCGCCGTCGAGCGATCCGGGCCGTGCCCCGCACACTGCCTAGGATGACTGCCGCCACGCCCGACGCCGAGCAGCCCTGGACCCCGGAGGGCGACCCCTCGACCTGGCTCGCGCGTTTTGCGACCGACACGCCGTTCACGATCGGCGTGGAAGAGGAGGTGATGCTCCTGGATCCCGCCACCTTCGATCTCGCCGGTGCGACCGCGAGCGCCAGCGTGCTCGCTCTGCTCGGCGACGATGACGCGTACTCGCCGGAGCTCCACGCGGCCCAGCTCGAGGTGAAGACGTCGCCCGGCAACCTCGCCGCCGTCATCGCCGAGCTCGGCTCGGCGCGCGAGCGGCTCGTGGGCGCGCTCGACGGTCGCTGGCGCGTGGCCACCGCGGGCGTGCACCCGTTCGCCGATCGACGCCCGCTCGTGAGCGAGGGCGAGCGCTACCGGCGGCTCGCCAGCGAGTACGGCCGCGCGGCGCTCGAGATGGTCACGTTCGGCCTCCACGTGCACGTAGCCCTCGACGGCGGCGAGCGCGCGGTGGCTGTACACGACGCGCTCCGAGAGCACCTCCCGACGATTGCAGCGCTCTCCGCCAACGGCCCCTTCCACGAGGGGGTCGACACCGGCTTCGCGTCGCTGCGCCCGCGGCTCGCCGAGGCGCTGCCGCGGCAGGGCGTGCCGCCGGCGTTCGGCGACACCCGAGGTTGGTGCGACTTCATCCGCTGGGGCCAGCAGGCCGGCGCCTTCGGACCGCAGGAGCTGTGGTGGGAGGTGCGGCTGCACCCGGCGTTCGGCACCGTCGAGGTGCGCGTCGCCGATGCCCAGGCCGACCTCGCCGACGTCGGCGCGCTCGTCGCGACGATCGCCGCGCTCGTCGTCCACCTCAGCGATCGCTTCGATGCCGACGATCTGCCTGCGCCTGTCGCGGGGGAGCGGATCGCCGAGAACCGCTGGCTCGCCCTGCGGTACGGCCTCACCGGCGATCTGCTGGATCCGCGCACCGGCGAGGCGCGGCCGGCGCGTGAGATGGTGCGCGCGCTGCTCGAGACCATCGCCCCGGCGAGCGCCCGGCTCGGTGACGGTGCGGCCGAGGCCCTCGAGCGTGCCGGGCACCTCGCGGCCTGCGGCGGCGCTGAGCAGCAGCGGCTGGTCGCTGATGCGCGCGGTCTCGCCGGGCTCGTCTCCTGGCTCGCCGACCGCTACGAGCACGGCGGTCCGGCACCGGCGCCGCTCAACTGACGGGGTTTCGCATAGCCGTGCGCGATTGCTCCGGGCGCTGGCCGGAGCACGTGCACTCCGGTACGTTGCCGCGGTGCCGCCTCGCTCTCTGCGTCTCGTTCCCGCGCTCGCCGCGCTCGTCACCGCGCTGAGCCCCGCCGCCGCCGAGGCCGCCGTTCCGCACACTGGCAACACGTGGCTCCCCGCAAACGGAGCCGAGCTCCTCGAGGCGGTGTCGGCCGTGAACGCCATCACCGCGACGGCTGCGGCGACGACGCAGCAGATCAAGCTCACGCCGACGACCTACACGCTCACGGCGCCCCTTCAGCTCAACGGCAACACCCCGATCGAGATCGTCGGCGACGCTGCCGGCGGGACGATCATCACCAACGGCGCCAACGCCCCGGCGCCCTTGATCACTTCGGTCGACCGCGAGGACGAGTGGCCCGTCGAGTTGCGCGACCTCCAGGTCGACGTGCGCGGCACCAGCAGCGCCACCTTCGCCGCAGTGAGCATCGGCGCCCGCGTGGTGCTCAAGGAGGTCACCGTCGACGTGCCCAGCACCGCGCCGTCGGTCACCGGCGTGCAGCTGCGCACCGAATCGGCCGCGAACGGCCTCACGGTCACGTCGGAGGCCACCGCCGCGCCCGCGGTACGCGCCGAGCCCGAGTCCGACCTCTTCGCGTTCGCCATCGAGGGCGGCGAGCCGTCGCTGCAGATCGCCGACGGGCCGGGCTTTCGCCGCAGCGTGACCGTGCGCCGCGGCCGCATCGCCGGCGGCCCGACGACCCAGCGGGTCCTCACCACCGCGGGCTCCGCCGACGAGCTCACCGTCAACCTGGCCGGCGTCGAGCTCTGGGCCGGCGACGAGACCGAGACCGTGATCGACGTCGCCGGGGCCACCGGCAGCACCGTGGTCGGCACCGGCACCACCGTCAACCTGCGCGGTCTCACCACCGTCGGCGGCCCCGCCACGACCGCCGACGTGCGCGTCGCGCCCGGCACCGCCGGCAGCCGCACCGACATCCAGATCGAGGGCCTGCTCTCGCTCGGCACCGCGCCCGCGATCGCGTGCGGTCCGGGCGGTCCGGCGCTGCTGATGGTCGACGTTCGCGGCATCTACAGCGAGGGCCCGCTCGACCCGGCGCCAGGCTGCACGATCGACGAGAACGGCCGCCGCACCGGCGATCCGAAGTTCCGCGACCGCGCCGCCGGCGACCTCGAGCCGCTCTGGGGGTCCGTGCTGATCGATGGCGCGCCCCAATACCCGAGCCCGGATGCCCGCGGCCAAGAGCGCCCGAGCGACAAGGGCTTCGGGCCCGTCGACGCGTGGACCGGCGACATCGGCGCGATCGAATACCAGTACACGCCCGCGCTGCTCGAAGAGGTGGCGTTCGACGAGCCGGGCAACCGCGGCCTCGTGCGCCTCGAAGCCCTCGCGCACGATCTCTCCGACGAGGAGGACGCCAAGTACGGCGTCACCTACCGCTGGCGGTTCAGCGATGGCACCGAGCAGTTCGGTCAGTCGGTCGAGCACCGCTTCGCGCTCCCGTCCGGCGTGAAGTTCGCCGACTTCACCGCCTCCGTCGAGGTGACCGCGATCGACGTCAGCGGTGCCGAAGACTCCGTCTACGTGCCCCTCGAGCCGTGGATCGCGACGTGCGAGCCCGCCACCGACAGCGACACCTACGAGCGTGGCGAGCCGTGCCCGGAGGTCGACCCGACACCGACGCCCGCGGCGACGCCCATCGCCACCGCCACGCCGGCGCCGTCGAAGGTGCCGCTCGCGGCGGCGACGCCGAAGCCCGCGGCGCCGTTGCTCGGCCGCTTCGAGGTGATCCGCGCCCGCACCAGCCTCGCCTCGAGGCGCGCGACCGGCATCGCGAACTCCCGCCCCTCGGAAGCATCGGTGCGGCTCGGCCTCGCCGACAGCGCGAAGCTCACTGTGCGCGCCAGCCGCCTCAAAGGCACGAAGGCGACCCCGGTGAAGGGCGCGTCGATCACCTTCGACACCGTCGCGGGTCGCCGCATCCTGCGCGTGACGCCCCGCATCGGCACCGCCCGGCTCCGGCGCGGCCTCTACGTGATCAGCGTCGAGGTGCGGCCGTTCTCGGGCGGCACGACGGCCGTGCGCACGTTCAACCTGCGCGTGGTGAAGTAGCCGCCCTCAGAAGGCCCAGTGGCCGAGGGCGAACAGCGTCGCGAGCCAGGCGAACGCCGCCATCGACCAAGCCGAGGCGAGCATCGACAGCCACCCCGGCCGGAGCTTCGCCAGCAGCAGGAAGATCGGGAACACGGTGAGCACGTACCGCGGTGTGGACTGCACCCAGCTGGTGCTCGCGAACAGCAGCACGTTCAGCAGTCCCCACACGGCGTACGACGGCCGTAGGTAGCGCCACGCGAGCAACGAGGCGACGAGCCCGAGCGTCATGAAGCCGAGCTCCATGCTGATCACCATCAGCCCCTCACCGGGCTTGGTCCACGTGTCGTAGCCACCCAGCATCCCGGTGACGGTCTTGATCGGGTTCTGGAAGTGCTTGCTCCAGTTCTCCGCCTGCACCTGCTGGAAGTGGAAGGGGTCGCCGAAGTAGTGCTGGTTGATCGCGAGATAGAACGCGAGCCCGGCGCCGGTGACCAGGATCCAGAGCGAGCGCCGGTCGAACCGCCCGCTGCGGCGGTACTGCAGGTAGGCCTCCACCGCCAGCGCTGGGATCAGCAGGATGCCGTTGAGTCGCGTCATGGCCGCCAGCGCGCCGACGATGCCGGCGGTCGCCCAGTGGCCGGTGCGTGCGGCGACGAACGCGCCGAGCACGAACGTCAGGAAGAGGCTCTCGGTGTAGGGCAGGTGGAGGAAGTAGGCGGTGGGGAAGATGAGCAGGAACCACGCGGCGCGGGTGGCCTGCGCGTCGTCGCCACCGTCGGCGCGGACGAGCTGCGCGAGCAGCACGGCGGCCGTGATCGACGCGATCGCCGACGTGACGAACGCGGCCGCGAGGAAGTCGCCGGGGATGACCGCGTGAACGGCGCGCACGGCCATCGGGTAGCCCGGGAAGAACGCGATCTGGGTGCGCTCCGCCTCGCCGACCGTCCGGTAGCCGAACTCCGCGACGCCGAGGTACTGCTGCGCGTCCCAGACGTTCCACATGTGGAACCGCTCGAAGAAGCTCTCGAAGCCGCGGTTGCCGAGCGTCTCGCCGACCACACCGCCGAGCCAGAACAGCAGCAGCTTGATCCCGAGCACGAGGCCGACGATCGGCCCGGCGAAGCGCAGCTCTTGCCGCACGCGCTGGCGGCGCGAGGGCGCGGCCGGCGGATCGGCGAGCTCGGCGAGGGCCTCGTCGACGCGCGTGGGCGCGGCGGTGGCGGGGTTGCTGGTGGTGGCTGACATGCGCGCTCGAGACCCCCCCGAGAGCGGGGCAGGTCGATGCGCTTCGTTGTAACTCGGATTCGGGTGCGAGGGCATCGGGGGAACCCCCACGCGGATCCCCACAGTGCGCGCCGGGGGTGACGAGGGTGCCGCCGCGAAACGACGACGGGCGCCGCCGCTCCCGTAGGAGCGACGGCGCCCGTCGTGCTTCGGCACCGAGTGCCGAGCGGGCCGCGCTCCGCCCGACGGCGGCGCGCGACCGAAGCGGTGGCCTTACGCCGTCATGCCGCCGAACATGCCGCCGGAGACGAGGAGCGTCTGGCCGGTGACGAAGTTCGAGTACGGCGAGCACATGAAGAAGACGCCGCCGGCGGCCTCCTCCGGGGTGGCGCCGCGACCGAGCGGGGTCATCATGGTGGCGCCCTGGCGGACGATGTCGCTCATGCCGAGGTCGACCTTCTTGCCGTCGCCGACGTCGGCGCCGGTGGTGCCCTCGGAGCCCTTGGAGGCGGTGAGGCGCGTCTCGACGAAGCCGAACGCCACGGCGTTCACGTTCACCTTGAACATGCCCCACTCCTTGGCGAGGGTCTTCGTGAGGCCGACGACGCCCGACTTGCCGGCCGCGTAGTTGGCCTGGGCAGCGTTGCCGAACACGCCGGAGGTCGACGAGATGTTCACGATCTTGCGGAACACCTCCTTGCCCTCGGCGATCTCCTGCTTGGCGACCTCGCGCATGTACGGCGAGGCGGCGCGGATCACCTTGAACGGAACGGTGAGGTGGATGTCGAGCATCCGGTCCCAGTTCTCGTCGCTCATCTTGTGGAGCGCGCCGTCGAGCGTATAGCCGGCGTTGTTGACGACGATGTCGAGCTTGCCCCACGCGTCGATGGCGGTCTTCACGAGCTGCTCGGGAGCGTCGCCCTTGGTGAGGTCGCCGCCGAAGACGGCCGTCTCGCCGTCGATCTCGCTGGCGGTCTGCGCGGCGAGGTCGGCGTCGAGGTCGTTGATCACGACCTTCGCGCCGGCGGCGGCGAGGAGCTCAGCGGTGGCACGGCCGATGCCGCGAGCCGAACCGGTGACGATGGCGACCTTGTCGTCGAGAAGACCCATGAAGCGCTCCTGGAAGCAGTGAGAGGTTGGGACCGGCCCGTCGCGCGCGCGTGTCGCGTCCGGGGCGAGCGGGGCGCATCGTAACCCCGGGCCGCGCGAGGAGGTCGAGCGGTGCCCGGCGACGCCCTCGGCGGCGCTTCTAGGCTGCTGCCATGGAGCGCACCGCGCGAGCAGGCGCCGGCGGACTGAGCTGGATCCACGAGGGGCAGCGGCACGGCACCGAGGTGGCCGTGGTCGCGCGCCGGGCGCTTGTCGGGCCGGAGGCCTTCGAGATCACCGGCACGGTCGCGGCCGTCGACGAGGGCATGCCGTTCGCGCTGCGCTACCGGATCGTGCTCGATGACTCTGGCCGCACTCGCTTCGCGGTGCTGCGCTGCGCCGATGCTGCGAGCGAGCTTCGTGTGGTCGTCTCCGGCGACGGCGACGGCCACTGGACCGTCAACAACGTGCGCGCCCCGGAGCTCGACGGCTGCCTCGACGTCGACCTCGAGGCGTCGCTGCTCACGAACGCCTTCCCGGTCGCGCGGCTGACGCTGCCCGAGGGTGAGCCCGTCGATGTGCCCGCGGTCTGGATCCGCACCACCGACCTGAGACCCCAGGTGCTGCGCCAGCGCTACCGGCGCCTCGGCGACGCCGACGATCCGTCGCCCCGGTTCGGGTACGAGTCTCCGGAGCACGCGTTCTCGTGCGAGCTTGCGTTCGGTACCGACGGCTTCGTCGTCGACTATCCGGAGCTCGGCCGCCGCAGCCCGCAGGCTCCGCCGGGGCCGAGCCCGCTGCTGCGGCTGGCGGCGCCGCCGATCAGCGCTTCTTGAGCATCCCGAAGATGCCGCGGCCCACGTCGCGCATGAGCGCGCGGCCCTCACGGCTCTTCAGGAACGTGCCGACCACCTCGGCGCCGCCGGCCGCCGCACTCGCCGCCTCGCGGTGGCGCTTGCCCGAGCTCTTCGCTGGGGCGCCGGCCGGCTTCGCGGTCGCCTCGCCAGTGCCAGTCGCGCCGGCGAAGTCGTCGCTGGTGGGCCGGCCCTTCTTCGCGGGCGCCTCTTCGGCGTGGTCGTGCGCGGCGTCCACGCGCGCGGCCAGCATCTCCCGGGCGCTCTCGCTCTCGATGCGCGTGCCGTACTTCGCGTAGAGCGCCCCTGCCTTCGCGAGCTGGTCGACGTTCGCGGCTGGCGCCATCGACGACGCGGGGGCGAGGAGCTTGCTGTGCACCACCGGCGTCGGCGTGCCCTTCGCGGTGAGGATCGTGATTGCGGCCTCGCCCGTGCCGACCGACGTGAGCAGCTCGGCCACGTCGTAGTAGCTGCTCTTCGGGTAGGTCTTCACGGCCTTCTGCAGCGCCTCCTCGTCCTCCGGCGTGAACACGCGCAGGGCGTGCTGCACCCGGTTGCCGAGCTGGCCGAGCACGTCGCCCGGGATGTCGCGCGGGCTCTGCGTGATGAAGAAGACGCCGACACCCTTCGAGCGGATCAGTCGCACGGTGGTGACGACCGATTCGACGAACGCGGGCGTCGCGCCCGAGAAGAGCAGGTGGGCCTCGTCGAAGAAGAAGACGAGCTTGGGCTGGTCGAGGTCGCCGACCTCCGGGAGCGACTCGAAGAGCTCGGCGAGCATCCACATGAGCACGGTCGAGAAGAGGCCCGGCTTGTCCTGCACCGCCGGCAGCTCGAGCACGTTCGCGATGCCGCGCCCGTCCGGCGCGGTGCGGATGAGGTCGGCGATCTGCAGCATCGGCTCGCCGAAGAACTCGTTGCCGCCGCCCGTCTCGAGCCCGACGAGCGAGCGCAGCAGCACGCCGACGGTCTGCTTGGAGAGGCCGCCGATGCCCTCGAGCTCGGCCTTGCCGTCGTCCGACGTGAGGAACGTGAGCAGGGCGCGCAGATCCGAGAGGTCCAGGAGCGGGAGGCCCTTGCTGTCGGCGTAGTGGAACACGAGCTGGAGGCTCTGCTCCTGCGTCTCGTTGCTCTCGAGGATCTTCGCCATCAGGCGCGGGCCGAAGTCGCTCACCGTCGCGCGGATCGGAACGCCCGGGCCGATCCCGCCGATCGCGTAGAACTCGGTGGGGAAGCCGGTCGGGGCGTAGGGGAGGCCGAGCTCGGCCATGCGGCTCGGCGCCGGGCCGTCGGCCGCACCCGGATCGTGCAGGCCGCTCACGTCGCCCTTCACGTCGGCGACCACCGTCGGCACGCCCGCGGCGGAGAGCTGCTCGATGATGCCCTGGAGGGTCTTCGTCTTGCCGGTGCCGGTCGCGCCCGCGATCAGGCCGTGGCGGTTCACCATCTTCAGCGGCAGCTTCACCGTGACGTCCTGGTGCACCGCACCCTCGTACACGCCGCGCCCGAGGTCGATCGCCGGAAGGTCGGTCCCGTAGGCCGCCTGGAAGTCCGCCACGAAGTCGCTCATGGCGCGGACGGTACCGTGCAGGACGATGCGAGTCGCGGCGATCCAGCTCACGGCCGGTGCCGATATCGGGGCCAATCTCGCCCAGGCGCTCGCCGCCGTGCGGGCTGCCGCTGCCGACGGCGCCCAGCTCGTCGTGCTGCCGGAGAAGTGGCTTGCCATCGGCGGCGCCACCGCGCTGCGGCCCGCGGCGCAGTTGCTCGACGGGCCCGTCGTCGGCCAGCTCCAGGCGCTCGCCGCCGAGCTCGGCATCGATCTCATCGCCGGCTCGATCCCGGAGGCCGCCGATCCTGGCGACGCGGATCAGCGCCTGCGCAACACCTCGCTCCACCTCACGCCCGCGGGCGAGGTGGCGGCCGCCTACCGCAAGGTGCACCTCTTCGACGCGGATGTCGCGGGCGTGCGCTACCGCGAGTCCGATGCCGAGCGCCCCGGCGACCACCCGGTCACCGCCACGCTCGCCGATCCGTTCTGGGTCGCCGGCCTCACGATCTGCTTCGACCTGCGTTTCCCCGGCCTCTACGGCGCCCTCGCGAGCGCGGGCGCGACGCTGCTCACGATCCCCGCCGCGTTCACCCTCGCGACCACGCGCGCGCACTGGGAGGTGCTGGTGCGCGCCCGCGCGATCGAGCACGGCGCCTACGTGATCGCAGCCAACCAGTCGGGCACCCATGCGGACGGCACCGCGAGCGGCGGGCAGAGCCTGATCGTCAGTCCCTGGGGTGAGGTGCTCGCGGCCGCCCCGGAGAAGGGAGCCGCGACGATCGTCGCCGACCTCGACCCTGCCGCGGTTGCGCACGCTCGCGAAGCCCTCCCGACGGCAGCCCTCGCGCGCCCGGAGGCGTACCAGGCGCGGCCCGTCCCGTTTGATTGAATGCCGATCAGCACGGCGACCGGCAGCCGCCCGCCGTCCACGCAGGAGCACTGACTCGTGACCGACCCGACGCCTGACGACGAACAGCCCACCGGCAGCTTCGCGCCGCTCGCCGATCCGGCAGCCGATCCCGAGCTGCCGCCGCCGGGCGCCGCTGCGGATGCCACGGGCGGGGATGTCGTCGCGCAGATCGAGCGTCTCGCCCAGGATCGTCCGGAGGCCCTGATCGGCCTCGCGTTCGGCATCGGTTTCCTTCTTGCCATGGTGGTGCGTCGTCTTGTCCGATAGCAACGAGCCCCAGGTCGCCCGCGCCCTTCAGGACATCTCGAACAGCGTCACGAACCTCGTCTCCGAGGAGATCGCGCTCGCAAAGGCCGAGGTCACTGATCGCGTCACCAACCTTGGTCGTGGTGCCGGCATCGGCGTCGCCGCCGGCGTGTTCCTCTTCTTCGCCCTCATCATGGCCTCGCACATGCTGGCTTGGGGCATCTTCAGCCTCACCGGCGGCGACCACGTGTGGCTCGGCTACCTGCTCGCCACCGTGTTCTTCGTCATCCTCGCCGCGCTCTCCGGCCTCGTCGCCGTGAAGCTCCTGAAGAAGGGCGCTCCGCCCGTGCCGCACATGGCCATCGCCGAGGCCAAGGCCACCCAGCAAGCCGTCGCCGACGCGAGGAAGAACGCATGAGCCCGCAGCGCACGCCCGAAGAGATCCGCGCCTCCATCGAGAGCCACCGCGACGACCTCACCAAGGCCGTCGGCGAACTCACCGTCGCCACCCAGCAGGCCACCGACTGGCGCCGCCAGGTGGGCCGCAAGCCGATCCCGTTCGCCGGCGCCGCCGCCGCAGCGGGCTTCCTGCTCGGCGGGGGCCTCGTCGCCCTCGGCGGGCTCCTCGGCTGAGCGCGGTCCTCGCCGCCGGAACGCTTGACGCGTGGACAGATCCCGCAGCCACCGCGGGATCTGTCCACAGCTCAGCTCGGCGTTAGGGCAGCACCAGCGCCGCGAGGCAGTTGCTGGAGTTGGCGGTGGAGCCCTTCATCTTGTCGACGAGCCAGTTCTGGGCCTTGTCCATCTCGGTGAGCATGGGGGCGAGGTGGTTGAGGCTCGTGCCGCCGGTGTCGAGGGGCTGGATGACGGGCTGGTAGTACACGCTGCCGCCGCGGAAGCACCAGTCGAGCGCCATCTGCTTGGCCTGCGGGTGGGGCACGATGTCGTCCTGGGTGCCGGTGACCACCATCACGGGCTTGCTGGGCTTCACGAAGCCGATGCGCTGCTTCTCGGCGATCGCCTTGGCGGCCGGGATTGAGTTGACGACGTCGTAGGCCGACTTGCCGCTCGTGGTCCACGAGCTCGTCTTCTGGAAGGCGAAGCTGCCGATCGAATCGCCGATGCACTGCTCGGCCGCCTTCGCGAGGGCAGCCTTGCCGGCAGCGTTGGTTTGCTGGTCGAGAATTGGCTTCAGCGCCGAGTTGTTGGCGAGAAGGCCGTTGATCGCGTAGCCGAGCACGCCCGTGAGGATCGTGCCGTCGGCCTTCTTCAGCGTGTCGAGAAGGTTGGCCGGCGGGGCACCCGCGAACGATGCCTTCAGGTTGACGCCCGCGCCGTAGGAGCCGGCGAGCTCAGCGGCAGCCGCAGCCGCGCCGCCACCCTGCGAGTAGCCGTAGAAGCCGACGGGCGACGACGACGTGACCGTCGCGCCCGGCACCTTCAGCGCCACGCGAGCGGCGTCGATGACCGCCTGGCCCATGTCTTTGCGGTCGACGTACGTGTGCATGCGATCGGGCGTGCCGAGGCCGACGTAGTCGGTGATGACCACGGCGATGCCGCGATCGAGGAACTTGTAGATGCCCGGGATTTCGTACCCGAGCGCGGTCTGGCCGGGCTCGAGGACGACCACCGATTCCAGCGTGCGGGACGGCGCACAGGCGTCGCCCTGGCCCTGGGTGCCGGCAGCGTAGGAGACGAGCGGGCGAGCACCGCTACCGGACCACTTCTTCGTCGGCTCGATGTAGACGCCGGTGACCGCGACCGGCAAGCCGTTCGCGTCGGTGGACTTGTACATCACCTTCGTGGCCTTGCCGGGCATCCACAGCGGCACGCCGGCGATCTCGATCGACGCGCCGAGCGGCTGCGGCTGGCTCTTGATCAGGTCGCCGTTGCCGGACGGCAGCGACGCGGGCGGGTTGTAGAAGGCGGGCACGGCCGCGGAGGCCGACGCGGCGCCGGCGCCGAGCGCGACGACCGCAAGCGCGGCAGCCCGGGCGGCCTTGGGTGCGTAGGACATGGACTTCCTCAGGGACGAGACACGAGCCGGACGGGACAGTGACCGGACGCACAGAATGGTACGCCTCGGGACCCGCTGGTCCAAGACGTTGTGAAGCAAGGTTCAACTCGGACGCCGCGCCACGCGAAAACGCCCAGAATCTCGGGGCATCGGGCGCGCCCGCGAAGCGAGACGCGCGTCTGACGTGGGCGCCAGGACGCTACTCGGCGGCCGCGCCGGCGAGTTCGCCGCCGCGCAGGCTGCCCGTGCCGACCAGGCGGCTCGGCGCCGCAGCGACGCCGATCATCCCCGGGCCGGTGTGCGCGCCGACCACGGGGCCGGCCTCGCAGATGGCGACCGGATCGGTGCCGAACACGTTGCGGCCGGCCTCGAGGAACTCTTCGACGACATCCGGGGCGAGCACGTGCATCACCATCCAGGCATCGAGGCCCTCCTGTGCGAACTCGTCGAAGAACCGCAGCAGGCGCTGGCGCATCTTCGAGCTCGTGCGGATCTTCTCCACCGTCTCGTTCTCCGAGCCGGGGCCGCCGTCGAGCTTGAGGATCGGGCGAATCTGCAGCGTCGAGCCGAGGAGGCCCTGCGCGCGGCCGATGCGGCCGCCGCGGCGAAGGTACTCCAGCGTGTCGAGGCCGAAACGCACGCGCATCGTGCTGCTCACCTCAGCGGCGGCAGCAGCGACGCCCGCAGCGCTCGCGTTCTTCTCGGCAGCACGGAGTGCGCCGGCGACGCAGAGTGCGAGACCGCCCGCGGTCGAGCCGCTGTCGACGATCTCGATCGTGCGCTCAGGGAACTTCAGCAGCGCCTCGTCGCGCGCCTGGCGGGCCGTCTCGACCGTGCCCGACATGCCCGTGGTGATGTGCACCGAGACGATGTCGCGGCCGTCAGCGAGCAGCGGCTCGTAGAGCTCGAGAAATTCGCCGACCGACGGCTGTGACGTGGAGAGCGAGCGCTCGCCGGCGCGCAGCGCGCGGTAGAGCTCGCCCCAGTCGCCGATCAGGTCTTCGCGCGTGGCGCGGCCGTTCTCGACGAGCCACAGCGGGATCACCGATAGCTCGTGACCGACGAGCTCCTCCGGCGGGAGGTAGTTCGTGGAGTCCGTGACGACGGCGACGGGCATGGACAGCACCCTAGCCCCACGCGCCGACGCCCCGCGTCACCGCCTGGCCGCTCAACCCGCACGTTGCGGCCTGACTGGGCGGCCCGCCGCGCCGCGCCGACGGGTAGCGTTGCGCGAATGCCCTGCTCCCGTCCCAGGCTCGCGTCGGCGGCCATGCCGGCCCTCGCGCTGCTCGCTACGTGCCTTCCCGCGCCCGCGTACGCGGGCGAGCCGACGATGGCCCTCGCCGACGTGCGCGCGGGCATGCAGTGCACGGCGCTCTCCGTCGTGCAGGGCACGGAGCCCGTCGCGTTCGACGCCACCGTGCTCGGCATCGAGGGCGGCCCGCGGCCGTCCGACTCGCTCATCGTGATGCGGTTCTCCGGCGCCGCGATCGCCGGCACCGGCATCGGCCAGGGCTTCAGCGGCTCGCCCGTTTGGTGCCCGGACGCGGCGGGCGTGTCGCGCGTCGTCGGCGCGATCTCGCAGGGCATCGGCCAGTACGACAACCTCGTCGGCGGCGTCACGCCGATCGAGGCGATGCTCGGCACGCCGACGTTCGCGAACGGCCCGACGGCCCCCACGATCGGCGAACCGTCGACGTCCAAGACGCCAACCACGACCTCGAAGTCGGCCGCCGCGAAGGCGAAGGCCAAGAAAGCCAGAGCCAAGAAGGCCAAGCGCACGGCGACGAGCGCGTCCGCCACCGCGCAGCCCTGGGGCACCGGCCGCGCTCCGCTCACGCTCACCGGCGTGCGCGGCCCGCTCGCGAGCCGCCTCGCGCGCGTGTCGACGAAGGCCGGCCTGCCGATGTTCGTCGGCCCTACCGCCAGCCGCGCGGCCGATGCTCCCGCCGCGGGCCCGCTCGTTGGTGGCTCGGCCGTGGCCGTGAGCCAGGTGACGGGCGACGTGAACGCCGGCGCCATCGGCACCGTCACCTACGTCGACGGCGATCGCGTCTGGCTCTTCGGCCACCCCTACAACGGCAACGGCGCCGCGCGCATGATGCTGCAGCAGGCGTCGATCACGACGGTGATCGGCTCGCCCGCCATCGCCGACCAGGTGAGTTACAAGCTCGGCACGCCCGGTGCCGCGGTGGGCACGGTCGGGTTCGACGGCGCGTTCGCCGTTGGCGGCGTGCTCGGCCCGCTCCCGGCGACGATCCCGACCGATGTCACCGTCCGCAACGCCGCCGGCGCCATCGTGCAGACCGCGACCACGAGCGTCACCGACGAGCGCGCGGTGCGCGGCGGCAGCACCGCCGGCCTGCTTCCGCTCGCCGCGGGCGCGAACGCCGGCGCGGCCCTGCAGCGCCTCACGAGCCAGGCCGTGATCGGCGGCTCGGCGCACGCGTGCACCACGATCTTCCTGAAGGGTCAGAAGGTGCCGCTCTACCAGTGCGCCGACACCGTCGTCCCCACCGCCGACGCATCCGTCGGCGGCATCGAGAGCGGGGTCGCGGAGGCCGTCGCGGGGGCCGTCACGCCCGCCGTGAGCGCCGAGCGCTTCCTCAAGCTGATCGATCGCGTGAACGTCGACGTGCGCCTGCGCGACGAAGCCGACACCGCCCAGATCGTGCGCGTGCGCCAGCCGAAGAAGCTCAAGGCAGGCACCGTGGCGACGGTGCGCGTCGTGGTGATCCAGGGCTCGACGGGCGAGCGCCGCGAGGTGCCGATCCAGGTCCGCATCCCGAAGGCCGCGGCCGGCCTGCGCACCGGCATCGCCGTGCTCGCCGATCCCGTCGAAGTGACGAGCGACGCCAGCTTCTCCGACGCCCTCTTCGGTGACGACGAGGATTCCCCGGCGCCGCCGAAGAACCTCAGCGCGCTGCGTGCGCTCTACACGCCGTCCGGGCTCTCCGGCCTGCGCGCGGTCGCGGTGCCCGGCGTGCCCGGCGACGAGATCCTCGCCGCGTTCGCCGGCGACGAGACCGACCTCAGCGACGAGGAGATCACCGAGCTCCAGCGTCGCGTGAAGGTGGCCAAGGAACTCCCGACCGTCACGGTCACGGGGAGCGCCTCGGTGAACGTGCGCCCGAGCTGGTAGCCCGGGCGCCCCGCCCGGCCGCTAGCCGAGACGGTTCTCGATCTGCAGCGGTGCGGGCTCCTCGGAGCCGGCATCCGCCGCGCCCTCGACGCCGAGCAGCGTCTGCAGCTCGCCGGTGTCGGCCATCTCGAGGATGATGTCGCAGCCGCCGACGAGCTCACCCCGTACGAAGAGCTGCGGGATCGTGGGCCACTGCGAGAGGGCCGAGAGCTCCTCGCGGATGCGCGGGTCCGGGAGGATGTCGACGCTCGCGAACGGCACCTGCAGCGACGTGAGGGTGGCCGAGGCACGCTGCGAGAAGCCGCACATCGGACGATCCGGCGTGCCCTTCATGAACAGGATGACTTCGTTCTGGTCGATCGCCGACTTGATCTGATCGCTCAGGGTGGGCGTGTCGCTCATGGGGTCTCCGTCTTCAGGGAGAGGGCATGGATGGCGCCCCCGATCTCGTCGCCGAACACCTCGTACACCAGCTTGTGCTGCTGAATTCGGGTGAGACCGGCGAAGGCGGGGCTGCGCACCTCGGCGCGGAAGTGGTCCTCGGTGCCGGTGGTGTCGATGACGACGGCCTCGGCACCCGGGATCGATTCCTCGATCCGGCGCTGCAGTTCCTCGGGGGTTGGCATGAGTTCGAGCGTAGCGGTCTCGCGCGGGCTACTACACTCATGGAAGCGAGCCGATGACTCTGGAGAGAAGTCGGCCCGGCGGGCCTTCACCTCCCGAACCAGCCACCCGGAGACCTCCCGAACGATGATCACCCTCACCGACAAGGGCGCGGACAAGGTCCGCGAGTACCTTACCGCGCAGAACGCCGACGTGGCCGTGGCCGGCCTGCGCGTCGGCGTGAAGGGCGGCGGCTGTTCCGGCTTCCAGTACCAGCTGGCGTTCGACGAGCAGCGCGGCGGCGACCAGGTGTACGAGGATCGCGGCCTGCGCATCCTCGTCGACGCCGACTCGCTGCCCTACGTCGAGGGCTCGGTGATCGACTTCGTCGAGGCGTTGACCGGCGCCGGGTTCAAGGTCGAGAACCCCAACGTCGTCGCGGCCTGCGGCTGCGGGTCGAGCTTCAAGGTCACCGACAGCGAAAGCTGCTCGGCGCTCTGACCGATCTCGACGCGGGTGGCAAGCGCATCGAGCGCGTTGCCACCGGTTGACGGCGCCTCGTCCGGCATCGCCTGCGGCGCCTCGGCCACGATGTAGCGGTCGCGGCCGTCGTTCTTCGCCTTGTAGAGGGCCCGGTCGGCCGCGAGCATGATGTGCTCGGCGTCGTGGCCGTGCACATCGAGTTCGGCGATGCCGCAGCTCACCGTGAACGGGGTGAGGTCGTGCTGCGTCACCAGCTCCAGGCGGCGGCGTAGGCGCGACGCGAACGCTGCCGCGCCCTCAGCCGGTGAGCCGACGAGCAGGAGGCCGAACTCCTCGCCGCCGAGCCGACCCGGCACGTCGAACGAGCGGCACTCCGTCGCGAGGAGATTCGCGAAGCGGATGAGGGCCTTGTCGCCCTCGGCATGGCCGAAGCAGTCGTTGATCGCTTTGAAGCGATCGATGTCGAACATCGCCACCGAGAGCGGGGTGCCGGCGCGGCGCGCACGCTCGATCTCGCGGTCGAACGCCTCGTTGAACGTGCGGCGGTTGCTCAGGCCCGTGAGGCCGTCGGTGGAGGCCGTGCGCTCGAGATCGCCGATGAGCCGGTCGATCCGCTCGCGCAGCAGGACGACGAGGATGCTCGTCGCGATCAGGATGCCCGCGGTGGGCACGAGCTGCAGCGCGACGTCGGCGGTGACGGTCGGGTTGACCGTCAGGCCTGCCATCAGCGAGCCGACCGCGACGAGGCATGCGGCGACGAGGTCGCGGCGCCCGAGGAAGTAGGCGGTGTTCATCACCGGCCAGAGCATCAGCAGGGCCGCGGCTCCCAGCGGGCGGGCGGTCGCGATGATCGCGCCGACATAGACGATGCAGCCGAGGTTGGCGATGCGCGAGGCCATCGGACCGGAGTCCTTCGCCATCCAGCGCATCGTGCCGGCCATCATCCCGAGGCCCGCCAGCAGGAAGGCGGCGGGGTGGTCGGTCGGATCCGGATCCGGCATCGCCGCGAGCGCGACGAGCAGGAACGCGCCAGCCAGGTACTGCGCCGAGCCGACGAACCGCAGCAACAGGCGATCGTCGTCCGTGACGTGGTTCGCGCGGCGACCGCCGCGCAGCCGAAGGACCGCCGTGCGGCTCATCGACCCCGGTGAAGGTTGGACCTCATGGGTCCTCTATCGGCGGAATCGGGTATGGAGGACGATCGGGTCTGGACCCTAAGACGGTCCAGCCTGCGGCGTCCAGGCGCGTTTTCGCTTGGTCCTGTGGATTACCGGACCAGAACGCGGTGTTTAGGCCGCAGTACGGGACGTCGGGGTGACGCGCAACTTGGACGCCTCGACGAGCTCGAGGCGCTCGCCGGTGTGCTCGAGCTGCGATGGCGTGGCCGGGCGAGCGACCACGGCACGCGCACGACCGCGGTGCTTGGCCTCGTAGAGGGCGCGGTCGGCGGCGAGCAGGAGCACGTCGAGCGAGTCGTCGGCACTCGTCATCTCGGTGATGCCGATGCTCACGGAGAGCGGTGCGAGGTCGTCCTTGGTCTCGTCGAGCACGCGGTGCAGGAGGCGCTCGGCGTAGATGCACGCGCCCTCGGCGTCGGTCCCGGAGAGGATCATCGCGAACTCCTCCCCGCCGATTCGGGCGGGCACGTCGACGAGCCGGCACGAGGTGCGCAGGAGGTCGGCGAAGCGCTTCAGGGCCCGGTCGCCCTCGGCGTGGCCGAGGCGGTCGTTGATCGACTTGAAGTGGTCGAGGTCGAAGACGGCGATCGAGAGCGGCGTGCTCGTGCGGCGTGCGCGCTCGAGCTCGCGGCGCGTGATCTCCTCGAACGTGCGTCGGTTCACGAGGCCCGTGAGCATGTCGGTGGAAGCGGTGTGCTTGAGGTCGCGCATGAGGCCGTCCACGCGCTCGCGCAGCACGGTGACGAGCAGGCCGACGATCACGATCACCGCCCAGGTGGACGTGAACGTCTGCATCGCGTTCTCGGCGGCGGTGTTGAAGAGGAGCGCGGCCGCGAAGCTCACCGAGCTCCCGGCGAAGGCGAGTGCGAGGCCGCGCCGGCCCAGGAAATACGCCGCGGTGAGCGTGGGCCAGATGAAGTAGAGGGGGGTGGAGGTGAGCGGGTGCGCCACTGCCACGATCGCCCCGATGTAGAGGAAGCCCGTGACGAGCGAAGCGCGGACGATGTGGACCGTCTGCGGTGCGAACCAGCGGAAGGCGGCGAAGGCGAGGCCGAGGAGTGCGAGCACCGTGAAGGCGCGGTGGTCCGTCGGGTCGGCGTCGGGGAGCAGCGTGACCGTGAGGAGGGTCGTCGCGCCGGCGACGTACTCGACCGTGCCGGTCACGCGCATCTGGCGGAGGTCTTCGGGGGAGACGTCGCTGGCCTGGCGGCCGTGATCGAGGAGGTTGGCGATGCGGGTGGGGAGGCCGGACATGGTGGTTCTCTGGTCCAAACATCGGATCGGGCTGGCGCATCTGGAGCGGATTTGCGTAGGAAGGCGCCGTGTGCCGGATTCCGCTGGGTCGCATCTGGGGTCCCGCCCCGGCGGTGTGCCGGAGTGACGGCTGGCTCAGTTCCCAGCGTTCGGCCTGCGCTGCTCGCGGCTGCGCGTTGATCGATCCTCAGTTGTGCAGGGAGGCCTTGTAGTACTCCCCGGTACTGCGCTACAACCCAGTGGTCCCCGCCGGTACCAACCGGCAGAAGTCTCACCAGGATCCAGCGCGATCCATCCCTGTCCCGGCTCCCCGTCCTCTTGGAGCACCTGTGTCCGACACGCCCTCACGTCCGCGCCAGACCCGTGCCCAGCGCACGGCCGAAGGCATCCTCATGGCCGCCACCGGCCTCTTCGCCACCCACGAGCCGCAACGCGTCACCGTCGATCAGATCGCGATCGCGGCTGACGTGGCCGTCGGCTCGATCTACGTGCATTACGGCAGCAAGGAACGGCTCTACCTGGCCGTCGTCGAGCGCGCCCTCGAGGTGTGCCTCTCCTACACCGGCCGTCGGCCCTGGTCGGCGTCGCCCGTCGAGCGCATGAAGCGCATGGGTGAGGCGTTCGTCGAATTCGCCATCGCCCACCCGGACGAGTTCCGGATCGTCGGCGAGCGCGCCACCGAGCGCACCGGGATCGCCGAGTATTCCGATCTCGAGGACCACATCCAGGAACTCGTGCAGCGCGACATCTTCCAGCTCGCCGCCGATGCCCACGCCGCGATCGAGGCCGGCGAGATCCGCGACATGCCGATCCAGCAGGTGGTCTCGTACTTCTGGGCGTTGTGGTCGGGGATGATCGCCATGACGACCCGAGCCGACATGTTCCGCATCACGCCGGAGCAATTGCGCCCCATGCTTGCCGATGCCGCCGAAGTGCTCGAGCGAGGCCTCGCGCCCTCGAGCCCGGCCGCCCACCGCGAAGGAGGCCGCTATGCCGCGTAGGAACTCCGGCTGAGGGGCCCCTCCGTCGTGTGGAGCGACCTCCCCCCAGCCGGAGGCTCTGTTGGATTCGCCGGACCGACTAGGACCGGTTCGGCGACGAGCGTTCCGGGTGCGCCCACAGGTTGGGCGCGGCCGCTTCACCTCTCGGCGCGGGCGGCGCCACACTCCCCCTCGTCCTCACAGGCGCGGGGCTGCCGCCCCGCCGCGCGTGCGCCTCGGCCCCAGCCGAGGCCGGCACGCTGGCGCGAGCACCTCGCGCCTGCGCGATCCGGTAGGTCGCGAGCCCGACCACCGGGACGACGCAGAGCGCGACCACCAGCAGGTACCACGCCTGGCCGGCATCGCTGCCCGCCCCGAGCGTGTGCGCCACGGCCATCACCCAGGCCAGGCCGGTGAAGCGGTGGATCACGTTCCAGCGCTTGCCGAGCCGCTTCCGCAGATACCCGCTCATCCCGAAGACGAGGAAGCCGTAGGCCGCGAGGATGCCGACGCCGGTCCAGAGCGGGCGGTAGTCCATCTGGAACGGGATCAGGAGCTGAAGCACCGACGGCGAGAGCCACGGATCGATCAGCAGCGTGAGCATGTGGATCGTAAGCGCGACCATCGTCGCGATGCCGAGCGTCTGGTGAAGCACGCGCACGTCGCCGAGCCTCCCGCGGCCCGTCGGCATGCGGCCGGCGAGCGCGAGCCCGAGCAGCACGGAGCCCGTCGAGGTGAGCAGCGCTGCCGTGCCGGCGGCGCGCGTGGTCACCCAGGCGAGCCCGAGGTCGGCGACGATCATCGCGACACCGCCCACGTGGCCTCGGCGGGCATCCGGAAGAGAGCGCGCGGGGGAGCGTGGCGGTCGCGCTGCGCGAGGCGCGGGGGCGCGACCACCTCGACGACGCCCGTCTCGTGGACGAGCACGCCGCCGTGGATCAGTGCGGCGTGGGCCTCGCCGCTGCCGCGCAGCAGGGCCGTCTTCGCGAGCACCTCGGCCTCGAGGGCCGTCGGCGCGAGGGCGGTGACCTGCAGCACATCGGTAGCGGCCGGCCGGCCGGTGCGCGGATCGATGAGGTGGTGGCCAGAACCGCCGTGGTCGTCGCCCCAGCTGCGGCGGGTGATGCCGCTCGTCGCCACGCCGCCGCTCGTCACGTGCAGCCGGTGGATCACGCGCTCGGGATCGAGGGGGTCGCGCACGTCGATCGGTCGCGGGCGCCGCGCCGTGCCGCCGAGACGAAGATCGCCGCCGCAGTCGACGAGCCAGCTCGTCGCGCCGCGCAGCGCGTCGGCGGCGAGATCGGCGGCGAGGCCCTTGCCCAGGCCGCCGCTGTCGAGGCGCACGCCGAGCGGCCGGTGCACGGCGCCGCCGAGTGCGCCGACGAACCGCCAAGCCTGGTTGGTGCCGGTGCGGCGGCCGACGCCCTCACCCACGGTGAGCTGCTGCAGCACGCCGGCGTCGAGGTCGGCGAGCGCCAGGGAGTCGCGGTAGCCGGCGGCCTCGATGGCATCGAGCTGCGTCGCGTCGACGAGTCCGCCGCTGCGGCGGCCGGCCCAG
Source organism: Solirubrobacteraceae bacterium (assembly GCA_017744415.1). GTDB lineage: Bacteria > Actinomycetota > Thermoleophilia > Solirubrobacterales > Solirubrobacteraceae > JAGIBJ01. Next base: position 84,194 of record JAGIBJ010000139.1, read on the forward strand.
CTCACGGCCTCGGCGAAGCGCTGCATCATGTGGCTGGCCGGCACCGCCGCGCGGTGATCGGCGTTGAGTGCGCAGAGTTCGGAGGCCGGGTCGAAGCGGCTCAGGCGCTGGTCGAACTCGGCGAGGATCAGCTCCGCGCGGTCGAGGCGCTGCTCGGCGTGGCCGCGGTGGCCGTCCGGGGGCAGCACCCGCAGTTCGACGTGGCTGCCGAACCGCTCGAAGGAGCGGCGGCGCTCGCCACCTGGACCGGGAGTGGAGCGGGTCGTCGTCATGAGTTCACCATTCAGTGGCTGCATTGGAGTTCCCTGAGAAGCCCCGGAGAGGTCGCCTAGGACTGGGCCGTCGACGACGCGCTCGGGCTCACCGACGAGCTGCCGCTCGACGTGCTCCCGCTGCTCGTCGACGAGTCGCTGGCGGAGCTGTCGGTGCTCCAGCTGTCCTCGGGCGAGGTGTCGCCGTCGTAGCTCCAGTCGTCCGAGCTCGTCGCCTCGGGCGTCGCCGTTGGCGTCACGTTCGCGGTGGCGTCGTCGGACGAGCTCGTGGCCGACTCGCCGGTGGTGGTGCCGGTCGACGCCGCGGTCTCGGTGGCGATCGTCGACGCCGTGCTGGCGCCGTTCGTGGTCGCGATGCCGAGCCACGAGGCGACGAACAGTCCGATGCTTCCGCTGGCGGCTCCCCATTTGAGCCTGCGCTGTCGGATCTGGCGCGCCGAGGCGCGGGGTGAACGTGACGGTTGCTCTGCGCTCATGTCCCAAGGTTCGGCTCCGACATTGAGCGGACCCTGAGAGCTTGGTGAAGGTTGCGTGAAGCTTGCGTACGGTCCGGATAAGCGTGCACGCGCGGTGGCGAAGTGAAACGGCCGGGCGTTCTATGATCCGGCGATGCCCCCGTCCCTCCGCGCCCGAGGTCTGGCGGGCGGTGCGCTGGCCCTGCTCGCGGCCCTGGCCCTCGGGGCGTGCGGCGTCGAGTCCGAGGCCCCGCAGGACGTCGCCAAGCCCGGCGACCCGGCGCCCGCCGTACACGCCCTACGGCTCTACCTCAACAAGGATCGGTGCGACCTCCTCTCCGATCGCATGGCGGAGTCGATCGATCCCGATCCGGCGACGGGTCGCAAGCTCTGCACCGAGGGGCAGGTGCCGGTCGACATGCTCGTGAATCGCGGGCAGTACCGGGTGAAGGACGCCGAGCTGATCGACGGTGAGGGGATCATCCGCGTGATCCTCGACGACGGCGGCATCCGCGACTACGTCCTGATCCCGGGCGGTCCCGAGAAGTTCCAGGTCGACAGCGTGAAGTCGACGATGCAGGCCGAGTACGGCGAGCCGCTGCGCCTGCAGGCGCGCGAGGATCCCGCCGCCGAGCCGGTCGACGCGCGGATCATCGTCGAGTCGTTGCGCCGCATCCCGCAGCGGGAGCTCAGCCAGGACGAGTTCGCGACGGGCCTCGACCACTACTACCTTGCGCACGTGCGCATCCGCTCGCGCAGCGACAAGGACCAGCTCCTCGGCAGCGACGGCTTCCAGCTCGCGACGAAGGACGGCTACCCCGTCGCGACCGCGCGCGAGACCTACAGCGACATCGGTACGCCGCTGCCGAGCATCCTCGAGCCGGGGGAGGAGAACGAGGGCGACGTGTTCTTCTCCTCGCCGTCGCAGAGCGCGGCCAAGCCCGGCATGGTGCAGTTCGTCTACGGCGACCAGTTCACGGGCACCACGCTCCGTTGGACCCCGCCGCCCCGCTGAGCCGGCATAGGAGCACGACCATGGCGCACCAGCACGACCACGAGCAGCACGGCACGAATGCCGAGCAGTGGGAGCAGCGCTACGCGACCAGCGACCGCATCTGGAGCGGCAACCCCAACGCGCTCCTCGTGGAGCATGCGACCCCGCTCGCGCCGGGCACCGCGCTCGAGCTCGGCTGCGGGGAAGGCGCCGATGCGATCTGGCTGGCCCGCCAGGGCTGGACGGTGCTCGCCACCGACGTCGCGCATGCGGCGCTCAGCAAGGCCGCGGCGCACGCTGCCGACGAGGGCGTGCCCGCCGGCGCGATCAGCTGGGCGCGCTACGACCTCGCGACCGACTTCCCGGCGGGCACCTTCGACCTCGTCACGGCGTCGTACCTGCACTCGTGGCACCAGGAGTTCGCGCGCGAGCCGATCCTGCGCCGCGCGGCGCAGGCCGTCGCGCCCGGCGGGCACCTGCTCGTGATCTCGCACGCGGGCGCGCCCGCGCACGCGGAACCGGGCAAGTACTTCCCGGAGTTCCCGGATGCCGCGGCCACGGTGGGGCTGCTCGAACTGGGCGGCGGATGGGTGGTCGAGGTCGCCGCCGACGTCACCGTGCCGATGCGCGGCCCGGACGGCGCTCCCTCGTCGCGGCCCGATTGCATCGTGCTCGCGCGCCGCACCGGCTAGATCGTTGGTTGCACGGCCCCGCGCCGCGCCGTGCGATCAACCATCGAACGGAGCATCACGGTGTTACGAGGGTGGTGCGCCACCCTCGTGCTCCGCCGGGCCAGAGTCGCTGCCCGGACGTGCGCCACCCGTCCAAAACGCGGTCGCCGGGCGTGGAGGTAGCGTGGCCGAATCCCACCCGCAGTGCCGGAGATCGCCCGGTGCCGCAACCCATGGAGGACCGAATGCATCGTTCCAGAAGCTCACGTGGCGCCATCGTGGCGCTCGTCGCAGCGGCAGGCCTTGGCCTCGCCTCCTGCGGCACCACCAGTGACGGCGGCAGCTCCGACTCGGCGTCGAGCGACGGAGGCGCGTCGTGCAGCGGCGTGTCGATCGCGTTCTTCGGCCCGAAGACCGGTGACGCCGCCAACCTCGGCATCAACATCATCGGCGGCGTCGACGTCGCGCTGAAGGACTACAACGACGCGAACCCGGACTGCAAGGTCACGCTGAAGGAGTTCGACTCGCAGGGTGATCCGGAGAAGGCGACCCCGCTCGCCACGCAGGTGATCAACGACAAGTCGATCATCGGCGTCGTCGGCCCCACCTTCTCAGGCGAGTCCGATGCAACCGGCCCGGCCTTCAGCGAGGCCGGCCTCGTGACGGTGTCGGCCTCGGCCACGAACCCCGACCTCACCAAGAACGGCTGGAAGACCTTCCACCGCGTGCTCGGCAACGACGCCACCCAGGCGCCGGCTGCTGCGAAGTACATCAAGGACAACCTCAAGGCCAAGAAGGTGTTCGTCGTCGACGACGCCTCGGAATACGGCAAGGGCATCGCCGAAGGCGTCGAGAAGGCGCTCGGGAGCAGCCTCGTCACGGGGACCGACACCGTGCAGGCCAAGCAGACCGACTTCGGTCCGACGGTCACCAAGGTGAAGGCGTCCGGCGCCGACGCGCTCTGGTACGGCGGCTACTACGCCGAGGCCGGCCTGCTGGTCAAGCAGCTCCGTGCTGCCGGCTGGAAGGGCTACTTCGTCT